>JADGFA010000090.1 GCA_016744065.1 Gammaproteobacteria bacterium
GTTTTACAGTGTACTGTATTTTTATGAAGTCATAAATATGTATGAAAAAATATGGTTTTTTATATGCTATTGGAATTTTTTTGATTAAAAGTTATTTTTTCATATCTATTTCCTGTTTTATACAACCAAATTTATCTGTTTTAACATTGCTGGCTGTATCAGGGCATTTGTCACGATAATCAGGCGTACCATCATAATCACTATGAACAGGGCAGCCATTGGCAGCAACGCCCATAGTTAATGATTCAGGACTATTGTCAGGGCAATAATCTTTACTATTAACTATGCCATCACCATCGTTGTCATATTCACAGCCATTTTTGTCGACAGGAAATGATCTGGACTTTTTTGTTAAACGTGCAGGGTCTACAGCGGCTCGATAAATGAAATCTGCTGAGACTTTATTTAGTTGTGCGGTGTTAGGGCATTTATCAATAGCATCAGCTATGCCATCGAAATCAGAGTCTTTTTCTGGTGGTTTTGCTACTGAAGTTTGCGATATATTTATCAGTATAAAAAATAGATATAAAAACATATTTATATATTTCATAAAGTATCTAAAATATAGTGATTATAAAGGATGCGTTATTTATATAAGCTAAAATTAACGACCAAGAATCTCATCTACCTGACTCTGTGATAAATATTGTGCTTTATAGTTGCCAGTGCCAATAACAGCTTCAATTTGACCAACATATGAGCGCAAATGACTTTGTGAGCCACTAATTAATGATCTGTAGGCATTTATCAGTGCTTTTGCATCTGTATATTCAAGGCCGCAGGGGCTGGTGAAACCATGGTCAATCATAACTTGTGGACAAATTGCAATATCCTGCATATCCAGTTCTTCGATATAAGCGCCAACATATAATGCGGCAAGTTCATTAGATTTAGCTTTTTCTGTTAACGCTATATATTTTTCTGTAAAATACCAGCCCCATTCTGCACCTGTAAATATACCCAGGCTAGCGGGTAAATTGTTTGTTTCAGGGTTAGGGTCGGCTAAATTAAATTGTGATAATTTATCTCGCATTGTATCCGTATGTGTTTGTTCAGACGTTGTTGCAATTTTATTAAATACCTGCTGGTTTGGGTAGAGTTCGGCGAGTGTCAGGTAAACATCACGTGCCAGTTTCTCTTCTTCACGCATAAACGTTAAATGTGATGCTTCTATATTATCTAGTGAGGCTGAATCACCCCTGGCTGCATAGGCGCTGCCAGTGTAATATCCCAGTGTGAGAATGCCTATAACAAATAATGTTTTTTTCATAAACTTACCTTTTTATTATAATTTTTTTTATAAAAATTAAATTATCAATGGGACTTTAATTCTGCCCTTATTTTAACGGTAATGAGTTATGTTTTGTTATTGCTATATTATTAGGTTTTTAAAATTGTGACAGGGTTATTAATTTAATACCTAACAGATTTTAAAAAACACGATATCTGACTGTGGTTTTTAAGTTGTATTGATATTTGTCAATATAGAGTGATTGAATCTGTAAAAAACCATATCGAGTGAAAAGTTAAGTTTTATTGTATATGTTATTTTCCACGCCCCATTAGCATTGTTATTAATGTTTTTATGGTAATGTTAAAATCCATCCTGACCCATGAAGTAAAACTACTCAGTGCAAGCCCATAGCTATGGTCGAGGGCCACCTTGTTTCTTACATCGTCTATGCAGGTATCATAACCCTGGGTGACCTGTGCCAGTCCGGTAATGCCTGGTTTAACGCCATAGGTTCTTTCGGCAAAAAAAGGAATATTTCTTTCAAGCTCCTGATAGAATCCGGGGCGCTCAGGTCTTGGGCCAATAATAGACATTTCTCCCTTTAATACATTTATGAACTGTGGTAATTCATCCAGACGGGTTTTTCGTAAAAATGAGCCTATAGTTGTTACTCTGGGATCTTTTGTGCTTGCCCAGATAGCACCTGATTTTTTTTCAGCATCGTTTTTCATTGTGCGAAATTTAATCATTTTAAAAATGACAGCATGATCAGGTGTTGCTTCCCCTATACGTGGTTGCTGGAAAAAAACAGGGCCACGGGAATTGAATTTAATTGCCAGAGCGATTAGAGGAAATAGCGGTAATGTAAGTAACAGACCGATACAGGAAAAAATAATATCAGTTAAGTATTTGCTATAATAAGTTGCGGCTGAGATATGGTTTATATTGTTCATTATTTAATTCCTTAAAACTGTTTGATTAAACGACACGTTTCCAGCGCCCATGTTCAAGGCCTGATAAATAGCGTAAAGAGCCGATTAGGCCTGCAAAATGTCCACGCACCAGATAGGCGATAGACTCTATGATCCGATTGCTTTTTTCGGGTTTAAAAAATATCTGATACCCTGCAAGTAGATAAATTAACAGTTGCAGGATTGATAGTATTGAAAACAGTAGGTAAGTACCAGAAAGCATCAGGCTACCAATAAGTGCTGTTAACATAAAGAAAGGCATCAGTACGCGTAATCCCTTTCCTGATATAAATGCAAAGGCAACGCCACCATAACTGGGTAACATCAGGTTTTTCAGACGTAAAATTTGTTGACAGTTACCTGCTGCAATACGTCTGCGACGTTTTTGGTCCATATTCGTATTTGAACCCTCCAGTTCCAGGGCCTGTATACGATTTTCATATTCGGCACGATAGCCTGATGCGACAATTTTCATAGGCAGTATAAAATCATCATTAATCGTATCTACTTCAAGTGGGGTAAATAATGAACGCCTGAATAGATAAAATGCGCCATGTGCTCCTAAAGTAGAACCTAGAGCTGCTTCGCTGGATTTAATACGACTTTGATATTGCCAGTAAATTTCTTCACCTGTTGAGCCGGGGTTTAATAAACGGTAATGACCATTTAATACGCCAATTTCAGGATCATTAAAACGCGTGGCTGCGATAAGCAGAGCATCAATAGATACCAGGGCTGATACATCGCTTAATGCAATTAAATCACTATCTGATTGCTCTACTATTTCATTTATAATAGCGACTTTTCCTCGGTTTTTTTTGAAATCAATGATTTCGATTTTATGTTGATGGCATTCCGTTTCAGAGGCCGTGAGTGTTGCTATTTCAGCGGTATTATCATTGCAGCCATCACAGGCAATAATTATTTTTAAAAGGTTCTCAGGGTAATCAAGGATGCATAGATTGCGTATTTTATCAGCAATCCACTTTTGTTCGTTAAAAGCAGGAATAATGACTGTTATTGTAGGCAGTGATTTATCTTTATCGTTGGCAGTATAATTTCGATTGTATGATTTTATTACCTGACTGGTTCGATGGTTTTGTATCCAGCGTAAAATTAGTGGGTAGCCCAGGTGGTGATAGATTATCAAAAATCCACTTATTAGTGTTGTAGTAATGATTATTATTTCATTCATATCATACTCCTCAATAAATATAATGCAGGGTTTGTGCCATTAAATTATCTCAATTAATACGCGGTATACGCATTGTTTTATGTGCTCATACTTAATTCATTATTACTCGTTGAAACCGGAGGTATACGGCTTAATACTGTTACACCGGTTAGTTTTTCTAACTGTCTGTTATATCTTAAAGATGT
>JADGFA010000059.1 GCA_016744065.1 Gammaproteobacteria bacterium
AACTAATACATGCATAGCATACAGAATATAGGCAAATACAAAAGCTGCATATATCCAATATATTACTAAGGATTATCTGACTTGCTCTGTAGGTCTTTTGTGTGTTTTTTATTATTCTTACAGTTATGTATGGTAAACGTCTGTTTATTGTCGTTGTATTAGACTGTTTTGATACTGATTCTTAAGTTGTTTAAAAATATTCCCGGGGCAGTCTGAGTATTTACGACCATCAACCTCGTTAACTGGAATTAGCTCTGCACCAGTTCCAGTTAAGAAGCATTCATCAGCGGCATATATATCATAAGCTGCAAGGGACTTTACATGTGTATTAATACCACTATCGTTTGCCAGGTTTAAAATCAGGTCTCGGGTAATGCCTGCAAGTGAGCCATCAATAGATGGAGTAGTATAAAGCTCGCCATTGTTAACGATAAAAATATTATCAACTGTACCTTCAGTGATATAACCCTGCTGGTTTAGCATCAGTGCCTCTTCAACGCCTGCGTTATTGGCTTCTATTCGAGCTAAAATTGCATTCAGGTAGTTAAGGCTTTTAATACGCGGGTCCAGGCAATCAGCGGGTATGCGTCGAGTGGATGCGATAATGGTTCGAATTCCTTTTTTTTGAGCCTGTTCATCTGACATATTTAGTGGACTGGCGATAATAATTAATTCAGGTGTTTTGCACAGGGCCGGGTTGATACCGAGCGGGCCTTTACCCCGGGTAATAATTAAGCGTATATACCCATGATGATTTTTATATTCCTTAATTACAGATTGCAGGGTAGTGCTTAGTTCAGGGATGCCTTGTGGTAGTTCAAGTGCCAGTGCTTTTGCAGATGCAACTAATCGCTCCAGGTGTGGTTCAAGTAAAAAAGCTTTGTTATTGTAGAATCGTATGCCTTCAAATATACCGTCTCCATAAAGAAGTCCGTGATCCATTACAGAGATGCGTGCATCTTCAAGCCTGACAATTTCATTATTAATCCAGCAAATACCTTCAACAGGCATGGTGTCTCCTTAAATAAAGGTCAATTAAATTGACCTTTATTCTCGCATGGGGTGTGTTAGTATGTCAACATGATTGACCAAAATAATAATAAACGAGAAAATGAGCTGAATCAGGCGCTGGAAGCAATACATTTTGGCTTTAAAGCCCTGATTGCCAGGCCAGATGAGCGATTGGCTGAAATAACTTATTCACGTGTGCATCACCGTATTCTGTACTTTATTGCGCGTAATCCGGAGTGCAGTATTAATGAACTGCTTGGTGTTATGGGGGTAAGTAAGCAGTATTTAAATCGCCCATTAAGACAGCTAACTGAAGACGGATATGTCAGGGTAAGAGCAGATCAGGCTGATAAACGGGTTAAGCGGGTTAGCTTAAGTAAAAAAGGCCTGAAGCTGGAGAATGAACTATCGGGGGACCAGCGTGAGCGCTTTGAAAAAGTATTTAAACAGGCAGGAGCCGATGCAGAAGCAGGCTGGCGTACTGTTATGGCGTTGTTAGTGGCGTCAGGGCGGGGTTAAGCATATTCAGGTTTTACATATTATGGAAGAGCAGGGAATTTAGTGACGAAGATAAAAATATTTTAAGGTATTTCTATGTGCCCTGTTATTTAGCATGTTGCATTATGAAACCTGGAAAGTAGAAGATGTTCTGTAAAATGGGCATTGTCTTTATTCAGGCTTATATGTTTTCAGTAATAAACTAAAATGATTGCCTGATTGTTAATGTTTAATAATCAGATTTTTATTTTTTTAAGTGTTGTTTGTAGTGCAAAAAATACGGGTTAATTTTGTGCTCTATATAGTAAGCAGCGAGCTTAATAAAACACATTCAGAATTTAATTGTAAATGATTAAACAGTTTAAACAATCATACGAAGTGACTCTAAATCCTTTATAATCAGCCCCTAATTTTGGCCTTAATAGTTGTACCAGAGGAATTATCATGAATTTTTCATCCTTAGATCTTGCTCCCGAGATACAGAAAGCAGTGGATGCCTGTGGATATCGCCAGATGACAGATATACAAAAGCAGGCAATAGTACCTGCCCGACGTGGTATGGATCTGCTTGCTAATGCTCAGACGGGTACTGGAAAAACAGCGGCTTTTACTATACCAGTGCTGCAGCGGATGCTGGATAAGCCTGAAGAAACCGTAGCTGAAAATCCCCGTGTTCTTATTTTAACGCCGACCAGGGAGCTTGCAGAACAATTAGCAGAAGCGATTAAAGGCTATGCTCAGTTTACTTCATTTTCGGTCCTGGCTATTTATGGTGGTGTTAAATTATCTGGGCAGCAAAAAAAGTTACAGGCAGGTGTTGATATACTGGTTTCTACACCAGGGCGTTTGTTAGAGCATTTGACACAATGTAATGTGCACCTTTCAAAGGTAGAGTTTGTAGTACTAGATGAAGCTGATCGGATGCTGGATATGGGATTTATTTCAGATGTTCAGACATTGTTAAAGCAGGCACCTGACAAGCGCCAGACATTATTGTTTTCTGCTACCATGTCTAAACAGGTCGATATGATGGCCAGTTCATTACTCAATAAACATAAAGTGGTGAGTGTTGCCAGAAAAAATGCAATAGCTGATACGGTGGAGCATGTAGTTTATGCAATTGAAGAGCACCGTAAACCGGCGTTATTTCTTGAGTTAATTGAGCAGGAAAACTGGTTTAAAGTTCTGGTTTTTACCAGTACTAAAGCGCAGGCTGATGAACTTAAAAAAGAGCTGAAACAGGCAAAAATTACTTCAGCGGTCTGTCATGGTGATAAAAGTCAGGGCGCTCGTCGTAGAGCAATAGCTGATTTTAAGTCTGATAAAGTTCAGGTATTAATTGCAACTGAAGTTGCTGCTCGTGGTTTAGATATACAGGGGCTGGAGCATGTCGTTAATTATAACCTGCCGTATCTGGCAGAAGACTATGTGCACCGTATTGGTCGCACAGGTCGTGCCGGTGCAGAAGGCCAGGCCATTTCATTTGTAAGCCGGGAAGAAGAACGGGCACTGAGCAGTATTGAACGCTTAATTGGTAACCGTATTAAACGAGTAACTATGCCTGGCTTTGAAGTGGGTAGCCGTGATTCATTGCTGAAGAATATATCAAAAAATATTCGTCCAGATCGTACAAATAAAGTAACGCAGACTAAAATCAAGCGCAGCAAAAAGAGTCGCTAGGGCAGTACGCCAGTTATACTGTGAAATAAATAAGATATAAAATATGTGCAAATTACTGAATGACTGGGAGCCATCTAAAGCGGCCGTTGATCTGGTTAAATTAAATGGGCTTGATGATAAACAAATAGAAAAGTCAGTTGATTACTTAAAAAATCAGTCCGGATTAAAAAGTATTGACGATGTAGAAGGTTATGATAACTGGAACTCATTGTTTATTATGTTTTGTATAAAAGCAAATAAAGAAGTTTAATTTTTTATAAATTATTATTAAGCCACAATTAAATTTACAGATACGCATGCAAACTTTACCTGTTAATGACGTTTTAGACGATATAAAAAACACATTAATTACACATAATCGTGTTGTACTACAGGCACCGCCCGGTGCCGGGAAAACCACAGCCGTCCCCATTGCATTACTTGATCAGCCCTGGTTAGATAAAAAGCAAATTATAGTGTTAGAGCCTAGACGGCTTGCTGCTCGTAATGCAGCAGCCCGTATGGCTTATTTGTTGAATGAAAAAACAGGCCAGACGGTTGGCTATCAGATACGTCAGGATAGTTGTTTTAGTGATAAAACAAGAATACTGGTTGTGACTGAAGGTATATTAACGCGTAAGTTACAGGCAGACCCTGAACAAAAAAATACAGCCTTAATTGTTTTTGATGAGTTTCATGAGCGAAGTCTACATGCTGATTTATCTTTAGCACTCAGTTTGCAGAGTCAGCAGGTTTTGCATGAAAATTTAAAAATACTGGTAATGTCTGCAACGTTGAATACCACCGCTATTTCAGATTTGCTTGATAATGCTCCGATTATTCAAAGTGAAGGTCGTAGTTATCCTGTTGATATTAAATATCTCGATAAGCCATTAAAACAAACGGGTAATATTTATACTAATAATCAGCAACTCATCTCACAATTGGTAGAAACGGTAAAACAGGTCATATATGAGAAGCGAGGTAGTTGCCTGGTTTTTTTACCGGGTGTAAAAGAAATTAATCAACTTGCTGTGCAGATTAATCGAATGCTTCAAGTAGAAGTAATCGATAATGTTGTTGTGGCGCCTTTACATGGTAGTTTAAGTAGGGGCGATCAGGATAAGGCTATTTCAGCACCGGTTTCCGGGATTGTGAAAATAGTGTTATCAACCAATATAGCAGAAACCAGTTTAACCATAGAAGGCATTAGCTGTGTCATTGATTCAGGCCTGGAGAGAATATTAAAATACAATACATCATCGGCAATGAATGCATTAAAAACACATTTTATTTCAGAGGATTCTGCTATTCAACGGTGTGGAAGAGCAGGGCGGTTATCCAGTGGTGTTTGCTATCGTATGTGGACAGAGCAGCAGCATAAACGTCTGGTTAAACATTCTTTAGCTGAAATATTGCATAGCGATTTATCTACTTTTGTTTTAGAGCTGGCTCACTGGGGAGTGATACAGGTAGATGAGTTGCAGTGGATGGATGTGCCACCAGGTAGCTCGATTAAACAGGCTAAAAAATTATTACAGAAATTAAATGCAATTGATGGTGAAGAAAAAATTACTCAGCATGGACGTCGTATATTAAAGCTGGGTACACATCCACGATTAGCACATATGATGTTATCTGCAATTTCTTTGGAGCAGGTTTATCATGCCTGTTTAATATCAGGTATTCTTACCGAAAAGGATTTGTTTAAGGCAGGGGTAAATAAGAGTTTTGATATCCATGAACGCCTTAATATTTTAAAAAATATTAATTCTGTAAATGATGGGCTTCAGGGGATTGACAGGCAGCAATGTAAGCGTATTAAAAAAACGGCAGATGATTTTTATAAGCGTATTAAGCGTGATCATGAATTACCTTTTGAGACAAGTCCTGATAATAGTCTTAGTGGTGTGTTACTGGCTTTTGCTTACCCAGATAGAATAGCTCGGCAGCGTGGCTTAAATGAAACGAGATATTTGCTCAGTAATGGAAAGGGAGCTATTATTCCTGAGAGCTTACAGCATCATTTTTTTGAATTTATTGTTGTGGCGGATCTAAATGTTATGTCGGGTAGTGGAAAGCGCGGTGAAGCTAATATTTATCTGGCGGCAGAAATATCCAAATATCAGTTAGAGACATATTTTGAAAATTTTATTGAACAGAAGGAAAGTGTTGCCTGGAACGATGTTCATCAGCGAGTAGAGGTAAAACAAAGCTCAAAAATCGGTGAAATGATTTTACAGGAAAATTTAGTTGTTACTAAAAATAAACCGCTTGTACTTAAGTGCCTGATAGACGCTATAAAAAATAATGGTCTGGTGTGTTTAAGCTGGTCTGATCAGGCTATTAAGTTAAGGCAGCGCATATTGTTTATTAATCAGTTTTTTGATAATAGTAAAAATAATAAGGAACAGGTAGCAGGCGAAAAATTGCCTGATTTATCTGACAGGGCGTTAACAGATAGTCTCGATGTATGGCTATTGCCTTATTTAAAAAATGAAAATAGTATTAAACATATTCAAAAACTTAACCTGTATGAAATACTGGAAAACCAGCTCAACTGGGAGCAGAAACAGTTGGTAAGTAAACTTGCGCCAGAAAAAATAATGGTGCCCAGTGGTTCAAATATATCAATTGATTATAGTGATGCAAACCAGCCCGTATTGGCAGTAAGGCTACAGGAAGTGTTTGGTTTATATGAAACGCCCACACTATTAAATGGTCATTGTAAACTAATGATGCATTTGTTATCACCTGCGCGCAGGCCCATGCAGGTAACGCAGGATTTAAAAAGTTTCTGGGAAACAACTTATCATGATGTTAAGAAAGAACTACGTGGAAAATACAAAAGGCATTATTGGCCTGATGATCCATTTACCGCGCAGGCAACCAGTAAAACCAAAAAAAACATGTAGAGACTTCAGCGGGGCTGATATTGATTATGCATTATCAGTTCAAGCAACTTATACAAGCTAATGAATACTGTCTTTAGTTGTGTTTAATAGCTTGCTTTGTTTATTTGTAATAATTATTTTCTGGATTTGATAGAATGCTATTTAATAATAGCTTAAACACTCTGTATTTAGTTTAATACAGTCGTTTTATAAATTAATTTAATGAGGTGGTAAATGTCGGAGGTTGTGTTAATTACTATTTCAGGCCAGGATCGAGTGGGTTTAACGTCTACTTTAATGGGCATACTGGCCAGTTATGATATTGATATTCTGGATATAGATCAGTCTGTTATTCATGAGAGCCTGACGCTCGGTTTCTTAATTGAATCGCCAGAAGAAGCTCAAAATTGTTCCGTTTTTAAAGATATTTTGTTTAAGGCGCATGAGCTGAATCTTAATGTGCGTTTTACACCTGTTACCAGAGCCGAATATGATCATTGGGTCAGGGCGCAGGGGCAGGAAAAGCATATTGTAACCTTATTGGGTAATCAGATTACGGCCAGACATTTAAGTAAAGTAACAGAAGTGGTGAAGGAGCATGGGTTTAATATTGAGCAAATTAGTCGTTTATCAGGGCGTTTATCATTAGATCAGCAAGATCAGTCCTCGTTGCCGAGGGGAGCATCAGTTCAGTTGTCTTTAACCGGAGATGTTCAGGATATATCGACTATGCATGCAACTTTTTTGCATATATCACAGGAGTTAGACCTGGATATAGCGGTACAGGAGGATAACCTTTATCGTCGTAGTCGTCGATTAGTGTGTTTTGATATGGATTCAACGTTAATACAGGTTGAAGTGATTGATGAGCTGGCAAAAGCGGCTGGAGTGGGTGAGCAGGTTGCGACAATTACCGAACAGGCTATGCGTGGTGAAATTGATTTCTCTGAAAGCTTTCGTCAGCGACTGGCTTTATTAAAGGGGCTGGATGAATCTGTGTTAAATGATATTGCAGAAAGCTTACCCGTTACTGAAGGTGCTGCACGTTTAATAAGTCACTTACGCCACTTTGGATATAAGGTGGCTATTCTTTCCGGTGGTTTCACATATTTTGCTAATTTCTTAAAAGAAAAATTAGGTGTAGATTATGTTTATGCAAATCAACTTGATTTTGAAAATGGTAAATTAACCGGTAAGGTAAAGGGAGACATTATTGATGGCGAAATGAAAGCCAGGTTATTAATGCAAATAGCGCAGGAAGAAGGTATAAGTACCGAGCAGGTTATTGCTGTTGGTGATGGAGCCAATGATTTACCAATGCTGGCTATTGCGGGTTTGGGTATTGCATTTCATGCTAAACCACTGGTAAAAGAACAGGCTAAACATGCCATTACCAGTTTAGGCCTGGATGCTATTTTATACCTGCTAGGTATACGTGATCGCGAACTGGCGGAGCTGGAAGGTAGCTTAAAATTAAATTAATAACTTTAAATTATTAATTTAAGGTTATTGTTTTTTAAGCCCTGAAGCCTGTTGTTATAAACTATAAATAAACGTATGTTTATTACTTATTGTTTTGTGAGCGGGGGCTTCTTCAGGTTTTTTTACATTACCGGCTGTTTTGGGCCAACCAATGCAGTAATTAATCATGCGTTTTTCGTGTTCACTCGATGAATTAAAAGTGCCTATTAATTTCCAGCCTAATTTAATGTGTGAATTAACATCACTAGGTACAAGTAGTTTTTTGACTTCAAGCATTTCATGAATTGGTTGGGTGCTGTTTAAGTTATCTGTTGTCATATCCGTATTTCATATTTATAGTTGTTTTTGCATTTTTTAGTAAATCTATTTATTGCATGATTTACTTTTACCCGATTATACGGTGTTTAGAGTGCAATGATGGGATGTAGTTCTGATTTTAGAGCATATAGTGAGATGGTTAGCAGGGTATTCAATGTCGTTAAAGGTCGGTTTTAGATATATATTGTGTTCTAAATCACTTAATGGCCTATTTGTAAAGAGTACCAGTTGTACTGTTTATTAAATCAGCCTACTATTTTATGCAATATTTTTCATATGGAATGTTGAAATGGCAATTTTGCAAAGTGTTGGGCAAAAAGGCAAGAATCAGAAAATAGATGTTAAAATTATTCAGGCAGCGTTAAATCTTGCCCAGTCAACGCATTTTAAATTAAAAAAGCGTCTTGTGGTTGACGGGGAAAACGGTGATAAAACAATAGCCGCAATAGAAAATTTTCAAAAAAAAATTGTTAAATTACAAAATCCGGATGGGCGGGTAGATCCGGGTGGAAAAACACTCAGAAATATCAAAAAGAACATAACCAAAGGGCTTAATCAGGATTCCTTAATGGCTATTATGGCTATGGGAAGCGCATCAGTAGTTAAACTATATTTAAGTCTGTTAACGACTGCTTTGGTAAAGTATCAGGTAAATACACCACTTAGAGTTGCTCATTTTCTAGCCCAGGTTGGCCATGAAAGTATGTCTTTTGTTTATACTCAGGAGTTAGCCAGTGGAGCAGCTTATGAAGGTAGAAAAGATTTAGGAAATGTGAATAAAGGTGATGGGGTAAGGTTTAAGGGCAGGGGACTAATACAGCTTACCGGGCGTGATAATTATTCAAATTATGGAAAATATATAAAGCTTGATCTGCTTAAGCTGGGTAATGAGCAGTTGGTTGCGACAACACCAAAATATGCACTGGATGTGAGTTTGTGGTTCTGGGATAATAGAAAGCTAAATAAATATGCCGATAATGATGAGCTTAAAGCAATTACACGCCGTGTAAATGGTGGTTATAATGGCTTAGATGACAGGAAGCAGTATCTTACTCGCGCAAAATTTTTCTTGATATCCTAGGTTTGTAATCAGGTTGATAATGATGAGATTAACAGTATTCTTATTTTTTTTAATTTTTTCTGGCTGTTCTTCTGCAACAGAAAATAATGCAGGTAAAGTGTCTGTGGAAACCTGTGATATTACTTTTAATATGGCGGGGCCTTGCCAGTATAAACAAATCACCGTAAATATGAATGTAGAAAAACGGGCCTCAGATGAAATAGCGCTAGTTGCTCTTAATGTGGTGAATCAGGGGAAAGTGCATTTATTAAAGATCACTAAAGATGTTTCTATGCTTGATGGGGATAAGGGCTATATCTCTTTCTCTGATATTAATTTTGATGGAAGCCCTGATCTTGCTATTACAACTTCTTTTGGGCTGGCGAACCTTTATCTTGATTACTGGGTATATGATACAGATAATAAAAAATATAGTTATATCGGTAACTTTTCTGTATTTAAATTCGACTTTAAAAATAAAGTATTAAGCAATACAGTAAAAGTTAATGCGGCGAAATATGAAAATACTACATATAAGTGGAACAGGCTTAAGTTAATAAAAAATAAATAATCTGTTATAGATAATACAAAACCAGCTTCCTGTTTATTGCCTCCTGAATAAATCCAGGTTTTAATCTGTTAATTCAGCATAGGTTTGAGCGAAAGCTTTAATGGCTGTGTCCAGATCTTTCTTTGTATGTGCAGCAGAAATTTGAGTACGAATTCGTGCCTTACCTTTTGCCACTACGGGGAAAAAGAAACCAACAGCATATATACCGTGTTTGAGTAATTTTTGTGACATTTTCTGTGCTAATACGGCATCGCCCAGCATAACGGGCACAATAGGATGCTCCCCATCGTCTATACTAAAACCTGCGGCCTGCATTTCTTTTCTGAAATAAACTGATGGGGCCATCATTTACATTTAATGGGATAGCCTCGGGTACGATTTTTTTACATAAATCCAGCCGATATTGATTCAGGTCGGTAATAATAATATTACGTGCGCCGCAATGTGCTGCCACCATTGCGGACATAATTCCTATAGGGCCTGCACCCGTTATTAATACATCCTCACCAACCATATTAAATGATAAGGCGCTATGAACAGCATTTCCAAATGGGTCAAAACAGGCTAAAAGATCAGTTGGTATAGCTCGACTGGGTTTATATATATTTTTAGCGGGTATGGACAGGTATTCAGCAAAAGCCCCTGTTCGATTTACGCCAATACCAATGGTATGTGGGCAGAGGTGCCTATGTCCTGCCAAACAGTTACGACAGCGCTCGCATACAATATGGCCTTCACCGGAAACAATATCACCTGATTTAAGGTCGTTAACGTTAGATCCGATGTCTACAATTTCCCCGGCAAACTCATGACCGATGATCATGGGTACCGGAATAGTTTTTTGTGACCATGCATCCCAGTTATAAATATGTATATCGGTTCCGCATATAGCCGTTTTATGAATTTTAATTAAAACATCATTATTGCCAACTTCAGGTACAGGCATATCCATCATCCATATGCCTTCTTTTGCTTCTTTTTTAACTAATGCCTTCATTGTTTTCATAAATGGGCTCGGCTATTCATGTTTTCTTTTATCTATACTCTCATAAAATATAATGTTTTAGGAGGGGGGGTATTGATCTGTAATATATTTATACTGTATATATGTCATCCTGAACGAATGTGAAGGATCTTAATCGGCTGAAATAACAGTACAGGAAAATATTATATTTTTCATATTGTTTAGAGCGATCTAATTTTTTAAATTTCATTGTATATAAAAATATTCATGCTCCGATCTATCATTTAATCATAGTTTAAATTATCTACAATATTCCCGTATTGACATTAAATATTGTTTAATATTAGTCATTTATAGAAACTTTAAAGTTTTAACTTCCGTGTTATTATATTTGCTCAGGGAAGGGTGTAGGACACCTGAACAGGGACGAGTATAAGCGGTGACAGGGGTGATCAAGCTAAATATCTGAGGAAATACAGCGTAATGAGTAATAACGAGCTAAGTAATTTAAAACAACGTTTGCGTGAGTTTACGGAAGCACGCGACTGGGATCAGTTTCATTCACCTAAAAACCTCTGTATGGCATTAAGTGCAGAAGTAGCGGAAATAACAGAACATTTTCAATGGCTTACAGAAGAGCAAAGCCAGAATATTCCAGCTAAAAAATTAAAAGAAGTTGAATCTGAATTAGCCGATACATTTATCTACCTGGTGCGTTTAGCGGATAAGCTTAATGTTGATTTGTTAAAAGTAGCAGAGGAAAAAATTGATGTTAATGAGAAGCGCTACCCAGTAGAAAAAGCCAAAGGTAATGCCATAAAATATACGCAACTTGATGAGTGAGTGTATCTATTTTTATTTGGGTTCATGGTTTATTTAATTGATTTATTCTATAGATTACTTTGGATATTTAATAATAATCGTAGATGTTTTTCAATGTAAATGTGTAACTCTTTTATACTTGGCTCATGAAAATTCTGTTAGATCTGGGTTTTAATATTTAAAATAATTAATGACATAAAGGTATATTAAATGGAATACAGGCGATTAGGTCGAACTGAGCTGGAAATAAGTGTTATTGGTCTGGGTACCATGACCTGGGGGTTTCAAAATACTCAGGAGCAGGGATTTGAGCAGATGGATTATGCACTGGAGCAGGGTATTAATTTTTTTGACACAGCAGAAATGTATGCAATTCCGCCCACTGAGAAAACCTTTGGTACAACAGAAAGTATTATTGGTAACTGGTTTGCATCACGGCAGAATCGTGAAAAAGTGATACTGGCATCAAAAATAACTGGGCCGGGTTTACCCTGGATAAGGGAAGGTAAAAGTTTTATTGATAGAAAAAATATTATTCAGGCGGTGGAAGGTAGCCTGAAGCGTTTGCAGACTGATTATATCGATCTGTATCAATTACATTGGCCAAACAGGGGTTCATATCATTTTGGTCAGGTATGGGATTTTGCTCCAGCGTTTGATGTGCAGGCTGAAGAAGAAAACTTTCTGGAAGTTCTGCAGGTGATGCAGGATTTAATTCAGGCTGGGAAGATTCGCCATATAGGTTTGTCTAATGAAACAGCCTGGGGCTTGACCAAGTGGCTACAGATAGCCCAGCAAAATAATATGCCGCGTATGGCATCTATTCAAAATGAGTATTCTTTGCTTTGTCGTCACTTTGAACCTGATTTGAGTGAGATTGCACTTCATGAAGATTGTGGTTTGTTGGCCTGGTCTCCGCTATGCCGGGGGCTGTTAAGTGGTAAGTATTTAAATGGTGCGTTGCCTGAAGGTTCGCGTTTATCCCTGGATTCACGTGCTGATTTTCGTAGCTCAGCGCAAACAGATGCGGCAATTAAAAAATATATTGATCTGGCCAGGCAATATGAAATAGATGTTTGTCAGATGTCACTGGCATTTGTTAATGGTCGGAAGTTTGTTAATTCTACTCTTATTGGGGCGACTAATATGCAGCAGTTAAAAAGTAATATAGATTCTATTTTGCTTGCTTTACCGGATGATGTTTACAGTGAAATTGAAAATATCAGGCGAGAGTATCCAATGCTTTATTAAATGAAATGCATCACTATTATATAATTAAGACAATATAAATAAGCGATATAAATGAGTGCTATAGATGAACGATAATAATAAATTATTGTGTATTTTTCATGGCAATTGCCCTGATGGTTTTGCGGCGGCATGGGCTGTGCACCATGCGCTTGGTGATGAGGTTGAGTTTTTTAAAGGCTTGCATCATCAGGCACCACCTGATGTGACTGGACGGGATGTTATTCTGGTTGATTTTTCATATAAAAAAGAGGTACTGCTAGACATGTTAAATACGGCTGCTAGTATCACCATATTGGATCATCATATATCGGCTGAAAAAGAGCTGGCTGATTTATTAAGTGCAGGTGAAGTAAACGGTTTGTTTAATATGAATAAGTCTGGCGCAATGTTAGCGTGGGAGTGGTTTCATCCAGATCAGTCTGCACCTGAGCTTATAAAGTATATACAGGACCGTGATTTATGGCAGTTTGAGTTTGCTGCTACCAGAGAAGTAACAACTGGACTCTCATCTTATCCTTATGAGTTTGAACTGTGGGATAAAATGATGGCGAATGAGTCGGGTGAGTTAGGCAGCCTCAGGCGTGACGGTGCGGCAATAGAGCGTAAGCTACAAAAAGATATACATGATCTGATTGCATCCGGGGTCAGGCGAATGGTCATTGCTGGCCATAATGTGCCCGTGCTAAATGTTTCAGCCGCATATATATCGGATGCAGGTAATATAATGGCTAAAAATGAGCCTTTCGCAGCCTGTTACTGGGATCATGCGGATGGACGCTCTTTTAGTTTACGTTCAAGTGTAACGGGTATAGATGTTAGTGAAATTGCCAGTTTATATGGTGGTGGAGGCCATGCTAAGGCTTCGGGTTTTACTGCGGAAGCAGGATGGGAGGGGGAGTGAGCTTATAATAAATGTGAGTTTCTTCTACTGTGTTGTATTTACATCCGAGTGATGATTTAAATTCAGATTTGTACAGTGTTTGCCATAATGGCAGTCCTGAAAATAACAATAAACTAAGAAGATACTATGCAGACAGCTCAGTCCCTGGTTAAAGAGTCAATAGAACTGATATCTTTACCCGATGTATATGTCCGTTTAAGGAGTATTATAAGCTCGCCGAATGCATCTATGTCTGATGTGGCGCAGGTCATCATACATGACCCGGCTATTACTGCACGTTTGTTACGTCTGGTTAACAGTCCGTTTTTTGGTCTTACCTCAAAAGTAGATACAATCACCCATGCAATCAATTTATTGGGCATGCAGCAACTTCATGATCTGGTGCTGGCAACGGTTGTTGTTGATAGTTTTTCTGGTTTTACCAATGATTCTTTTAATATATATGACTTCTGGTTTAATGGTGTATATTGTGCGGTAACGGCTCGTTTGCTTGCTTATCACTGTGATGATATTGATACAGAAAGGCCTTTTGTAGCCGGTCTATTGCATAATATTGGTCATCTGGTCACTCAGCAAAAATTACCTGATGCATCAAAAAAAGCGATTGATTTAGCAAAGCAAAAAAATATAGATCTTTATCTGGCTGAGCGTGAAGTGCTAGGTTTTGATTATGCTCAGGTGGGTGCGGCATTAATGAAAGAGTGGCAATTACCTGAAAGTTTGCAACATATGACGGAGTATCATGTCGAACCAGTAAAATCACCAGGTCACAGGCTGGAAACTGCACTTATTCATATTGCATCGGTTGTTACGAAAAATGCTCTGGCAGAAATACCGGTTAATTCTGAAACGTTGTTTATTAATCCTGCATGTTTGCAAATAACCGGTTTATCAATTGATGATATGGGAATGTTTAAAAAAGAAGTTGATCAGCAGGTGTCGATGGTAATGAACTTATTATTCAAGAATAAAAAAAGTGCATGATGGCGGGCTAATAAAATAGCAATAATAGAGAGTATGAAGTAAAATTTTTATTTTTTACAAAATGCAATACTCGTAATAAGGTGGGAATATCGATAAAAAAGAATACAGACAGTTTCAGGAATTAGGCGAGTTTAATTTAATGTTTAAAAAAGAGGCTGCACCCGGGTTAATATCACTGACCTATGTTATTTATGGGTTGCATTTTTTTAGTGCGCTTACAGGCGTGCTGTCATCTGCATTTATTTTAACTGCTTTTTTAACCGGCTGGCCATCCATTATTGGGGTGGTATTAAGTTATGTAAAAAGAAGTGAAGTGGTTGATACATATTTGCAATCTCATTTCGACTGGCTTATACGTACATTCTGGTATGCTTTGTTCTGGTTAATAATATCAATTTTAATTGCGCTTACATTTTTTGGTATACCCATTGCCTTTTTAATGGTGGTTATTACTGGTTTGTGGGTAATGTATCGAATCGTGCGTGGTGTTTTGAATTTGCTTGATAAAAAACCGATGCCTGTGGATGTGGCTTAATGTTTTGTTATTGAATTGTTTATATATAAATATAAGAGATTAATATAAGTGAAAATCACGACTGATAAAATTGATGTTAACTGTCCTGAGCCTGATATATATAATCGTTTATTATCACTGGATAATAAACACATTTTAGAATTAGGCTGTGGTAGTGCGGCAATTACCCGAAATATTGCATCAACAGGTAAAAATCGTAATATTACCGCGTTAGAAATAGATGAAAAAGCACATGATAAAAATTGTCAGATAACAGACTTACCTAATGTTACATTTATGCTTTCTGGAGCTCAGAAAATCCCACTGGAAGATGAGTCAGTTGATGTAGTTTTTCTGTTTAAATCTTTGCATCATGTGCCACTGGATCTTATGAAAAATGCTATGCTGGAAATTTCGCGTGTCTTAAAAAAGACCGCACTGGTTTATATCTCTGAACCTGTTTTTGATGGTGATTTCAATGAAATTTTACGTTTGTTTCATGATGAACAAATTGTTCGTGAAGCGGCATTTGATACAATTAAAGAATCTGTGAGTGAAGGGCTGTTTAATCTGGTTGAAGAAGTTTTCTTTAACTCACCAGTAACATTTGAAAATTTTTCTGAGTTTGAAAATAATATTATAAATGTAACGCATTCCAGTCATAAGCTGGATCAGGTGTTATTTGATCAGGTTAAGCAGCGCTTTGAACAGCATATGGGTGTGGATGGTGCTCAATTTTTAATGCCAATTCGTGTCGATTTATTACAGAAACCAGGCTAAGCAAGGAATTATATGCTTGAATTTATTTTTTTCCATGAAGTACCTTTAAACCTTTTTGTGGCGTTTTTGAAAGAAAAAGACTTTAAGCCTGTTGTGCAGCAGGCGGAGGAAACGTTTACTGTTGCGATTCCAGAGGAAATGGATGATGAACTTTATGATGCTATAGAGGAAAAGTATGATGTTTTATTTGCTATGAATGAAGCGTTAGATGATTCGGATGTTCATATAGCAAGTATTACTGTTACGTTACAGGATGGTCGCCTGTCTTATGCTGATGTAGACCCAAAAGTATTAGGGCGAATTATAGGTGTTGTATCATCAGATGAACTGTCAGATGTAGTCAAAGCGATTGTGGGTGCAGTGGAAAACCCACAGGAAAAAACCAGTTGTCAGCGGCAGGCTGAGTTATAAACTTTTAATAGTCCGTAGCTGGTTTTCATGGGTATGAGTATTTCAGAGTGTGATTCAGATATTATAAATAATGAATATTAAGCGTTATAATTTTATAACTCGTACATGAAGGTATTAGTTTCAGTTTTACGTGTTAAAAGGTTAATAGAGTGATTAAATTAAAACATATTGTTAATGGTGTTGTCGTATCTGAAATTGATATGGAAATAGGCGAATACACGATTGGCCGGGCCGCAGACTGTAATTTACAACTGGATGATGGCGTTGTTAGTAGCCAGCATACACGATTTAAAATTGAGCGTAGCCCCTATATGGAGTCAATTTTTGATATTACCCTGGAGGATCTGGGCAGTACAAATGGCACCTACGTGAACAGTGAAAAAGTCAGCCGTATCAGGCTTAAGCACAATGACCTGATTCGTATCGGAACACATGAATTTAAGATATTTGATGCAAAGGCAGGGGTTGGTACTCAAACAGAGTTTTATATCCCTGATGATTAGCCAGGCCTGTAACCAGATTAGTCAGTAACCGGAATAGAATTTATTAACAGCTTGAATTAGCTGGCTTATTTTCAATGCAGCACCCATTCTTTTTAGCTTGTTACTGCATACGTTTGCACTTATGCAGTGTCCTCCGTTTTTTGTATAACCCCCTGTCAGCATTCTTAAAATACAGTTTTCTCCTTTTTGTTATGCTCATTTTTTGCTATTCTTAGGTAATACAAGGGAATAAAGGCAGTAAAATAATAAAATTTGGGCGGATTTAAGATTGATTGCCGGTGTTCAGAATGGTTCTGTTAAGTCTATTTATCATTAAAAACTATCAAAATATCATTTAAATTCATTATTTTGTCACATTCTTACCACGATGTTATTTCATCCAGCGTACAACTAGGGTATAAAAGCGCCATGAAAATACCAAAACGACTCCAGCCTCTGGCTGATGATGGCCTTATTGATGAGGTTATCCATCAGTTAATGAGCGGTAAAGAGGCAACTGTCTATGTTGTGCGCTGTGGCGCTGAGATTCGCTGTGCCAAAGTATATAAGGAAGCCAATAAACGTAGTTTTAAAAAGGCATCAGAATATCAGGAGGGCCGTAAAGTGCGTAATAGCCGACGTGCCCGGGCCATGGGAAAAGGATCAAAGTTTGGCCGACATGAACAGGAACAAACCTGGCAAACCGCAGAAGTGGACGCATTGTATCGCTTAAACAGTGCGGGTGTGCGGGTGCCTGAGCCCTTTGGCTGTATTGATGGTGTGCTTTTAATGGAACTAATTACCGATGCAGATGGTGATGTAGCACCACGCCTGGGTGATGTTGAGATGTCTGCTGAAATGGCACTAGAAGATCACTTAATGGTTATGACATATATTGTGCGTATGTTATGTGCTGGGCTGGTGCACGGTGATTTATCTGAATTTAATGTGCTGGTAGATGAGCATGGGCCGGTTATTATTGATTTACCGCAGGCAGTAGATGCAGCTGCTAATAATCATGCCAGACGAATGTTAATGCGTGATGTGGATAAAATTACCAGTTATTATGCTTTATATGCGCCTGAGCTAAAGGGGAGTCAGTATGCTAAGGAAATCTGGGATTTGTATGAAAATGCTCAATTACACCCAGATATCGAATTAACAGGTAGATTTGAAGAAAATGAGGAAACCGCTGATGTGGATACCGTTTTGCAGGAAATTAAAGCGGCCTGGGAAGAAGAGCAGGCACGTATGTTACGCATGAGTGATGGCGAGACTATTATATAATTTTTAATCAGCTGATTTATCAGTTATGAAATTACCTTTTATACATTTAAATTTACGTTTTAATCCTTTTGGTGAGTTAACGCCTGATCAACGCAAAGAGCTTGCAGTGGTTAATATTGATTCACTGAAGGCGAGTCTTAATAAAGAGGCTGTTGCTATTCAGTTTTTAGCTGATCATGGTAGAGGTAAAACAATGCATTTGTTGTTTTTACACCGCTACTATTCATCTGCAGAATATATAAAAATTTACCAGGATGATAAGCCTGCTTTTTCAATGCAGGCCGTGCGCTTTGTTGATAGTGTTGAAAATTTATCTAAAAAATCCAGATTTGATCTGTATAACAAAACATCTTCAATTGCATTTACTACTCACACAGATCTTTCAGGTGAGTTAACTGATGCTGGTTTTAATGTGATAACTCAAAATATATGTATGGATGATGAAAGCATATTAAATCAGATTTTTTCTCGCCGTATTAAATATGCCCAGAGAAATGCAGGTCATGTTCCTGTAGTTAATCAGCTAGCCATAAAAAAACTTAAAACGCTATATGGAGATGATATTCGCTCTATGGAGGCACATCTCTATGAGTTATTTCAGAGCTTGAAAAGGATAGAAAATGTCAAAGTGTGATATTACGGTGATACCACAAAAAAACAATTATAAAGTGGGAGATACAATAAAAGGTGAAGTTAAAGTTGTGGTGGATGCCGAGTGTAAGTGTGATGCATTAACAATTGAAAAATACTGGCAAACACATGGTAAGGGAAATCGAAGTAGTGGCTGTTTGGAGGTTGATACTTTATTTTCCGGTGTCTGGCAACCAGGTGTTTATGTTTACTCATTTTCATTTGAGTTGAAGGAAGGGCCATTAAGTTATCATGGGCATATTATTAATATTGACTGGTACTTAAATGCACGGGCAGATATTCCCTGGCGTTTTGATCCTGCAGCTGAAATTGATTTTATACTTGAAAAAAGTGAAGAGGTTATATCAGGCACTGATAGTAATGATGACTTTAATTATATAGATAGAAAGAAAATACCATTAAATGACCAGGGTTGGTGGAAATTATTTCCGCTAATATTTTTTGTTATAGGGCTGGTTTTAATGTATACGGGTGAAAGTTTGTTTGTTGGTTCTGTATTTACACTGGTAGGTGCCTTTATTTTTTATAAAATGATACAGAGTGCATTTGCAGAAAGAAAGCTTGGAAAAGTACTCTGCACTGTAGAAAAAGAAGATTGTCGGCCAGGTGAAAATTTTAATGCATCAATAATGTTTACACCGAGAGAAAATTTAGATATTAATAGCGTAACAGTAAAATTGTTAGGTAAGGAAATAGCTGTAAGTGGATCAGGTACAAATAAGTCAACCCATACACATGCTTTTTTTGAAGAAAAGCTGGCGTTACTTGAAAAAAAGGCATTGCCGAAAGACTTTCCAGTTGATCGAAAATGTCAGTTAAAAGTGCCTGATGTTGCTCCAGCATCATTTTATCAAACGGATAATAAAATAGAATGGTCAGTTGTTTTTGAGGTCGATATTCCAAGATGGCCTGACTGGTATAATAAATTACCGATTAAAATAATAAATTAATGAAAAAAACACTAGTAAGCATTGGTTTATGTAATCCGAAAAGCCCTGATAATGTAAGTTCAATAAAACGAGCAGCAGGTAATTATCGAGTTAACTCGATTTTTTATACGGGTTCACGCTATCCACGTGCGATAAAACTTAATCCCGGTATGTCTGATATAAGTCGTGATGTTGGTTTGAGTGTTCCTGTAACAGGGGTGACAGACCTTACTGAAAAATTGCCAGTAAATATAAAAATTGTATGTGTTGAGTTTGCGCAGGGAGCCACGCCTTTACCACAGTACAAGCATCCAGATAACGCCTTATATGTTTTCGGGCCTGAAGATGGCACAATCAGTCAGGAAGTAATTGACAGGGCCGATGCAGTTGTTTATGTTCCGACAATTGGTTGCATGAATCTGGCTGCTGCCGTGAATGTTGTTCTTTATGACAGGCTAATGAAGTCATCCCAGTGTTTTGAAGGTAATAAGCTTATTTTTAAAAGTCGGGATACAAACAATAACTTAAAGGTTAAAGCAGATAGATGAATTGTATTAATGCTTAGTTTTTAATGTTGAATCAAATAAAGAATTTAATGAATAAATTTAATATATTGAAATATGTGTTAATTATTGCGCCATTAGTTTATATGGCGCCTTTAATTAGTAAAATAGTTTATATTTCCTTTCCATATAGTTCCCCTAAACCTGTTACTAAAAATATTAGAGCACAATATAGTCCACTACAGGAGCAGTATATAAAATCAACTTTGTTTACATCTGATTATAAAAAATTAAATACGGTTTTTGAATCACAGATATATAGAACATATTGTGGTGTTGCATCCTCTGTTATTGTGCTTAAAGCAATGGGTATTAGCGTGGCTCAAAACTCATTTTTTTCTAATAAAGGTTGTTGTGGCTTAATGAATCTGTACACCTAAATGGGATAAACTAACCCTGAAATAAAAGGTGAACCGATGAGTAAAAGAAGAAAGAATTTTTCCAGTGA
>JADGFA010000007.1 GCA_016744065.1 Gammaproteobacteria bacterium
CATCTACCTATAATTACATTTATAATACAGGGTTATTATTTCATCAAAAAAACCTGTCATTATGAAACAAATTCTTATTCCTATATCACCTGGCGAACTACTGGATAAAATTACCATTCTGGAAATTAAATCGGAGCGCATTGAATCAGCAGATAAAAAAGCCAATGTAAATAAAGAGCTGGCTATGCTAAATGATGTCTGGAGTAATGCCGTTACAGAAGATGCAGACATTAAAGCCATGCGATCAGAAATGAAATCTATCAATGAAACCCTGTGGGACATTGAAGATGATATTCGAGATGAAGAGCGAGACAAACGTTTTGAGGCACGCTTTATTGAACTGGCTCGTAGCGTCTATGTTACTAATGACCAGCGCGCAGATGTAAAAAAACGAATAAATCTGTACTTAAAATCAGATATTGTTGAAGAAAAGTCATATCAGGAATACACATAACTGTAAATTTTTACTAACAGGTATTATTAATGGGTAAGAAACGCTCTCCAACATATAAACGGGTAAAACGCTTTTTAAAGCAATTAGCGGGGCAGGACATATGGTCTTCCACTCAAATAAAGCTAAATCAGCTCCGATATGGTGACTGGGTAATACAGCCCGATAATTTAAATAAAAATAGCATCATATATTCACTCGGTGTTGGTGAAGATGTTGTGTTCGACAATAAAATAATTGATCAGTTTAATGTAACAGTACATGCTTTTGATCCTACGCCTAATTCAATAGAGTGGCTCAAAGCAGCCAATATATCTGATAATTTTGAATTTCATCCCTACGGAATTTCATCTACTGATGGCGAACTAAAGCTATACCCCAGAATTAATAAACGGGGCAGAAAATCAAAGGTTATGTATACACTAATTAATGAAGGCAATGCAACTAACGACGCCGTCTTAATTAATGTCAAGCGACTTCCTACCGTTATGTCAGACCTGGGACACCAGCACATTGATATTCTTAAAATGGATATAGAAGGCTCTGAATACCAGGTTATTGATGAAATAATCGATTCAAAAATAGAAATAAAACAAATTTTAGTAGAGTTTCATCATCGTTTTATAACCATTGGAAAAGAAAAAACAGACGAAGCTATCAAAAAACTAAATAAGGCTGGATATGATATATTTTTTATCAGTGAAACAGGTCGTGAATATTCTTTTATAAAAGCCTCATAACTATTTTATGAATAATTATTTTGTAAAATTTAATACAAAAACTTTAATCTAAATATGAATATACTCGCCTGTACATCTAGTGACTGCTCTTTTAACAGCTTACGCCCTGAACATGAAATTTATATCAGCCTGGCAAAAGCCGGGCACAACGTCACTATAATCACTCACAAAAATGCACCATATAAACAACTGTTTTTAGAAAACAATATTGAAGTTATTGAAGAGCCTGTTATAAAAAAAATCAGTATCAGCTCAATTAAACTAATACGAAAAACTATAAAACAGAAATCAATTGATATTGTTTACGCCACAAATTCAAAATCCATACCAAATGCTGCATTTGCATGTATCGGATTACCTGCAAAACTGGTTGCATACCGAGGCACAGCCAGTGGCTTATACTGGCATGACCCAGGAAATTACCTGGGAACACTACACCCAAGAGTAGATGGTATTATCTGTGTTTCAAAATATGTTTATCAGTATGTCGTTTCAAAAAAAGTGCTGAATAATAAAAGCATTACGACTATCTACAAGGGGCATGAGCTAAGCTGGTACAATAAACAACCTGCTGATCTAAGTGAGTTCGCTATAAAAAAAGGTGATTTTACAGCTATTTGCGTTACTAATGCCCGCCCCCATAAAGGCATTCACATTGCCCTCGAAGCAACAAACATATTAGCTAACATCAAAAACTTTCATCTATTATTAGTCGGCAATGGTATGGATAAAGAGCCATATAAAAGCCTGATAAACAACAGTAAAATGAAAAACCGAATCCATCTTGCTGGTTATAGAAATGATGCTCCTGAACTCATCTCGGCAAGTAGCATCCTTATTCAGCCCTCAATTGCCGGCGAAGGCCTTCCCCGTGTCGTCCTTGAATCAATGGCCTACGGCACACCTGTAGTAGCGTCAGCTAATCCAGGAAGCATGGAAATCATTGACACCGGAGTAAACGGCTGTATTGTTCCCGTTGGTGATGTCAGCGCGCTTGCCGACAAGGTAGAAAAGCTGCATGACAGCCCTGAATTATTAAAATCACTTTCTGAAAACAGTTCTAAAGTTCTACAGAACAAAATGTCTCATTCAGAAACGGTACGAAAATATATAGAATATTTTGAGTCCTTACTCACTCATTGAATTTTTATTTTGTTTCACATTACCTGCCATTATTCGATCAAGTTGCTTACAAACCTCATCGACTTTAATCAGGTCCATTACACCTGGTTTTTCAATTTTGGTTCCCCATCGTAAATCATTCACTGGTTTTTTTAAAAACTTTTCGGCTGCCAGCTCAAACTTATCAACACAGTAATCAAGTGAATTATAAGGCCCACTACGCTTACTCCAGGTACAGGCATATAAACCAATAACCGGTACACCCACAGCATTTGCAATATGTGCAGGCCCTGAATCAGGTGATACAACAACCGTTGCACTACTCAGCAAACCCACTAATTGTTCCAGCGTATCTTTACCAACAAGATTTAATACTGTTTTTTTCATTTTTGACGAAATATCATTCGCCATATTTATTTCAATATCAGCAGGGCCACCACTTAATATAACCTGCATGTTATAACGTTCGCTTGCATAATCTGCAAGCTCGGCATATCTAGTCGCACTCCAGTTACGTAGCTGATGACTTGAACAGGCTGAAATCACCAGTACTTTTTTATCCTTATCGATATATTCGTCCACAAACTTCTGAGCATTTTCTGTAACTGGAATTCGCCAGTCGAGTTCATCTGCATGAATACCTAAGACTCTTGCAAAAGATAAAAAACCCTGCACCTGATGTTGCTGAACCTGCTCAGGAATAGATTGATTAACAAATAAATGATGAAAATCTCTGGATCTTTTTTTATCCCAGCCAAGTTTAATATCTGCTTTTATTCCTAAACTTGCAATATTTGCACGTGCAGCTACTTGCATTTGCAACAAAACATCAAAATTCTCATTCTTTAACGCATACCATAATTTTTTATATTCTTTTAAACCGTTTTTTTTATCGAATAAAATAAACTGGACATTATCAATTATTTTCAAGAATTTATATTCAAATTGACCACATATCCAGGTTATTTCTGTTTTCGGCCATTGTTTCTGAATAGCCCTTAAAACGGGTAATACATGAGTCACATCACCAATCGCAGACAAGCGTAAAATACATATTTTTTTTGGTGGCTTTATAGAGGAATACATATATTAAATAGCTATTAATTTATTACGTAAGTCTTTAGCTTCTTCTTCATGAACTAACACATAGTCTCTACGGTGACTTCTATCAAAACTCTCTAAGGTGTCAAGAATTTTAATATCGGATGGATTCTTTGAAGACACACCTAATATTTTATAATTAACACCCTGCATAAGCTCACGTATCAATTTTAATCGCTCTAATTTTTCACTATATGTAGGATGAGCTTCTTCCGGCAACTGCCATATTTCACAAAATATATATGGTTTAAATTTTTTAATTGTAGAAACCAGACCTCGCAACACTTCAAGCTCAGACCCTTCGACATCAATTTTAAAAGCACACAGAGCTTCTGGTGCTAACATTTCGAAAAATTCATCAGCAGGAAAGGTAAATAAATCGAAGGCATATTTATCCGTCTCGCCAAAACGAGCGTAATCATTAAGCGACCCCATTTTATCTGCTTTTCTTCGAATATAAAAAGTTCTCAGCTCTTTTTTATCAGATAAAGCAAAAGGTAAAATTCGCACATTTTTAAAATTATTTGCCCTGATTAACTCCTGAGTATAATAATTACAAACTGCATTTGGTTCAAAGCCAATATAACTTCGTTCCTGATCGAGCGCCTTTAGTTTAACCATATAAAGCCCTATATTTACACCTATATCAACTACTGTCCCTTCCTTTTTCTGCAAAAACACAGACAGACAATCTGACATCCATTTATCATCAGGCACTAAAAAACCGGCACCCAGACCATGCAGTATGGGCACATTCAATTCAAGACCAAAATAATTAGCTTTCGCCTGCTTCAGGCATAACCTGGATAATGGTTTGTACAATTCACGACGAAACTTATTAAAAACTTTAACCAGACTCATTTTAACTATTCTCTATTATTAGCGCTTAGATTCATATTTGAATTTAAGAAAATTATATTTATTAAAAGTATATTGCATTTGTATAACAGATATAAGAAAACCATGATAACCATCGAGTACGCCCAGGCGAAGCACATAATGCCGCACAAATGAAAATAATGTATGAGTCACCACTTCAAACACACTCGTTTTACGACCTTTTTTATACTGACTATCTGCCCATGCTTTAGCGTAAGTATTTCTTTTATCCATATACTCTTCTAATGACTCAAATGTGTAGTGGAACAACTTACCCTTCAGGTCAATTTTTTTAGCCTCTTTACACTGCACCGTTTCATGCACAAGCTTATCATTATATGTATAGTGCTTTTTATTAAACAAACGGACAATTTTATCAGGATGCCAACCACTGTGATAAATAAATTTATTACAAAAATGCGTCAGGCGATTAATTCGGTATACTGTTTTTTCCTCTGCTTCAGACAAACACATAATAATTTCATCTTTTAGCTGATCACTCACAACCTCGTCAGAATCAAGCGCCAGAATCCAGTTATTACTTGCTTTATCGACTGCCAATCTTTTTTGCAAACCAAAACCGGGCCAGTCTTCATTGGTATAAATTTTATCAGTATATTCAGCAACAATATCCAGTGTGTTATCTGTACTGCCTGAATCAACTACAACGATTTCATCAACCCAGGTAACTGACTCGAGACATCGCCTTATTCTACTTTCTTCATTTTTACAAATAATAGTAACTGATAGTTTTGATTTCATATTTGCCTACACTGACTTAACGCTGATTTTTGAGATAAACTTTTGTGAAATGGGCGACCCAATGCCCTATACCAACAACATGATAATCGTATTATACTCACGCTTATGAAAAAATACCTGCTTTTTGCTGAACAACTTTACAGCTACCCTATTTTACGCCCATTACAAAATGCCATACTAAAACGTGGTGATAAAGTTGCCTGGTATCTACACAAAATACCTGATTTTCTTACAGAATCAGATGCGCCTGTTTTAACTTCTGTTAAAGATGTTCAAAATTTCAATCCCGATGCCGTCTTTGTGCCAACCAACTGGGTGCCCGATTTTTTCCCAGGCGTTAAAGTAGAGGTATTCCATGGCTTTAATGTTGGAAAACGTGCTAATAGCAGCCAGGACCATTTCCGTATTCGAGGCCTATTTGATCTGTATTGCACACAAGGCCCAGATACAACACAGCCTTTTCAACAGCTAGCCAAACAACACGGTTATTTCAGTGTCGCCGAAACAGGCTGGTCTAAACTTGATCCTATGTTTAACTGTGATAATCCGAACCAGTTACGGGAAAAAATCAATACAGATAAACCCATTATTTTTTATGCCTCTACATTCAGCCCAAAACTGACATCTGCACCTATTCTGATAAAGCATATAGAAAAAATGGCCACATCAGGAAAATGGCACTGGGTTATCACGCTGCACCCTAAATCAGATCCCGACGTCATTAGCCTCTATCGAAATATACAGTGTGAAAATCTGACTTTCATTGAACCTGGTGAAGAAATCATACCAATGCTTTATGCAGCTGACGCTATGCTTTGTGATACATCATCTATTTTTATTGAATATTTATTATTAAATAAGCCGGTTGTGACCTTTAATACATCGGTTCCAGGGCCACATTTAATTGATGTACACTCAATAGATCTAATCGAGCCTGCTCTGGAAAAAGCACTATCCCATCCGCCAGAGCTAATGAGTGAAATTGAAAATTACGCTTTAAAAATTCATCCAGACCGTGATGGCCATGCGGCAGAACGCATTTTAGATGCTACTGAAAATTTTATTGATTCAAATAAAACCAGCCTGAAACCTAAGCCCCTTAATCTGGGGCGAAAACTACAAATGAGAAAAAAACTCAAATATTATAAATTATAAAAATAACCCGTAGCTCTATTTCAGATGATACTCAGCACCACAATACGGGCATTTACCATTGCCGTTTTTATCAAACGCAATAAATACCTGCGGATGAGAATTCCATAAACTACTACCTGGCATTGGGCAATGCACTGGCATATCATCCTGCGTTACTTCATAACGATCTTCTGCATTAGGTGTAGAAAGGTTTTCCTGAACTGTCATCTATATTCTCTTTTAACTTTATTTTTAGTTTATAGCGAAAAAAGTTTGTTGCATAATCGCCTTATTTAACAGCGGTTAACCAATTCACATCAATCTCTTTTCTACCGTGAACAACATCAAAATACAGGGTTTGTAATTTTTCAGTAATCGGGCCACGTGTCCCTGTACCAATCATACGGTTATCCACCTCGCGTATGGGTGTCACTTCTGCCGCAGTACCTGTAAAAAAAGCTTCATCTGCAATATAAACTTCATCACGAGTTATACGTTTTTCAATTATTTCAATTCCCAGCTCCTTGCAGAACCTAAATATCGTATTTCGTGTAATTCCGTTAAGCGCTGATGTTAAATCAGGTGTATATATCACATTGTTTTTAACTAGAAATATATTTTCACCACTGCCTTCCGCCACATACCCTTCAGGGTCTAATAACATTGCCTCATCATAACCATCAGAAATGGCTTCCTGCAAAGCCAGCATGGAATTAATATAATGACCATTTGCTTTTGCCTTAGTCATACTGATATTCACATGGTGGCGGGTATAGGATGACGTATGAATTCTCAGGCCATTTTTCAGGTTATCCTCTCCCAGATAAGCGCCCCATTCCCAGGCCGCTACAATGACGTGTGTTTTTAAATTATCAGCCCGTAAACCCATACCTTCTGAGCCATAAAAAGCCATTGGTCTAATATAAGCAGACTCAAGATTATTTTCCCTTACCACCAGACTATGGGCTTCATTGATTTCATTTTTATCAAATGGCATATCCATACGCATAATATGTGCCGAATCAAATAAACGATCGGTATGCTCCTGAAGGCGAAAAATAGCTGTGCCCTGTTCTGCTTTATACGCACGAACACCTTCAAAAACACCCATTCCATAATGCAGTGTATGGGTTAAAACATGTACCTTAGCTTCACGCCAGGGAACTAATTCCCCGTCAAACCAAATTACACCATCGCGATCAGCCATGGTTTGCATACTTTACTTACTCCTAAATTATTTTACCTGTACTGTTTACTAAACAGGTTTATCTAAACTAATCTTTTTTTCAAAAATATGCTGCCATATTTCTTTTACATTATCCCTCAACGACTTCATCGCTGAGCTTTCTATCAAAGACGATAACTGCTGTAATGCACGTTGATGATTACAGGTTCGATAGTCTCTGTAGGCATCATATAAACATTGTGCCTGATCTGCAGTTAACAGATCACACTCTGTCAACTGCATTAATATTTTTCCTGTCGCCGTATTTTCCGTGAGCTGCCCATATTTAGACGCACAATACAAAACACCAAACTGCGCAATAAACTCTATATCAACCAGGCCACCCACATCCTGTTTTATATGGAACTGCCCCGCATCATGCTTTGTGCCTAAAGCGTCACGCATCTTTTCACGCATTTCCACTACATCGGCTACCAGTACTCTCGTCTCCCTCTGGCGCGTCAGGATTGAACGACGAATTCTAGCAAATTCTGCCGCTAAATGTTTGCCTGAACATAATATTCTGGCACGAATTAACGCCTGATGCTCCCATGTCCACGCTTTTTCATGCTGATACAGATCATATGCCTGCAAACTACTCACTAACATGCCCGCATTCCCATCTGGTCGCAGACGCATATCTATTTCATATAAGCGCCCATTAGCCGTTTGCAGGCTGAGTAAGTGTATTACTCGCTGGGCCTGTCGTGCAAAAAAACTGGCATTATCAAGCGTACGTTTTCCATCTGTCTGTTGCTGTGTCCCCTGACTATCGTGCAGGAAAACCAGATCCAGGTCAGAGCTGTAACTTAGCTCCCGCCCCCCCATCTTGCCATATGCCACCACGGCCATTGTTGGCAGGTATAATTCACCCTCCACTAAACATGTAGCCTGACCATGCTTGGCAAGCATCCAGTCATGAGCTAACTGCATAACTCTATCCAACAAGACTTCTGCAATATTCGTTAACTGCTCACTCACTTCAAACACATCAAGCACACCAGCAATATCCATTGCCGCTATTTTCAGTACCTGAGCCTGCTTAAATTTTCTCAGGCTTTCAATTTGTTGCTCTTCATCGTCATTGACCCTATGTAACAGGCTATCTAATTCCTGTTTTAATTTTAAACGGGTTGGGATCTGATATAAATTTCGCGGATCAAGTAATTCATCTAACAACACCGGGTATCGGCTAAGTAATTGTGCAAGCCACGGACTTGCGGCAAATAGAATAATCAGTTGATTTAATGCTTTGGGGTATTCATTTAACAATGAAAGATAAACACTTCGCCTTAAAATTGTTTGCAGCAAATTTAACAATCTTTTTAATACTTCCGCAGGATCCGTCTGCTCAATTAAAAAGACCAGTAATTTAGGCATTAATGTATCCAGACGTTGTCGCCCGGTAGCTGTCATTGTTTTAAGCTGTGAAGATTGCTTAAACTGATCAAGCAACCTGTATACTGCCTTTGCATCTGACATACCTGAATTTTCAAATATGTTTACCGCCTCTTCTTCATCATATTGATGCAGCCAGATAGAGCGAATGGAAATTTTTTCCTGTTCAGAATTATTCACAGGGACATCTACGGAGGTATCTTCTGAATCATTTAACAATAGAACAAACGATGCATGAACAGACTGTCGATGTTTTTCACAGTCACTGAATAAACCTTCCCAGGATTCATAGCCCATTGCCAGTGCCATACTTGCCTGTTGTACCGGATCATCCGGTAACAAATGCGTTTGTGCATCCGCGTACATTTGCAAACGATTTTCAAGGCGACGTAAAAAATCATAACTGACTGCCAGAGAACTGGTTTCCTTATAATTTAAATACTTTTTTTCTGTTAACACCTTAAGCACATCAAGAATGCCACGAACCTGCAAGTCAGGATCACTGCCCCCCCGCAACAACTGGAATGTCTGACCAATAAATTCAATCTCCCGTATTCCCCCGGAACCTAATTTAATATTATTCAAATTACCTTTACGACGAATTTCAGCATCGATCATGGCTTTCATATCACGAATAGATTCAAACGCACCAAAATCAAGATAACGCCTGTATATAAAAGGTTTAAGCATATCCATTACTGCTTTTCCTTCACGCCGATCACCACCAATAATCCGCGCTTTAATCATTGCGTACCTTTCCCAGTCACGCCCCTGCGTCTGATAATACTGTTCCAGGGCAGCCTGGCTCATCACCAGCGGCCCACTATCACCATAAGGCCTTAAACGCATATCGACCCGAAACACAAAACCATCTCCCGTTACATCATTTAAGGCCTTAATAAACCGCTGACCTAAACGAATGAAAAACTGGCTATTAGCCAAAACTTTTACCCGAGAGCGTGAACCGGATATTTCACCCTCTTCTTCAAAACAAAAAATTAAATCAATATCAGAAGAAAAATTAAGCTCATACCCCCCCAGCTTCCCCATACCTAATACAACCAGACGCTGTTGCTCACCCTGGGAGTTAAACGGTACACCTAACTGCTTGCACTGGTCCTGATAGAGCCTCTCCAGTGTTATATCAACACAACATTCGGCAAGGTTCGTCAAATCACTCAAGGTCTCTGTTGTATCTGCTTTATTTGCCAGATCACGCCATGCGATACGCATCATTTGTTGCGCCCGGAATAAACGCAGCTGCTTCATTAATACAACATCGTTTATTACTGCCCCTTCTTGCAGCCTGGACATTAACTGTTGTTGGTAATCCTTAAGTGAAAAACTCAGTTCAAAAGCATTATCCTGCATTAGCTCAAACCAGAGTTGTGGATTGCGCGTCATTGTTGTTGCAATGAATTCACTACAGGCCCAGATTTTTCCAAGAAGAGAAGCTTCTACATCGATGCGTGGATTTTGATTTATTGATTCACATGCAAGCACCCAGTCATGCCAGTGTCGACTGACACGCTCATGCAGAAGGTCTGGGATAAAATTTAAAAGAGACTGATCTACGTTTACTGTCACATGTTTATTCCAAAGTTAAACAATATTAATTCACAAAATGCAAAACGGGAAGCAAAGCTCCCCGAAATACACCCTCAATAAAACTGAGAGTAAAATACTGACATAAAACTATCACTTACCGCATGCGTTTTGCTTTCACTAACATCTCATAGGCATGCTTTATATCATAAACAATATCATGCGCTTCAATAACTTCCACATCAGTTGCCCCTCTGGCAGCTAATTTATCAGGATGAAATTTACTCATCATTCTACGATAAGCCTGCTTAACCTGACTCTGATTTGCCCAACGATTAAGACCTAGCATTTTATAAGCATCTGTGAGACTGAACGCTTTTTTAGGTGCACTTGCCAATGGCTGATTAGCCACTTTTTTTTCTGCCCTTACACGACGTTCGATACGAGTATAAATTGATTCTGATACATCAAGGCGTTTGCACATGCGTTTAATTAATTTACTTTCCTGCTCATTCAGGCTTGCATCTGCGTAGGCCATTTTTAACTGTATTTCGATAAAAATTTGCACCACACTTACACGATGACTACACTGACGCTTGAAACGCCACAACAATGTTTCTAAAGCGAAGTTCTCGTGCTTGCCTTCATTAAACAGGCGTATAGCCAGTTGTCTTTGCTCTGAGGTTAATTTCAGGTGATCCATAACCTGCGTTGCCAGCTCAATTTCTACACCTTTTACTCGGCCATCACATTTTGCGGTATGCCCCATCGCTGCAAAACTGGCAATAAAAAAAGCCCCCTGCACCTTGCCTTCATAGCCACTGTCTACAAGTCGTTCCTGACTGGTTTGCCACCAACGGGCTAATGGGTCTCTAAAAAGACGTTCTGGTAATACTTCTGAACTAATTGAGCGGAATGTCTGGGTAACTACATCAGCTAAACGTGGCAATGTCTTATCCTGCTTTAATCATTTTATTGTAATAGACAATAGCCTAACAAAAAACAAAGGTAAAGGAAAAAGTGAATAAAAATAGGCATTTAGGTGATTTAGTTAATAATTAACACTAAAAACACCCCCTAAGCACAATCAAAACAATTCAATTGCATCATCTGAAGTTGCAACCTGGTGCATTTTTTCCAGCACCTCCATCATATCCTCTCCATTGAGTATTGCATCAAACAACACCCGCTCCTTTTCCATGGTATAACGGCTACGAATCAATTCCTGTAATGTTCCCCACTCATTAGGTGAATACAATTTTGCCGGATCACTTACCAGATCACCCAGCTTTGACAGGCTATTTACAACGTGGTCCATTCTTTGCACCAGGGTGTCATAAAACTGAAATGCGATAATAGCCTGCTGCATTTTACCTGCGACCTGCTGGCAGTTATCAACCACCACTTGTTGATCACTCTCATCTACATTGTATTTTTCAAATAAATCAGTCGTACTTTGTTCGATAGCTTTGATACTACCCGCCATACTTGTGAATGAGTCAGTTAAAGTATTAACAGAATTGGAACCGTCTTTTAATGAGAATTCGACCTGTGCCGCAGCCAGTTTAAGCATGAGCACCGTCTCCTTTACCTGACTCCAGTCAAGATCGGGACGACTTGCTGAGGATGTGTGATGCACTTTTTTATCTTCCATACAGGTATCTAACCTTTAGTTATAAATTTTAAACCGAATAACTCGAGTGTAGTTCAAACTCATAACAACAGGGATAAATAATGTATAAAAAAACCACTTCAAATATACACAACCGCATATATAAATTTTAAAAATACCATATCAAATATTTCTAATAGGGCTTAACCATAGAGGCAGCCAGGCGTGCTCGACCACGCGCCTCATCAATAGAGTTACCACTGGAAACAGCAACCCCCATACGACGTTTTTCAAAAGCTTCCGGTTTACCAAACAGGCGCACTTCCGTTGAAGGCACACTCAACGCCTTCTCTACACCCTCATAAGAAATACCCTTAGCATTTTTACCGCCATAAATAACGGCACTAGCTCCTTCGCAGCGTAAACTGGTATCCACCGGCAGGCCAAGTATCGCACGGGCATGTAATGCAAACTCAGATTGCCATTGCGTTATGATTGTCACCAACCCTGTATCATGAGGCCTCGGGCTAACCTCACTAAAATAAACAGCATCACCTTTAACAAACAACTCAACACCAAACAATCCACAACCACCTAAAGCTGTTGTCACTTTTTCTGCAATCTCCCTGGATTTCTCCAGTGCTATTTCCGACATAGGGTGAGGTTGCCAGCTTTCAACATAATCACCATTTTTTTGAATATGTCCTACCGGTGCACAAAAATGTGTTTCAATTTCACCATCCACATTTACTGCTCTTACGGTTAGCTGGGTAATCTCATAATCAAACTCAACCACACCTTCAACAATAACCCGACCGTGTTTTACCCGCCCGCCATCCATTGCATACTGCCAGGCTGCCTGCACATCCTTTTCCGACTCCAGTCTGGACTGCCCTTTACCAGAGGAGGACATAACCGGTTTAATTATGCAGGGAAAACCTATTAATTTTGTCGCCTGTTTTAACTCTTCAAAATTATCTGCAAATACATAGGCGGACGTGTCCAGTTTTAAATCTTCCGCTGCCAGTCGGCGAATACCTTCACGATTCATTGTAAGCTGAGTTGCACGCGCCGTAGGTATCACTTCAGCCAGCCCCTCTTCTTCAATTACCGCTAACATATCCGTAGCAATCGCCTCTATTTCCGGCACAATTAAATCGGGACGTTCTTTTTTAACCAGTGCTTTTAATGCATCACCATCGGTCATATCAATCACATAAGAACGATGCGCCACCTGCTGGCCCGGCGCATTTTCATAGCGATCAACTGCGATCACTTCAATGCCAAAACGCTGTAACTCAATAACAACTTCTTTGCCAAGTTCACCGGCACCAAGCAGCATAACTTTTGTTGCCGACGAGGATAATGGGGTACCTATTTTCATTATGTTCCTTTGTTATGAATGAGGTTAATATCAAATCTTAAATTAAAAATCGTAAGCAAAAAGCCCTACTTAATTTAAAGTGCAGACTTTTGCTTTTAACTTCCACAACTAAATAACGTAAAGCCAGGCACTAACCAGAACAGGCCTATTTTTCTAACTGACTAACATCTCGAACAGCTCCACGCGCAGCACTTGTTGTCATTGCAGCATATGCTTTCAATGCATCACTAACAACACGTTCACGGCCCAATGGCTTCCACGCATCTTTGCCTTTTGCATCCATCGCAACCCTGCGCTGTGTTAATTCATCATCTGTAATAATTAAATTAATAGTTCGACCAGGGATATCAATAACTATTTTATCGCCTTCTTCAATCAGGCCAATTGCCCCACCTTCAGCCGCCTCTGGTGAAGCATGGCCAATCGATAACCCGGATGTTCCTCCAGAGAATCGTCCGTCTGTTAATAACGCGCAGGCTTTACCCAGACCTTTTGATTTAAGATAAGACGTTGGGTATAACATTTCCTGCATGCCTGGGCCGCCTTTGGGGCCTTCATAACGAATAATAACCACATCACCGGCAACCACTTTATCATCTAAAATAGCGACAACAGTATCATCCTGAGATTCGAAGATACGCGCCTTTCCAGTAAACGTTAAATTATCTTTATCCACTCCGGCAGTTTTAACAATACAACCCAGCTCGGCAATATTGCCAAATAGAACCGCAAGCCCCCCATCCAGTGAATACGCATTTGCCAGATTATGTATACACCCATTGACACGATCTATATCCAGTGGCCAAATTTTTTCCTGCGAGAAAGCCTGTTGCGTGGGCACATTACCCGGAGCGGCTGAAAATAGTTTTTTAGCATCTTCATCATCCGATACGGCAATATCCCACTTCGCAAGTGCATCAGCCATCGTTGCACTGTGCACAGTAGGTAATTCGGTATGCAAACAATCCGCACGATCCAGCTCACCCAGAATACCCATTACACCACCCGCACGATGAACATCTTCCATATGATATTTTTGTGTTGCCGGCGCGACTTTACAAAGATTAGGGACTTTCCGGGAAAGCCGATCAATATCATCCATAGTAAAGCCCACATCACCTTCCTGAGCTGCGGCTAATAAATGCAATACCGTATTCGTCGAACCGCCCATTGCAATATCCAGACTCATGGCATTTTCAAAAGCTTTAAAATTTGCAATAGAACGAGGCAACATATCGTAATTATCATTTTCATAATGATCTTTTGTTATTGCCACAATGCGTCGACCCGCTTCTAGAAAAAGCCCTTCACGATAAGCATGGGTTGCTAGCAATGAACCATTACCCGGTAAAGACAACCCCAGGGCTTCCGTTAAGCAGTTCATCGAATTAGCCGTAAACATACCTGAACAGGAACCACAGGTTGGGCAGGCTGAACGCTCCACCTGCGCTACGATGTCATCAGACTGACTATCATCAGCGGCCATCACCATGGCATCAACTAAATCCAGATGCACTTCTTCACCCAGCATTTCTGATTTACCCGACTCCATTGGACCACCAGAAACAAAGATAACAGGAATATTTAAACGCATTGATGCCAGTAACATGCCCGGAGTAATCTTATCGCAGTTTGATATACAGACAATGGCATCGGCACAATGCGCATTCACCATATACTCAACTGAATCGGCAATGATTTCCCGTGATGGTAAGGAGTACAGCATCCCTCCATGTCCCATCGCAATACCATCATCAACCGCAATCGTATTAAACTCCTTGGCAATACCACCGGCTTTTTCCACTTCACGGGCAACCAACTGCCCCATATCTTTTAAATGTACATGGCCAGGCACAAATTGAGTGAACGAATTAGCTATCGCTATAATCGGTTTTTCAAAATCACCATCTTTCATACCCGTGGCACGCCAAAGCGCACGGGCACCTGCCATATTACGACCATGGGTTGACGTTCGAGAGCGATAAACTGGCATTTTGAGACCTTTGTCTGTTTTTGAATATTGGCCAGTATTGTAAATGAATAAACCCCAGGCCATAAGTCCAAAATACAAAAAAAGCAGGCCCTCTATTGAGGGCCTGCTTTTCATATAACTATTAATTAAATCCTTACTAATTAAACCTTAAGTCGAGAAATCACATGCTTAAGCTCTTCAGCCACATTACGTAAGTTTTCCGATGTTTCTGCCATATGCTGCGCACCATCAGAAGCCACTTCAGCCCCCTGAGAAATACTCACAATACTCCGATTAATTTCTTCTGCTACCGCATTTTGCTCTTCAGCCGCACTGGCAATAAGTGTATTCATATCATTAATATTAGTCACTGATGAGGTAATACTGGTTAACACCTCACCCGCTTTTGCTGCTGTATCCCGGGTAACATCTGCCTGTGAACGACTCTGGGTCATGGCCTCTACTGCCTGCTGTGCCCCACTTTGCAGTTTTTCAATCATATTTTGAATTTCTTCTGTTGATGTCTGAGTGCGCTGAGCCAGCACCCTGACCTCATCGGCCACTACAGCAAATCCCCGGCCTTGCTCTCCAGCTCTGGCAGCTTCAATTGCCGCATTAAGTGCCAGCAAATTAGTCTGCTCCGCAATGCCACGTATAACATCTAACACTGAACCTATTTCGACCGAATCATTTTCCAGTGCATGAATCACATCTGCTGCTTTTTCTACCTGCTGCACTAATTTTGAAATAGCATTAATGGACTCATTAACAACGCTTTGTCCTGTATTTACTTCGTTATTTGCCTGATTAGCCGAATCAGCAGCAAGCTGTGCATTTTGTGAAACCTCATGCACTGTCGCAGTCATTTCATTCATTGCAGTTGCAACCTGATCTGTCTCCATTCGCTGCTGCTGCATCGCCTGACTGGACTGCTCCGTATTATGCGCCATATCTTCCGCTGAAGTCGAAAGCTTAAAAACGGCCTGATTTATTTGATGAACGATATTACCAATGTCCTGCCTTAATGTTGCAGCACTACCCGCCACCTGGCCCAACTCATCATCAGAAGTAGCAATAATTTCATGAGTAAAATCACCTGATGCCATTAATGATAGATCCTCAGCAACCTTCTGTGCTGGCATTACAATCACTTTTTTTACCATAATCAAAAGCATCAAAAACCCTAACACAATAGAAATAAACAATAAGACAACGGTTAGTTTCATACCTGAAATAGCGTGGTGCTCAGCATCAGCTATACTTTTTTCAACATTTTTTGCTAATAATTTCGAGACAATAAATAGTATTTCAAAGGCTTTTTTATCGATGCCTTTCACTACATTATCACCTGCTGTATGTTCATAACCAGAACTAACAAAAGCATCAAAGCCTTTTCGATACAATTGTAGAATACGTTGATGCTCCACTTTAAACTCACGTAACTGCTGCTCAATTTCTACACTATGAACATTTGAAATCAATAAATCTACCTCATGTTGCACATACTCATTTTTTTCTAAAAACTGTCCCCAATACTGCTTCCTATCAGTATCATCACTCCCTCTAAGCAACATATTTTGCCACTCATGAACCTGAGCGCCAAAGCCCACATTTATTTCAACAAACTCTGCTTCAATTGTTAGCTCATGCTGCATTGCTGCCGATATTTCTTTTTCTACCATCCATCCACTATAAATCCCATATGCTGTTGCAGCTAAAATCAAAGATATGCCTAAGCCGGTAATTATCATTAATTTATAGAGAATGCTAGACCATATATATTTTTTTATCACTTTTATCTCACCCATAACTGACTTAAGGATATTAGCCCATTGCCAATACCCAAGAATTAACTATTGTTATAGCAAATTTTTCAGCAAAATAAAGATTTTTTCAGTAGCTATATCTAGTCATACCATGCTTTTTGATTGATTTTTTAAATGACTTTAACGTAAATTCAGCTACAATCACCCCATGACACTTACAGAACTAAAATACATCGTAGCCGTTGCTCAGCATAAGCACTTTGGCCGTGCAGCTAAATCCTGCTTTGTCAGCCAGCCCACCTTAAGCCTTGGCATTAAGAAACTCGAAGAAGAATTAGAGCTGAGTATTTTTGAACGTGAAGCCCGTAATGAATTACGCATTACCGAACAGGGCGAACAAATTATTGAACAGGCACAGAAAATACTTGATCAGGCTGCGCACCTGAAAACACTGGCTCAAACTTATCAGGACCCATTGGCCGCTTCCCTACGACTAGGCGCCATATATACTATTGCTCCCTATTTATTACCTGAACTAATCCCCCACCTGCACAAACGTGCACCGCAAATGCAACTGCGTCTGGAAGAAAATTTTACCGCTGTTCTTTCAGAACAGTTAAAACAGGGCAGACTGGATGTCATTCTTATTGCTCTGCCTTTCAACGAAGCGGGCATCGTCACCCAGGCTGTTTATGATGAACCCTTTGAAGTCGTTATACCCGCAGACCATCACTGGAAAAATCATCCACAAATAAAAGCCAATGAACTGGCCAAAGAGAGCCTGTTATTACTCGGGCCAGGGCATTGTTTTCGAGACCAGGTACTACAGGCCTGCCCGGACTGCAGTTCATCCAGTAACCTGCAGGAAAGTCTGGCAGGAGGTTCGCTGGAAACAATAAGCCATATGGTGGCCAGTGGTACAGGTATTACCGTTCTTCCTTCCAGTTCAAAGCCAAAAGCAACAAACAACCCACTTATAAAAATGATTCCCTTTATTAAACCAGCACCACAACGTCGTGTTGCCCTGGCCTGGCGCAAAGGCTTTACTCGACCAGAAGCAATTGAAGTGTTACGTCAGGAAATTTTAAAATGCTCTCTTAGTGGTGTAAGCATGCTAACAGAAGAACTCCCTCACCCACATAAAAGTCGCCCGTGAATAAGCCCGCAACACTGACAATGATTCAGCAGCTTATTGCAACACCATCTGTAAGCTGTATTGACCCTCAAATTGATCAGAGCAACCTGCCCGTAATACACCTGCTAGCCAACTGGCTAAGTGAGTCAGGTTTCCAGGTTGAAGAACTGACAGTAGACAGCGGTAAAGCAAACTTGATTGCGACCCTCGGCTCAGGCACAGGGGGATTAATTCTGGCTGGCCACACGGATACCGTGCCATATGATGAAAACCGCTGGCAACACAACCCTTTTAAGCTTACTGAAAAAGATGGCAAGTTCTATGGTTTAGGCACTTCAGATATGAAGGCCTTTCTGGCACTAGCAATTGAAGCAGCGATTAGTTTCGAAAAAAACGAATATAAACACCCCCTCATTATTCTGGCGACATCCGATGAAGAAACCACAATGGCAGGTGCAAAAGCACTGGTAGATGCGGGAAAACCAGCCGCACGTTATGCTGTTATAGGTGAGCCTACGGGTTTAAAGCCCATTCGTATGCATAAAGGCATTATGATGGAATCTATTCGCATTACCGGGCTTGCCGGCCATTCAAGCAACCCGGCCTATGGCCATAATGCACTGGAAGCCATGCACCTTGTTATCGCTGAACTTTTAATCTGGCGCAATGAATTACAGCAACAATACAATAACCCTTTATTTGAAGTCCCTGTTCCCACCATGAATCTGGGGCATATACATGGTGGCGACAACCCGAATAGAATATGTGGTGCCTGTGAACTGCATATTGATATTCGCCCCCTGCCAGGAATGAAATTAAAAAACCTACGCCATGAACTGCAAAATCGCCTACAAAAAATAATGCCTGAGCATGGGTTTAAGCTGGAAGTGTTACCTTTATTTTCAGGCATCCCCTCAATGGAAACACCAGCAGAGTCCATGCTGGTAAAGGCCGCCGAAAAACTCACCGGAACAGTATCAGGCAGTGTTGCTTTTGGCACAGAAGCCCCCTATTTGACTGAAATGGGCATAGAAACTATTGTATTAGGGCCGGGCAATATTGCACAGGCACATCAACCGGATGAATACCTGGATATAGACCGAATTGAACCGACAGTAGAGATACTAAAAAAACTAATACATAAATTCTGTATTCAGGGTTAAATATGTGCAGGGTTTATTGCCCTGAAATTACAGAACAAACTGGAAAAATTTAACGAACAATGACTTCAAATAAACAACAATACGTAGACTGGTTCCGTGGCTCATCACCTTATATCCATAGCCATCGCGGTCGCACGTTTGTTATTTATATTTCCGGCGAAACGATTACCCACAATGGTTTTCCCCATCTTATTCATGATATTGCCTTACTCAATAGCCTGGGTGTTAAGCTGGTGCTGGTTCATGGAGCGCGCCCACAAATAAAACAACAGCTTGAAACCCTGAAAATTAAATCTAATTTCCATAATGGCTGGCGTATTACACCTGCCCAGACCTTACCAGGCATTGAGCAAGCAGTAGGACAGGTGCGAGTAAATATAGAAACACATTTATCTAAAGGGCTTATAAATACGCCCATGGCCGGTGCAGCTTTAAGAGTAATTTCGGGCAATTTTGTTACCGCCAGACCCTACGGTATTCGAGATGGAATTGATTTTGGTTTCACCGGTGATATTAGAAAAGTAGATACGGACGCAATACAACAACAACTTGCACTTAACAATATTGTTTTACTTTCCCCTATAGCCTACTCCCCTAGTGGTGAAGCATTTAACTGCCGTGCAGAAGATGTAGCAACCGCTACTGCTAGCGCACTAAAAGCAGACAAACTTATTTTTATGATGTCGGCTACAGGTGTAAAAAATGAACAGCAAAAAATCACCCACCAGTTAAACCTGACAGAAGCTGAATTACTTTCAGAAAAAAATCATAACGATGAAATAACCCAGCTACATCTTTGCAGTGCAGTCAATGCCTGTAAAAAAGGCGTACGCAGAGCCCATTTAATCAGCCATGAAACAGATGGCGCATTATTGCTGGAACTGTATACCCGTGACGGCAGTGGCACTATGATTACCACTGACACATACGAGGGTTTACGCCAGGCCAATATCAATGATGTAGGTGGAATACTTGAACTTATTCAGCCACTTGAGCAACAACATATTCTGGCGCACCGTTCACGTGAACAACTCGAACTCGAAATAGAACAGTTTTCCATTATAGAGCGCGACGGCATGATTATCGCCTGCGCAGCACTTTACCCTTATGACAATCACTGTGCAGAACTCGCCTGTGTTGCAGTACACCACGACTATCAAAAACAGGGACGAGCTGGAGAGTTAATACAACATATTCAGCAACAATGCATTCAACAGCAGATCAAACAGTTATTTATATTAACCACCCATACTGCACACTGGTTTATAGAAAAAGGGTTTATTGAAGGGGAACTCAAGAAAATTCCGATACAGCGCCGGGAAATGTATAACGCACAAAGAAATTCAAAAATATATATTAAAACACTGTAAACAACAGAACGTTAATGCCTTAGGCATAACAAACGCATGATCCTCCAGAATAGTTGTATATCATTTTTTACACTCGGAAAAGATGACTATAGAAAAGATCATTCACACCCATCGTTATTTATCTAATTAGCCTGTTTGTTATATGCTTTTTCAAGCACTTTCTCGTTAGTTAACTCATTTCCTACCCACACAACAACTTTACGCGCACCCGCACCCGCTGCCAGCTCCATTAAAATACGCTCTTCCACTTCAGACAGCCCACCCTCATGCATCGTGGTTGGCTGCATAACAATGACTGGAGTTCTGAAATACCACCTTGGTTTATATACTTTTTCAATTGTTTCTTTTAATAATAATTCAGCAACAAAGAAATTCCCCACCAATAACCTCTCAGTAGTAAATGGCGCAGTTGAATTCATGCTTACTTCATTATCGGTTTCAATATGCTTTACAGTAAATTTATTTTTACTCACTTTTACATAAACTGTATGATTCAATAGCTTTGATAACATTCTATTCCCCATATATTATAACCAGACAAGGCACCAGTCTGGCTACCGCCACCTGAACGAACTCGATCTTAAAATGTTTTTCGTTTTAATTATTACATCGAACAGTGTTTTTTAATATCGAAATATGTAAGGAGTGTGAAGAATCTAACACCCGATCCTTCGTATTCACTCAAGATGACAGTTATTAATAGATACTTCTACTTGTATGTTTTTTTAAAACAGTGTTTGTCATATAACAATGCTTAAGCAATACATATGTAGCCCATAATAGTAACCACCTTGATGACAAAGTTTTCATATCTTTTTATTATCAGGTTTTAATGCTCAGGAATAGATACTGACATTAACGTTTACCACAAATACCATCCAGATAAGATGCGTACAAAAAACTTAAAAAACTGACCTGGAATTTTTAATCAAAATACAGTATCTATCCGCTCTCAATCAACCCTGCATTAACTCTTATTTTTTTTATGCTGTGCAGACTGAGCAATACCCTTAGACAACATATGACAAACTTTTTGAAACTGTACAAATTCAGTTTTAGTTAATACCCCTTTCACTTTATCTGCATACATCAGACCCATGGCATGGTTATTAACAAAGATAGACATGGCAAAGAAACTTTTTACACCAATTACCAGCTTCACTGTATCTGGAATATAACTCCAGTACTTACTGATATTGCTCTCATTTAAAAAAAGCCCCCGGCTTTTTTCCATTAGCAATTTAAATGCATGGGGCTTATTCATTGGTATCTTTAAACTTTTAATTGCAATATCATCTGTCTCCTGAGACTGATACCGAGACACCAACAATTCTTTACCTGGTAGCTTAATAAAAAACACACATCTTTGAACGCCACATAACAGGCACATTTTAACAGCATGTTCAATTAAGTCATGTGCAGGCTTTGCCTGAGAGACCATTTCCTGAAACTTTTTAACTGATGCAGCCAGCTCCTGACTGATTTGATTCGTTTTTTTAACTTTCGCTGCGGAATGCTCCTGTTGTTTTTCAATTTCAGGACTCACTGCTGGTAGTTTATCAACGGACTTAACCGCCTTTTCTTTTTCCTGTCTGGCTGCTATTTTTCTAGCGATTTCTTTTTTAGCCTTTATTTTTTTTAATATAGCATCCCTCGATGCAGGCACTTTATTTGATTCTAAATTTGACGAACTGTTTTTTTCTGACTGAGTAACTGCTTGCTGCTTTTCAACTCTGGTTTTTTCAACCAAAGCCTCACTCTGTTTATTAGTCTCTAATATATATTGAGGGTACTCGTACTCATCATCCGCCAACTGGAACAGTAGCTTTGCAGGTGATGCATAACCCCTGTCTATAAGAATATCATTTACATTAACTGCATTCAGGTGCAAACGACGTTCAATCTCGCCTTCTGTTTTACCTTTATATTTAGCAATGCGTTTAATAACCTCTGCTGCATTCTTTCCATACCAGTTTAAGGAAACCGTTCGGCTTAATTCCGATGACAGGGAGACGCCCGTTGCTAACGTAAAATCAGTCTGTTCTGTTGTCAGGCCCAGTATTGCCATTTCCGGCAGGTTCCAGGCAACAGCCAGTTTTGCCCCTAACTCTCTCATACCGCAACCTAGCACCGATTCTGCTGCCTGTTCATAGCTCTGCTTTTTAACGTAACATAATTCTTCAATTCGGGGCATGACATCAGCACCGTAACACCACAGCATTAACTCAGTAATACTTTGCAATAATGCGGATAACTGTGTTTCTTCTGTTTCTGTAACATTTCGTTGTTGCGCCCACTCTGTTGCCTGCAAAGCCGCATGACAGGCCTGCCCCATAACACGTAAATACCCCTGATGATTCTTATCTGACAGTTTTAAACTCTCAAGCAAGGGCGTTTCATTTAAAAATGCCTGAAAAGCCGCCTGACCTAAATGCGATAATGCATTACCCATTGTCGTTAAAGGGCGTTTTCCTGATTTGTCACGTTGCGTATTCACATGACAGAAAACATGGGCACTGAAGCCAGCATCATAAACAACAGGCGCTGAATATTGAGTGATGGATAACTGTGGCTGATTAATCAGCGCCTGCACATCTGACTTTGTTCGCGGCAAAATCGGTAGCTGCTTATCGGTTAAATAAGACAGCCATTGTGCAAGGCCTTGCTGCATAGTTAATGTCCTGTTACTAGATTGATGGTATTTTGATTTACCCTGTCTAATTATAGGGCATCTTTAAGAATTCTGAGTAAACAGTTACAACGCAGCCTATGAATACTTATTGTTATTTATTTCAATATTTTTATAGATGCGCTCACTGTGTTAATATCCAGTAAAAATATAGAGTTATTTAATTTTTGTGACTACTTCACTCTCAACAATGATTCGTCTGCGCGCCATTCAAAACAAAACCAGGAAGTTATTTGAAGGCATGAGCGACATACATTATAGACTACAGTTTCATCACGATCTGAGCCCGGCTGGCTGGTATCTTGGGCATGGACTTTTTATTGAGGATTACTGGTTACATGAAGTAATTCAGGGTAATACGGAATTCACCTCGGATAAATCATTGTTTTTTGCTAAAAATTGCCCAACGACTCAACGCGGCCCACGCCTCCCTGCATTACAGGCAATAGTAAAAAAAATATCAGAACAACAGGATAATAACGATCTATTCCTGATGGAAAAAGCCCCTCCTCTTAGCGATCATTCATTATTCAAAGATGAATATATTGAAAATTTTATAATTCAGCATTATGCACGTCATTATGAATCTATTTACATGGTGTTAAACCAGATAGCTTTAAAAAAATATAATAAAGACAGAAAAAAATATCCATATAAACCACAAACACCCTTAAAGCCACTTGCCCTGATTAAAAACATATCCCACATTAAAGGTGGCAAATATTTTATTGGTGGTGAAATGCCTTTTTCTTATGATAATGAATTGCCTTCACATGAAATACAACTCAATGATTTTTTTATTGCTAACACCCCTGTAACCAACGCTCAATATTTGCTCTTTATTGAAAACAATGGCTATAATAATAAAAATCTCTGGAGTCAGGCTGGCTGGAAATGGCGCGAAGAAAACAATGCCCAGCAACCTGAACACTGGCTCCAGAATACGCAGGGGCAATGGTATGGCGTAAATCATCTTGGGCCTTTCGATCTGATGACAGATGAATCAATATACGGAATAAACCATTATGAAGCCAGTGCATTCGCAAACTGGGCTGGTGCACGGCTTCCCCATGAGCATGAATGGGAAACCGCCTCTCGCCTTGAACTAATAAAGAAAACAACAACCGTCTGGGAATGGTGTGAAAATACACTTTACCCTTATAAAGGATTTAAAAATACACCATATGAGGAATCATCAAAAGAATGCTTTGATGATAAACACTATGTATTAAAAGGTGCCTGCCAGTTTACCCGCCAGGAAATCAAACGCGCATCATTCAGAAATTATTATCAGCCCCATCAAAGACACATATTCGCTGGTCTGCGACTGGTATTTGAATAAATAAACCGTACACTAACGATTAATAATTAAACTAACGACTATTTTATGCAAGTACCCCACAGTTATATTGAAGAAAGCGTACATATCGCCCTTACAGAAGATATAGGTAGTGGTGATGTTACCGCTAAACTCATACCTGAAGATGACTTTAGCCTGGCCACTGTTATCAGTCGTGAACCCGCTACCATTTGCGGCATTGACTGGTTTGAAGAAGTCTTCTCACAGCTTGACCCCCAGGTATTTATAGAATGGGATGTGGATGATGGTGATACTGTAGAAGCAGGACAACAAATTTGCTCATTGAGCGGCTCAACACGCGCACTATTAACGGGCGAGCGGAGTGCATTAAATTTTTTACAGACCCTGTCAGGTACCGCAACTAAAGCAGCTGAGTATGCCGCAAGCATTAAAGACACCCATGTAAAAATTCTGGACACTCGTAAAACCATTCCAGGTTTACGACTTGCACAAAAATATGCGGTAAGCTGTGGTGGCTGCCATAATCACCGGGTTGGCCTCTTCGATGCCGTGTTAATTAAAGAAAACCACATTCTCGCCGCTGGCGGTATCACTGAAGCCATTACAGCCGCTCGCTTTCATAACCCTGAATTAATGATAGAAGTTGAAGTGGAAAATTTAAGTGAATTCCAACTGGCTCTGGATGCCGATGTGGATCGAATTATGCTCGATAATTTTGATTTAGATTTATTAGCACAAGCAGTTAAAATAAATAACAACAAAACGGAACTGGAGGCATCAGGTAATATTACACTGGAGAGTATTTCAGCTATTGCAGCAACCGGTGTAGACTACATTTCAACTGGTGCAATAACTAAGGATATTAAAGCTCTGGATTTATCTATGCGTTTTTCATAATTTTAATGATTCTGTTTAAACCCTTTATATTAAGTTGGAAATTACTTCGCGTTAGTTTGCATTTGCTCTCAGGCTTAATTCTCACACTACTGTTTATACGCAATGGTATACACAATTCAAATACCGCTTCACGTTTGTTTATATGGTGGAATAAACATTTATGCCATATTTTTCATGCCCGTATTACAACCTATGGAGACATGAACCAGGAAGCGACGTTATATGTGATGAACCATATTTCCTGGTTTGACATCCCCGCTCTGGCCTCACAGCAACCGTTACATTTTTTATCTAAAGCAGAAGTTAAATCATGGCCATTAATTGGCTGGTTTACAGAAAGAGCAGGCACACTGTTCATTCAACGCGGTGTGGCGGGTGCCGCACAAAACTCCCTGGATGAAATAACTCAATGCCTTGAAAGTGGTGGCAGTGTTGTGGTTTTTCCTGAAGGTACAACAACAGATGGAGCGGGTTTAAAAAACTTTCATGGCCGCCTGTTACAGGCCGCTATCGATGCGCAGGTCAAAATACAACCCGTTGCTTTACGTTACCCATACAAAAAAGGCATTAACCCTTATGTACCCTATATCGACGATATGACTTTTATAGATTCCGTAATAGGCTTAACAAAATCGACTCCCTTAAAAGTTGAACTCCACTTCCTGGAACCAATAGACCAGCACCTGAATAAAACAGATGAAACATCTAATAAACAACTCGCCCTTACCGCAAAGCAGGCAATTGCTCATAAATTAGAAATGGATATCTGAGGTATATAAATGCCTGCTCCTGACTAAAAAAACCATTTACCTGAACACATCTTCTGAACACATCTTCTAGACACGCCCTCCAGACACTTTCTTTAGACACTTCCTTTAAACCTGGAAACAAAAAATAAAATCACCGATACCAGAACAATTGATGGCCCTGCGGGTGTATCCCATTGCATTGATGCAAACACACCACCTAACACAGAAAACAAACCAAATATAACTGCCATGATAGCCATAGATTCTGGAGATTTTACAAAACGCCTGGCGCTTGCCGCAGGCACAATTAATAAGGCTGTAATCAATATAATACCAACAATTTTCATTGCAACAGCAACCACTACAGCCATTAACAACATAAAAATTAATCGCACCCGGTCAACCGCAACGCCTTCACTGCGTGCCAGCTCTTCATGTACAGCAACCGCCAGTATGGACTGCCATAACCAGCTAATAATACCCAGCACCAGCAGACAGACAGCACTAAGCCATATCAGATAATTCCAGCTAACCGAAAGCAGGTCACCAAACAGGTAAGCCATTAAATCAACTCGTCGCCCCTGTGATTGCATAATCGCTAGCATCACCAGCCCTGCCGCCAGAGCCCCATGAGATAAAATACCAAGAATGGCATCACTGGACAGATCTTTTCTAATTTGCAACCGTATTAATAAATAACTAAGCACCATACCTGTCAAGATCACACCCAATAATGGGTTAATATCAAACATAATGGACAGTGATGTTCCCAATAAAGCGGAGTGTGCCAGTGCATCACCAAAATAAGCCATACGCCGCCACACAACGACACAACCAAGCGGCCCTGAAACTAAAACAACCAGCAAACCTGCTAACAATGCACGCAGAATGAAATCATCAATGATCATGATTACAGCCCTCATGATGCTGATGATCCACCACACCACCACTTAAATCGTGTGAATGATTATGATTATGGGTATACACCGCCATTCCATCTAACGACGCACCAAATAACTTAAGATATTCCGGATGCTGACTAACAGCCTCTGGGTGTCCCGAACAACAAATATGCGTATTAAGACAAAGCACCTGGTCCGTTGCTTCCATAACCAGGTGTAGATCATGCGAGACCATTAAGACACCACAGCCAAACTCATCCCTGATACCGGATATTAACTGATACAACTGTTGTTGACCGTTTATATCAACACCCTGCGCAGGCTCATCCAGCACGAGCAAATCCGGCTTACGTAACAACGCTCGAGTCAGTAAAATGCGCTGAAATTCACCACCTGAAACGGACTGCAATGGCTGATCCAGCAACTCAACAACACCCAGGGTAGTAGCCATATAGCTGGTTTCATCGATATTTGCCTTTATACCCATCTGTAAAAATCGCAATACACTTATCGGCAGCGCCATATCAATGTGCATTTTTTGCGGCACATAACCAATGACCAGGCCTGGCTTTCTCTGTAGCTTCCCATAGTCTGCTTTAATCAGACCCAGCAATACCCTGACTAACGATGTTTTACCCGAACCGTTAGGACCAACCAGCGTCAGTATCTCACCCGGCTTTATACTAAGATTAATATTGTCCAGAACCTGTCGCTGATTAATTTGCAGGCCAATATTTTCCGCTCTTAATAAAAATGAATCCATTAATACCTTACCTATAGTCTTTAATTAGCTACTTGATTCTGTGAGCCCAGAATAATAATCTGTTCAGTACTCTTTTATCAGAGTAAACTACCCCTCATTGAGCAGATCTGTTTGCCTGTAAACTTCAGACTGAAAAAAACAACCTACAATAGCATAATTTAATGTTTTCCAGTTATATAACCGCCCCACTCAGCAAATCAACGCTTTTCACTTTGCTTTTATTTTTTATCACAGCAAATAGTTATGCGAAACCCACCGAGGTTCTGGTAAGCATAAAGCCTCTACACTCTCTTATTAGTAATATTACAGACGGAGTTAATCAAACTCGATTATTATTAACTCAACAGCAATCACCCCATCATTTTCAATTATTACCCTCCCAGAAGCGCTTAATAAACAAAGCCGATATTTTTTTTTATAGCAGCGATAATATTGAAACTTTTGTACCTGCTTTAAAAAACACGACCAATCACTTACAGTTTGTTCAGTTTACTCATATCCCGAAAATAAACACCCTGGGCACTCGCAGCTTCCACTCACATACTAAACATAATTCAATTGATATAGATGGGCATATCTGGCTTTCCATTGATAATGCAAGAATAATAAGTCAATACGTAACAGACATACTCAGTAAAAAATCACCTGAACACGCCATTCAATACAATAAAAACCTAGATACTTTATTGTTAAAACTGGATAAACTTAAACAGGAAAACCAGTTTAAACTGAAGAAATTTAAACATATCCCCTATCTAGTTTACCATGATGCTTATCAATATTTTGAAGTTGAAAACAAATTAACCGGTGCACGGTTTATTACAACTGACCCAGAAAATCATCCAGGCATTAAACGAATTAGAAATTTAAAAACATTAATTAATACTGAAAACATTCAATGTATTTTTTATGAACCACCTGATATACCTTCACTACTGAATGTAATTACTGAAAACAGATCCGTTAAACTATCTGCTCTTGATCCAGCAGGATTGCAGATACCCATGGGTAAACAACACTATTTTCAGCTATTACGGCAAACTGCCACTACACTTAGTTATTGTCTTAGCCAATAAGGATTTTAAAATGCAGCAACGTGAAATAAGAGCTCTGGTCAATAACAGCTCTGTTCAACTAGCAAGAAGCTCAGGTATACCAACACAAAAAGAATATAAAGTTCTCAACATAAGCCGAGGAGGTTTGTGCTTTGAAAGTGAAACTGAAGATTTTTTACTAAATGAAGTCATTAAAATCAACCTCATTATAGATAAACACTCTATTCACAAAGCAAATGGCCGAGTTTGTTATTGCAATAACTGCAGTGAAAAAAATGCAGCCGCATACGGTTTAAGTTTTTTAGATAAATTTATTGATACAGATATTCTTCGTGGAAATATCAGCTAAGCATTATATCCTGTCGATTATTCAAAAAAACAAATAACCCAATACATAAAAAAGCCTGCTCAATAAGCAGGCTTTTTATTAGAATAAAAATAGCGGGACCAGTCCTTGTCCCTATGCATCAGCGTGGTTGCATTACTAAACTATATAAACAGTTTCAGTTAAACTTCCAGTCTAACTGTAATCAGACTTTATGCCTGACAAAATAAAAAAAACGATGCTAGTCTGTGCATCTATCAGCATGTTTTCTGACATGCTGTTGTCAGGCTTTTATGTCTGACAGAATAAAAAGAGCGATGCTAGTCCATGCATCTAAGCATCAGCGTGGTTGCTTTATAAATCTTAAATTCAATTCCGGTTGCAGCTCGGTAACTTTTACAAGGTCTCAATCTTTTAGATATCACCTTATTCCTAAGATACATGCAGGGGCCATGCCAAAAATAAAATAAATATATTTTTCAATAACTTATATAAAAAACATTAACTTTAAAACACTCCGCATATTGCATCATGCAACGTTTTTGCAGATTGCATACTGCATCTTGCAATCCATTTTTAATTAACTCACAATATAATAATTAACAAATATAGCATCGTTGAGTAAAGCTTTATTCAAAAGAATAACGATTAAATTATTAAATAACACCTGTATCAAATAACTACCAAATCAATGAAAGCGGACTGAGCCTAAACTAAACTCATCCCTACCTGTTTAAAACAAAAAGCACATTTATCTGCAAATAAATTAAAAATACACAATGACAGAATAAAAAAAAACCTGACTAACTAGAGTCAGGTTTTTTTAATAAAGCAATGCAGTAACACATTAACCATTATTCAGATTACCCTATCAATATCTCAGATTAAGACGAGAAATGTAAACCTGCCATTGTAGATAAACACTTCCCAACAAAAGACTTGATGGGTTAAAAACTAAACAATGATTACATCATGCCACCCATACCGCCGTAACCAAATGATTTGTATCGTTATTTTTTATTAGACTGATGATGATACCCCTCATTATACCCCATTTTCACTAGCCATTTCGAAAAACAATATTATGGCAAAAATAGCAACAACCAAAGAATACAACAACAAAATAGCACCATGCACAGGTATTAACAAAAAAGCATCAACCGAGAACACCAATAAACACAAAAAAGCAACAATCATTAGCATCGTGCCTAAATACGTATTTGCAATCCAGTTTTCTAATTTTTTGCTTTTATATCCTACCTTCTTAAATAACCATGCGAGGATAACAAACATTGATATTCCTATAGTTGTTTGAACTCCCTGTTTCCAGTCGACCTCTGGAAACAAAGAATCAAGAAAATCATGCGGTATTAACGCAAATAAAATTAATACGACAAATAGAATCATTAAGAAATATACGTATTGCTTACACATTCCTTATTTATTAGATGTGTCATTCTTAGATGATGATTCGAATGTTACAGTGATGGTCGACCCCTTTGGCAAATCAAATAACGGGTCCAAATGACTATTCCCGACATCCTTTAATTTATCCTTTTTTAATTTTTTAAGCTTATTAGGAACCGAGTGCGAATTTGAGCATTGAGTCATAGCTATATCTCCTAGATTATCCTGTAAAAGAATTACTCCATAGATAATATAACAAATTATTCATTGCGTTCAAATCCATTTGAAACCACTATTCACCAGAGGGATGGCCAGTTTTCCAACGCTCCAACAATAATTTTAATTTTTCCTCCGGGCTAGGGCCAATCTCATGCACGACTTCAGAATCGTACTCAGTAGACTCAGCCTGTTGCTCAATACTTGACGGTGTAGCCGATGGCTTAGGTTCCAGAAAGCTCACCAATTGCTCATCCTGTGATTCTTCCTCATCATTGAGAGCGTCATCATCACTATCAATTGATAATTGAGCCTTATTCATACGCAGTCGCCCCCTCCGCAACCTTTCCAGCACTTCATTATCAGATCGAGTATCAAGGGGCTTATCGAAGGCTTTAATATCTACGTGCTTACCGACAAGGGTTAATGCCTTGATTGCACTATTAGCATCAAATTTAAATTCACCGGTGGCATTACCATCACGATCCAGGACTTTCTCTGCTTGCATGCACCGGTGATAAACCTTAACCGCTTCACCTAGCACCCAGTCAGCGCCGACCCGTAACCGTTCAGCTCTGATTTTCAGTTGTTCATTAATGGCTACCTTCACAACGGCATTATTGAATATTGAAGTTGTTTCATATCCTGCATCTTTTGCAGCCTGACTCTTGTTCATCGATTTGAGATATAAACTCACCGCGAGTTGTTGCTGTGGCTGTAAGTCGTATTTTTCTAATTCCATTGTCATTTCTCACATGTTGCTGAAAATGTCATTCAGTTATGCCAGTTCAGGAGTGGTAAAACTGAATTTCACCGGTGTAGCTCCCCCCCCTGGATAGTGGTATTACTGGTATATATATAATAACTGGTAACACTGGTAAAACTGGGTAACTCAGCCCCCATAGGGTTCTCACGGTGGCTTTATGTCCAATGTGATTCTGAGCGACATGTTGCAAATTCAGTTATGCCAGTTTTACCACTATCCAGGGGGGGGGGGGTAAATATAGATAATTTACTGGTAAAACTGAATCGTTCATAGAAAACTCACCGGTGCAATTGGCACTTCATTAAGCTTGTAAACAGATTTATTGTGCAACCCTTTTTCTACGTTCCACAGTCGACCTTCATACTCTTCAAGCACACGTTTAATTGTTCTGCGAGAATCACGGTAGGAACCCATAACAAATTTTTCTATTTCATATTTCGATGTCGCACTATTAACGATTGCAGTTCTAACGTGTTCAATTACATCAGCGTCATTAGATTCTTGCTCAGCAGATTCAGCAACAGCCAAAGTCGAATCAACAACATCTTTAGAAACAACTTTTACCGAGTCAAATAATTCCTGGTAACTACCGCCTCTCGTGTATTGGAAAGCTTTAGTTTGAGCTACGTTGCCTCTTGCCTTCTTATTTTCAAACTGAACGGTTCTGGTCAGGCCATTAAACCCTTTGCTTTCGTTCAGCAGCTCAACGACATAAACACAGTCGCTATCGTCTTTAAGATCGCTGGTACCCGCATGAATTGACTTACCATCAAGACCTTTATTCTTGTTAACGTGAGCAAGTGCAATGATGGAGCCACCGGAAGATACAAAAGAGCGAGCTGTCTTTCCAAACTGGCTAGATAATTTCTTGTCCATCAGGTCAGTCACAGCTTTAACCGTATCAATCAGCATCACCTTACCTTTAGCCTGGTCCTGCTCAGCAAGTGCTGTCATCATGCTGGGTAAAGCGTCTACCTTGAATTTATTAACGTTTGGAATAAGCATATTAAAACCATGCTTCTCTGCCAGCTCTAACTTTTCAACAGCCCCTTTATAATTATCATCCGCATTAATATAATAGATGTCACTACCGCAAATCTCATCGGCTTTAATTGCTTCAGTGAGCAGCCACAAACTAAGCAACGTTTTACCACTGGATGGGGCCGCATATATTACCGAAAACTGTCCTTCAATAATTAAATCTTGCATTATGTAACGATCATTTAACATTTGTTTTTTCATTTCATGACTGCTCCCATTAGCACACAAAGACCTCAACATATTTGAAGGCGAGTCAGTAGTTAGTATTGTCTTCACCGGGTGAGGATCCTGTAATGATGTTACAGCAGTAAACTCCCTCATGACCTGCCATTGCTTCAACCTGTCATTAAAGCCCGGTGACCGGCTTTCAATCACGCGAAGTAAATCACCCCCGGTTTTTTCCTGGCAGTTACCGTGATGACATTTAAATCCGATAGAGCCATCTTCATTTGTAAATATAGCGCTACCACTATCGTCCTGTGATGTGTGCGACCCAACCCACGGGCATGTAATGTCAAAACGTCCATCGGATCTAACCTCTTTAATATTTATAACCTCAGGTATGTTTATTAAAGGGTGATCAGATACAGCAGCAGCACCGTTAATACGTTTATCCGCTCGTAGGGCATCTAAGTCCACACCGAAGGGTTCTGCCAGTTGTTCAAGTGTGTAGCGATGCTCTGGATGCCATTCAGTCACTTCGCAACGTGGAGCTATACCATTGTTCTCACTGACCCGTTTATTTTTTGTGTTGATGGATTCAGGTAGCCTCAGATAACGGGTTACTGACTTCTGACCAGGGTCCTTGCTGTCAGGTGCTAAGCCGTTTTTAATCAAGCCATCATGCAAGTTATCAATACGATTAATATCGGTGCAGGGTGTTTCTAGCAAGTACAGCCATTGCTCACTGTAGAGGGATGACTTAAGAACAATGCTTGGTAACGGCAACCGTTTAACTTGTTCGATTGGTAACTTTTCCTTTACGTCATCGAGGCCGATGACGTAACAGGCCGAGAAGTTTGCTTTACGTCTTCGAGATCGACCGGTTTCATCCGGTGAGAACAAAGACACTGTATAAAACTGATTGGAGTTTGGTGTTAAAAGGGTGTCTTTGTATGCACCTCCAGCCCAGCAACGTCCCGATTCACCAGAGGGGATATTACCGGGGTCTTGCATAAAGCTAGTTACATACGCATAAATGTAACTTTCACCGAAAATGCTTTTTAGAAATTCATCATTAGTAATCATTTTTCAAATTCTTTTTAGTAATTACTTTCTACAAAGTTGATTGCTTTATCAGTATCAGTCAATAAATCAAAATCTTTCCACTGAATAGCTTCACCCGGAGAGAGCCCCATAGCCTTAGCACCAAAAGAGCTAACCAAAGCACTTTTTAAACGTTTTAATTGTGATCGAGCTGAAAGCGGATAAAGATTAAACCCAGAGCCAATGACTGCTTGTAACTGTTCAACTTCAGTGGAAATAGTCATTATGTTATCAAACTCTTGACTTAGCACTTTTAGAGCTTGCATTGATGCTGCAAATTTTTTCATCTCATCATTTATAATTTTAATTTTTTTATCTCGTTCAACTATCGCAGCATCAATACGAATTTTTTTATCTGCTTCTCTATTTTTAGCTCGAAGCTTTATAATGCCGCTGACTCTTCTCCTTTCTGCTTTAATAAAGCTGAGATCGTCCTCAGCTTTCACCTGATCTTCCAAGCTACCGCCCATATTCCTCAGTGAGCAAGCTTCCTTATCTAATTTCCTTAAGTACATTGAAATTTCAGCTTCATTATTCAACGGTGTATCTAAATTGTTTTGAGTATTCATTATTTGATACCTTGTTTTAAATTATTCAGTTTCTGTAAACGGACTTCTGATCGAGGCAACTGGCTAATTTTCATTATTTGATTGATAACGTGGGGGTTATTTCCCGCCTGTGTTTCATCAAGCCATGCAGACAAGTCAGGATAACTTGCTACAAGCTGCTGGGCGGCATGTAACTTCTGATTAAGCTCTTTCCCATGCTGCTCATACAGCTCACTCATTACGGTGTCAGGTGCATATTCAGCATTTGTTAATATATGCTCATTGCAAGTTTCAACCAGGCTTTCCACATCAGCTTGACTGGCTCCAGATGAACTAGCGATATGGCCCAGATTTTTACGTAAAGTATTTTGCTCTTCAGGATCAGAGTAAATTATGGATAAGTCCGTTTCTGAACTCAACTCTACACATTCATTTTCACCGTATAATTCGTTTTCAATGCTGTCTCTATCTTCCGGTAAAACATACGGGTTACCCTGGATAGATTCATCAGATTCAGGGTATAAATCTTTAATCTCTTCTTCTGATGCAGATATATTTAGTTCATCAATCGGCAGGGTACTAGATTGCGTGGAAGACTCACCATACAAAATATCAATGGTATTTTTATCGTTCATGAATCATCTCCACAGGTAGATATTACTTCAACTTTTTCACCATTTGGCAAATCTTCTACAGGCACATTACCCAGTGGTGTTATAGCATCCTGTGGGAATAATAGAAGATGAAAAAAAGACTCCAACGCATCGGGGATAGGAGAGACATGGAAACCTTTATTGGCTAACAGATTTAACAGTACGAACTTTCTATGTGGCGAGACGCTGAACGATAATAGTTCAGCGTAAACATCAATACTGAGGGTTTCTTTTTCGTTGGTGACTCTGTTTGTAATACGGAAAGTTATGATTCCGATATTTTGCTTTTCAGTTTTTAGAATCGTAAAGGGATCACAAATATTTTGCTTATTGATGATCATACGGCAACTCCTTCACCGGCCATCTTTTCAATAGCTGTTTCAATATCCGCTGATCTCCAAACGGATGTCCTGGGGGTTAAATGGAGCGGTTGGGGGAGAATGCCTTCACTGACCCAACGCCAGATAGTTGATTGGGATACACCGATTGATGCTGCGACCTGCTTTACTCGCAAATAATTATTCATATACTCACCTCATATAGTATCAAGACCTGGTATAGGCCTTTCTGAGACTGAGAATATAATATATTTCAAATCTTATATTTTTGAACGTACAGGAACTACAATTTCAAGAATTAATTTTAAGCTTACCCCCCTTCGTTAATTTTCTCTTATAGTCATACACCGCTTTTTCAATATCAAAGGGGATATTAACATCATATATTGGATCTATTATAAGCATAACAAAGTCGACTAAATGATCGGCATCCACATTGTACTTAGTAAACAGCTCAAAGGACTCCTTAATAATTTCATTACTTAACAGGCCTCTTTTCTTTGGCAAAGGCTTATAGCTTTTCAGTTTCTCATCCATCAACATAAAGACATCCAACCCAATCACTTTTTTTGTATCATACGACATACGACCTAGAGCAGCTTTTAGTGCTTTTACCTCTCTGTTCATTTCAGAGGGTTTCATAACGGTATGATTATCAATATAATCCACCAACTCAACTACTCGATTAAATACTACGCAAGCATCATGTACAAAACCATTCGAATCACAAATACCCCTAAATTGACTTATAGTTTCCTCACTCTCATGTAATTTGATAGCCCTTTCTTCAGACTCCTTCGTTAGACGCTCACCATTTTCTTTTTCTTCTTGGCATTCTTTTTTTATAAGTTTCCATTCTTCTGATTCAGAGTAACTACACATGCTTACGCCCTCCTATTGGTACAACATCGGCACCATCACGTAATGCATCAAGGTAGTCTGCCCACGACTGCATCATCTTGGTTCGCTCTGCTAAGTGAATTGATCTGTTATACGCTCTTGATGTTGCTGTCCCGGTGAGGTGAGCCAGTTGCGCCTCTATCACATCAGGTGCCCAGCCTTGCTCATGCAAAATAGTAGATGCCGTAGCCCTAAACCCATGAGCCGACATCACATCGCCGGTGTAACCCAGAGTGCGTAATAAATTAGTCATCACATTTTTTGAGAGAGGCTTTCCAGAGTCGCGCTCATTAGGAAATACATACGGTGAGTAACCTGTAATTTCTTTAACTGCTTCCAGGTGTGTAACAACCTGATCAGACAATGGCACCAGATGTTCACGCCCACGCTTCATATCTTCAGCAGGAATGATTAGCAGCTTTTGTTCAAAGTCGATGTATTTCCACCGTAGAGTTCTGATTTCACCGGGTCTCAGAAATAGTCTTGGAATGAGCTTCAGTGCTTCAACTGTGCAGTAACTACCTGAGTCTGATTTATCAATGTCACGGATCAACTGACCTAATGCTGTTGGCCGGGTAATGGCTGCACGGTGCTCAACCTTCGGCATGGGTTTAAGAATGTCACGAAGAGGTAAACCTTGAGCAGGATTATTACGCGTTAACCGGTGAGCCAGTGCATAACCAAAGATACGATTAATCACCGAGAGGATAACGGGTGCTTTACGGGGGTGCCCTGCTGCCTCGATAGACAACATCACTTCTGTAATATGCCCTTGATCAATAGCATCCACTGGCAATTTACTAAGAGGTGTTAACTCAACTTCAATCCAACGCTTTACCTTTTTAGCATGATCAGATGACCACGATGACTTTTGTTGCTCCCACCACAACAAGGCAATCACACTAAAGGCTCGATCAGAAGCATTGGTTACTTTTTTTCTGGTACGTCTTTCAGCGGCAGGATTGATACCCTGAACCAGTAACGCACGAGCTTGATCAGCCAAGTTTCGAGCTTCAATGAGGGGTATCGTGGGGTACTGACCAAACGCCAGCTCTTGATACTTTCCACTGTACCTGTACCGCATACGCCAAAGCTTGGAACCATTGTTTTTTATTAATAAAAACAATCCATTACCATCACTTTTCTTGATTTGCTTTTGACCTTCTGGACAGGTCAGCCGCTTAACTTCCATTGCTGTTAACGCCATAACATTACCTCACTTAAGGGTATCAAGAGGGGTATCGTTAGAAGTTCTGGGCTAAAAATGCCCTTTTTCAGGCATACAATTTAACCGATACCCCTCATTAAACCCTGAATAACCTGCTATTTGATGAGACATTATAAGACTATTTGAGAGGCATAAGCAATAAAAAAGCCCGTAAACACTGGGCTTACGAGCTTTCTTGAGACTTACTAAGAGTAGGTCAGTAACTTTACATCATGCCACCCATTCCGCCCATGCCACCCATATCAGGTGCGCCACCAGCTACTTCATCAGTAGGTATATCAGTAATCATACACTCTGTAGTAATCAACAGGCCTGCAACAGATGCTGCATTCTGTAAAGCTGAACGCGTTACTTTAGTTGGATCAAGAATACCCATTTTAATCATATCGCCATACTCACTCGTACCTGCGTTATAACCGAAATTATCTTTTCCTTCTGCAACTTTATTCAGAATAACCGACGCTTCATCACCCGCATTAGTCACGATTTGACGTAAAGGCTCTTCCATTGCTCGTTTTGCAATTGCAATACCTACGTCCTGATCATGATTATCACCTTTCAGACCAGATATCGCAGTACACGCACGAATCAACGCAACACCACCACCAGGCACAACACCTTCTTCTACTGCTGCACGTGTTGCATGCAATGCATCATCAACACGATCTTTCTTCTCTTTCATTTCTACTTCGGTTGCTGCACCTACTTTAATTACCGCAACACCACCGGCTAATTTAGCCATGCGTTCCTGTAGTTTTTCTTTATCATAATCTGAAGTCGACTCTTCCATCTGTGCTTTAATCTGCTGAACTCGAGTGCCAATATCATCAGCAGAACCTGCACCATCAACAATAATAGTCACTTCTTTAGTGACGGTTACTTTCTTTGCAGAACCTAAATCTTCCAGGGTTGTTTTCTCTAACGATAAACCAACTTCCTCAGAAACAACCTGACCATTCGTTAATACCGCAATATCCTGCAACATCGCTTTACGACGATCACCAAAACCTGGCGCCTTCACTGCTGCAACTTTAACAATGCCACGCATGCTATTAACAACCAGTGTTGCCAGCGCTTCACCTTCAACATCTTCGGCAATAATTAATAATGGACGACTGGCTTTTGCAACGCCTTCCAGAATAGCCAATAAATCACGGATATTTGCTATTTTCTTATCAAACAGAAGAATAAATGGATTCTCTAATTCAGCTACCATGCTCTGCTGATTAGTTACAAAGTAAGGAGACAGGTAACCACGATCAAACTGCATACCTTCTACGATATCCAGCTCATTATCCAGAGAAGTACCTTCCTCTACTGTAATAACACCTTGAGTTGTTACTTTTTCCATTGCTTCTGCAATAATGCCACCAATATCTTTATCTGAGTTTGCTGAGATAGTACCTACCTGAGCAATTGATGCATTATTTTCACAGGGCTTGGAAATGTTTTTTAGTTCTTCTACCGCAGCAGCCGTTGCTTTATCAATACCGCGTTTCAAATCCATTGGATTCATACCTGCAGAAACTGACTTCATACCTTCACGAACAATCGCCTGGGCCAGTACGGTTGCAGTAGTTGTTCCATCACCGGCAACATCAGATGTCTGTGAAGAAACTTCCTTCACCATCTGCGCGCCCATGTTTTCAAATTTATCTTCCAGATTAATCTCTTTAGCAACCGACACACCATCTTTAGTAACAGTGGGTGCACCATATGCCTTATCTAAAACGACATTACGGCCTTTAGGACCTAACGTAACTTTTACGGCATTAGCCAGTATATTGACACCATTGACCATACGGCCACGTGCATCATCTCCGAAGCGGACTTCTTTTGCAGACATGTTTATATCCTCTAAATTTTATTCTTTAATTTGATTTTGATTTATTGCTTTAAGAACTATCAATGATTATTCATTGCAGGTTAAACCTGTATTAGCTCTAGCAACTTAATCTGTGTACTAAACAATTACGGTTAAAGGTTATCCTTCAAACACACCTAGAATATCTTCTTCACGCATTATCAACATTTCATTACCATTGATCTTAATTTCAGTACCTGCGTATTTGCCAAATAAGACCAGATCTCCGGCTTTTACGTCTAATGGACGCACATCACCGTTACTGGTTACCTTGCCATTACCAACTGCTAACACTTCACCACGTGATGGTTTTTCAGTTGCAGAGTCAGGAATTAAAATACCACCAGCACTGGTCGTTTCTTCTGCCATTCGTTTTACGACCACGCGGTCCTGTAATGGGCGAATATTCATTAGATTGTATCCTCGTTAATTTTTAGCACTCAAGCTTAGTGAGTGCTAATGATAGTCATGAGACGTACTGAGTCAAGCCCACCATCATTAATACATGATAGATGTATCAATCTTCACGGCGATATTCGCCCTCTATGGTGTGCGAGCTCTCAGGCCCCTCGTGTTCTTGATGAACGCTATATGAGGTTTTGATTGTAGATTTCAAGAGTATTTGCTGAATAATTGCACGACGCGTAAAAGGCAACAGGCAAACAAAGCCAATTATGTCAGTAAAAAACCCCGGTGTAATTAATAGCGCTCCCCCCACCGCCAGAAACAACCCCTCCATCATCTCCATAGCTGGCACCTGCCCCTGGGACATCACCTGATTAGCCCGCATTAATGTACTAATACCCTGTTGGCGCAACAGCTTAACCCCAATAGTCGCGGTTAAGACAATGAGCAAAATAGTCCAGCCTACGCCGATATAACTACCCACTTCAATTAATAAATACACCTCAATAATCGGTATAATCAAAAATAATACCGGCCAAATTCTAAGCATGGTTCTCTCTCTTAATTTAAAAGCACGACTTGCGCTGCCCACATAAAAACTTTAATGTTCACACTTGGTTAAGCCCCCCTTAAGCATTAAATACAATAATATGGCTTAACTGGGGTATTTTTTAAGAACTTCTGCACATTAGAAAGTTCTAAACCTCTACATTATATAATCGGGTAATTTCATAATGCATCTTAGACTGCCACGCTCCCCCTTCTTTTCATTGTTATGGCTATTATTACTAATCCAGTCCATAGCGATTCAACCCGCACTCGCTGCTAACCCATTCAGCTCATCCGGCGCTCTGGATGAGGGCGTCAGCCTGGGCGGGGGCGATGATGAAATACTCGATCCAGACCAGGCATTCGCGCTAAAAACCTGGTCTGAAAATGGTCGTATCTTTGCTGAATGGCAAATTGCCGATGGCCACTATATGTATCGCGATAAAACCAAAATAATCGCAGCTGATAATAGCGCATTCACTACATCCAATTATGTGGTCGACGCGGGCGAACTCAAACATGATGAGTTTTTTGGCGATATCTATGTATTCCACCATACAGCCAAAGCATCACTTGCTGTTGATAATGCTAAAGATGGCGTCAAAAATACCAGTTTCAAGGTTAAATACCAGGGTTGCTCAGAAATTTCCGGGATTTGCTATCCCCCCATTACCAAAACAATCACCCTTGATATCAGCCCCATTTCAAATCTGGCGGCAAGCACACTCGATAACATAACACCGACTGCACCTATTTCCGAACAGGATCAAATTGCTGATTTATTAAAAAACGGCAGTGTATGGATAAGTCTGATTACGCTTTTTGGTATCGGGTTATTACTTGCATTCACACCCTGTGTTTTCCCTATGATCCCTATCCTTTCCAGCATTATTGTTGGTCAGGGAAAAGAAATTAGCACCGGACGTAGCTTTTCATTATCCGTAGCTTATGTTCTAGGGATGGCATCAATTAATTCAGCCGCCGGTGTTGCTGCTGTAAAGACAGGTGAAAGTCTGGCCGTTATGTTACAGACCCCCTGGGTACTTGCCAGTTTTGCGGGTGTTTTTGTTATTCTGTCATTCGCCATGTTTGGTTTTTATGAACTACAGATGCCCCGCTTTATTCAGAACAAATTAACCGCTGTCAGTAATAACCAGAAAAGCGGCTCACTCAGTGGCGCATTAATTATGGGGCTGTTATCCGCTGTTATTGTTGGCCCCTGTGTTGCAGCACCTATGTTCGGCGTGCTTCTGTTTATTTCGCAAACGGGCGACCCTTATTTTGGCGGCATAGCCTTATTTGCTCTGAGTCTAGGTATGGGGGCTCCCCTCATTGCCATTGGTACATCGGCGGGTAAGTTATTACCCAGGGCCGGAGCCTGGATGGATACGGTAAAAGCGATATTTGGCATCTCTCTCTTAATGGTTGCCATCTGGATGATTCGCAGCATTGTGCCAGAGCAGGTTGTCCTGTTACTTAGCGCCGCATTACTCATTGTGTGTTCTGTATACATGGGCGCACTGGACGGCTTAAAAGCAGAAGCAACGGGCTGGACTCGCTTCTGGAAAGGCACTGGACTGGTACTGTTTATTTACGGTGCTATTTTAATGTTTGGTGCAGCGGCAGGTAGCGCCAGCTTATTAAGCCCCCTGAAAGGCATTGTTAGCAGTAATGGCGCAGCAACCGAGACACATTTAGAGTTCAAAAAAATAAAAGGTGTCGACGGGTTAAACGAAGCCCTGGCCGATGCAAAAGCACAAAACAAAACCGTCATGCTGGATTTTTATGCGGACTGGTGTGTGTCATGCAAGGAAATGGAGAGCCTGACTTTTAGCGACCCAATAGTACAAAGCGCGCTATCCAATACCGTGCTATTACAGGCCGATGTAACCGCTAATGATGATGCTGATAAATCACTTTATAAACACTTTAAAATCATTGGGCCTCCAGCCATCATATTTTATAACGCACAAAGTGAAGAGCTTAAGCCTTATCAGGTTGTCGGCTACATGACCGCTGATAAATTTAGCCATCATATTAAACAGGCTTTTAAACTCTAAAAACCATATGCCATAAAAATATTGAGTGCTACGAGAAAAACATAAAAGTATTTGCTCACTTTACAATTACATAACAAATTATTAAGAACAATAGTATTTAATTATGAAAAAATTTTTCCCATTCATACTTGTCATCATCATCGCTGGCGGTGCCGGTTTCGGCTTTCAACGCTATCTACAAAACGACAGCCATAACCTGCCACCTGCCATCCCCAAAGCCGTTAATAACGATATTATCGGTACAATACGTCCAGCGTTTGAGCTAAAAGATATAGAAGGGAAGCTGCGCAACATTGATGAATGGAATGGTAAAGTTTTACTGGTTAACTTCTGGGCTACATGGTGCCCTCCCTGCAAAAAAGAAATGCCCGCATTTATTGAGTTGCATGAAGAATATCAGGAGCAGGGCTTCGAAGTAATTGGTATCGCACTAGACGATGAAGAATCTGTACAGGATTTTGTAGATACTCTGGGTGTTAATTACACGGTAATGGCTGCTGAATATGCTGGCCTGGAATTATCACGAATATATGGTAACCGTATAGGCGCATTACCTTTTTCCGTTTTTGTTGGACGTGATGGAAAAATTGAGTTAACCCGGGCAGGTGAGCTTTCTAAAGAACAGGTTGAAAAAATCATTCAGCCTTTGCTGGCTAAATAAACCAATATCCCGAGAACGTTACCAGGCCATAGCTTTTAACCCTTGTATAAATCTGACGACATGTGAAACAGCTCATATTATAGACAAAAGTGTTTCGATCATCATTGATTTTGCAGGGAATAGGTTAAATTTTGTAGACATCATCATTAATTCGTTGCACAATCCTCATTTATTAAACGCGGCAACCACATAAAACTTTCTTCATGTCACAAATACTTGTCTTAAATGGCCCAAACCTAAACCTGCTCGGTACTCGGGAACCAGAGTATTACGGTAGTAAAACATTAGACAACATTATTAAAGAACTGACATCGCAGGCAAAAACATCAGGGCACACAATTGCACACTTACAAAGCAATCAGGAGCACCTGTTAATTGAACGAATTCACGCTGCGCAATCAGATGGCACTGAGTTCATCATTATAAACCCTGCGGCATTCACACACACAAGTGTGGCACTGCGTGATGCCTTAAGCGGCGTTAAAATCCCCTTTATCGAGGTACACCTGTCAAATGTACATGCCCGTGAAGAATTCCGTAAACAATCTTATTTTTCTGATATTGCGCTGGGCGTAATTTCAGGCCTGGGCGCACAGGGTTATCAATTAGCCCTGCTCGCCGCACATGAACATTTAACTATGCAGCCTGCACCTGAGTAGCCGTACAGTTAAGTAAATATTTAAACAAACACAATTAAAGGTGTATGACCCAAATGGATATACGCAAAATAAAAAAACTGATTGAACTACTGGATGAATCCGGTGTTGCCGAAATAGAAATAAAAGAAGGCGAAGAATCTGTTCGCATTTCACGCCAACAAAATGTAATTGCTGCTCCACCACAACAAATATATGCACCTACAGCGGCTCCCCTTGCCGCACCGGCAGCCACGGCAACACCCGTAGTAGCAACCAGTGAAACAACAGCTGAACCAGAAGTATCCGGGCATCAGCTAACTTCACCGATGGTGGGCACTTTCTATCGCTCAGCCTCACCTGGTGCGGCCGTATTTACTGATATTGGCCAAAGCGTCTCTGAAGGTGATACGCTCTGTATTATCGAAGCAATGAAAATCCTTAACCAAATTGAAGCTGACAAGTCTGGCACAATTAAAGCCATTCTAGTTGAAAACGGTCAGCCTGTTGAGTTTGGTCAACCTCTCTTTATTATTGAATAGTGCAGCATCATGATAGAAAAAGTAGTTATAGCTAACCGGGGTGAAATCGCCCTGCGTATATTACGTGCCTGTCGTGAAATGGGCATTAAAACCGTTGCCATTCACTCTGAAGCTGACCGTGATTTAAAACACGTACGCCTGGCAGATGAGTCTGTTTGTATTGGCCCCGCTCCGTCAGATCAAAGTTACCTGAATATTCCCGCCATTATTAGTGCAGCAGAAGTTACCGATGCCATGGCGATACATCCAGGTTATGGATTCTTATCTGAAAATGCAGATTTTGCTGAACGGGTTGAAGACAGTGGATTTATTTTCATCGGCCCAACTGCCGACTCTATTCGGACGATGGGTGATAAAGTTGCCGCCATTTCAGCAATGCAGGAAGCTGGTGTACCTTGTGTGCCTGGCTCAGACGGCATAATAGATGAAGATAATAAGGAAGCCAATCTGCGTATTGCCAAAGAAATTGGTTACCCCATTATTATTAAAGCATCCGGTGGTGGTGGTGGCCGAGGTATGCGAGTAGTGCATACCGAAAGCGCATTGATCAGCTCTATTTCTTTAACCAAAGCAGAAGCGGCAGCGGCTTTTGGTAACGATAAAGTTTATATGGAAAAATATCTGGAACATCCACGTCATGTGGAAATTCAGGTATTATCTGATGGGCAGGGCCACGCAGTACATTTAGGTGAACGCGATTGCTCCATGCAACGCCGCAACCAGAAAGTAGTTGAAGAAGCACCCGCTCCTGGCATCACTGAAGAACAACGCAATAAAATTGGTGCTGTGTGTGTAAATGCATGCCTGAAAATGAACTATCGTGGTGCAGGCACCTTTGAATTTTTATATGAAAACGGTGAATTTTATTTTATCGAAATGAATACCCGGGTTCAGGTTGAGCACCCTGTAACAGAAATGGTTACGGGTATAGATATAGTTAAAGAACAACTCTATATTGCTGCCGGTGAGCCATTACGCTTAAAGCAGGAAGATATAAAAATAACAGGCCATGCCATTGAATGTCGTATCAATGCCGAGCACCACAAAACCTTTATTCCTTCACCTGGCCTGATTACTCGCTACCACCCACCGGGTGGACCAGGTGTACGCGTTGAATCACATATTTATGCAGGCTATAAAGTACCGCCTCATTATGACTCAATGATTGGTAAACTGATTTGTCATGGCGACACACGTGACGTTGCTATTGCACGCATGCAGGGCGCACTATCTGAAATGGTTATTGATGGAATCAATACCAGCACAAAATTACAGATAAGCATTATGCAAGATGCTAATTTTCAGGCCGGTGGTGCTAATATTCACTACCTTGAAAAGAAGCTTGAGGCGTCTCCTAAATAACATTGTCATAAAACACCCCAGGGAGCATCGGTTTTTAAATAAAAACATTTTCTCTCTGGGGGACTTATGATTCTATGGCGAATATAATGCCCTGGATCCAATTAACGCTCCAAACCAATAAAGCCAATAACGACAAAGCTGAACAGGCCCTGTTCGATGCTGGTGCACTCTCAGTCACCTTTCGAGATGCCGAAGATAATCCCGTTTTAGAACCGCTTCCTGGTGAAACGCCTTTATGGGATGAAATTATTCTTACTGGCCTGTTTGAAGCTGATATCAATACGGCCGCATTAACATCAAAAATAAAAATTCAACTGGGCGAACAGACCTCACTCAAACTGGAAGCACTAGAAGATAAAGACTGGGTTCGTGCATGGATGGACGACTATAAACCAATGCAATTTGGTAAACGTTTATGGGTCTGCCCTAAACATTTACCCCCACCACAACCGGATGCTGTAAATTTAATGCTCGACCCAGGTTTAGCATTTGGTACCGGCACCCACCCTACAACAGCTTTATGTCTTGAGTGGTTAGATTCTATTGAGAGCCTGTCTAATAAACAGGTTTTAGATTTTGGTTGTGGCTCTGGTGTACTGGCAATCGGCGCACTCATGTTAGGTGCAAAACATTGCGATGCGACTGATATCGATCCACAGGCTATTATTGCAAGTAAAAACAATGCCATTGAAAATCATGTCGCTGAAAAATTAGACCTGTATCTACCCTCTGACATGCCTGACAGCCAATTGTATGAAAATTATGATATTGTACTGGCTAATATTTTAGCTGGCCCATTAACCACGTTAGCAGAACAACTGGCGAACTACTGTAAGGCCGACGGTTATATTGTTTTATCTGGAATACTGGAAACTCAGTCAGAAAAAATCATCCAGGCTTATTCACCCTGGTTTAATATGCAACCGATTACTGTAAAAGGTGACTGGATAAGAATCACGGGTAAAAAATTAAAGGTCGCACTCAAAACATAATATGCAAACTGAATGCCCACACTGTAATACCGTATTTCGCGTAAAAGAAACCGAACTGGAACAGGCTGATGGCCAGGTTCGTTGTGGACATTGTCTTGCAGTATTCACAGCTGACAACCCTTATACCAGCTTTCAGGCAGAGCAACACTTAAATGAACCTGAAAACACACCAATAGACATCAATATAAATAGCCTCAACGTAGATACCAGCCACATTGTCGCGGATGTTATTCCACCTGAATTACGTGCAGAATCAAGAAAAAACAAATACCACTTTGGCGTTTTCAGTACACTCATATTAACACTGGCCATATTAGCAGGTATCGCTGGACTGTTTTTACAATACGCTTATTATAATCGTGATAGTCTGGTAAAAATAACTGATTTACGCCCCTGGCTAAACATTATGTGCCAACAGGCCAATTGCACATTAGCGCCAGCAAAAGATCTAAAATCAATCACCCTCAATAACAAAAATATTTTTTCCCACCCAAATGCAAAAAACGCTCTCATGATTTCTGCAAGCATCATTAATCAGGCTGATTTTTCTCAGGACTATCCTGTTATTGAATTACGTTTTGAAGACATACGGGGAAAAACAATTGCGGGGCGACGCTTTAATGCGACTGAGTATTTAGGAGTCCCCGAAGATCAAATTTCAAAAATGCAACCAGACATACCGGTAAATATTAATCTGGAAATTAAAGATCCAGGAAATGACATGGTTAGCTACGAATTTGAATTTTTATAAAGAATTAAGAAACAACTAAAGCCAACAATTAAATATACATTAAAAAAATTTTCGTCGCTAATACAGGCTCTTAAATTAAACATAAACGAATCACTCAACTCGCTTGGCTTCACTCTCTTAAAAACAAGGCATCAGAATAGACAATTTAAAATTGATCATAATGCCCGCCAATAGCAAAGATATAAATATAATCTTCATCGTATTTATAAATAATGCGGTCTTTCTGACTGATGCGCCGAGACCATAAACCGGAAAGATTATGCTTTAATGGTTCAGGTTTTCCTGTTCCAGTACTCGGATCATCACAAAGCACTTCCTTTAACAAACGACAAAGTTCTTTATGTAGCTTTTTATCTTTTAACCTAAGTTCTTCATATACAGCCCAGGTATTACCCTCAAATACCAGTGATCTCATCTAGCTCTCCGGCAGCAGGCTCATATCCTTTATTTTTCGTGTTTGTAGCAGCAGAAGCGGCTATTTGTTTCATTAAGTCATTGTTTTGTAAAACATATAACGTCTCTTGCTCACGCTCCCAGTCGTTAGCGCTCAAAACAATAAAGTCATCACCATTTCGGCGTGTAACTTTCAAGGGTAAATGCTGCGTAACTACCTGTTCCACAAAGAATTTCAGGTTGTTTCTAAATTTATTCACACTTATACTGTTCATTGCACCCACCCTCTAAATGCCGTACTGAAACACCATACATAATGGTAGTGACTCCCTGACAAGTCAATTTACAGCAAGCACAAAAAATGCGTCGTGTTATTTCAAACTTTAGATGTATATGGGGTAAATATAATGATAAAACTCTTTTTTAGTTATTTATTAAAAATTAATTTTGTTAACAAAAAACGTAAGCTTGAAGCATCTTCAAAATTTAGAGAAGCTTTCTCCGAGGAAATATCAAAATGTAAAATACCCGGTGATTTCAAAATTAAAGAAATATTATTTAACGCACGGCTAAAACATCAAGAAGCAGTAACACTATTTGAGCCATTTATTGAAAAATCAAATCTGGATAGCTTTAAGCAAACATGGGAAAAATATTGCGAATTACACCGCTACCCTGGATCAAATGTGCTAGCTCCAGAAACAGGCATTGGAAAGGAAGGTTGTTTACGGGAAATCACTGAAGCCGAACAAAGAGAATTATCTCTTTCACACTTAAATAAATTAATAAATTATGCAATCGTTAAATAAGGGGCCTGGCATAAAAACTCAACAAGAAAAGCACCGCACCTGTTTCAATAAATACATGTCATAACAATATACACTTTAGATAAAAATTAAAACTATATGGGGTAAGTAAGCTTTTCACCAGGTCAAATCATCCGGCACTTCAAAGTCCGCATATGGGTCATTTTCATCTTTTATTTCTTCTTCAAAAATAACCACTCGCTTTGCATTACGTTGTTGTATTTTTTCTGCAATCGCCAATGGAATCAGCTCATAGATACCTTCTATACGTGCAATACCTAAAGTACCTTTAACCAACTGCTGTTTCATTTCACTATTAATATAAATTTTCTTAACTTTATTCTGATGCTCGAAGTTATAAGAAATATCACAGCCTTCATCACGATTAAGTTTATTCGCTAGAATAAGCTGATTGATTTCCGCAGACAAGGCTTTTCCTTTTGCCTGTTCCCGCTTCTTTTTGTTTAAATCACGATCACGTGCTGCTTTTTCTTCTGCTTCTTTTGTGATTTTAAGCTGTGCAGTATTATCTGATTTTATTTTTTTATTATTATGCTGCTGCTTTTTCTTTTTATGTTTATCCTGCTGCGCTTTTTGCACCTGCTGCTTACTTACCACACCAGCTTTAAGGAATTGTTCTGCGAAAGGGTTGCTCATTGGGCTATCTCAAAAATATCTCTTAATATAAAGAAGGGCTGTATTTTACCGGTATTTCACCATAATGTCTTGTCCCTGCTACCATAACCAGGCGGCTCCTCTCACACCACTGGAATCACCGTATTCAGGCGCTACCAGTCGGGTACTGACAATATCGGAAAATACATAGCGAGTTAATAATTCGGGTACATTTTTATAAAGCCTTTGCACATTAGACAAACCACCACCCAATACAATCACATCAGGGTCTAATATATTAATAACATGGGCCAGGCCTCGTGCCAGTCGATCTTCATAACGCGACAAACACTTTTCGGCTTCATGCTGGGCATTATTGGCCAGCTCTACTATTTCGACGGCACTCAGCTTATTACCTGTTACTTGCTGGTAATCATGTGTCAGACCAGGACCAGACAAAAAGGTTTCCAGACAACCCTGCTTTCCACAGTAGCACTCAGGGCCGGGCAGCTCATCCGCCTCTGGCCATGGTAAGGGGTTATGCCCCCACTCGCCGGCAATTGCATTTGGCCCATCTAACACGTGTCCATTAACAACAACACCTGCCCCAGTACCTGTACCGATTATTACACCAAAAACAACATCTGCACCTTTTGCAGCACCATCAATGGCTTCTGACAATGCAAAGCAATTAGCATCATTTGTTATACGAATATCCCGAGCAAGCTTTTTTTCAAGGTCCTGTTTTACTGGTTTTCCATTCATACAAGTCGAATTAGAATTGCGTAATAATCCACTAACGGGTGATAATGAACCTGGAGTTCCAATACCAATACTACCCGACTGTTTAACGGATGATTCTATAGCATGCACTAGCTCAACAACTGCATTCAATGTTGCCAGATAATCACCCGATGGCGTTGCAACACGCTGGCGAATTAGCGACTGTCCATTATCATCCAGCGCAATACCTTCAATTTTGGTACCGCCTAAATCTATACCTATTCGCATACTAAATGCCTGTTATTTTTTAACCTTCATTTATTAACGTTTATTTATCATAATTCATTTATTAAAGCGATCAGACTGCCAGTAAACCTCATCTATACTTTCCAGCTTATTTAAAATTCTAGCCGCAACAAATAACCAGTCAGATAAACGATTAATATAAGCTAACAATTCTTCACGAATAGTTATGTGTGAATTTAAAGAAACCAGCGTTCGCTCAGTACGCCGACAAATTGTACGTGCCATATGACAAAAACAGGAAGCCTCTGCACCGCCAGGTAAAATAAATTCCTCTAAAGGCTCAAGCTGCTCATTCATCGCATTCAGTGTATTTTCCAGCCAGTCTATACGCTGCTGATTTATTTTTTCATACTCAGGCATCGCCAACTGACCTCCCAGATTAAACAGGTCGTGCTGAATGCTAATCATATTTTCCCGAACCTCACCCGGCTGACATTTATGAATAACCAGGCCCAGCATACTATTTAACTCATCAACATCACCAATAGTATGCATCTGTAAACTGTCTTTGGACAATCTACTGCCATCTGCCATGCCTGTGGTGCCTTTGTCACCCTTACGGGTATAAATTTTTGAAAGTCGATAACCCACGGTTTAAACCTGTATATTAATTAAGTCATTTAAGCTTATAATCACTCCGACATAAAATAAACTATATGCACTAAACTTTTCGCAATGCAAAAACCCTTAACTGTATTAATTCTGCTTATTTTCATTAGCATCATTAGCTTTGTCATTGCATTATCTGTTGGCAGCTTACCCCTTTCTTTCATGGACGTACTACAGACATTACAGGGCAAAGGCAGCCCCATTACTCATAGCATAATTTATGACCTACGCCTGCCCAGAGCTTATGTGGCCTTTATCACCGGAGGGCTATTGGCCCTTGCAGGCATGTTAATGCAGGTATTACTACGCAACCCTCTGGCCGATCCCTACATACTGGGCATTTCAGGTGGTGCATCTGTTGGTGCCATGCTGGCCATTTCAATGGGTTTTAGCGGTTTAATTTCAGGCAGTGCTTTCATTGGCTCACTAATATCCATTATTTTAGTCTTTGGTCTGTCCCACGGCCAGGGGAACTGGAACCCTTCCCGCCTGTTACTCACTGGTGTCGTCATTGCAGCAGGCTGGGGGGCGATTATTAATTTCATACTGACAATGAGCCCGGAACGCCCACTTAAAGGCATGCTGTTCTGGTTAATGGGTGACCTGAGCCATGCACAGATCGAACACCTGAACAGCCCAATATTACCTCTGGTTTTAATTACTGGTTTATTACTTAGTCTGGCAATGGCGCGCTCATTAAATATACTCGCCCAGGGTGAAATGCAGGCTCGAATACTGGGTATAGCCCTTAGCCCCATCCGGCTCAGTTTATTTTTACTCGCCTCTGCCCTCACTGCGGTAGCCGTTACTCATGCTGGCAGCATTGGTTTTATTGGCCTTATTGTTCCCCACATGATGCGCCTATTAATGAGCAGTGACCATCGCTGGTTGGCACCCGCATCCGTATTAGCTGGCGGCAGCTTATTACTGCTTTCAGATACGATTGCGCGCACTCTGATTGCTCCCCAACAATTACCCGTAGGCGTCATTACCGCATTTATGGGTGTACCTGTATTTTTATATTTATTAAATCGGGGCTATCGCCAACAGGCAATATTGTGAGCCTTCTACAGACATCACAACTCGATGTTCACATAGCCAGTACCCAGGTTTGCAATAACTTAAATATAAACTGCAAGCCAGGTGAAATATGGGGAATACTGGGTAGAAATGGCAAGGGTAAAACCACTCTGTTACACAGCTTTGCCGGGCTATACCCTATTCATGGAGGAAAAATTTTTTTACAGCAAAAAGAAATACAGGACTTATCACGCCGCCAGATAGCACAACAACTGGGGGTTTTACTTCAGCACCATGAAGACAGCTTTCCCGCGAATGTAATTGAAACCGTTCTTACCGGTCGTCACCCCCATATCAATCACTGGCAGTGGGAAAGTAAACATGATTTTAAACTCGCCCACGACGCACTGGAAACCGTGCAACTGTCTCACCTGAAGCATCGCTTAATTAACCAGCTATCCGGAGGTGAGCGCCAACGGGTTGCCATTGCAACATTAATAACTCAAAACCCACGCCTTATGCTAATGGATGAACCCAATAGTCATCTGGATCTTAAATATCAGATTCAATTACTGCAAACCCTTTGTCAAGAGGCCAGAACACAACAAAAAACCATTATCATGACACTGCATGACCTTAATCTTGCCGCACGCTTTTGTGACAAACTCATTTTACTCATGGGTGAAGGTGAAACCATAACCGGCAATACAAACACACTGCTTAATGAAGAAAACCTGCACAGACTTTATGATTACCCTGTTAGCCGTTTTGATACTGACAATTACCCCATGTTCGTAGCAAAATAAATAATAGCGTTAAAAAATAAACCAGAAAATATTCACCCTTCATTCTTTGTTTAAAAGCCCGGCCAATCAACTTTCTGGCCTTTGCATCTGATCATTACAACATCAATAGCGTTATTTATCATTGAATTTTAGCCGTAAAAAAGGTATCTTTGATGTCCCTTATCAGGTGTCCAACGGTATTTCATACCAACGGATTAAACGGGAAACTGGTGCGAAAAAATATTTCAATGCCAGTGCTGCCCCCGCAACGGTAAGCGTTTAAGCGAAGACAATACAGCCACTGTGCCAACTATTCCGGCATGGGAAGGCGTCAACGTTATACGTGAGCCCGGAGACCGGCCCGATAAAACAATAAGCCTGTTTGCATAAAAACAGGTTTAGTTACATCACGGCGCGGCGGGCGACCATGACAAATAATCAAATGCATTTCACAATTGTTTTGTTTGTTCGTTAACCTCCTGACGCCATAGATATTGCTGGACGGCTTGCGTGTTTACTGATTTTTATAATAAATTTTATCTTACCCTGCTCACAATCTGCAGTAGTTTACAGGTGCAGGCTGAAACACGTTTTGAGCTAGATGAAATTATTGTATCGGGCAATTATCAGAACCAGACCGTTGAACAACTACCCAAAAGTATTGCTGTTATTACGGCCGCAGACATTGAACAGGCTCCTTCAAACAACCTGATAGAATTATTAGCAAGAGAAGCTAATGTTAATTTCAACAGCTTTACTGCAACGGATAAATTTGCCGGTATTGATATCAGGGGAATGGGGGAAGTATCCCATAGTAATGTTGTCATTATGCTGGATGGCGTTCGCTTAAATGCGGCAGATCTCTCAGGAGCCGACCTTTCCAGTATTCCACTTTCCCAAATTAAACGCATAGAAATCATTCGCGGTGCATCTGCCGTTCGCTATGGTGGTGGCGCAGTAGGTGGTGTAATCAATATTATTACCGACCCACAGTCAGATCAAAATAGAAGCAATATATATATGTCCGGGGGCAGCTTCAACACATTCGATACCCGTGCATCCACTGAGCAGGCTTTCGATAATTTTTCACTGAATGCCAATATCGCATACTATGATACAGACGGTTATCGAGACAATGGCCAACTGGAAAAACAGGATGCAAAGCTAACAGCACGATTTTATGCCAGTGACCATATTACATTCAAAACATCCATAAAGGCACATTATGATGAATACGGCCTGCCCGGGCCGGTAAACAAAACACTTTTTGAAGGCTCTAATGAAGATAGAAAATCAACAAACTCAGCCAGTGATGGCGGAACAACAGATGATATTTTTTATAATATTTCAGCAGAAATTGATTTAGTTAATGCCGGTTTTTTACAAATTAACTTATCTCACCGACAAAGAGAAAACCCTTTTTTAATTGGTTTAGACCCAGGCCTTACCTATCAGCAGCAACAGCAGAAACTATGGAAAACCAATGAAGACGCCACAAACATTGATATATTTCATGAATTTAATATGGGTTCAACCAAACTGGCCTATGGGTTAAATCATTATAAAGCAGATTTTAATCAACAGAAAAACGGCACGACACTTCTTGACCAGAGCAAAAAACGTAATGGTGATGTAAGTAGCAGCTCATTATTTTTTACCACTAATACGCCTCTATCAGAAAAACTGAACATTAGCACTGGATACCGAAAAAACCACTTCAAAACATCCAGTACAGATATGCAATTAGTTGAAACCTGTGAAACGGTTTTAGTTGATACGCAAATAGAGATTTCTCCCGGGATATTTGTGCCCGCTCAAGTTCCCATACAAACAAATTGCAATGATGCTTTTCAAACAGAGAGCAGCGAAAACTCAAAATGGACAAATAGCGCCATTGAGTTAGGTGTTTTATTTAAAATAAACTCAAGTCACTCCACCTACTTTAACTTAAGTAAAAGTTATCGTAACCCCAACACGGATGAGCTTGTTTTATCCGATGACAATTTGAAACCACAAACGGGCCTGCACTTTGACACAGGTTTACGCAGCCAGATTTCTGACAACATTGAATCTTCAGTTAACCTGTTTATGATGCAAATAAAAGATGAAATACGCTATGGCGTCAATACTGAAACAAGCCTTTCTGAAAACCATAACGCAACAGAAAAAACCATACGCAAAGGAGTAGAAACCGATTTTAAATATTACCCAGTTAAATCTGTTTACCTATGGACATCCCTTGCCTATACAAAATCTGAATTTAAAGAAAGCAAAAACACCATCCCTCTGGTTCCACAAACAACCCTTAGTCTGGGCCTGGAATGGACACCTGTTAGCACATTTACGTTCAGCCTAAGTGGAAGCTATATTGACGAGCAACTCGATGGCCTTGGTAACCAATACACCCTGTTAAATGCTTACCAGGTTTACAACAGCAAATTTATTTACCGCTTTAAAAACATTAATTTATTTGCCGGTATTAATAATATATCAAATGAAGTTTATTCGACTATTGCATTTGCTGAATACTATTACCCTATGCCCGAAAGAAACTATTACGCCGGACTCAGCATTTCATTTTAATAAACCCTCTTGCTGAGAAAGGTCAACAGATAAAAAATATAATTAAGGATAAAAAAGATGATTAAAAAAATAACCAGCTGTATTTTTGCAGTCCTGATATTAACCCCCGCCATATCAATAGCCGGGCCTTATGCACCCGCCGCAGGCCAGACGGGTTCAACAGCTATTAATATGAATGACAGCCGTATCCAGGCATGGGCAACCGGTGTTGCAGACTACACCCCCGGCACAGAATTAGATGCACAATGGATGGACACATCAAATGCACTGGGACAGGCAAATGGCACATCCACAGATATTGTTAGCCTGGGTCGAGGAGGCGCAATCACACTTACATTTGATAACCCTGTTTACAATGGCGACGGCTATGATTTCGCTATTTTTGAAAATGGATTTAGCGATAACTTTCTGGAGCTGGCCTGGGTTGAAGTTTCCAGCGATGGTTTTAACTTTTTCCGCATTCCTGGTTTTTCCCTGACAGCTGATTCTGTTGGCGCCTTCGGTTCTATTGACCCGACTAATATTGATGGCTTAGCCGGTAAATATCGACAGGGATTTGGAACACCGTTTGATCTTGGTATTTTTGATAATGTTGCCGGTATCGATACAAATAATATTAACTTCATTCGCATTCTGGATATCATTGGTGATGGCTCTGAAGTCGACTACTTCCCCTCCACTGTCACAATTGATGGCGTTGTTTATGATACCGGTGGCCCAAACCCCATATACGACCCAATGCCTACATTTGGTAGTGCCGGCTTTGATCTTGATGCTATCGCTGTGCTGAATATGGCGACAACAGTGGTTCCATTACCAGCCAGTGCCTGGTTATTTATCAGCGGTTTAATCGGTCTTACAGCTATTCGCAGAAAAAAACTAAGCAACAATATTACATAAAAAATTAATTATTAAAGAGATATAAAAAATGAAAACCAGACTATTATTAACTGCAACATTACTGACACTTGGCACTTCTGCAAATGCAGCTATTGCAACATTCGACGATTTAACACTGGCTCCCGAATCAGCATTCTCCCCGGGCATGGACACGACCTTTACAAGTGGTGATGCAATATTTGTGACTGAATGGAATGAAACTTACAATTGCTGCCTGACTGGATTTACTTACTCAAACACAACCGATACAACAACGGCTGGTTTTACAAATCAATATAGTGCAATAACAGGCAGCGGTGTAAATGGCTCTACTAACTATGGTTTATCAAACCCTAATGCTGCTTCACATATAAACTTTAATTCGGCAACATCGGTTAGCGGCGCTTATTTCACAAACACAACCTATGCCTTCCTGGCTATGCGTGACGGTGATGATGGTAATGCAACACCCTTTGTTAAGGGCCCATTTACAGACGACGATTTTTTCACATTAACCGTAAATGGTCTTGATGCTTCCGGCTCTACTGTTAGCACCATGGATATTAGTCTTGCGACAGGCACTGACATTGTAGATAGCTGGGTGTGGTCTGATATGTCATCACTGGGTGATGTATATGGTCTGGAGTTTTCCTTATGGTCATCTGATAACGCCTTTGGTTTCATCAACACACCTGCTTATTTCGCAATTGATGATTTAACAACTGTCTCGGCTGTTCCTGTACCGGCTGCTGTATGGTTATTCCTGTCGGGTATTGTTGGCTTAGTGGGCGTAGCACGTACACATAAATAATATAAAGCATTTTTTATGACATCAGTTCCTTTGGCTATTAGCCAAAAGAGCTGATAGCCAACTCTATACTATTTACTAATAACATCAGGGTTTTATTGAAATATTATGAAACAACTCTAAAAAATAATGAAACAGAATATTTTTATATTCATAGGCTTGTCTGCTCTAATTCATATTATTTTTATTGGTATATATCATAAATGGGAAACTGAAAATAGTGGCATTCAGGAGCCGAGTAGCTCATTTACTTATATTGAATTAACATCACAGATTACAAACAACTCAAAACAACAAAACACGCCTCAAAGCACGTTAAATAAAAAAAACTTAACCTCCATAGAATCACCTAAAAATAGACCCTTAACTAAACCATCTAAAAAAATCATTTTTTCTGAACAGAAAACGAAAACACCACCCAAAAATAAAAAAACCAGCAGCATAAAGACGAAGAGCTATACCGCCTTAATTAAAGAACCGTCAACAATGAACCGACTGACATCCATAGAAGATAATAAAATAAAAATATATACTTTGCTCAATTCTGAATTAGCTAAATACTTTCATTACCCTCGACTCGCCATTCGAAAACACTATCAGGGGAAAGTAACACTGTCATTCAAGGTTAATTCACAGGGAAAAATTATTAATATTCTAATTCAGGAAAGTTCTGGTTATAACATTCTGGATACCGCAGCTATAAATTCAGTAAAAAAAATAGACCTTTATACCGAATTAAAAACCCTTAACGACAACAATACATCCACTATTACATTACCTGTCACATATAATCTTGACCAATTACCTTAATATAATTAAATTTCAACTATTTTTCTACTATATTATTTTTTTCTTGCCTTATCTATACTTTCACACATCGTACGTGCACCCTGTAAAATTCGAGGTGTGTGCCTGACAATTAAATCCGCATCAATACCATATAACTGATTATTTTTAACCGCATCAATTGATGTCCATTTCTTCCAGTTATTTAACCAGTTTTCCCGAATTTTATCCGCACCCGCCACAATAATCTGAGGATTTCGGGCAATCACCGCCTCTATATCTATCTGGGGTGACAGCGCACTTAAACCATTAAAAATATTTTCACCACCGCATAAACTTATAATTTGGGAGATCAGGTGTTTGTCATTCACAGTAAACAAGGGCTTTTCCCATACCTGATAAAACACCCTTATTTTTTTATTTTTCTTATTTAACTGCTTTAATTCTAACAAGCCATTTAAAAAAATATCCGCCTGCTGACGCGCTTCTTTTTTATTACCCGACAGTTCACCTAAATCCTGTAGGTTTTTTGCAATTCCCTGTAATGTTTTTGGCTCACTCAAATAAACCGTCAATCCAAGTTTTTTTAACTTATCTAATTGGGCCGGGCTATTACCACTTTGCCAACCCACAACCAGATCGGGTTTCAGCCCTAAAATAGCCTCGAGATCCAGCTGATAACCTGAACCCACTCTAGGCAGTTTTTTAGCAGCTAATGGATAATTACTATAATCCACCGCAGCAATTATTGTTTTCCCTGCACCCACTGCATACAATAACTCTGTAATATGTGGTGAAAGACTAACAATTCGCTGAGCAGGTTTATATAACTGAATCTGAATACCCGCATCATCTATAACAGTTACGGGTTGTGTATGGGCCGAAAAAGATAAAAAAATCAACTCTAAAAAAACAAATAATTTAATACGCCTGAACATTAGTAAACAACCATTCGGAGTACAACAGAAAAACCCATATAACAACCTGTCAAAAAAGTCATCATATCGGTTGCTTCACTACATCTGGATAAACCATGAAATACATCCTCGTAATTATATAAAGCTAAAATATACTGCTGTTCATTACACTTATTTTATAACAAGATCACTTTGATTTTCAGGGTTACAGCCGATTTTATCCTGATAAAACATTTTAATAACTTCAAAGTCTGAATCAATATCCCCAGTCGTTTCAATCACTTTACCCACACCCAGTTTTTTATTTTTATAATCCAGATATGCCAGTACAAGCGGCACATTCGCCCCATCGGCAATATGATAAAATCCAGTTTTCAGGCGATCCGTCTTTGAACGCGTACCTTCTGGCATCATCCCCAGCACAAAACCTTTCCTTAATTGAAACAATTCAATATTCTTCTGAATAAAACCGGATGTTTTATCACGATTAACAGGCACACCCCCCATAGCAACAAACAATGGCCCAAATGGCCCCCAGAACATACTGTGCTTGGCAACCCAGTTAAGGGGTATATTCATTGCTGATTTCGCCAGCATACCCAGAATAAAATCCCAGTTACTGGTATGGGGGTAAGCAATTAGCACATATCGGTTAATTGATGGCTGTTCCTCTTCTAACTGCCAGCCAAACAGCTTTAATATTACGCGGCTTATCACTCTCATAATTTGTTATCTACTTTAAACTTTTGTTTCTAATAACGGTCTCTAATGCCTTAATAGTAATAAACGATAATCACTACACAGCCTATTTTTATAAAGTACCCTTTATTTTCAGCCTGTAGATGATAAAATTTACCGCAAAATAAAACGATACCCAGTTAACGGAGAACACTTTTGTCGCAGCATACGGCTATTTCACAACTCAGAGACTATGTTGGCCAACAGATACTTGGCCAGTCAGTACTTGTCGACAGACTCATTATAGCGCTTTTAGCAAATGGCCACCTTTTAGTTGAGGGCGCTCCCGGTCTGGCAAAAACACGTGCTATTAAAGTATTAAGCGAAGGCGTGGAAGGCGAGTTTCATCGGGTTCAATTTACCCCCGACCTGTTGCCCGCTGATTTAACGGGCACAGAAATTTACCGCCCACAGGATGGCTCTTTTCAGTTCCAGAAAGGCCCGCTTTTTCACAACCTGATTCTTGCCGATGAAATAAACCGTGCCCCAGCCAAAGTCCAGTCGGCATTACTTGAAGCAATGGGGGAGCGCCAAATTACCGTAGGTTCTGTAACCTACCCTTTGCCTGAGCTATTTCTAGTCATGGCTACACAGAATCCCCTGGAACAGGAAGGTACCTACCCCCTGCCTGAAGCCCAGTTAGATCGTTTTCTAATGCATGTTTTTATAGACTACCCAGATGCAGAAACCGAGCGTGACATTTTACACCTGACACGTTCTGAAGCTCGGCAAAGACTCAGTGAGCCTGCTAAGCCTGAAACCATTATGTCCCAGGAAACATTGTTTGATGCACGCAATGAAATACTTGATATTTACATGTCAGATGAACTGGAAAACTATTTATTGCAACTGGTACTGGCTACACGCGACCCGGGAAAATACGATGGAAAATTAGCCGAATGGCTCGAATATGGCGCATCTCCCCGAGCCTCAATGGCACTAGATCGTTGTGCTCGTGCCCACGCCTGGCTTCAGGGTCGCGACTTTGTTGGCCCTGAAGACATACAGGCCATTGCACATGATGTTTTACGTCATCGTATTATTTTAAGCTTTGAAGCAGAGGCAGAAGGCATCACTAAAAATCAGTTTATTGATGGGTTAATATCACATATTGCTGTTCCATAATGCCAGTAGAAGCACCCGATACTAAAGAAAACCAGGCTGATGATATTGTACGCATTAGCCAGTCGACCCTGATTGGATTAAACCGTGATGCCCGGCAGTTACCCTTAAACTCTGCAAGCATTCGTGCCCAGTTCAATGGCCAGTATTTATCCACCTTTAAGGGTCGGGGCATGGAATTTGATGAATCACGCCCCTACCAGCCCGGTGATGATATTCGCTCAATGGACTGGAAAGTAACCGCACGAACAGGCAAGGCTTACTCAAAAGTATTTCGCGAAGAACGGGAACGCCCTGTCTTATTGTGGGTAGACTACCGTCAGCCTATGTTTTTTGGCACTCAACAGCATTTTAAATCCGTGCTTGCTGCGAAAATTGCAGCACTACTTGCCTGGAGCACGGCCCACCATGGTGACCGCCTGGGCGGACTTATTTTTTCTGAAACATCGCATATTGAGCTACGCCCCAGCAGAGGAAAATCAGCAAGCCTGCACTTTATTAAGCAACTTGCCCAACATTCAGCATGGGAATCATCAATAGATACGGCTGAACATAAAAAAAGTGCAGCCGATGCACTGAACCGATTACAACGGGTTAATAAACCAGGGTCACTCATTTTTCTAATAAGTGACTTTCGTAATATGGATGAAAAAAGCTGGTCGCAAATATCACAGTTAAATCGTCATTCAGATATCATACTCATATCAATAAATGATCCGCTGGAACAACAGTTACCGCCTGCTGGTAATTACAGAATAAGCAATGGAAAAGAAGAGCTTAACTTAAACACCTACAGTAAAAAGCAGAGACAGGCCTATCAGTCGCGTTTTTTAAACCAGCAATTGCAACTACAGAACACCTGCAGAAAACAGGGTATGCACTACCTAAATATATCCACCATTGATGACATCTTACCTACACTACAACAGAAACTGGGAGTTAGCCCCGTTTCTGGAAAAAACAGGATTAAACAAAAATGAATGAACTGCCATTACGCGACATTCATCTACCTGGAGATGTAAGCTGGTGGCCACTGGCCATTGGCTGGTGGCTTTTACCTGTATTAGTTGTTTTAACGCTGTTCATTATTTATAATTTTTTAAAATATAAACAGAACAATAAAAAGTTAGCCTATAGAAAAATGGCACTTAACGAACTCAGCAATTTACGCATTGAATTTAAAGATGAAAATAACTCTATCGAACTGATACGCTCCATTTCAACCTTATTAAGACGTATTGCTCTCAGTTATTTACCCAGGAACAATATTGCCAGTTTAACGGGAGAGGACTGGCTTCATCAGTTGAACAACCTGGGCTCAGAAACACTCTTTACAGATAAGACACGCTTCCTGCTTGAGCAGGCTCCATACATGAAACAGTGTGAGTTTAACCATAACGAATTAATTACAACTTGTGAATTATGGATAAAAAGCCTGCCAAAAACGAGTAACCTGAAAACAGGCACGAGTATGCCGCTGTGACATTAATAAGTAACATTCAATTTATATGGCCCTGGATTTTTATATTATTGCCCCTGCCTCTTTTATTGCGATTATTATTACCCGCCAGCGATAAAAATCAGGATGCACCTTTACATATTCCATTTATTGAAGATTTTAATTCAGTACCCCATAACACTGGCTTTATAAATCAAAACAAATTACTCGCTACACTGGCCATACTCGCCTGGTGTTGTCTTATTTTAGCGGCATCCCGCCCCCAGTGGTTAGGTGAGCGTATTGATATTCCTGTCAGTGGCAGAGACCTGATGATGGCGGTCGACTTATCAGGCAGTATGGCTGCTGAAGACTTTGATATTAATGGTAAAACGATTAACCGTTTACAGGCTGTTAAAATCGTTGCCAGTGAATTCATAAAACACCGCGAAGGAGACCGTATAGGGCTGATTTTATTTGGACAACAGGCTTATTTACAGACACCTCTCACATTTGACACGCATACCGTTAGCACCATGTTACAGGAATCATTAATTGGTATTGCTGGAAAAATGACGGCTATTGGCGATGCCATCGGCCTCGCCATTAAACGCCTCAACGGAAAAAGCGCTGAAAAACAGGTACTCATTTTACTCACTGATGGCGCTAATACGGCTGGCGAAGTCACTCCGCTAAAAGCCGCTGAACTGGCAGCCCAGGAAAACTTAAAAATTTATACTATTGGTATCGGTGCGGCTTCGCGTGAAGTAGGCAGCTTTATATTTAAACAAACGATAAAAAATAACGAAATAGATGAAAAGACACTAAGTGAAATTGCGACTATAACGGGTGGCAAATATTTTCGAGCCCACAATACTGCCGAGCTAAATAAAATTTATTCACTCATTGATAAACTAGAACCTGTAGAGCAGGAAAGCCAGAGTTTTCGCCCTGTAAGATCTCTTTTCATATGGCCGCTATCAATGTCATTGTTCTTTGCATTTATTATTATAATTCTGCCATTCATAATGGAATTAAAACATAAAACCACAGGGCTGCTTGCAAAAGGAACATCCCGTAATGGATAGTATATTATGGCTCCAGCAATTTCACTTAATACGACCATACTGGCTCTTTGCTTTAGTTCCACTTGCACTGGGCATCTGGCTATATAGCCGCACTCAATCCCACAGCCATAACTGGGCATCAGTTATAGACAAACGATTACTTCCCCACTTATTACAGGGTGCGGTTAAGCAAAAAAACAAAAAAACAGTAGCAGCTGTATTTTTACCTTTGTTTGTTTCTGGCTTCATCATTATTTTTGCCCTGGCAGGACCTGCATTTGAAAAAAGACCCCAACCTGTTTTTAAAACACAATCGGCACTTATAATCATTCTGGATTTATCTCGATCCATGGATGCAACCGATATTAAACCCAGTCGTTTAAGTCGAGCTCATTTCAAAATAAATGATATTCTAAAATCACGCAAAGAAGGCCAGACTGCATTAATTGCATACGCAGCAAATGCTTACATTGTTAGCCCATTAACTGATGATGCAGATACCATCGTTTCACAGGTACCGGCTTTAGAAACATATATTATGCCTGCACAGGGCAGTCGCCTGGATATTGCCCTGGAAAAAGCGCTAGAGCTGTTTAACAATACGGGTTATGCAAAAGGCGACATACTCGTTATTACCGATGGCATTAACGCTAATGATAAAAAAACACTCAATGACTTAAGCGACAAAAATTTTAAAACTTCTATTCTCGCTATTGGCACAGCAGAAGGCGCACCCATAAGCACTCAGGATGGCGGGTTTTTAAAAGATGCTAATGGCTCAATCGTTGTGCCAAAGTTAAATATACCTCGTTTAAAAAAAGCAGCCTTATCCAGTGGCGGAAAGTTCAGTTTATTAACTGCAAATGACAACGACATCAACCACCTTTTATCTACAATAGAAATCAATAGAAACATTTCTGAACAGGAACAGACCACCGAAGATGCTGTGAAATTTAAAACAGATATATGGCATGAAGAAGGTCCCTGGCTTTTATTACTGCTTATCCCCTTTGCCGCTTACGCCTTTCGTAAAGGCTTAATATTTGTTCTGTTGCTTTTTATTTTACCCCTGCCCCAACCAGCGCAGGCATTTGGCTGGTCCGACCTGTGGAAAAATAGTAATCAACAGGGAGCGACTGCACTACAGCAGGGAAATATAGAACACGCTGCCGAATTATTTAACAACCCTGAATGGAAATCAGCAGCACAGTATAAAGCAGGAAACTTTCAACAATCAGCCGATCTTTTAAAAGATATAGACACACCAGATGCAAACTATAACAGGGGTAATGCATTAGCCAGGGCAGGAAATCTGGAACAGGCTATAAAAGCCTATAACAAAACGCTCGAAATAAACCCTCAGCATGAAGATGCCATACACAATAAACAACTACTGGAAAAAGCTCAACAGGAACAAAAGAGCAAACAGCAGGATAGTGATAAAGAAAACCAGCAGGACGAACAGAACGACAACGCTGACAACCAGCAAAGCAATAAGCCTGAGGATAAATCAGGCGAGGATTCTGATCAACAAAACCAATCACAGGATCAGGATAAAAATCAGCAGGAAAATACAGAAGAACAGTCGTCTAGTAAAGATGAAAATAAGCAACAGGATGAAACGCCAGAAAAAGAAGAACAGGCTTCCTCTGACAAGCAAAACGAACAGAAAAAACCAGACCAGGAAAAATCAGACGCGCAAAAAGATGAAAGTGAAACCACACCTGATTTAAAACAGCAGCAAACACAACAGTGGCTTAAAAAAATACCGGACGACCCTGGCGGTTTATTACGTCGAAAATTTAAATATCAATATAGTCGTGAACAAAATCAAAATGAGAAAAGCCCATGGTAATCCCTGTGTTTTCTGATATCTTTAAACACTCCAGGAGCAATTCGCTTGCTACGGATGTGTTTTTTATAATTAACAAAGACCAAAGCACTTTAAACCGACCTTTTATTTAATACATTATGAAACCATTTATTAGAATAATTTTTATACTTTTCTGGCTGCTTTCATTCAGTGCCAATGCTACTGACATCCAGGTAAAAGTGGACCGCACAATCATTGAGCTAAATGAAACCTTTACGTTAACGTTTGAAGCCAATGGAGAGCCTGATGATGAACCTGATTTTTCTCCTCTTGAAAAAGACTTTCAGATATTAAACAAAAGCACGGGTAGTAATATCAGTATCATTAATGGCCAGTATACTCGCTCAAAAAAGTGGCGTATTTCACTGGTCGCTCTACATGAAGGCAATATATCAATCCCACCCATTCATTTTGGTAATGATGTAAGCCCTGGTTACCAGGTGACTATTAACCAACCACAAAAATCAACGGGAAAACAGGGCGAAGCTTTTATTTCAGAACTCATAATCAGTTCTGATACAGCATACCCCCAGGAACAGATTATTGTCACTCAACGTTTACTCAGCTCAAGCAACATTAATGCTTATGAATTTAGCCCCCTGAAAACCAGTGGCATTGAGATTATTGAGGAGTCACTTAGTGACATTAAGCAATACCAGACTAAACGAGGTAATACAGCCTATCTGGTACTTGAGCAAAGTTATGCTATTTACCCACAATCCGCGGGGAAGCTATTAATAGAACCAAGTATCGCGACTGCCCGCATAGCACTACAAGGCTCTCGTGGAAATCGTTCTGCTTTCGATCCTTTTCGCAATAATACCAAAACATTACGACGCTCTTCCCGCAAAAAAAACATCACGATAAAATCAGTACCCTCCGCCTTTAAAGGTAAACACTGGTTAGTTGCCAAAGAAGTTCAGTTAGTTGAAGAATTTCCAGAATCAACAAAATTTAAAACAGGTGAACCTGTTACCCGTACGCTGCTATTACTGGCTGACGGACAAAACTCATCACAGCTCCCCGAACTCATAACACAGGATGTAAAAGGACTTAAACAATATCCAGACAAACCATTACTTAAAAACAATATAAATGATGAAGGTATCACCGGTGTGCAACAGTTAAAAATTGCACTTATTCCATCCTCATCTGGCAGTTATACTTTGCCAGCAATGTCGATCCCCTGGTGGAATACACAAACTGATACATTAGAAATTGCCGAGATAAAAGCAAGAACATTTACTGTTGGCAATATATCAGATACGCCCCATATTAAAGCACCTAATGAAAAAACACCTGATGTGAACATCACCACAGAAAACATTAAGACGCTGCCTGTAAAACCAGTGAATATAGAATCACCTGATAATACCTTGCCCTGGAAAGTCATTTCCTTCTTATTAACAGTCGCCCTACTTATCACTTTGTTTTTACTGTGGAAAAGAAAAAGTGTAAGCACTTTAACGACCGACAATATAAAGCATAATGAACCATCACTTAAGCAGGCGATAAGAGACCTTAAACAGTCCTGTGAAACAGCGGATGCACAGGCCTCTAAAAATGCACTTTTACTTTGGGGACAGGCTCTTTTTACAGATAAACCAGTTCACTCACTTGGTGACCTGTCTGGTAAAGTCGATGAACAACTTGCCAGTAAAATAAACGCACTAAACTCATTTTTATATCGAGATAGCACGGAACAGTGGGAATGCAGTGAACTCTTTGACCTTTGCGTTCAATTCACAAAAGATTTTAAAATACAGTCAAAAACAGAAACTGACCCATCCCAACTGGAAAGCCTGTATAAATAAATTCCTTAATAATATTCAAGCAACTAAGCTTGGTTGTGCCTGTATACAGGGCACTAAACATTATTTTATCTACTATTTGATAGTTTTTTAGCGTTAGCTCTAACTTTTCAATAGAGCGATGGTCATATAATGTACTTTTAAACCTGAAGCAGTCGCAGCCCCCTATGAAACCAGCTTATTCCATTAAAAACCTGTTATTTTTCGGGTTACTTATCCTCAGCTCACCACTCTCTGCACTTGAACTAGCAGACTCTGAGCTTTTGGGTAGTGATAATAAAAAACATTATTTGAAAGACTACCTTGGCCATGGTAAATGGACAACCATCGTTGTATGGGGACCTAAATGCCCGGCCTGTATTGACGAAATGCCCGAAATTCAGGGGCTATATGATGATAAGGATGAAACAGGCATTAATGTACTGGGCCTTGCTATTGATTTCCCAAGCTTCTCATACGCCAAACTAAAACAGGTGCAACAATTTGAAGAAGATTACTTTATTACTTTTCCAAACCTCCTCATCAGCTCCAACTTATATTATAAATTAGGACTAGGCCCACTAAAGGGTACACCCACTGTTATATTGATTGACCCAAAAGGCCAGGTATCTGCTGTACAGTTAGGAGGCGTCCCCAGAGAGACAATTATCAAATTTATCGCTGAACAGGATGCAAAACAGATAAACCTGTCGCAAGTACAATAAAATTTGCAGGAGTAGACAGTAGGCATCTGTAACGTATAATCTAAATCTTCGCATAAAATGGATATTCGTTATGTCAGATAAACCAACAATGGGTGTTGAAGTTAATGTCCGTTCAAATAGCACAGCAGAATTAAAAACAGCTCACTCTAAAGCACCTGGCACTCAGGCTGACAGTCCCTTTTGTATAGCGGTACTGGGAAACTTCAGCAATGGTTTAAAAAAGACATCTGAACTTAAAAATAAACGGCGCCTTATTGAAATAGATCGGGATAATCTGGAAGAGGTTATGGCCGGATTTAAAATAAAACTAAATTTAAATTTATCTGACAGTGAAACAATCAATATAGAACTTAACGAGCTGGATGATTTTCACCCTGATGAATTATATGAAAAGCTCGAATCGTTCAGTAAATTAAGAAGTTTACGCCGTCGGTTAAAGAGCAAGAGTAACTTTGCCGATGCCGCTGCTGAAATACAGGGCTGGTTACCGGAAGTAAAACAAACACAAACCACAACCGCTAAACAGACTTCATCCGACAATAATCCTGATCCGGTTATAAGCTCTGGCAACCTGCTAGATGACATTCTAGGTTCGCATCAGGGTCAGTCAGAGAATAACGCCACGGCAGAAGCAACGCACATTGATAAATTAATCAAAAGCATTGTCGCCCCCTATGTTGAGCCCGCCGCTGACCCAAGGCAAGATGACATGATCGCGGTGGTTGATAAAGCCACCGAATCTCATATGCGTAATATTTTACATCACCCTGATTTTCAGGCAATGGAATCGGCATGGCTTTCTTTATACTTTTTAATTAAACGTATTGAAACCGGTGCAAAATTAAAAATATTTATTCTTGATATCACAAAACAGGAACTACAGAATGAACTAGCTATAGATGACATTTCAACATCGAGCATTTATAAATTATTTTGCGACCCGGCCGAAGGTGATACGCCGTGGAGCGTATTACTGGGTAACTATAGCTTTACAGACAGCATTGAAGATATTTTATCACTCTCCAATATTGGCTCTATTGCTCAACAGGCTAACGCACCCTTTATTGCTGCTGCAAATGAGCACCTGGCCGGTTGTGAAGCATTTTCTAAAACACCTGATTATGAAGACTGGGCTCATACAATCAGCGAAGGCACTCACAAAGCCTGGCAGATGCTAAGACAATCATCTGTAGCATCATACATAGGCCTGGCATTACCTCGATTTTTACTTCGCCTGCCTTATGGAAAGAAAAGCAAACCGATTGATGCATTCACATTTGAAGAACAGACTGATGAAAATAGTCATGATTCTTATCTATGGGGAAATGCTGCTTTTATAAAAACAGAGTGCCTTGCCAGAAATTTTTATAATAATAGCTGGAATATGCAGTTAGGCGACGTTTTTCAAACCGATAACTTACCCGTGCATTATTTTCAGGAAGACGGTGAGACAGTAAACAAACCTGTTGCAGAAATCATGCTAACTGAAAAAGGCGGTGAAATTTTAAATAACAATGGTCTGATTTCTTTATGGTCTGTTAGAAATATGGATTGCATAAGATCAACTGACTATCGCTCCATCAATGAAAATACACTTAACATATCAGGACGCTGGAATTAATTAAACGATATAATAATTTACTTGCCAATTAACTTATTATGATAAATTTAAAAACATTAATTTCAGCTATTTTTATCACTTATGCGGGGGTTTCATATTCTAATGAAACTGAGTTTTATGAAAATTTGATTCATAGCAATGTAATCCAGACTGATTATTCAGCACTTATAAAAAACGCGTCTGTTGACCCCGTAATAGATATACGCACCGGCTCAGGAAAAACAGGCTATATTACATATCGTTTCATCGCAGAGGTTCAACAGGTATTCAAAGGAACGTTAAATAATCAAATTGAATACCGTGTAACTTATGAGGCGGAGATCAAACCTGTTATTAACAACAAAACCCAGATCATTAGCCTTTGTCGTTCAGATGATAAATTTTATGTGCCGGGAAACGGCTATAGAATTGATGCGACTGAAAAATTAATCGCAATAGCTAAACAGGCAAAAAATGAAACAGCTTCCCTGAAAAATATTTGCAAGGGTATTTAAAACATCAAAAATATAACTAAACTTTACCCTTCCATGGAATAAGTTTTCTTTCAGCAATACGCATCAACATATCAATGCTATACCCAATAATGCCAATCAGAATAACCCCTATCAGAACAACGTCTGTCTGCTGAAATTTAGACGCTGCAATAATCATTTTTCCGGCCCCTTTTTCTGCTGCCACTAATTCTGCTGCAACCACTGTGCCCCAGCAAACACCCATGGCAACCCTGGCCCCGGTAAAAATTTCTGGTAATGAATTAGGAATAATTACTTTTGTTAAAACCTGAAACCTGGATGCACCAAGAGAATAAGCCGCATGTACCTTAGAAATATTGACACCGGATACACCTGCTCGCGCAGCGATGGTCATAATCCATAAAGCCGCAAGAAACAACAAACTAATTTTTCCCGTTTCCCAGATACCAAACCAGATAATAATTAACGGGATAAGCGCCAATGGCGGTATAGGCCGCATAAACTCAACAATCGGATCAAACCAGCCTCTAAACCAGCTATTCAGCCCCATGGCATAACCAAGTGGAATACCCACCAGGCTCCCCAACAGAAATCCCGCTATAACCCTTAGTAATGACCAGCCAAGATTCTCAGTCAAGGTCACATTTTGATAACCGTCTCGACTAATTTCTATCAGACGAGTAAACACCGCCTCCGGTGCTGGCAACCAGACAGATTCCATTTGCCAGCCTTTATCCGGCACAAAACTCAGGCTGCCTTTAGTTGTCATTTTAACAATTCCATTCGCGACCTCTACTGACTGTTCCGGCTCAATACTCTGGTTATTAATAGCCGTAACCCTGTAACCTTTTACCTTGCTCCCTTCATCATTCTTCTGCACCTTGATAAGTGCACTACGCCATGCCACTACTTTCTTGGCATCATCTTTAGCAAAACCGGTTTGAACTTTATCAGTTATATCAGGTTTGCTAAATTTTTCATCATTATGTTTAACACGAATATAAACCGTGGCACTATCTGATTGTTTTTGAGTATTCGTTGCGGTATACGTAAAAGAAGTGTCACCTGTAAATGGGCCAGGCACATGAACAGGAATCAGATTAGAACCGGTAAAAGCCGCCCAGATAATAAATAAAACAATAATAGAAAAAACAGAAGCAACTCGGTTTGGTTTTACTGAGCTTTCATCACCAAAGGTAACGGTTTTTCGATCACTTGAAGGTTTATTAAAAAATGACTTCTGAACAAAAGCATAAGTAACATAGGCCAGAACAAACAAGCTTATATAGATTGCAAGTATTAACATGGCTTACTCTTTTCTACCCATAATATCTTCTTCCATTTCCCATATCATGGAAAGAATCTCTTCACGTTGTTTTGTGTAATCTTCACATTTTTTAACTTCACGTAAATCAGTTTCAATAGCGCGCAGTGCAAAAGGTAAATTATATTCCTTATGAATATGCCCGGGCCGGGGCGCCATAACCAGAAGTCGCTCACCTAACAATAATGCCTCTTCAACCGAATGGGTAATCAGAATAATGGTTTTACCTGTTTCTTTCCAGAGCTTGAGAATCAAACCCTGCATTTTTTCTCGCGTTAATGCATCCAGCGCACCAAGGGGCTCATCCATTAATATCACATCCGGGTCATTGGCAAGACAGCGTGCCAGTGCAACTCGTTGCTGCATGCCACCAGAAAGTTCGTATACATTTTTATCTGCAAAGCCATGCAAACCAACGGTCTCTAAAAGGTCATCAACAAGTTGACGACTCTGTGCAGCCGAAATGCCTTTCATTGCTGGACCAAAAGCAATATTTTTGCGCACATTCATCCATTCAAAAAGTGCGCCTTGCTGAAACACCATGCCCCGTTCTGCACTTGGCCCGCTAACCGGTTTGTCATTAAGACTGACCTGGCCCGAACTTGGCGCTAGAAACCCCGCGACAATATTCAACAAAGTAGTTTTACCACAGCCTGAAGGCCCTAATATTGAAAGCAGCTCACCTTTTTTTAAATCAAGTGAGACATTTTTTAACGCCTCAACACAGCCACCACCCGGCAGATCAAATACCATCGAGACATTGTTTATTTTTAAACTGGAATTATTCAAAATAAGTTTCGTTATCTATACAAGAAATTACATTTTTGAAGCAGCTTCAAGGTAGCTGGAATCCACTGCACTTTCATAATCTGACCTTGCTTTCGGAATAACACCCTGCTTCACAAAAAAATCACCCACTTCTTTAAGGAACTTCTGTGTGCCGCCACCCAGCCACTTTTTACTTAACTGTTCTTTAATGTTGGGAAATTTAAATCCAGCCATTGTTTTTTTACCGGCTTCAATATCCATACCCGCTGCTTTAGCAATCACTGGCAACATATTCGCTGATCCATTGGCAGCAAATTTCGCATTCATATCAGCTGTAACCTTAAGAAACTTTGCCAGTAAATCAGGGTTTTCCTGAGCCCATTGCGATGACACTGTCGTTGCATCAAACACCTGTATTCCCAGCTTTTCTTTTTCTGCACCGCTCATAAGTACATTGCCATGCTCTTTCATACGAAGCAAAGCGCCTCCCCAGCCACAGACCATATCCAGATTACCGTTAGCAAACGCAGCAGCACTATCTGCGGGTGCCATATCTACAATTTTCATGGTTGAGGTATTTACACCCAGGTGCTGCATCTGTTTTAAGAAGCCATAATGAACAGCCGTGCCAAGTGGAATAGCAATCTGCTTGCCTTCAAGCTCCTTTGCATTTTCCTTATCTATTTCAAGGCTGGAACGAACCACACAGTTATCGTTCTCTGAATAAGAGACAGCAACATCAACCACCTGTAGATCCTGCCCGGCTGATGCGGCAATAACGAAGGGGGGGATACCCTGAGAGAAAGATATCTGTACATCACCCGATGCCATTGCTGCTGACATGGCCGTGCCTGCATCAAAAGAGACCCATTTAACACTTACACCAAGCTCTTTATCATAAATTTTCTTCACCTGGGCAAACTGACTTGGTGTCGGCCATTCAAGAAAATAAGCTACGGTTAGCGCGTCTGCCCGAGCTGTCGATGCATACATGAGTGATAGTGAGGTAATAACCGAGATAACATAAATATTACGTAATAAAGATTTAACTAAGTTCATATTAAGACTTTCTAGTTTAATAAAATAATTTTTATACATATTACATGAAAAAGTTTTAAAACCTTACTTATTAAGTATATTCGCGGCCTATTTCTTACATAAGCCGGATATACCCCATAATAATAACCCAACGAAGAGCAGGAGCATCTGTAACGAGGCATACGCGGTTATACTCTGTGGGAGTGATGGCAGCATCAAACCTGCCACAAGCCCCGACATCATTATTTGTGAAAAACTCTGAACCGCAGAGGCAGCACCCCTGTTATCTGGAAAACAGTCTAATGCCAATATTCCTAACCCCGGCATAGATAACGCTACACCAAACGCATATATAACAATGGGCGCAATTACCCATATTGGTTCAGGTAGAAATAGACTCATCTGAATAGAGTTTGCATGAAAACCACTGGAATGCATAACATTAACAATCATGCCAATAAACATAATAACAAATGCCAGATTAATCATTTTCACGCTTGACCAATGACGAGTCAGTTTACCCGCTAAAAAAGAACCCGCGATAATACCCGCTGTCATGGGCACAAACTGTATCCAGAAATCTGTGCTTTCTAATAACAGAAAATCAAACATCACTGTAGGGGCTCCTGCAATATAAATAAACAGCCCAGCGAAACTAAATCCCAATGAGCTTACAATAGCCAGGAAACGAATGTGCAATAACGTTTGCAGGTAAACTCGCAGCACATGAAACGGATGAAAAGACTGTTGTCTGGATTTATCTAATGTTTCATTCAGCATAAAGCTGGATAACAACAACATGGTGACACCATAAATACATAAAAAATAAAATATGCTGCGCCAGCCGAATAACTCATGTAACAAACCACCAATGACTGGCGCGATCGCCGGTGCCAGCGCAAATAACATCAGCACATAAGCCATAACACGCTGCGAACTTTTACTATCATAAACATCTCGCACCATTGCACGGCCAGCAACAAGCCCCCCACTTGCAGCTACACCCTGGAAGACACGAAATAGTAAAAATTCAGAATAATCAGTCGCTAACGCACAGCCCAGCGATGCAATTGAATAAAAAAAAAGAGATCCCGAAATAATATGCTTACGACCTAGCCGGTCAGATAATGGCCCCCAGAACAAACTGGATATAGCTGTTGCTATCATATAAAAAGCAATCGACTGGGAAAGCTGCACCCTGCTACTATCAAATTCAGCCTCAATGGAGGGAAATGATGGAAGATAAGTATCAATGCTAAATGGCCCTATCATCGAAACAAATGCCACGATCACGACCATTGCATATAAATAACGATCAGATTTCACTAAACCCACTTAATAGATATGAAAGAATAAAAACAATTATATAAGGATAAATATCAGGAAAACATAAAGATCAAAATAATTTATCTGATGCTCTAAACCAAGTCTAACAGTTACACCTGAAAAAGCATTGTATATCTTCCGCAAGTAATAACTTCACATTATTTTAAATTTTTAACCCTCTATAAATACCGCTTTGTGCTTTTTGATCCAGCACTCCTGCCCCCGAAACAAGTGGGCATAGTGTAAACTACCAACTTAAATCAATATTTTTATGCCGAGGGGGGAGAAATGAACTTCGAAGACATGTCAGAGAAAGAAATCCTGAGTATAGCCAATCCCATTATGGACAATTTGATGGATGCATCTACAGAAATAGATCATGAAAAACATATAAAAAATTACACCGAAAGGATGAAAAAAATTACAACTAAAGAATACCTCCAGAAAGTGTGTGAAAAATACCAGGCTGAAAAAGGTTTTTTCTCTGAACGTAAATTTGTTGCCGTATTTAAACGCCCTACATCAGTAGCTATTATCTGGAAGCAGTCATTTACAAAAGCCAAAGGTGAGTTTGTAGCTGAAATGGTTTTAGTTTATAAAAACGGCAAATACCTTTGTGATCATGCAATGGTGTTTTAAAAACGCAAGAAAATTACCCAATCATCGTTTTAGTCTCCTCTTTCAAAGGTTCATTACTCAAAATATAAGTAAATCTGTAGAAAACCAGAGAAAAGTAGAGTTTTCACAAAATTGACTCTAGAATAACAAAACCAATCAGAGAAATGCCCGCCACATCGCTTTTCTTTAGTTTTGATAATCACTGCTGACAGCATTATCACTAAACACAAGAGAAAAAATAAATAAGGTACAATTAAACTCTGAACTATAATCATCGTACTGATTATTTAACCTGACAACTAAGTTAATCTGAGACAATAATATGCCAATGATTAAATCATTACGTACCCTGGAGTATTAATATGAGCAGTAAACTTCATAACATTAAGGAGCGTGCGCTCAGCACTGAATACTCTAAATGGAGCAATGTTTCATCTACAATTTTTCTTACTATAATGTGCCTGGGAATGGTGGCTAGTGTTTGGTATCTATATATTTCAGCAGAAAGCATTGAATGCTACAAAGGCTTTATATATATGACGATAGCATGGATAGTTGTAGAGCTTATACTTATTGCATATATGTTTAAATTTAATAATATTCCATGCTTCGCCAGAAACGCCATTAGTTTAATTATAGCTTTTTCAAATATCTGGTTTGGTTTACTGGTATTTAGTTTAAAGCCATGCGGCACATAGCTGACATAGTCAGGGCAACACTTATTCTCCCCTCCCTGTTAGCCCTGTCTATTTTTTGAAATAATTTAAATTTTGTGATCCACTTTTATCATCGGCTCGGGCACTAATAACGCCAACATTCTGCTGCACATCTAACTGATCTAAAAACCAGTCATACTCTTCATCCATCAGTATTGCTCTAATTTTTTCCCGTTAGAGGAGAGGACTAGAGCTATTTCATTTACTTCTATTTGTCATCATTTGTTTCATCGCTATAAATTAATTAACTGATTATAGTGATGGTAGAAATAGTGTATCCATAACTATACCAAGTGATGTATCTAGAGAAAATAAAACAGAGATATAATCAGTCCTTACCCTGAAAAATAGATACGCTTATATCTTTCAAAAACATTAATAAGCTCATGATATATTCATACTTATGTCACATTAAGCTTATAGACTCTACTTTTTATTTTTTAGATGAAATTATGAATGATAATATATCAGATAATACTCCAGCCTATAAAACCTTTATACTCAATCACGAATGGCACTCTCATATCGTGGGGTTCTTTATAGGCATTCTCATGATAAGCATTTATTTGTGGATGACATCAGGCATCTTCAACCTGCTTCTGAATCTGTACCACGCCTACCCTGACAACTGGTCCCATGGCGCAGAAATAATGATTAAGGATATAGTCACTATTCTCGCGTCACTTGAACTTATCAGAGTATTCCAGACCTATTTATTAATGGGGCGTGTTAAGGTCACATTTATTTTAGATGTTGCACTGGTTGTTTTAATTGGCGAGTTAATAAGCCTCTGGTACCGAGAATACAGCCCAAATGAAGTTTTTATGAGTGTATTTGTTATCTCTATACTGGTAATACTACGAATTATAACAACAAAATTCTCACCGGATTGCAATGAATCCTGATATTAAACTATGTGTATATCTAAGTAAAAACAAACGATAGTTTAATATCAGGGTTCATTTTTTTAAGGAAGATATGCAATTTTCCAATAGCCCTCTAGCATATCAAGCATTTCAGAAAAATTTGACCCTATATCATCCTTAACAAAATAACCTGCTATTTGTTGCTTATAGGCCGCTGTAATATCTTCTTCTGATTTAGAGGTTGTTAATACAAAAATAACACTTGATTTCAGTTTTTCGTTATTTCTAACCTCAGCAAGAAATTCAAGGCCATTCATTCGAGGCATCTGCAAATCAAGTAAAATAATATAAGGCGAGGTCACTTTTCCTGACTCAAGAATTTCAATTGCCTCTACACCATCATTGGCTCGCACTATATCATTTGCGATACGCCTTTTACTAAAACTTCTTTCCATACCTAGCGCATCAACATCATCATCCTCAACCATTAATATAGTTATACTTTCTTCTAAACCCATTTTATTTATTCCTTAGATATTAATCATATAAAATCAAAGATCATCTTTTATTTTAGGCCACTTAACAACAATGGCTGTGCCACGCCCACCATCTGACTCTATTTCAAGATGACCACCATGATGCACCACCGTTTTATTTACTAGCGCAAGCCCCATCCCACTACCTTCAACTTTATCTCTTGACTGTAAGGTTTGAAACATTTCCAAAGCTTTATTATGTAAAGCTGGCGGTATACCAGGCCCATTATCTTGCACCTTTATAATATAAAAACCATCAACTTCACTCATTAAAACAACAATTTCGCCAGAAGACTTATCATGATGCTTAAGCGCATTAGAAATTATATTTCTAATAACCAGTTCAAATGGTGTTTTTTGAACCCTGATATCAACATCTGGCGCTTCACAACTAAAACCGTCTCGATTACCCTGCAACTCAAAAACATCATTAACTAATTCAGCCAGGTTAAATGTCTCTAATTCATGCTCCTGCCTACCAATACGAGAATAATCAAGTAAATCATTTAATAAGTTTATCATCCGCTTACTGCGGCTTTTTAATAAAAACAAATGCTCTTTAGATTCATCCGGCAAAATATCCTGACAATCTTCTTCTAACCAGGTGACAAGCTGACTAATTCCATTAAGTGGAGACTTAAGATCATGAGATGCTACATATGCAAATTGATCTAACTCAGCATTAGCTTCCTGTAATTTTAAAATCTTGCCAGATAACTCATCACGTATTACAGCCAGATTTTTTATATTATTTTTATTTTCAGTTATCTCTGTTCTAATTGAAACATAACTTTCCAGGCGCCCATTCTTGGAAAAAAAGGGAACAATTGTTGTTTTAACCCAATAAAGTTTTCCGTTTTTTGCCTTATTACAAATGTCGCCTTTCCAGGTATTTCCACGAGAAATAGTTTGGTACATCATTTTAAAAAACTGAAGTCCATGATGCCCCGAGTTCAGTATACGATGGTTATTACCAACAAGCTCTTCTTTGCTATACTGACTTATATTTATAAAACTTTTATTAACATACAAAATGGTACCCTGGACATCAGTGATAGATACAATTGCATGTTCATCCATAGCATTTTTTTGCTGTAGCAATTCTTTATCATTAGCCTCTTTATTTACCAGCATATTATGAAAGCTTCTCGCTAGCACACCAACCTCATCTAAGGAGTCTATCGGTAGCTCGCCTATTTCACCCGTACGCCCATAACGCACCATTTCACTAGCCGTTTTCTGCAATGAAGCAGATAGCCTTCTACTAACTATTATTGCCAGCGCCAATGACATAATCGAAAGAGAAAAACCTAACAACAAACTACGATACATGAAGGTATTTAATTGAGCCTGAACCGCACGTTCATCCAGCCTGATAAAAAGCCTTAAAACAGCTTCAATTCCCGACAGTTTTAAATGTAGCGTTTGATAGTACCCCTTAGCCTCATCATTCCCTTCGCCTCTAACTTCAATATGATCTATATTGTTTTCAATAATAAGGTTTAAAGCAGGAAATTTATCCTGTAATTTTTTTATATTTTCCTCATCACTGATGTCATTACTATAAATTATATCTCCATCTTGATTTGCTATATATATTTTCTGACCAACCAGATCATTTAACTTTAATTTTCTTAACCCTTCTCCCAAATTTAACTGTAGATTTAATGCGCCAAAATACTCCCCTGTTTTTCCATTAAAAACAGGGGCTATTAAGTCAAGAGCAGATTCACTACTATTAAAATCTTTCTTAAACAAGTTATGATCATAGAAAGAAACCTTATCCTGATTTTCATCATGATCAAAAAAGAACAGTTTATTTACAGCTAAAAGCCTGGATTCCGGCACAACATACACATTATCACCTTCCCTGTAGGACTTAACCAGCTCCATGCTATTTGAATTTTTTATATATCGAATATTTTTATAGTTTTGATCTCCTTTCATTATTTCTGAAAAAATAATACTTAGCCTGTCAAACCATAATTTATAATCTTTATGATCATTATTTTTATCTGCCTGAACAATCCCCTGAATCGGAGGCGTATGACTTAAGAAAATAATATCACCCTCTGCACGTCGATAAATATCATTGACCAACGATTCAATAAATCCTCCGTGTATTGCTAACTCTTTTAATCTCCTATCATTTGTTAACTTTTTTGTATCAACATAAAAAACACCACTAACTAGCAGGGTAATAACAATCGCTATTATAAATGTGAAACCCGATATATAAACAACCTGCGGATACTTTGCTACACCAACTTCAAGAAAGTCTTTTCTTAACTCCTTTGATGGTAAATAACTTAAATAATCTTCATCCTGATCATTTTTTATATTCTTATCAGATACAGAGTCATCATCGACTAAACTGATATTTTTTAATAAACTAAACAATAACCCTATCACTATTATTAAATATGCGACTATTTTTAAGCCATGGGCAATATTAAAATGATTATCAAACAAGGCAATAGAACCGAAACTCATATGCAACTGGGTTGCCACTTCAGGAATCAGGCTAAGCAAAAGAGCAAATTTTAAGGCAGTGTGTTTACGTTGATACCAAATCCAGACCAGTACACCTGAAAAGATAAAGAAAGCGAGTGGGACAATATCATAAGGGCGTGTAACAAAGGCATTAGAAAAGGTTGTTTGCGGTAACTGTTGACTAGTGGATGCAACAATAACCGATAAAACCGCACCAAAAACAAAAATGACACTAATAAAAACCAGGGTTTTTACACCATAAATTACATTCTTATCAGCTTTGTTATTTTGCTGCCCACCCCACAATGACGGTCTGGTCAACCACAAACTTAAAGAAACACCAAGCATCATTATACTGGCATTAAATATTCGTGAAAAAGCCCAGGTAAAGGGAATAAAATCAGCATTTGGCACATTAGCAGATATAATGCGTGTAGCGGCCAACGTATGGAATGCATCTGTTATTCCAGCACATAAAAGCGCCAGACCAATTATTGCTACCGATATATCTCTGTATCTATAATAATGTAAATACGAGGCAAAACCAGCAATCAACGCCAGAATAACCGCTGACCACTCCAAAAGAACATGATGAAGCGCACCAGCCAGTGCAAAAAACTGATCATCGCTACTAATTGTTTCAAAACTATTGGCATTATGCTTTAAAGCAACAGGTTTTGATGAAAAATCAAAACCTAACTGGTTCAAAACATAAGGCAATATGCTAACAATTAGAACAATTAAAAATAATTTCCAGGAAAATTGCGGTTTTATTAATTTCATTTTTATACTACTAATCGCTTTTCTTTAATACACACTCATCTGATAAAAAATCACCCGCTTTAAACACCTCAACTTCACTTGCTGGCAATGGTTTCGATAAATAATAACCCTGAAGTCGTTCAATATTTAAAGACTGACAAAAAGTTAAATGCTCCTGTGTTTCCAGACCTTCTGCCACAACATTTAGTTTTAAATAATGCAACATAACCACCAAACCACAAATTAACCTATTACTAAAGTCATTCCCATCTATTGTCGGCATTAATGACTTATCTATTTTTACCGTATCAATTGGAAAGCTATGCAAATGAGACAATGAAGAAAACCCGGTACCAAAATCATCAAGTGCAATTTTGCACCCAAGCCGACTAATTTCAGTTATTTTTTGTTTGTTTTTTTCTGAATTATCCAGAAGTGCCGTTTCGGTTAATTCAAACTCAATCGTTTCTGCACTAATTCCATATTCAGACAAGCAGTACTTAATATGAGGGATAAGCTGCTCATCTAATAACTGTATTGGCGACAAGTTGATTGCCATTGTTAAATTTTGACTGCTCTTCTTCCTCCAACTTGAAATTTGTCGACATGCTTGCTCAATAACCCAAAGCCCAATTGAGTTAATTAACTTACTTTCTTCTGCAATAGGGATAAACTCATCTGGGCTAATAACCCCACTTTCACAATGCCAGCGTAACAGCGCTTCAAAACCGCAAATTGTTTTTGTCTTGCCATTTAAAACAGGCTGATAGTGCAGCTCTAACTGGTTTTTGGATATTGCTTCCTTTAGATCATTTTTTATTTTATAGCGGCTTAAAAACTGGCGTTACATTTCATCTTCAAAAAATGCCATTTGATTTCTACCCAGATTTTTAGCTTTATACATCGCTATATCTGCTCGCTTAAATATTTCAGTAGCGCTATTTGAACTGTCTGGATAGATAGATATACCAATACTGGCTGCCATATCAATACAGGCCTCACCTATAACAAAAGGAGGTTCTAATATTTTTAATATTCTTAATGCAACACTTTCTACTTCACCAACCTGCTTAATATGATTTAATATAATCGCAAATTCATCACCACCAAGACGAGAAAATAACTCCCCTCCCCTTAAACAGGTATATATTCTTTTTACAACCATTTGTAATAATTTATCACCAACATCATGACCATGAGTATCATTTACATATTTGAAATGATCCAGATCAAACAGTATTAGTGCAATTTTATATTCTTTTCGATTGTTGTTTAAAATAATACGCTTTAAAGAGTCATCGAAGAGATAACGATTTGCGAGTTTAGTTAGATCATCCTGCTCTGCTAGCTGCTTTACTTTAAAATAGCTTTCCTTTAGCTTCTGTTCCATATCAAATCGAGCTTTAGCACCTAGAATTGCTCGACGCAATCGATAACCCGTTATATCCGATTTTGCAATAAAATCCTGTGCTCCTGCCTGTAAACATTCCATGGCAAGCTCTTCATCCTCAGAAGTACTCATCATGATAATCGCACTGCTTTTTTTTAAGTTTTCACTGCGCACTTCATGTAATAACTCCAGTCCATTTCTCTGGGGCATATTGTAATCAAGTAAAATGGCATCGAAACAATTTTTCTGTAACGCTGATGCTGCTGAATCTACATTTTCTACCTCAGTCACTTCACACTTAGTATCGCTCCTTCTCAGTGCACGTTTAATGTGCGTTCTATCAACCTGATCATCATCGACAATTAATATTTCCATGAATACATATAACCCTTACGCTCTGAGGCGACAATATTTTGATATGACTTTTTATTTAGTATAGTTGACTTTTATCAAGTATTATGAATATAAGAATTTAGTTATATTATTTTATTCTGGGTTTGTTATGGAGGTAACAATGAGGAGGGGGTTAAAATGCATTATTTATATATGATTAATACCCGTGTCGATAAAAATCATTATGGCCTGCTTTTCTGGTTAACAGTAAGCCACCTGAAGAGGGATTAAATATTATTTTTTATCTAGATATTCTTTATAGTTTTTTTCATAATCATTAAGATTTTCAATTAATTTTTTTTGATATTCATTTGTCAAAAACTCAACAACCTTACTCTTGTCTTTCTGAAAATCAGATAGATCTTTAGCCGATGAAGCATACATAAATGCATTAAAACGTGCTGCTGAAAATATAATGGATGTGCTCACTTTGCCATTTTTATATTTATCACACTGCTTATTCGCAAGCTTAATAAAATCATCAGTGATTTTCCAGAATGCATCATCACGGAGGTCTTTGCTCATGGATTTTTCTCTTTAAATTTCAATTGGAAGGGCGATTCTATGAATACACATTTACTGATTTACGCAAGACTGTTAATAAAATGCAGCCTCTACAGACAAAGCCAAAAACTGAGTAAATAACTAGAATAGAAGATATGACCACACTCGACATTGTTTTTAAGACAACTCAATAAAACAAGTTTTTAAATTATTTTTCAGCCGCCAGTATACGACATAAAACGTAACACTTTTTCAGGATTTTCATTAAACTCGTGTTTTTCTGGCTTTAAGTCTATTGCACAACGAATAGCCTGTTCCAGCTCGTCATCTGTTATTCCCGCACGCAGCAATGGACGTAACTCAAAATTATCTTCCTGCCCCAAACAGGTATAAATAGTACCATCTACAGACAAACGAACTCTGTTACAGGTCTCACAGAAATGCTGGGACAATGGGGTAATAAAACCGATGTTAATATCCGTACCCTGTACATTCATATACCGAGCCGGACCACCACCTGGCATAACGCCCGGCACTAGATCAAAACGTTTTGACAGTCGCTGCTTTATATCCTGCAGGTTAATAAATTTATCTGTCGCTTTGCGACCCATTTCACCAACAGGCATGGTTTCTATAAAACGTAGCGTAAAACCATGTTTTGCACAAAACTCAACCATATCTTCTACTTCATGGTCATTTATACCTTTCATTAAAACCATATTTATTTTTATAGGGCTTAAACCCGCTGCTTTTGCAGCCATTAAACCGTCTAAAACCTTGCTTAACTTACCACCTGTTAATTCTTTGAAGGTATCAACATTTAAACTGTCGAGACTAACATTTATGCGGCTAATACCTGCTATTTTTAATTCCTCTGCATGTTTAACCATGCGAGTACAATTGGTACTCAGAGACAGATCCTCTAACCCGGCAAGTGCAGACAGCCTGAACGCAAGTTGTGGCAAGTTTTTTCTAACCAGAGGCTCCCCCCCGGTTAAACGTACCCGGCGTGTGCCCATTCTTGCAAACGCAGCAACAACTCTTTCAAGCTCATCAAAGGTCAGCCATTCATCTGGCTCATGAAAACCTTTAAAGTGCTTCGGCATACAATAGGTGCAGCGTAAATCACATCGGTCAGTAACCGATATGCGGACATAATCAATGCTACGCCCGAACTGATCTATTAATGCTGTTTCTGTCATAACTTACGTCCTCGTTTAATACTTGCCCATGAGTATGACCTGAAAAAGCCTAAGGGGTTTCAGGTCACCCTATATAATGTATAAGACAAGTTATTGGCCTTAATCAATTATGGGCAATATAAAGCTCATAATATAAGAAAAACCTCATATTCTCTACCTTACTTAATATGGGACTATATTACCGTTTGTCGAGTTAAATATTTTGTTATTAATCTAACCTGTTTTTATGCCGGTATTCCTATGGCCCATTATTACAATTAAAAACAATCAGTTAGCTATGTTATTAACCATTTAAAAATCCATACATTTACTATAACCGCGCTACAGAAGGCTATCATATCTGTAATGAAATTTTTTCTATGCTATATCTTTACCCTCCAACGATAACCTTTTTTAAGATTAGTATTAATTTTAGTAATAAGGCATATAAGTATTTTATGATTAACTTAACAATGTTGATTAGCTTTATTGATCTTGATCAATATAATCATTCGACACTTTAGAACAGGATTTTAGTATGGCACCCAGTGTAATTCATGACGCGACCAAACAACCAGAAGGTCGCATCGAAACTAAAAACACAACTTGTTATATGTGTGCTTGTCGTTGTGGCATTCGCGTAACACTGCGCGACAACGAAGTACGTTATATACAGGGCAACCCGGAGCACCCTTTAAATAAAGGTGTAATTTGCGCTAAAGGCGCATCGGGTATAATGAAGCAGTATTCTCCTGCACGTTTAACCAAGCCTTTATTACGCAAGAAAGGCTCTTTGCGGGGCGATGCAGAGTTCGAGGAAATTTCCTGGGATAAGGCATTCGATATTATGGAAGATCGTCTGGCAAATATTCGCGCGACTGATCCTAAAAAATTCACCCTGATCACTGGTCGCGACCAGATGCAGGCCTTAACCGGCATGTTCGCCAAGAATTATGGCACACCTAACTATTCGGCACACGGTGGTTTCTGCTCGGTTAATATGGCAGCAGGCATGATCTACTCGATTGGTGGTTCATTCTGGGAATTCGGTGGTCCTGATCTGGAACGCTCTAAGCTGTTCATCATGATTGGCACAGCAGAAGATCATCACTCTAACCCAATGAAAATCGCCCTGTCTGAATTCAAACGTAATGGTGGTCGCTTTATTTCGATCAATCCAGTGCGTACCGGTTACTCGGCAATTGCAGATGAATGGGTTCCAATCAAGCCTGGTACAGATAACGCATTAATACTGGCGATTGTACGTGAGTTAATTGAAACCGGTTTATATGACCGTGAGTTTGTTAAAGATTACTCAAACTCTGGACAGCTGGTTAACTGTGATGAGAGTTCAGAGCAGCATGGCATGTTCTACCGTATGGACATAACCGACCCTGAAGAAGGCTGTTTCGATCATCAGAACCAGATGTGGTGGGATCGCCATACTAACAAAGCTGTTCGTACACATACTGAAGGCGCTGATCCATTCTTAATGGGTGAGTTCACCATGGAAGACGGCACGCCGGTTAAGCCTGCATTCCAGCTTCTTAAAGAGTCTGTTGAAGAATATACACCAGAATGGGCCTCATCGGTTACTGGCATTCCAGCCGAAACCATTCGCCGCCTGGCTCACGAAATGGGCATTGTAGCGCGTGATGAGAAAATCGAATTACCGATTGCCTGGACGGATACCTGGGGACGTGAGCATGCATCTGTAACCGGTAACCCGGTTTCATTCCATGCCATGCGTGGTTTGGCTGCTCACTCAAATGGCTTTCAAACCATTCGCGGCCTGTCGATTTTAATGTCAATACTGGGCACCATTGATCGACCGGGTGGATTTCGCCATAAGGCGCCTTTCCCTCGGCCGATTCCCCCCTGCCCTAAAACACCAAAAGGGCCAGAGGGTGTTAAACCCAATACGCCATTAGGTGGCATGCCATTAGGTTTCCCTGCTGCACCAGAAGATTTATTTCTGGATGACGACGGTGGCCCAGTTCGCCTGGATAAAGGCTTCTCATGGGAATTCCCATTATCAGCCCACGGATTAATGCACAATGCCATCACGAATGCATGGCGTGGCGACCCATACAAAATTGACACCATGATGATCTTTATGGCAAACATGGCATGGAACTCATCCATGAACACCAATGAAGTTCGTGACATGTTAAATGACAAGGATGAAGACGGTGAATACAAAATTCCATTTTTGATTGTTGCCGATGCTTTCCATTCTGAAACCGTTGCTTTTGCTGACCTTGTATTACCAGATACAACCTATCTTGAGCGTCACGATGTAATGTCGATGCTGGATCGTCCAATTTCAGAATTTGATGGCCCGGTTGATTCGGTACGTATTCCGGTTGTACCACCCAAGGGTGATTGCAAACCATTTCAGGAAGTATTAATTGAATTAGGCTCACGCTTAAAACTGCCTGTATTCATAAATGAAGATGGTTCACGTAAATATCGTGACTACCCGGAGTTTGTTACCAACTTTGAAACTGAACCCGGATCGGGTATCGGCTTCCTCGCCGGCTGGCGTGGCAAAGGTGGCGAGAAGTTCATGAAAGGTGAACCAAATCCAAACCAGTGGGAAATGTACGAAAAAAATAACTGTGTATACCAGTATCACTTACCGGTTTCTTATCAGTATATGCGTAACTGGAACCAGGGTTATTTGACCTGGGCACAGGATCACCGTTTAACCCGTTATGATGAACCAATAAATATTCATATTTATTCTGAAGTTCTACAGAAATTCAGACTGGCTGCACAGGGCAAGCGCCCCGGCCGTCAGCCACCTGATCATTTACGTGCTCGGGTTGAAGAACATTTCAATCCACTGCCTTTCTACTCTGAAACACTGGAAGGCAAGTTAACAGATAAACAGAAATACCCAATTAATGCTCTAACTCAACGCCCAATGGCGATGTACCACTCATGGGATTCTCAGAATGCCTGGCTACGTCAGATTCATGCGCATAACTATATGCACGTGCATCCATCATTGGGTGAGAAGCATAACTTTAAAGATGGTGACTGGATTTATGTTGAATCCATGCATGGCAAGGTACGTTGTATGGCGCGCTTCTCGGAAGCCGTTGAGCCAGGCACCATCTGGACCTGGAATGCGATAGGTAAGGCGAAAGGCGCATGGAACCTGAGTGATGATGCAAACGAATCACAACAGGGTTTCCTGCTTAACCACTTGATTGCGGAAGAGCTACCTAAAAACGAATGTGGTGACCACATCTCTAACTCTGACCCGGTAACGGGGCAGGCTGCATGGTATGACGTACGTGTACGTGTTTACAAGGCAGAAGATGATGCTGATCACACATTACCGCAATTTAATGCCATGAAAGTTTTACCGGGCATGAGCATTCGCCGTAAATGGCAGGGCTTTTTTGCCGGTAAGTTTGACAAGAAGGGGGCTAAATAATGACTCAGCTAGCTCTGATAATAGATCTAAATGTATGCGTTGGCTGTAGTGCCTGCGTAACCTCATGTAAAGAGTGGAACACGTCTGGCCCCGCGGGCTTTATGTCTGATGACAACCCGTACCAGAAAGATCCAACGGGTACTTTCTTTAATCGTGTACAAACTTATGAAGTAGGTGAATTTCCAAAAACAGAAACAGTTCACTTTCCTAAATCATGTTTACATTGTGAAGAACCACCTTGCGTTCCTGTGTGCCCCACCGGTGCCAGTTATAAACGTGAGCAAGATGGTATTGTTCTGGTTGATTACGATAAATGTATTGGCTGTAAATACTGTTCATGGGCCTGCCCTTACGGTGCCCGTGAAATCGATGAACACCAGAAAGTCATGAAAAAATGCACTTTATGTGTGGATCGAATTTATGACGAAACACTGCCTGAGTCTGAACGTAAACCAGCCTGTGTTTTAGCCTGTCCGACAAACGCTCGTCTGTTTGGTGATGTACATGATGCCGATTCAGAAGTATCTGAATTAATTCGTGAACAGGGTGGTTACCAGTTGATGCCTGAATGGGGCACGCAACCATCCAACCATTACTTACCACGTCGTAAGAACAAAATTACGATTCATAAAGACGAACTGGTACGTGTTGATAATCCGCTTAATAAAGAGCAGAAAGAACACCATAAACCCGTTGATGGTTCGGTACTCGATGATAACTCATTCATCTAATGTAGCACTCCAGCTCACCTCTATGCGGCTCCATGACTGCGTTAGAAAATGGACACTTACGGCTCTAAATATTAAGGCCGTAAGTTCACATTTTCTACCTTGTCCTGAAACTGCATAGAGGCAACCTGAAGCGTTACATAGATAAGCTTTTATATTATTAATTTACTAAGGAGAGAATTATGCATCCCGCATTTTCTGTCATATTTTTAACAACATTAATCGGAGCAGGACAGGGTTTATTCCTGGCACTGTTTTCAACACAGGTTTACTCAGAGTTTGATTTGTTACCCGGCATTGGTGACACCAACTTCTATGGTATCGGCGCCGCTATTGCTTTAGCTCTATTGATTGGTGGTTTAATTTCATCCATCTTTCATCTGGGCCACCCTGAACGCGCATGGCGCTCTGCTGCACGCTGGAAAACCTCATGGTTATCACGTGAAGTCATTGCACTACCCACAACAATGGCAGCCGTATTTGCCTATGGCCTGATTCATATTATGAACCTGGACAGTGTTGCGTTTACCCACGGTGAAGTTTCTTTGAGCATGAGCCTGTTTGTGGGTGTGATTGCTGTTATTGCAACGTTAGCGTTGTTTCTTTGCACAGCAATGATCTATGCCTGCATTAAATTTTTACAGGAATGGTCTAGTCCTTTAACGGTTATAAACTACTTCCTGTTTGGTACCGCCTCAGGTTTTACACTGGCAACTGCACTGGCAAGTTACCTTGGACTTGAACAGCAAACACTCTTTTTGGGTGGCTGGGCAATTGCATTAACCGTTGTGGTTTTCGTTACCCGCTCCGCATCACTATACAGAAACAGCCGTATTAAGCACAAGTCGACTATTCAGTCTGCTATCGGCATTCGGCATAATAAAATTTCTCAAAACTCACAGGGTGCTATGGGTGGCTCATTTAATACACGTGAATACTTTCATGGTAAAACAGCCATGTTCCTGAAATCGATTAAATTCATTTTTATGATTTTAGTATTCCCTGTACCTTTAGTTCTGCTTTCTGCGGCTATCAGTAATGGCAACACGGATGTTTTAATTAGCGCATTCATTATTCAGTTCGTTGGTCTGGTTGCTGAACGCTGGTTCTTTTTTGCTCAGGCGAATCATCCTCAGAATATTTATTACCAGACGGTGTAGAGATAACCCTGAAGACGTTTCCTCAGAATATTTATTACCAGACGGTGTAGAGATAACCCTGAAGACGTTTCCTCAGAATATTTATTATCAGACGGTGTAGAGATAACTCTGAAGACATTTCCCCAGGGCATCGATTACCAGACTGTATAGTCAATCCCAAAAACACAGCATATATTTATGCTGTGTTTTTTTTCGTCTATAGATTGTGTATGATAACCCTGTGCATCGTATACTTACGCTAATTGATAAAATATTTAAATAACAGCACATTTCAATTTACTCAGGAAACACTATGTTCAAGAAAATAATATTTGCAATCACCCTGCTCGCGCTTAGCTCACAAGCTTATGCCCGTGGTCTTGATATTAAACTAGCAGATGAAATGGCAGAATTTACCTATTTAACCGAGTCATCAACCTTTGGTTATGGCGGAGCAGATATTGGTTTTAGTGCCCTGTTCACAGAAGATGACGATTATCAAATCGGTGCAGGCATTATGGTTACGGGCAATCCAGCCGGTAACAATAAAGCAATACAGTTTGGTGTGGGTGGCAAGTTTGTCTTTGTAACACTTGATGCACCTGATGAGGAAGTTGGCGCAGTCGCTATTGCTGCTCAGTTCCGTTACATTATTGCATCAGAAACACCTGTGGCATTTGTTGTTGGTGTCGCCTTTGCACCTAGCGTCACATCATTCAGCGGTGCCGACAGTTATTCCGAATACGAATTTTCAATAGAGCTTGAAGTAACACCAAGTGCCAGAGCATATATAGGATATAGAAATATTGAATATGAATTTGAGGGTGGTGCAGATTTTGAATTAGATGATGGCGCACATGTTGGTGTTAAATTCGAATTTTAAATAACAAACAGTTTAAACTGTTCGTACGTAACTACCGTTACGCACGGACAGCGCTAAAAATCACCAGATGCCTGCAAATCCGCATGATAAGACGAACGCACCATAGGCGCACTGGCAACCTGCTCAAAGCCCATTTGTTCCGCTAGAACTTTATACTCTTCAAATTCATCTGGCGTGACAAAACGTTTTACCGGCAAGTGATGCAATGTAGGCTGTAAGTACTGACCCAGTGTTAACATAGTTACACCATGCGCACGCAAATCTTTTAGTACGCCAACAACTTCTTCTTTCTCTTCACCCAGGCCCAGCATTAAACCAGATTTCGTTGGTACACCTTTACAAACTTCACCAAACGCTTTTAACAAATCTAATGACCCCTGGTAGTCGGCACCTGGACGGCACTCTTTATATAAACGGGGAACAGTTTCTAAATTATGATTTAACACATCGGGTGGCGTTTTTTTCAAAATACCCATCGCCACATCGACACGGCCACGGAAATCAGGCACCAATGTTTCAATCTTTATCTGCGGATTTAAATCACGGGCTTTTTCTATGCATTCAACAAAATGCGCTGCACCACCATCACGTAAATCATCCCTATCTACCGATGTAATAACCACGTACTTTAATTGCATCGCATGAATAGTATCAGCCATATTCTGAGGTTCATCTGTATCAAGCGGTAATGGACGACCATGGCCCACATCACAAAAAGGGCAACGTCGCGTACAAATTTCACCCATAATCATAAATGTCGCCGTACCATGACCAAAACACTCGCCCAGATTCGGACAGGATGCCTCTTCACATACTGTAAACAGTTTTTGTTCCCGTAGAACTTTTTTAAGCCGTTTTACATTCGGATGAGTAGGCGCTTTGGCACGAATCCATTCAGGCTTGCGTTGCATCTTTTCAGTTTTTTCTATCTTAACCGGTATGCGCGCAACTTTTTCTTCGGCTGTTTGCTTTACACCTGCGACAACTTTATGCTTACTCATGATTTTTGTTCGCTAATATTAACAATATTTAACTGGAGGCATAATTCATTCATCAGCTTCCACGTAACTTGTTGAATGCCAACAACGACCCCCAGTTTTTTTAAACTGGTTACCTGTAGATCAGGATACCCACAGGGGTTAATTCTATCAAAATCCGTTAGATCCATATCCACATTCAAACTAAGTCCATGATAACAGCCCCCCCGTTTAAACCTTAAACCAAGTGCGGCTATTTTTTCACCCTTTACATATACACCCGGTGCCTTCGGATCTGCATTGGCATCTATACCCAATTTAGCCAGAAGCTTTATGACGGCTGTCTCCAGCGCTGTAACCACCTGGCGCACACCCATATTTTTTCGTTTAATATCAATTAATATATAGGCAATCAGTTGCCCCGGTGCATGGTAGGTTACCTGGCCGCCTCTATCAGACTGTACCACGGGAATATTTTCAGGATTGAGCAGATGTTCAGGCTGGCTATTAGTACCTAGTGTAAAAACCGCAGGATGTTGCAGTAACCAGATTTCATCTGGTGTATTTTCATCTCGTTCCGTATTAAACTTTTGCATCAGCGCCTGTGTATCGGCGTAGTCTTTTACACCCAGGTATTTGATGATTGCGAATTGGTTTAAGGGTTGAGACATTATGGCTGTAAAGAAAAAGAATACATTAGTCTTTTAAATAACTTACAGTCAATTTAAAGACAATATAAAACATGTTCACATGCGGTAAGTTCAATATATAACTTATCCAGATGGTCTTTACTGTGCGCAGTGAAGGTAATCGTTATACTGGTAAACTTACCATTACTACTCTGATTAAATTTAACGGCACCTTCAGCTAAATCAGTAATATGACGATTAATTATTTCCAGCACGGCAATCTCAAGCTCATCACCTGAGCGCCCCATCGCTTTAATAGGAAACTCACAGGGAAACTTGAACAGGGTTTCCTGCTCTTCATCGTAATATATATCTTTGGGATCAATTTTTTTTCTACTCATAACACACTGCCGTAACCAGGCCGTTAACTCGATTCACCCAACCTGAGTTTAATTTTATAGGTCTGATAAATATCTATCATCTTCTCCCATATGGGGCCAGATTTACCATTTGCAACAAGATTGCCATTAAGCTCGACCACCGGCAATATTTCTTTGGTTGAGCTGGTAAACCAGATTTCAGAAGCCATTAACAGCTCCTGCTCAGTAAAATCACGCTCCTCATATGAAATATTATTTTTTACCGCAAGCTCGATAATTAAATCACGTGTAATACCTGGCAATAACTGAGTACCGGTAGGTGCAGTCACTAACACATCATTAATAACTGCAAAAACATTACTTGCGGCACCTTCAGTAACCAGGCCATCATTTATTAATATCGCTTCTGCCGCATCATTATCATGTGCCTGCTGACGCAGTAAAATATTGCCTAGCAAAGAAATTGATTTAACATTGCAGGCTTTCCAGCGAATATCATCCAGTGTAATAGCTGAAACACCCTTGCGTAACTCTTCTTTATTAACAGGCGCCAGTTCATTCACCATCATAAAAACGGTCTGATTAACTTCTTCGGGAAACCCATGATTACGTTTTGCAGCAACACCACGTGTCACCTGAAGATACACGGACTTATCTTCACCGGGCCCGCTATTAGGATTTTCTATCAATAATTTTTCTACAATACTCAGCCACTGCTGACTTGATAGTGGGTTTTTCAGGCGAATAGCATCCAGACTATTCTGTAAGCGCTGCATATGCTCCTGCATACGTAACAAACGCCCGCCATAAGCAGGTATCACCTCATACACGCCATCGGCAAACAGAAAACCCCGATCCAGCACTGATATTTTAGCCTGATCCAGAGGTAAATACTCACCATTTAAATATACAACTGACATTTTTATACACCTAATTATTTAATGGTAAAGGATACAAATAAGCATATTTTCTAGCCATGCTACTGACGAACCTGAGGGCTAACGTTCATTTATTTTATATATAAAACACCCGGTGCCTAAACGCTAATTTTTTATACCTTAAAAACTACTGAAATAACTGTATGACATGATCTTTTCCACGCTGCCACAAACTGCCTTCATTTATTGACTGTAGCGCAATTAATGGCTGTGAAATAATTTCTTTACCTTCAAGCTTGATACTAACAGTACCCAGTTGCTGGCCTTTTTCAACAGGTGCCTCAATACCATTATCAATATCAATCACCGCATCAAGTTTTTTATACTGGCCTCTGGGAATTGTAACGACTAAATCCTCGTTTAAACCCAGGTTTAAGTTTTCACTCTCCCCCATCCAGATACGAGCTGTATTTAATGTTTCACCTGCACTATACAATTTATTGCTTTCATAAAAACGGAAGCCATAACTTAATAGTGACTGACTTACATTTTCTCTGGTTTTTTCACTTTTCGTGCCCAGCACAATGGAAATCAAACGCATATCTTCACGTTTAGCGGACGCCACCAGACAATAGCCAGCCGACTCCGTATGGCCAGTTTTAAACCCATCTACGCTTTTATCTCTCCACAATAACTTATTTCGGTTGTATTGCTTAATACCATTATAGGTATACTCTTTTTCTTTATACCATTCATAATGCTCAGGAAATTCCCTGATGATTGCAGCCGCCAGTTTTGCCAGATCCGTAGCCGTCGTCACATGGTTTTTATTAGGCCAACCTGTTGCATTAACAAAGTTTGTACCGGTCATTCCTAACTGCTGTGCATACTGATTCATATAATCTGCAAATGTCGATTCACTTCCTGCAATATGTTCTGCCAATGCAACGGTTGCATCATTACCCGACTGAATAATCAGGCCTTTTAATAATTTTTCAACGGTTACCTGTTTACCGACTTCAACAAACATTTTTGAGCCTTTCATTTTCCAGGCTTTTTTACTAATAATCACTTCTTCTTCAAGCGTTAAGCGACCAGATTCAATTTCTTTATAAACCACATATGCGGTCATTAATTTTGTAATACTTGCTGGTTCAACTTTTTTATTAATATTTTTTTCAGCCAGTATACGTCCGCTATTAAAATCAACTAACAAAAAGCTCTTAGCTGCAAGCTTTGGAGGTGATGGGACGGGTGATGCCTCAACCAGCAGCATAAAAAACAAGGCATTTACAAACAGTATTAAAGTTACTAATCGTGTATTCATAGTGATTTTATTCATCTTATATTTTTAACCCATTTCATTCATTGAATTAGTCAACAACAACACGGGCTGTATTTAAACCTATTTCATTTAATTCATTAATTACCTGGTATGCAAGGTCAACATTTGGAATAGGCCCTATACGTACCCGATATAATTTTTTACCATCATTCTTTATTACATGTACACGCACACTGGGTATGTCTTTATCACGCAAATTACCCGCCATTTTCTCTGCCGCTTCTTCACTCCCCATTGCAGCAACCTGAATATGTATTTTACCGCCTGTATTTATTGCCGTTGGTAACACAACCTCACTGGTTTTTAAGTCCAGTGCAGAAGTATTAATAACACGCAGGCTTACCGGCCCGGTACCTGTTGCAGAAATACCCAGTTTACGTGCTGCTGCGTAAGATAAGTCAATGACTCTACCTTCATGGAATGGCCCCCGGTCATTTACTTTTAATATAACCTTACGTCCATTTCCTGTATGCGTTACTTCAACATAGGTCGGTAACGGCAGCGTCTTATGTGCTGCTGTCATCGCATACATATTGTATTTTTCTCCGCTAGAGGTCTTCCTTCCATGAAATTTTGTACCGTACCAGGACGCAATACCTTTCTGAGTAAAACCGATAGAGTTTTTTAACACCTGATAGGTTTTACCACGGACGGTATAACTTGGCATATTACCATAACGACTTAATGGCTCATTTGCAGGAATCGCATCCGGCGTGTCATTTCGAATAAAGTCATCTGGTGCACTGTCACCACCTGTAGCACAACCAGTTAGATCAAGACTCAGTATTAATATTACAAAACTGTAAAAAAATTTATTTACTGGCATCAAACTGCGCATTATATTTTACAGACACTGCCTGACTAAGTTGATATACCGCCATCGCATACAGAGGGCTATGATTATATCGAGTAATGACATAAAAATTATTTAATGTCATCCAGTACTCATCACCCTGTGTACCTGTTAGCTTTAATAATGTTGCCGGTGTTGAGTCACTAAAATGATCTATTGGCTTTACACCTTCTTTTTTATACTCTGCCACCGTTGTATGCGGTTTCATTTTTTTACTGCCCAGTTTTCTTGATAGCGCTTCAACTGAAGCACGGCTGGCAACAGGCTGGCCTTTTTTCCATCCATGTTTTTTAAAATAATTTGCAACACTGCCTATTGAGTCCGCAGAACCGTTCCAGAAATCACGCACACCATTACCATCAAAATCTACGGCATAATGCCTGAAACTACTGGGTATAAATTGCGGCATTCCCATGGCACCTGCATAAGACCCCTTTAATACTCGGGGATCTACTTTTTCTTCCCTTGTCATTAAGAGAAATTCTTTTAATTCTTTTCTAAAAAAGGTCTCTCTCGCATCCCTTCTTTCTCTGGTTGTATTTTCTATCGGATAATCAAAACCTAAAGTGGTCAATGCATCCAGGACAAGGTAATTACCCGCGCGTTTACCGTAATACGTTTCAACACCAATTATTGCAACAAGAAATTCAGCCGGCACACCAAATTCTTTTTCAGCTCGATTCAATAAATCTGCATTCTCATTCCAGAATTTAACACCTTTACTAATACGACTATCTGTCATAAAAATTTTTCGATACTTGCCCCAGGTCAAAACACCCTCAGCAGGTCGAGAAATAGCTTCAATTGCTGTTTTTTGTTGCTTAACACCTTCCATCCAGCGACTAACAATTGATGCATCAAAGCCATGCTCCTTATGCATTTTCGCAATAAACTCCTGCACGTCTTTACGCTGACTGTAATTGGCACTGACACTTACGGGCAATAAACACAAAAGTAACCCCGACAAGCTGATTTTTTTAAATATTGATAATTTTTTCATATGTTTTTTAATTTCTATGTATCAAGTCTGTTAAATTTCAGGGAAAACCAGTCTACTTGGACCATAATTTTCGGTGAGAGTTTATTGACATTAACATGCCAAAACTCGCCATTAATGTCACCATTGAAGTACCGCCATAACTGATCAGGGGCAATGGTACCCCAACCACTGGCAAAATACCTGATACCATGCCCACATTTACAAATAAATAAACAAAAAAAGTCAGACTTAAACTACCACCCAACAGACGCGCATAAGTATCCTGCCCCTGAACCGCAATCATTAATCCACGAATAATAATAAAAGTATATAACGCAAGTAAAAACAGGCCCCCCAGTAAACCAAACTCTTCTGCAAATACGGCAAAAATAAAATCTGTCGATTGTTCTGGCAAAAAATTGAGATGTGACTGACTTCCATTAAGCCAGCCTCGCCCATAAACTCCGCCAGATCCAATTGCAATTTGTGATTGAATAATATGATAGCCCGCACCCAGGGGGTCACTCTGCGGATCAAGCAGAGTCATCACTCTACCTTTTTGATAAGCATGCATGAAATGCCACAATACCGGGAGCATGGAAGCAGCCAGCACACTCATCCCAATCATAAGGCGCCAGCTCAGGCCACCTAAAAACAAAACAAAAAAACCTGCCGCAAATATAAGTAATGCCGTACCTAAATCTGGCTGTTTAGCAATTAAAAACGTTGGCACCAGTATTAAGACCACAGCAATAATTAACGTGCGCCATGAAGGAGGAAGCGGCTTTTCTGAAAAGTACCAGGCGATCATCATCGGCGTAACAAGCTTCATCATTTCAGAAGGCTGAAAGCGTATAAAACCCAGATCCAGCCAACGTTGCGCCCCCTTGCCAACATCTCCCATAACCAGTACCAGTACCAGCAAAACCACCCCCGCCACATACATCCAGGGTGACCAGAATTTCAGTGTTGACGAGGGTATCTGAGCAATTACCAACATAATGAATACCGCGAGGCCTATTCGGGTAAACTGTCGATTTATCAGTGCACTGGACTCATCTCCTGCGCTATACAATACGACCAGCCCTACCATAAGCAGAGCGCCTATACCTAAAAGCAATATATGATCCAGGTGCAATATACGTATAAGCCGCAAACTGAAACTGGGGTAATAATACTTATCCTGAATTTTATTCACTTACTTAAGGTTTCCTTCGTATAAACGCGTCCATTCATCTATTACTTTACGGGCAATGGGCGCAGCAACACTGCTTCCATGACTACCATTCTCAGCAATAACTGCCACCACAATTTCAGGGTCTTTGTAAGGTGCAAAAGCAATAAACAGGGCATGATCACGTAGTTTTTTTGCAATGGTTGCTTCATCGTACTCTGCATCCTGTGCAATACCAAATACCTGAGCTGTACCTGTTTTACCTGCCATTTTAAATGCCAGATCGTAACCCGAATTTCTTGCTGTCCCTCTCAGGCCATGCACCACATTCACCATACCTTTTATAGCGTGTCGCCAGTTACTTTCACGCTTAAGCTTAATCGTTTCCCCTGCAGACCAGTTAATAGTCGTTTTTTCATTACCATTCGGTTCTTCTACCTGCGATAAAAGATGAGGCGAAAACACCTGACCGCGCATACTAAGAATAGATGTCGCACTTGCCAACTGTATTGGCGTGGCTAACATATAACCCTGGCCAATTCCGGTGATCAACGTTTCGCCCGGAAACCATATTTTATTTTTTACCCGTTTTTTCCACTCCCTTGAGGGCAATAATCCTGATCGCTCACCTAATAAATCAATACCTGTTTTTTCACCAAAGCCAAATTGATGTAAAAAAGCATGAATACGATTAATCCCCATACGATAGGACAGTTCATAATAATAAACATCGCAGGATTGCTCTATCGATTTATTCAGATCAACCAGACCATGCCCTGTTTTCTTCCAGTCACGATATCTCCTGTCATCATTGGGTAATAAATAATGCCCTGTACAGTTAATCGTTTCTTTATGACCCATTGATCGGTTCTCTAATCCGCCTAAGCCCACGAAGGGTTTTACTGTAGAGCCAGGGGGATATTGCCCCATAATTGAACGATTAAATAAAGGCCTATCGGGTGAATCACGCAAACGCTTATAATTTTTATGACTAATACCGTGAACAAATAAATTGGGATCAAAGGCAGGTAAACTCACCATTGCCAGCACTTCACCGGTGTGTGGTTTCATTACGACAACGGAGCCGTTATACCCCTCCAATGCATCTGCCGCCACCTTCTGTATTTGCGCATCCAGGGTCAACCACAGGTTATTTCCAGGTACAGGGGGGATTTTATCCAGCACACGTAATTCACGCCCCTGAACATTCACTTCAATATTCTGATACCCCACCAATCCATGTAGCTGATCTTCATAATAACGTTCAAGTCCGGTTTTTCCGATATGGGTTGTACCTTTGTAATTAGTTTCATCAACCCTTTTTAACTCTTTTCCATCTATACGCCCCACATACCCCACCACATGGGCCATGGTTTTACCCAGAGGGTAATATCGGCCTAAACTCGCCTTTACTTCCACCCCTGGAAAGCGATGTCGATTCACCGCTAATTTGGCTACTTCCTCTTCGGACAGCTTAGTACGCAAGGGGATACCTTCAAATTTACGACTGCGCTTTAATAACCGCCTAAAACGTTTTAACACATCCTCATCTAGAGCAACAAGGTCACCAAGATCATGCAATGTCTGTTGCATATTATCTATTTGTTCAGGAATTAGTTCTAACTGATATGACGGTCTGTTTTCTGCTAGAACCACGCCATTTCGATCATAAATTAAGCCCCGATTAGGAACCAACGGTGTCAGACGAACACGGTTATTTTCTGAAAGTGAAAAAAAATGACTAAACTCAAAAAACTGCAAATAAACCAGGCGCGACAACAGCACTAATAATAGCAATACACTAAATACAGCCGCTACCAGAGCGCGCCGCTTAAATAGCTGCGCCTCTAGCATATGATTTTTAATTACTGCACGACGAGACATCAATAAACAACAAAGCCTTTTATATTCATATCACTTATATCTATAATTTTCTGTTTAGTTATTTTGGTAACAATTCCGTTTACTTCGTTTTTTCAGTCTGAAATTAAAGATAAAAACAGGCTCATCCAGGAAAACAGACTGAAAAACAGGCTGGAAATTATTTCTGTGTGCGCTTATATCGCTCGATACTGCTCAGAATTTCTTCATGTGCCCGATCAACCCCCACCCAATTCTCAACTTTAACCCACTTGCCTGACTCCAATGCTTTATATTGTTCAAAAAAGTGCGTTATTTGTCCCAGCATATCATCATGCAAATCCTGTGGTGAGTGTACATCATCATACAACTTAGTTAACTGCGCCATAGGAACCGCCAGTATTTTGTGATCTTCACCCGCTTCATCCACCATTTCCAGCATACCTACAGGACGACAACGTATAACCGAACCGGATATAAGCGGCACAGGCGTTACAACCAGCACATCGACTGGGTCACCGTCTTCAGAAAGCGTATGGGGTAAAAAGCCATAATTACAGGGATAAAACATCGCAGTCCCCATAAACCTGTCTACCGTCAGGGTCCCGCTATCTTTATCTACTTCATATTTTACCGGTGGCCCGTGCGCTGGAATTTCAATAACAACATTAATATCATTGGGCACATCTTCCCCTAACGGGAGATTATCAAGATTCATACGTTTTTACCTTATTAAATACAACTCATTAAAATTTTCTACATTATTTTGGATTATATCAAGAAGCAACACCAGAGAATACTCGACATCTTCTGCGCATTGATTACAATCCACTAGCACTGTCATTATTAATCCTGAATAACCTGTAACAACAGGGGGGAGAAAAAGGATATGAGACTCGTACTACTAGGAGCACCTGGCTCCGGTAAAGGCACACAAGCCAAACTATTAGTTGATAAATTAAACATTCCACAAATATCGACCGGTGATTTACTGCGTGCAGCAGTAGATGCTCAAACCCCACTGGGCAGACAGGCCAAAACCATTATGGATGCCGGGCAACTTGTTCCTAATGATCTGGTTCTGGGCATGATTCGTGAGCGCCTGAGCAACCCTGACGCCCAAAAGGGCTTCATTCTTGATGGTTTTCCACGCAATCTTGAACAGGCGCAGGCTTTAGACCAGCTACTTGAGGGCTTATCTTTACCCATTCAAAAATCAATATTAATTGATGTGGATTTCGATATTCTTATGCAACGTCTTACCGGCCGATTAACCTGTGAGGACTGCAGTGAAGTGTTCAACACCTTTACTAATCCACCGGCTTTGAATGAAGAATGCGATAAATGTGGAGGCAAACTACACCATCGCTCTGATGATAACGAAGAAACGATTAGCAAACGCTTACGTGTGTACGAAACACAAACACAACCCGTTGCTGATTTTTACAAAAACCAGGGAAAGCTATCGACTGTTGAAGGCAAAGGTGAAATCAAAGACATCTTTTCTGCAATGCGCATCGCTTTAAATAGCGCGCGCTCTACAACAGCGCCTGCTGCCCCTCCAACCAAACCTGCTCCAGCAAAGACAAAAACTATGCCTATAGAACAACAACCCGTAAATAAACCGATTGTGGAAGCAGCAGCACCGACACCGCCGGTTGTAATCACACCAGAACAAACAACAGAAAAACCAGAAAAAACCATTACAAAAAAAGCAACTGCTAAAAAAACCACTAGAAAAGCAACGCCAGACAAATCGGCGGCTAAAAAGAAGAGCACTACAAAAAAAGCACCTTCCAGGAAAAAAGCGAGTGTAAAACCCGCTGTATCCAGGAAAAAATCGGTAGCTAAGAAAAAACCCAGGCCTGCACCCAAAAAGAAAAACGTTCAACCCATCAACGCAGGTGAACAACTTAAACAACTAAGAGCAGAACTTAAAGCACTTAATGCCGAAATAATACAAACTGAAAAACGCAACAAAACACTAATCGATATAGAACTTAATAAAGATCTGGTTCGTAAACAGTTTTCAGCAAAGCTACAAAAAGACATTGAAAAAGCACTGAAACAAATTAAATAGATCTATTAACTCACTCGGACCTAAAAAATAAAAGCCGTATATATACGGCTTTTATTTTCAACTGTAAACATACCCGACAATCAACTCTCAATACATCCTGTTGTTTTTAAAAGAAAAATAACAATATCACCTGCCAGACCCAATAAAGTGTAAATTAATCCGTCTCCGCAAGAAAAACCTAACCTACTGTTTTTATTAGCGTTTTAAGTTACATGCATTTTAAACGCTCGAAATAGCTTACAATCAAGCAACAGCAAACTCAAAAAAAATTTATAAGTAACTGTTTTATAATAACTTATAAAAGCTGGAACGTTCCATGCTCTAACCAACCCCCACCTGCTTCATATCAGATCATTCATCTGGGTGAAATTAAAATGATAAAAAAACAGGGAAGACACGATTCACAAACTAGATTGCGAATAACAGGCATAAACGGAGACATATAATTTTACTTTTTACTCTGTTAATGGACGTTGATTATGCGGTCAAATATTATACCCACACCTGCCTTTATACTCGGCCTGATACTAACGGCTAATTCTTTTTACACCAACGCCGCGACAAATATTCAGATAACAACACTAAATACACACTCAGGCGTTAATCAGTCTAGCCCACTTATGGTTTACCAACAGGCTTTAAACTATTTACTGGGCCGAAATGGCACAGCAAAGTCGGCTGATAAAGCAGCTAACTTATTTAAAACACTCGCTGAACAAAACTGGAGTTCTGCTCAGCATATGCTTGGAAATATGTACTTACAGGGTAAAGGGGTAGAAAAAAATGACCTGCTTGCCTATAAGTGGCTAAGCCTGGCCTCAAAAAACAACTTACAACTAGCAAAAGCCATCCACAACAAGCGTCTCCAGTTATATACAAAACTACAAAACGACCTGTCATTACAGTCACTTAATAAAGTCGACACATGGATTGCAGAGTGGGAGCCGGCTAAGAGCAAAACACAACTAAACTAACGCCTGGCCACTACCAATATTACATCATAATTTAGCAATCTTATTTACTTGTTAAGCACTTTTCATGCTTATCTAAAGCATCTACGTAAAATATAAACCCGCACTTTCTTAAGTATCATTACGAGAAAACAATTAGATGCTTCAGAGAAAAAACCACTTTTATGACGTTTTCTCAGCTTCAGCTGCTGCTTCAATATCCGCTTTCACTTTATCCATATCCAGATCTTTCACTTGCTGAATAATCTGCTCAAGACCTGATGCAGGCAACATGCCTGGCTCAGAAAACAACACAATCTGCTCACGAAAAATCATTAATGTCGGTATAGAGCGAATTTGAAAATGAGCCGCAATTGCCTGCTCAGCCTCAGTATTAACTTTAGCAAACACAATATCAGGATGCTTCTCTGAAACTTCCTCATAAATAGGACCAAAAGACTTACAGGGGCCACACCAGGGTGCCCAAAAGTCAATAATGACAATATCATTATCTATTACTGTTTTTTCTAATAACTCTTCATTTAATTCAATAGTTGCCACAGGCTTTATCTCCTAACAGGTAACAAAAGACGGATGAGCCCTGAACACCAATTACCTGTCCAGGCGACTCAAATTCAATTTACCAAATATTAACATTGACTTATATTGAGGTCGATCCCAATTATTCAACACTGTTCAATGTTTTTTAACAAAAATAGTCTTTAATTAAAACAACGCAATGTAATCACAACTTATTATATATGCCAGTAAAGACCATAAACAATTCAAATTTAACACTTGTCATAGATCAGGGCTCCCATGCCAGTCGCATTGCACTATTCTCTGAAACAGGTGAATTAACACACCTGAAATCAATCAATATTTCCACAAATTCCACCAATCAGAACACCTATGAACAAAATGCAAATGAAATACTTCAGTCAATCCAGACATTATTAGACAGCCTTCCCACCAAACTCAGCCACAACATCAGGTGTTGTGGCTTATGTACCCAGCGCTCTACCATCGTCGCCTGGCATAAAACCAGTGGAAAAACACTATCATCGGCAATAAGCTGGAGAGATACTCGCTCTCAACCATTAGTAGATAAACTTGCTCCATTTGCCGATAACATCAGAAAAATTTCTGGCCTGCCTCTGTCTGCCCATTATTCTGCCGGGAAAATTCACTGGTTATTACAAAATAACACCCGAGTAAAGCAGGCTTATGATGAAAATCAGCTTTGCATCTCACCACTCGCCAGTTATCTGCTATTTCACCTGCTTAAAGAAAAAAACCTGATAATTGATCACAGCAATGCCCAGCGCTGCCAACTATTCGATTCACAAAGCTTAAACTGGTCAGACACACTACTAGACTTATTTCAAATTGAAAAAAAGATCCTTCCACAATGCGCTCCCGTTATTCATCCATACGGCACGCTTAAGTTAAATAACATCCCTCTCACCACTGTATGTGGTGATCAAAATGCTCTTTTATATGCATACCCTCCGCTACTAAAAAATAACACACTTATCAATATAGGAACCGGCGCCTTTATTTTGTCGGCATCCGCTGAACGCCAGAACACACACAAAAAATTAGTGCACACGATTGCCAGCAGCAATAATCAAGCAGTTCATTATATTACAGAGGGCACAGTAAATGGTGCCGGAACAGCCTTAGACTGGGCACAAGATAACACCCCCTGTGAGAACCTCTTTAACCTGCTTCCTGCCTGGTTAAAACAAATTAAATCACCCCCTGTTTTTATTAATAGCATTTCCCATTTAGGCTCCCCCTGGTGGTGTGATGCTGGCAAACCAGGCTTTATTGGAAAGACCCGACACAACCAGGCTGAGCAATATGTCGCAATTATTGAAAGTATCCTGTTTTTAATATTTAAGAATATACAACATCTTGCTACGCCCCCAAAAATCATTTTAATCAGCGGCGGATTATCTCAACTGGATACCTTATGCCAAAAACTGGCTGATTTATCTCAAACAAAAGTACAACGCTTTAGCCATACCGAAGCAACGGCCAGAGGCTGCGCATGGCTCGCAAATCAAACTTTAAAAAAGAGTAACCCACACTGGAAAACACTGGAGGCCTCTCAACACTTTAACCCCAGTGAAAAAAATGCAGAATACAGGGAAATATATAATAGATATCAACAGCTTGTCGGAGAGTTAAACAAGCGCTGTCACAATGACTAAACTTAGATCAGGGGGAAGACATAACCTCCCAGTATGATTTGAAACAGACAGACGCGTAATGACAACAAAATATGTTTCAGGTCACCCCTTAATTTATAACCAGATTTAACACCAGAGAGTACAGGTAATTTTTATAAGCAATCAAACAGACCTATATTATATTGAGTTTAACCATGGCAATACCACATCTTGTTGCACACCGAGGTCTTATGGAGACCTACCCTGAAAACACACTGATTGCACTAGAATCAGCTTTACTCTGTGGCGCTGAATATATTGAGTTTGATATTCAATGCACCGCTGATGGGCAATTAGTTGTGTTTCATGATACCGAGCTTTTTCGCACTACTGGTATTAAAGGTTCATTATTTGAAATGAGCTATGATGAACTCAAAAACATTCGCGCCCATGAACCAGAACGATTCTCCCTCGCATTTTTTAATCAGCACATTCCCCTGCTAAGTGAAGCAGTAAAACTATTACAACAATACCCAAGAGCAACCGCATTTGTAGAAATAAAAGAAGAAACGCTAAAGCAATATGGTACCCGACAAATCATGTCTGACCTGTTAAAAGCACTGGATATAATCCACTCTCAATGTATTATTATTTCATATGATAAAAGTGCAATTGAATTCGCTCAGAATAACAGTGATTTTTTAACTGGCTGGGTATTGCATCATTATGATAATGATAACCATGAAGTTGCAAAAAAACTAAAACCTGATTATTTAATTGCCAACCACAGAAAAATTCCAAAAAATGCTGATCCATGGCCTGGTAACTGGCACTGGATGATTTATGATATTACAGACCCTGAACTCGCCTTACATTATGCCAGCCATAATATTCCTCTAATTGAAACCCGTGACATTGCCAACATGTTAAATCACCCTGTACTTGCATTAAATATATTAAACAACTGTACAGACAGTTAACAACATACATGATAAAAAAAACTCCTTAATATCATGTCCAAAACACCATACTATGACATAATTATAATAGGCTCGGGAATACAGGGCGCAGGTGTTGCACAGGCAGCAGCAGCTTATGGCTACAAGACACTGGTTTTAGAAAAGTATCCCGAGGCAGGTCTTGGCACATCATCCAGATCAAGCAAACTGATTCATGGAGGGCTCAGATATTTAGAAAGCGGCCAGTTCAAGCTGGTTCAAGAGTGCCTTCAGGAGCGAAAACATCTATTAAAAAATGCCCCTCAACTGGTAAAACTCATACCTTTCTACATTCCCGTATATTCACATAGCATACGCCCGGCCTGGCTAATATGGATTGGGCTATTAATTTACTCCCTGTTTAGCCTTAAATCATTTTCTATTGTTAACAAAAAAAAATGGGCTTCTCTTGATGGGCTAAACCTGAAAAATATTAAAACTATTTTCAAATACTACGATGCTCAAACGGATGATAAAAAGCTAACCCAGGCAGTCGTGGGTTCTGCAAAAAAACTGGGCGCAAAAATTCACTACAATGCTAACTTTATAAAGTCACACGCACAAGAACACACACATCTGGTCACTTATGAAAAAAACGAAACACTTCACGTCCTTGAATGCAAGTGTCTGATTAACTGTACTGGCCCCTGGGTTATCCCAACCCAGGAAAAAATATCGCCTACACTAAGAATGCCAGAAATAGAACTGGTTGCAGGAACACATATCATCATTAACAAAAAAATAAAACAAGGCATATATTACATAGAAGCCAAAGACAAACGCGCTGTTTTTGTCATGCCGTGGAAAAGCGAAGGAACTCTGATTGGAACAACGGAAAGAATAACAACTGAAGGCGCAGATGACATATCTCCGACAGAAGCTGAAATATCATACTTACTGGAAACATATAACTGTTATTTTAAGACACAACTAACACATGAAAACATTATAAAGTCATTTTCAGGATTAAGAGTTTTACCTGTCAACAATCAGTTAGCATTTAATAAATCAAGAGAAAGCCTAATAATACACAACTCAACAACACCGGCCTTAATTACATTAATTGGGGGAAAGCTAACAGCCTATCGCGCCAGCTCTGAAGATGTTCTGTTAAAAATAAACAGCATATTAGGGGCACTCAACAAGACTAAACATTGCAGCACAAAGAACATTAGTTTATAAGCTAAAAAGTAATAATACCTGCGCTTATAAATCATCCTTATATTTAGAGCGAACACTAAAAAACTGATCCAGATTATTAAAAAAAACAGTCACTAATTCAGGATCGAAATGACTTCCTGACTGGGCTCTCAATAACTCAAATATCTTTTCATCTTCCCATGATTTCTTGTAACAACGATCAGAGCCCAGAGCATCAAACACATCAGCTAATGCCGTTATCCTCCCATATATATGAATATCATTTCCACTTGTTGCTTCAGGGTAACCGCTACCATCCCATTTCTCATGATGCTCTAAAGCAATAATAGCGGCCGTACGCATTAACGGGCGCTCACTGTGTTTTAACATATCATAGCCAATCATTGCATGTGTTTTCATTATTTCGAACTCATCTTCGGTTAAACACCCTTTTTTATTTAGAATAGCATCAGGGATTCCTACTTTCCCTATATCATGCATGGGTGATGCCATCGCAATCATATCCGCTTCCACACCACTCAAACCTGACATGCATGCAAGCAAACGCGAATACTCTGCCACGCGTTTCACATGCAAACCTGTCTCCTTTGACCTGGTTTCACCGATGGAGCCCATTGTAAAAATAACTTCTTTTTGAGTTTCAATTATTTCCCTGTTTAAAATATTAAGCTCGGCCAATGCATTATCAATAACAACCTGTTGCGAATTTTCAAACTCTTTCAGCTTTAAATGTGTTTTCACTCTCGCCAGAAGCTCTGGAGCATTAAAAGGTTTAGTAATATAATCCTGGCCGCCTGCTTCAAATGCCTCAACCAGGCTTTTCTCATCTGTTTTGGCTGTTATAAAAATAACTGGTGTTTCATTTTCAAGCTGTTGTTTCTTTATTCTTCGACAAACCTCATAGCCATCCATCCCAGGCATCATAATATCCAGAAGAACCAGATCAAAACCTGAACCTTCAATTTGCTCTAATGCCTGATGACCATTAGTAGCATAAGAAATATCATATCTCTCGCCTCCTAACAAGTTAGCAATAACCTGAATATTTTTTGGAACATCATCAACTATCAATATTTTAGATTTTTTCATCACCATTTACTCCCGGCAATCTATCAATTCCTGCCAATATTTTACTGATAATTTTTTGCGCTTCTTCTACATCAAAAACCTGATTTGCATGCTTTAAATCTTTAACCATAAAAGCCATTTCCTTCATCCCAAATTCAATAGCCAATTCATGTAGTTGATTCAGAAGCTTACCAATCCCACCAAAACTACCTCTGCTCTTTGCTTCCGCCAAAGGTTTACGATACGCCGTAAGACGATCGACAACAACGCCGCCGCTTAGCGCTTCAATTTCTTTATAAAAAACATCTGAAAGACACTCCTTGATTTTGTCACCTTCTTCAAAAACCTCTACCTCAATAAAATTTTTCAATGCTTTTATTAGCGTTTCTTTATTCAACGGCTTATATAAAACCATATCAAACAACGATCTTTTGTTTTTAGATTTCTCATCCTCAACAACAGAAGCAGTAATAGCAATAACGGGTATTGCACTAACGGCTGGAGTCTGTTTAATAATTTCAGTTGCTTCAATACCATTCATATTTGGCATACGAACATCCATTAGAACTAAATCAGGCAGTTCCTTCTGCACGAGTTCTAACGCCTCCATTCCATCTTTTGCAACTATCACAGTTAATGGCTGTTCCGATAAATACTCACAAATCAACTCTCTATTTAATTCAATATCATCAGCCACCAGTATCTTGGCATTCTTAAAGCTAATATCACTCGGTACGTTTTCTATGTTTTTTTTATCTTCAATCACTTCAGGGCAATGCAACAACAACTGAAAAACACTGCCTTTGCCCAATTCACTTTCCACAGTAATTGAAGAGCCGAGCTTTTCTGCCAGGCGTGCACTGATAGCTAAACCCAGGCCTGCACCTCCAAATTCTCGCGTATTCTGATTATCCTGTTGTTCAAACATATTAAAAATATTTTTCTGATCTTCCTTAAGAATTCCTATCCCCGTGTCCTCAAATCTGAATACCATACTAAAAAAAATATCATCCGACAGCATTCGCTTATATTCGGCATAAATATTAATCTCACCTTTACGAGTAAACTTTATTGCATTATCCAGAATATTGAAAAATATCTGCCTTAGCCTTACCT
>JADGFA010000091.1 GCA_016744065.1 Gammaproteobacteria bacterium
CATATATTCTGTGCATAAACATTACCGTTAATCAACAATACAATTATTTTAAACTTTGAACTGGTCTACCTGCGTTTGTAGCTCTACCGCTAATCGAGCAAGTTTCGCACTTGAATCATTCATTTGCTGTGAACTACGTGAGTTCTGATCTGATATGATACTAATGGCTGAAACATTACGATTTATATCTTCAGTCACTGTATTTTGCTCTTCAGCCGCACTTGCAATAAGCATATTCATATCACTAATGGCCGTAACCGCTGTTGTGATATTCTTAAGCGCAACCCCGGCATCAGTTGCTTTTTCAACACTCTCTTTAACTTTTTTTGTACCTGACCCCATCACTCTTACTGCATTTTGTGTGCCTTGCTGTAAGTTTTCAATCATATTCTCAATTTCGGTCGTTGACTGCTGGGTTCTGCTCGCTAAAGTACGCACCTCATCGGCAACTACTGCAAAACCTCTGCCTTGCTCACCTGCTCGTGCTGCTTCAATTGCGGCATTAAGTGCAAGTAAGTTCGTCTGCTCAGCAATCCCTTTAATTACATCCAGCACACTACCAATACTATCTGAATCCTGTGATAAGCCCCGAATAACTTCAGCTGCTTCATTAACATCTGTGGCTAAATGTCCTATTGAGTCAATTGTATTCTGCACAACAGTACGACCATCCTGTGCGCTTTCATCAGCAGACCTGGCTGAACTAGCGGCCTTAGTTGCATTTATAGTAACTTCCTGAACCGTAGCTGACATTTCATTTACGGCTGTTGCAACCTGATCTGTAGCAATGTGCTGTTGGCTTATCGAATCATTGGTTTCTGATATAATGGCTGAAAGCTCTTCTGCAGCAGCAGAAACCTGCACTGTTGACCCGGCTATCTGGCTTATTGTCTGTTGCATTTTTTCTAAAAAATAATTTAACGACTGACCAAGTTGACCAGACTCATCGGTACTCAACACTTCAACTCGAGCAGTTAAATCACCTTCTCCATGCGATATATCCTCCATTCGTTCAAGCAATGTTTTTAAGGGTTTTACAACAATTCCCGGGAAAAATAATGCCAGCATAAAAACAATAACAAGCCCTACAGAAAGCGCAATAATCTGAATCTTTTCACTGTGACTAACTAACGCTTTATTTTCAAGTGTTTTTTCATTAGATGCGACTTTCAGTTTTTCTGTTAGATCATCGATGATATCACGCGTCATCTGAAAATATTGTGCACCTTCCTTAAATGAAAGTTCTATAGCTGTGCTCCGACCTGAACGACCACCTTCCGACCTTTCTTTTTCTATTCGTTTTGATATTGCTTCCCATTTTTTAAATGCATCATGAAACTCATCAACACGTAACTTATGTTCTTTAGATGTGGTTAGCTCACCAAACTTATTTACTCTCTCTCTTACCTGATCAATATTTTCTGCATGTTGCTTTATTTGAGCAAGATAGTCCTCACTGCCTACTTTTAAAAATATAAAACTTCGCTCTGCAACCTGAGCCTGGTACATATCTCTATCCGCATTTAATAACAGACTAATTCCAGGAAGGTACTCATTTGCTATCTGATCAGCACCCTTGCCAAGCGTTTTAATATTTGAAATACCAATAATGGCAATAACAAGCAGCATCAAACCAATAAAAACTACAGGTATAGTAAGTTTAGTTCTAAATTTTAAATTTCTGAACCAGTCCATAAGCGAGCCTTAAATAAAATTCAAAATCAGCTGTCAATCACCCAACTCATCCAGATTTATACCAAGAGTAATTGCCCCTATTGCTTTTCCGTTGTCCATGACCGGAACGGAGACCTGAACAAGATAAGCCTGAACGCTTTCATCAAACTCAACCTTTCCTACATGAAGCGCACCAACACCACCTTTATATGACTCTTGCCATTTTGCTTCATCGCCTTGCCAATAGTCACCCGTTTTATTCGTCATTGCTACATTAGCCCCCTGATTATCCATCAAAAATATTTCAATGAAATAAGGCTTTGATTTTTCAATTTTTAATAACTCTTTTGCCGCATTATTTTCTAGCAATGATTTTATAAAATCATTAACACCTGATGTCGCTCGCCACTTTGCATCCCTTTTTTTTATTACTTTTAATGACAGTTTCTCAGCGTTTTGATTTATTACAGCTTTAATAATTGCAGGCTTTTCACCATAAGCCATTAATAAGGGTGCTAATTTTTTTACATTGGCTGGCGCATCTTCTGCAAATGATACGCCGGGTAAGACTAATAATAATGCTAGAATTGCAATAACGGATAAAGACTTCATGACAAGGTCTCCATTGATATATGGTTATTAATTAATGATAGAAAATCATATATTAAATATAGTTTATTTTTAGAAATAGTAAAGGCGCAGCCATTTCCAGTAGCTGCATTGCAGACTTTGAATTAAAACGACTAAAAAGGCATACTAAACAGTGGGTTAAAAACACTTTACGATAATTTAACTCTATTATTAAGCGTTTATTATATTTTGAGAAAACAACAGACTAACAGAATAATACAAATACTTTCATAAGACCTTACTTATTTTTCAGCTACTGCAATCAATACCTCTGTATTAAACCAGACACCATCAGCGCCTATAAGCCGTGTAATTTCAGCCATATGCTTCTCCTTAAATTCAATTTTCTGATCATCTGTCAACTGATTCAATAAACTTCGATAACCCGCATTCCATACCACATCCCACCATGTTTGTGCATCTGTCATGTTATACCCCAACGGCACATGATGCACAGCCACATCCGTAATACCCACAGCAGCAAACTGAGCCTCTATCAACTCCTTAGTTGCAAGCCTTTTCCATGAAAGCGCAGGTACTTCCTTACCAAATGACTCATAGCACTGTAATAAAAGATCAGACATGGGGGAAAACGCCTCCCCTGTAAATGTACTTATAGCAATTTTCCCTCCCGCTTTAACCACACCCTTTATATTGCCCAGGGCACGATCCATATCTTCCATAAAAAACAGGCCAAAACTACTACAGGCAACATCGAAGGTGTCACTGGAAAATGCCAGATCATCCAGATCCATCTGCATAAACTCAGCATTATCCAGCTTCATCTCAAACGCTTTATTTTTTGCCTGCTGCAACATCCCATCAGACAGGTCAATACCCGTCACCTTACCTTCAGTTAATAATTCAGCCGCAGCCAGCGCAACAACACCCGTCCCCGTACAGACATCAAGCAAATGATGATGCGCCTGTAAATCCAGACACGCCATCATCTGCTCTGCTGTTTTCGGAAAAAAAGACAATGAAGGATGATCATATCCCTGTGCAACCATATCAAAACCCTGTTGAATGATTTTCTTACTATCCTGGTCTGGCATTTTATTTCATCCCGTAACTTTTGGAAAAAAAGGTTACTAAGTTATATTAATTTAAAAACATATAACCAAAAAGAAGTTTATCTTTAAAATCAATTTCATCTAAAAAATCATAATATGCATAAAGCACACGATTTTCGACTGTATATTTTCTGACATACACCCAGTCTGATT
>JADGFA010000092.1 GCA_016744065.1 Gammaproteobacteria bacterium
GTCTCATAAGGCGACATTGGACGAGTTTTTCAGGCAGTGTAAATATTAGGATAAGCGGACATTAACGAGGCTGTAGAAAAACCCAATAAAACCACAAGTTTTTTTACATCCCGATTTGTTTTTATTAAACTTAATAATTTTTGTTAAAGCCTCATGAAGGTTCTATTTTAATATCGAGCTATTTTCTTATATTCGAACTCAATTTCTCTATCTTTGCGACTCTATGCAGCCATTGTACCGTAATTCATTAACTTCTCAATATTATGAACGATACAGAAGAGCTTCCACTGTCCCTGTACTTTTTGCTTGCCTCGTAAACTAAATCGATTGAGCCCCTTATTGATGCCTATGTTTCCGAATACCGGTTCGACAACTGACATTCTATGACTGTAAATGAGCTTGCCTTTGTCGCTGTCTACACGGTGTTTCATCCAGTCAGTAAAATTGGGTGCTCTTTTATTGTCTAATATAAATGAAACTTGCCGGCCATGCCCTTTACGTGTGTTTGCTGAATCAGGATTGCTCATGCATTTATTTTTAAGTGTGCAGTGCCGGCATTTGCTGAGGCGGCCTTCAAAAAAGAGTTTATAGTTTCCTCGTTTATCAATTCCTTCATTCTTTAACCACATGCTTTCACCTGTGGGGCAGGTACAGGTTTTATTTTTTGGATCAAGATTAAATTCGCTGGCAGATATCACACTGCTTGTTTTTAATTTTTTATAATCAGATCGCTTGCCGTATTTAGATTTCTGCCGTGCAAATTTTGGGTCACGGCTGCGAAAGCGGTTATCCGGCACGTAAGCATTAATACCATTGTCATGTAAATACTGGTTATTAGCTTCATTCGCAAAACCAGTATCTGCGGTGACAATGATGCCGTCGTGATATATGTTTTCACTGAAGCCTAATCGTTGGTACCGGTCTTTGATGATTTCAAGTACAGGTTGTAATGTATGGTGTTCCTGGCCTTCGCCAAAAGCCTGAGCATCAATAATAATCTGGTGTTTCTTATCCACTGAAGCAACACCGTTGTATCCCTGAATGGTGCCTTTACTGGTGGTCATTTTAGCGCTTTGGTTATCCGTGATATTACTCTTAACTTCCTTTTGTATTTTTCCTTTGCCCATCCTTGGGCTGCCCGTCTTTAGAAATTTATCAATTTTATCAAAGGCAGTGGTTAAGGTTTCTGCTGCCTGCCTTGCGCGTTTTATTCGAGCTTCCTCTCGGGGTTCATCCTTATCCAATTTCTTATGTTCATTAATATGATGTCTAATCAGTTTTTTTATTTTTATGCGCTTCTGTTCCAATTCTTTAAATGTACCTGATACTTCCTTAGCCGCATTGGATGGCATCTTGCAACCATCAATTGAAAATAGCTCGTGCCCCAGCAAACCTTGCTCATCACAGGTAAACAATATTTGTTCAAACAGTTTTTCGATGGCTTGAGTATGGCCACTGACAAAACTGGCTATGGTTGTAAAATGAGGAACAGTGTCACAGGAAAGGGCTTTAAAAATAATATTAGTATTGCAGCACCATTCAATTTCACGACTGGAAGTGATGCCTTTTGAATAGGCGAATAAAATTATTTTTAAAAGTATTGCAGGATCATAAGCGGGGCGGCCATTGTCATCATTATTGTAAGCCGAAAAATAAATTGAAAGGTCGAGTTTATTTTCAATTAAGTAATGTATAGCGTGTTCAAACGTGCCGGGCTGTAATTGATCAAGATAATTAATGACAACCATAGAGCTCTGATTGTAATCATGAGGGATAAAGTTTGGCATTTACATGACTCCATTTATGTTGAGTCATTATAACAAATATTTGTGTTTTTTAGGGTTTTTCTACAGCCTCAACGCGAAGCTAAGCGGCGCGCTTTTCAGCGTCCGCTTGAGCTTTTTGTTATTTCATTAACTTTAATACCATTACATGCGTCAACATTGACTCCGTACGCCTTATTCTGTGCATGCAGCCACCGATAGGATTTTTCTTCGCAGAAAACGTAATCCATGCTTCTAACCTTTGAGTTGACGATATAATCCGCCAACTGTGGAAATACAAATATCAACCCAATAGATATAAATGCAATTTTTGTAGCTTTTTTGTTATATGAATCTGATATTTTCTTTCCGGTTAGCTCATGAATCATAAAGATAACAAGTAACCCTGCGCCTAACCCTACACCCAACATGTACATGGCTCCTTTATTGAATTCTATAACCTCCTTTTTTGATATTAGGCTTATAGACACATCGTATGCGTAATATCCAAATGCCAGAAGTGCACATATAGCGAACAATGCAAATATAATTACGGTTACACATTTTGCTGGAGTAACTGTTTTTATCTGTTCTCCCATGTTCAATAGACTCTCGGGACTCTTGGAAAGTATTTTCGCAAATAGCCTTGGGCAGTATTGATAACAATTCGTCTTGCAGAATCGATTGCATAGTCAATAACGGAATCAACTGCTTCGCGAGCAATGCCTGCCGCTTCTTTCTTTTTGGATGCAATATTGGATTGAATGTCAGCGCCTAATTCATCTAAGCCATCAATTAGCCTGTCGGTAATTCCTAACTTTTCATCAGCAACACCCAATGCCCAAGAGACACCGAAGCCAATTACTACAACCGCAAAGATAGGCCCGACAGCAATACTAAATCCCCCTATTGCGACTGCGGCTACTATAGATGCTCCTGTGGTAATGCCAACTTTCACCACGTCGGTAGCCAATGAACCTATAAGCTGACTTAGTGTTGCGCTATCTGTTAGGAAATAATCTACCACTCGATAAGTGGAAAGCAATACAATTGATAGAATACCACCAGACTTTGCTGCGTGTATTGCCCCCGCTTTACCTAACCCCATGGTGATGACTTTAGGATTTTTTATACCGTACTTGGTGCCAGTCAGAACGCGCCGTAACCCTGGGTGCCCCTTTAGGATGATGTGCGGCTTTCCGCCATAAGTTTTGACATAGGCCTTGGCAGCAAATCCACCAAGGTCGCCAACGAGTTTGCTTAAGGTTCTCAGATCATCTGCTGAGGCGTAATAGCTTGCTCCGGTTTCTGCTTTGCCCTTTAATTTTTGCCATGCATTCTTAATATGCGGTAAATTACGTTTTGGCGAGGACCGCACAATGGAATCCATTTCTTCAATCGACACAACAAACACTTCATGTTGATTCGACTTTATTTGTTTCTTTAACTCTTTCTTTTCCTGATTTGAAAGCATCTCAGCTTACTCCTTTGGTTGATTTTACGATGAGAAATAACGAGGCTGTAGAAAAACCTCCAGCCTAAATATTGGTTAAAAAACAACCTACGAAATAGGTCTGTTTTTTAAATTCTGTATCTACTTTATAC
>JADGFA010000060.1 GCA_016744065.1 Gammaproteobacteria bacterium
TTATTTGAGCGAGGTATTCATGAAGTACAGCTTGATCTGTTAAATGCTCGTCAGAGTGAGACTGAATTTTATCTTAAAAAATATCCGATATATTTAGGTAAGTTTGATACGCGTATAATCGTAGCAAGTCAAAATTTGAAAGGCCTGACAACGTTGGTTAAAGGCGAAGATAAACTTGATATTGTAACTGAGCTGGGTGATGCCTTTGAGGCTTACAGGGAAAAGTTTATACAGGCCGCAGAATCACAGATAGAACTAGGTCTTGATGAAAACACCGGTTTAATTATGGAGTTAGGCCAGGCATCTAATAAGCTAGGAGCTATTTTAAGAAAATATGATGTGCCTGTGCTTGATCGATCGTTGCTGAAAATACGTCAATATTTGAGTGACTATATTAAGTTTGAAGACGCTAAATACAGAAATGCATTAATAAAAGAGATAGGTGTTTTTAAGCTATATACGCGAAATACGAAGTTATCATCTGGTGTTAAGTCGGGGTTACAGAAAGCGATAGATAAATATAAAAACCTGTTTATGAGAATATCAAAAACAGTCTCGGTTTTAACGACTCAGAAAAAGGAAGTAAAAAGATCGGTTAAAAACATTGAACCGTTATTTTCAAAAATGGTTGATATTAGTAATGAAATTATTTCATCTACTCGTAAAGATGCGAATGATAAGCGTAATAAAATTACAACTTTCTTTATCTCTACGCTTGTGCTTATAGCGTTAGCCGCATCAATGGGGCTTTTCTTTCTGGCGAGAAGTATCATTAAGCCTATGAAAACATTGCAGGAAACAGTATTGAAGGTAAATGAGGGCGATTTAAACGCAAGGGCAGATCTTAATCGTAAGGATGAACTGGGAGAGTTATCCAGTGCACTGGATAAGCTATTAGATGAGAAGGTATCGTCTATGGCAAACGCAGAAAAGGAAAGTGATAAATTAAATGATTCTGTAATCGCTTTGATTCGGGCGGTGAGTGAACTGGCACAACAGAAAGACCTTGCAGTAAGAATTCCGGTTTCAGAGGATATTACTGGTGCGATAAGTGACTCGCTCAATCTATTGGCAAAAGAAACCGCAAAAATAATGAGGGAAGCGCAGAAAACATCGTCTGACGTTGCTAAAGTATCACTGGAAGTAAAAAAACAGTCTGATAGCGTAATATCTGTTGCAAATACGGAGCGTAAAGAAGTTGAAAGTACAGCAATAATGTTAGAGAGTTCAGTAAAAGCAATGAATAAAATAGCATTGGGTTCCGGTGAAGCGAATAAGAAAGCAGAGGTAACCAGTACTAATACTCAACAGGCTCTTGACGCCGTAATGTCATCGGCAGAGGGTATAAACTCTATTAGAAATACAATAAGTGAAACTGAAAAACGTATTAAACGACTGGGTGAAAGATCACAGGAAATATCAGGTATTGTTAGTCTTATTAATAGCATAGCGGAAAGAACTCATATTCTTGCATTAAATGCGAGTATGCATGCCGCATCGGCGGGTGAGGCTGGACGAGGCTTCGCTGTTGTTGCTGATGAAGTTCAGAGACTGGCTGAAAATGCACGTGAGGCAACATCTGAAATTTCTACCGTGGTAAATAACATCAGAGTGGAAACTGCGGATACGGTGGCAATTATGAATACAGTTATAACGCAGGTGGCTGAGGGAACACAGTTAGCCAATCAGGCGAGTCAGAGTATGAAGCAGACTCAGAGGGCAACTAATGATCTGGTTAGTTCTGTTAAAAGCATTGCTGTGAGTTCTGAGCAGCAGGCCGATATTAGTAAGCAGTTGCTGGTACGGGCAAGAAAAATAAAAGAAAGTACAGAAGAAACAGGCCGTGAATTAGAAGAGCAGACAAAGAGTGCGGATAAGTTAGTTCGTTTCTCAGATGACTTAGTGGAAATAGTCGGAGTATTTAAATTACCTGATGGTAGTGTACAGGAGGTGGAAAATACGACTGGTAATGATGTGTATGCGACGCAGGAGATTAAGAGAGCGGTATAAGAAATACGATTTTGAAAAATATTTTTATTGTGAATGTGGGTGCTAGTGATGTTGGATTGTGATATTGAAGGCAATGAATTATGTTCAGAGCAGTTCGATGCGCTATATGATATTGCCTCAAATTTGTGTGTTGACATGGAGGAAACAGAGCCAGTTTTAATGGCTTTTGATAAACAGTTTAAATTCATATGTGATTTGTTAGTGCCATATAATCACTCTGTATTTAAAGCGTTAGCTTCTATATTGTCAGAAGGTCTGGATAAATTAATTTCTGAAAACAGACCGCTGGCAAAACACGAATGTATTTTTCTCAATAAGATACCTGAAATTTTATCTGAATATGCATTCATACCTGATAGTAAAATCCCTGATGTTCATCTGTTAAATCATTTTAAAAATCCTGACTGGATTAGGCCTGTGTCTCATGATGAGGAAAAATTATTATTGAGTTGTCTCATGGACAACACTAAAGATGCTGTTGATGAAGAGGGAAGTTCACAGGAGCTATGTGAAGAGATACATATAGATACACAGGGTAGTGAACCTGAAAAAATATCGACTGACTCTGAAACAGAAATAGTTGTTGAGCCAGAAATAAATTTTGAGTCAGAAGTAGAGAATAAGGCTGGTGATGATGAGGTTGTTATAGAGGATGAAGATTCAGTTTTAGATATTAGTGATCTTTCTACGTTGTATGCGGAAGAGCCTGACGAGGTTATAGATGATGTAAGTGAGGTTATTGATATATCCAGCTTTGTAACGTCTGTGGATGATATAAATAATGTTGTTGAGGACGAAGAAGAAGTTAGTGTATTTGATTTTTTACAAAATAAGGATGAGTCTGAAGGGTATGATAATTCATATGACCTGTCTGATGAGGTAGAAAATAACGCTGTTGTTCCTGTTATATCTATTAATAATGAACAAAGTGAGCTTATTGAATTAGTAGCAGATGAATTAAAAGATGTTATTGAGGGTGCTGATCTAGTTAAGGTTAGATCATTAGAGTTTTCGACTGAATTAAAAGAGCACCTGTTAAGTATTGGTGAGTTAGTTGAAAATATCAGTAATGCGATTAAGCTTATCGGGCTCGAAGGGTTAGGCGAAGCCAGCCTGATTTTATCAGGCAATATATATCAGTTAGCAATAAACAAAGTAAACCTGACTAAAGAGCAGGTTAGCCTGGTTGAGACCTGGCCAAACTTTATTCTTTCTTATCTGGAGGATATCAGGCAACAGAAAGTATCTGTTGATATTATTCAATATTTAAAAGATCCTTCCTGGCCTGGTTTATTACCTGATGATATTACAGAACCATTAAAAACAGCTTTAATGCATCCTCAGTTGAAAGAAGAGGAGAAAAAGCAAAGACAAAGTGTTGCCCTGGATGATGATATGTCATTGGTGTTGCCTGATGATGTAAACCCTGAGTTACTTGAAGGTTTACTCCAGGATTTACCTGTACAAACAGGTGAGTTTTCAGTTGCTATTCAAAATTTACAGGAACAGGAGAATATAGAGTACCTGGAAGTTGCTCAGCGTATTGCGCATACATTAAAAGGCGCGGGTAATGTAGTGGGTGTAAAGGGAATAGCCAATCTTACACACAACCTTGAAGATATATTAGAAATCCAGTCAAAAGCAAATAAGCTACCATCTCGTGATTTACTGAATGTACTTGTTGATGCGGCAGACTGTCTGGAAACCATGTCTGAGGCCTTGCTGGGTATTGATGAACCGCCGGATAATGGCTTGTCTATTTATCAGTTAGTGCTGGACTGGGCAAATAAGCTTGATATGCAGGGTGCTACAGATATAAACCTGATTGTTGTACCTGATAAAAAAGATAAAGTAGAGTTAGTCAGTGCGCCGTTAGTAAAATACGATAATGATAAGCTTGCTAAGGAATCTGCTCCTGCGAAAAAGCCGCTCAATATTGAGAATATGTTGAGGGTGCCAGCCAAATTAGCAGATGATTTACTGAGGCTTGCGGGTGAAAATTTAATTTCTACTTCACAGGTTCAGGAATATATAAAAATAATTCAGAACAGGTATAAAACGTTAAGAATACAGGATCAAAGTTTACAGAAGTTTTCTTATGATCTGGAACATATTGTCGATGTTCAGGGTATTACGAATAATAATAGTCAGGGTGTTCCTGATAATGATGGTTTTGATCCGCTGGAGCTTGATCAGTATCATGAATTACATTCAATGAGCAGAAGGTTGGTGGAGCTTTCTGCTGATTCAATAGAGCTGACTCATATTCTGGAAAAGGATTTTATCGAATTACAGAACCTGGTTATAAATCAGGGTAAATTACAGAAAGAAAATGAACAACTGGTTCTTAGAACTAGAATGGTACCGACAAGCACGATTATTCCAAGATTAAAGAGGGGGGTAAAACAGGCGTGTCGTTTGACAGGAAAACAGGTTGATCTTGAGGTTAATGATAATGAAACCTTTATGGACAGTGAAGTATTAAATAGTTTGATTGAACCATTGATGCACATTCTTAGAAATTCTGTTAGTCATGGAATTGAAGAAACAGAAGAAAGAGCAAAGGCGAATAAAACAGAGGAAGGTCATATTAGCCTTACATTTATACAGCAGGGTGACCAGATAGTTATTCAGGTTAAAGATGATGGCAAGGGATTAAAGCTGGAAGAGATAAGGTCTAAGGCTATTTCTCTGGGTCTGGATAATGAAGTTACTGAAAATAATATGCAAAACTTTATAATGCTACCTGGTTTTTCTACACGAGAAGAGGTTAGCCATATATCGGGAAGGGGCATTGGGCTTGACGTTGTTAACAGTAAAATACGAGAGCTAAAAGGCAGTATTGATATTAAATCTGAAGAAGGAAAAGGTTGTCAGTTTTCATTAACATTGCCAATCTCATCATTTTCAGTGCATTCTTTATTGGTCAGGATAAGAGAGAACGTGTATGCCTTTTCAAATCGAGGTGTAGAAGAAATTCTTTACCCGGGTTTAGGTGAATTACAGAAAGTTGGTCAGGAGACCATGTTTAAACTGGATGATCAGTTTTATAGTATTTCGACAATAGAAACTATGTTAAATATTCCTGAAGACAGGAGAGAAGATCAGCGGGACAATAAACGCCCTGTTATATTAATTAAAGATGACTCAGGTGCTCGTACAGCAGTGTTAGTGCAGGAAGTTATTGATAGTCGAGATGTAATTGTAAAATCTATGGGGCCGTATATACCAAAAATTCCAGGGATTGTTGGTGCTACTGTTTTGGGTGATGGTGGTATTGTACCCGTTGTAGATTTACCTGAACTAATACAGTCAGTACAGCTTCAGGATAATCAGATAAGGTTTTCCAATGCAGATATTGAAAATCAGGAGTCTACAAGACTTCCCTATGTGCTGGTTGTTGATGACTCTTTAAGCGCCAGGAAATCATTGGCTCAGTTTGTAGAAGACCTTGGTTTACAGGTGAGAACAGCACGAGATGGAATGGAGGCTGTTTCTTTAATTGATGTGCGTAAACCTGATCTTATTTTAGTTGATATGGAAATGCCGCGAATGAATGGCCTTGAACTAACGGGGCACATTAGAGCGTCAACTGATACACGAGACATGCCGGTAATTATGATTACATCTCGTTCTACGGATAAGCACCGTAAAGCAGCAATGGATAAAGGGGTTGATCATTATATGGTAAAGCCGTTCGCTGAAGATGAGTTGGCGTCACATATAAACGTAGCATTAAAGTCAGCCTGATATGATTGGGGAAATGACCAGTAATCGTTTGTTAGCGCCAGATGAAGCATGTTACATTTCAAAATTATCATTTAGTGATATTGAACTGTTAATTCCTCAGAATGAAATTTTGTCAATTGAAAGTATTTATGAGCTTGAGGACGATACAGGCAAGGGAGGGCACATAGGTGTAATTAATAAACAGGGCGTAAAACTGCCTGTTTATTGTTTTTCAGATTCTATGGATATTGTAGATTATTTGCCTGAAGATAGATTTCAGTGTGTTGCAGTTAGACATAATCAGGGTGATTTTGCTTTGTTATGTCATGAGGTCGTCAATATTGTACTTAAAGGTATGGACTTCAAGGATATACCGGGTTGTATGGATAACGGTTTAATTCCATTAACTCATTTGTGCCTGTATCAGGGAGATGCTGGTCAGACTAAGCTGGGCCTGGTAACTCATGCGGATTTTTTATATAAATATATTAGTCGAAAAATATGAGACTACACTCTATAAACACAAAGTTGAATAACTGAATATGGATACAGAAAGTGCAGGTGTTGCAGCCTGGTTATTACAACTGGATCGGTTGGTTAATGTAGCGATTGGTCAATTTGAATTAACTCATATTGTTGATCAGCCTGAATATATTTCTATACCTCAGGCACCAGAGCACTGTAAGGATATTATTTTATGGAATGATAATATTGTGCCAGTAATGAACCTGACGTCCTGGATGTCAGGAGATAAGCAATCTGATGCTCCAGGTGTAGTCGCTATTGTTGTTTATACAGGTGCACAGAATAATTATTTATATGGTGGTATTAAGCTGAATAACCCACCAGTACAGGTAAAAGTAAAAAATATTCAGCAATGTCAGTGGACGAAAAGTTTAGATAAATGGAAGATATTATCTATTTCCTGCTTTAAATCTCAGGAAGGTGAAGTGGTACCGATTATAGATATTACTAAAGTGTTTTCGCAGAAGTCTATAAACAAATAGTCGTGTTTGAATTATTTATAGGTAGAATAATTATAAATGACCTGAAGTGTCTCGAATATAAATAGAGGAAAGACATTTTGTTATTCCTCAGGAGTTATGTATGAGTTTGAACGCAGAAAGAACTAAACTTTTATTAGTTGATGATCATGCAATTGTAAGAGCAGGGTTCAGGTATTTACTTGAAAGCGATGCAGATTATGAAATTCGTGAAGCTGAGTCGGCTGAAGAAGCCTGTCGGGTATATGGAGATTACAAGCCTGATGCCGTTATTATGGATCTAATGATGCCGGGTATGGGAGGGCTGGAAGGTTTACGACACTTAAATGCTAAAGATAGGAATGCAAAAATTCTGGTATTGAGTATGCGGGAGGATCTTGCTTATATAACACGCGCAACGCTTGCCGGAGCTACGGGGTATTTAACCAAGCGAAGCGCTGCTGAAGAGCTTGTTCATGCTGTTAATGTGGTTGTTAAAGGTCAGCATTATTTAAGCTCAGATATCTGTGAGTCCAGTCGCAATGAGCCATATGTGACAGAGGAAGATAAAATAAAGAATCTGTCAGAGCGTGAGTTCGAAGTGTTCTGCCTGCTGGCAGAAGGAAAAACAGTTGTAAAAATATCAGATGATTTGCACTTAAGTCCAAAAACAGTCAGCAATCACCGAACACGCATAATGCATAAGTTAAAAATGTCAAATATAGTTGAACTGACTCATCTAGCTATTAGAAATGGACTTGTTGAGGCCTGATAGGTAGCCTGTGGGAGCTTGTGTTTTCATCGAGATGCGCAGAGCCCTTTCCATGACAGCTTAATTGCATTTCATCATGGAGGGCAATGGACACGCGGGGGGGAGCAAGCCTGATGACAGGCTTATGCAGGACTCTTTTTAGAGCTAAAGCATCCTAGTAGCAATTGTGTAATCCTCTGCTTTCTATTAACAGAAATATAAGCATTTTTAATTAAATAACTTATGATCTCATCTACGGCTTCATCGATGCTTAACTTTGAAGTGTCGATGGTGAGCTCCGGGTTTTCAGGTGCTTCATAGGGAGAGTCAATTCCTGTAAAGTGCTTTATTTCTCCTGTTCTGGCTTTTTTATACAGGCCTTTAACATCTCTGTTTTCACAAAGCTGGAGCGGGCATTTTATATATATTTCGATAAACTCGGTCTGATTGACAATATTTCTTACAAATTTTCTGTCATTGATGAAAGGAGAAATAAATGTCGCTAATACTATTACTCCTGCATCTATAAATAGTTTGGAGACTTCTCCAATTCTTCTTATATTTTCAGTTCGATCGTTATCACTAAAGCCAAGATCATTACTTAAGCCGTGCCTGACATTATCGCCATCAAGCAGGTACGTTCGGAAGGTGTTTTTATGTAGTCGCTGTTCCAGGGCATTTGCAATCGTTGTTTTTCCAGATCCTGATAGACCTGTGAACCATACGATGGCGGATCTTTGTTGATTGAGATCGTCCCGCCTGTCCTTTGTTATACTTGTATCACTCCATACTACGTTACTGGATTTTAGATTTGCTTTACTAGCTTGGTTTTCATTCATGCAATCACCTGTTACTACACATCTTTAGATGTTTGATATTATTAAAATCTACCTAAAATAATATATTATATTTTCAATTATGAGATAGGAAAAATTCCCTTTATCATAATAAATAGTATTTATTATGGGAGTAATGCCTATACTTGATGCTGAAAGAAAATCTGAGTTTGAAATATTAATGTATTAATACAGTGATATGCTTGGGTTTTATCGCTATATACGTGTTACAGCAGGTTGTTTTATATGAATGTGAATGCCGATGAGTGTGTCGATGAAAATTATCCGTCATTGTGGGGGCTGTTCTGGACTTTTTTGAAAATTGGGAGTACAGCTTTTGGTGGTTTTATGGCGCTCATATCTGTGGTGCAGAATTATCTGGTAGACAGGGAAAAGCTATTATCAGATGAAGATATGCTTGATGGTATATCCCTGGCAACAATACTACCGGGTCCCGTTGCTGTAAATGTAGTGGCTTATGCTGGGTACAAAATTCGGGGTATCTCGGGGGCCATTGTTTGTGCAACAGCGGTAATACTCCCGTCTTTTTTTCTTATTCTCTTTTTGAGTTATGCCTATTTCACCTGGGGTGATATGCCGGCTGTAAATAATGTTTTTCAGGGGGTTTTACCCGCTGTAGCAGCCGTTATTGCGTCTACAGCATTTAAAATGGCTAAAAAAACGTTGACCGGCGTGAGTGAAAAGATGATTGGCGTAATGGCAATCGTTGTTCTTATTGTTATAGGTGGCTTTTATAGTACTCTGGCGATAATACTTTGCGCGGGCCTTATTGGTTTTTTATTATATAAAAATGTTGATGCTAGCGCTGCAGAGCCCGTGGAACAAAAAAATAACTCTGAAGAAAGTAAAGCTTCATCTAAAAAATTCCTAATCCCTTTATTTATTCTGGTATTTCTTGTTGCTTTGGTCGCTATTTTACCATTGGTTAATACAGACACCTTTCTGGTAGGTAAGCTTCTGGCGACTTTCTCGGGAATGAGTGTGTTGTTGTTTGGAGGGGGATTTGTTTTTATTCCATTGATGCAGGAGTCAGTCGTTGAAACTTATCAATGGGTCACGCATCAGGAGTTCATTGACGCCATTGCCATGGGGCAAATTACACCCGGACCTATCTTAATCAGTGCAACATTTATTGGTTATAAGGTCGCTGGTGTCTTAGGGGCAGCAACAGCAACCATTGGTATTTTTACACCGCCTGCTATGATTATGCTAGTTTGCACGCATTATCTGCAAAGCCTGAAAAAATCACAAAATCTCAAGGCCGTTTTAAAAGGTGTGCGTTGTGGTGTTATAGGGATGATTGCAGCAGCAGCATATTTTGTGGCTATATCGACAGAATTAAATGTGATTTCAGGTGTTTTATTTGTATTGGCTATGATCGCTTTGCTCAAATTTAAATTAGAAGTTGTTTGGGTTATTCCTGTTTCAGGCATTATTGGGCTTGTTGCATTTGCCTGATTTTTTGTTGTAGTGATAATGTATATTAATTCCGTATTTATTGTTTCCTGTTAAAGAAAGTAATTTGTTTGTTTAAATTCGACCCCGAAGGTTGATCAAATAATAAGAATTATAAAAGAAAGTTTAAAAATCAACCCCATATGGAGTAATGTTATGAATCCAGTTTTTATGATCGGCACACAACGTTCCGGTTCAAACTTATTGAGATTAATGTTAAATCAACTTAAAGAAGTTGCGTCACCTCATCCACCACATATTCTTGAGCGTATGTGTCCGTTAATGGATTGCTATGATGATTTAAGTGATGATAAGACCTTTATGACACTCGTCGATGATGTGTGCAGACTGGTTGAGCTTAATCCTGTTGAGTGGAGCGGTGTTTCTTTTGATCGTAAGTTAATAGCAGATAAAGCGACAGAGAGAAGCCTGATGGCGGTATATAGTGCAGTTTATGAACTTTATGCCGAAAGCCAGGAAGCCGAGACATGGTGCTGTAAAAGTTTGGCCAATATTAAATATATTGATGATATTAACAATTATTTTGATCATCCTAAGTTCATATATTTATATCGTGACGGTCGTGATGTTGCTTTGTCTTTTCAAAAAGCCGTGGTTGGCGAAAAACATATATATAATATTGCGACCAATTGGTCTGATACGCAGCTTAAAGCCTTGATGTTAAAGGACTCAATCAGTGAAAAGTACTTTCATTCAGTGAGCTATGAGCAGTTAACCCAGCATCCGGAAGAAACCGCCAGAGCATTATGTGAATTTTTGAATGCGGAATATGTGCCTGAAATGCTGGATTTTCATAAAACCAGTGAAGCTAAAAATGCGGCAAAATCAAGTGAGCTATGGGGCAATGTGACAAGTCCAATTTTAAAGAACAATAGTAAAAAATACAAAAAAGAGATGTCTGAAGATGATGTTCGGATATTTGAATCAGTTGCGGGTGGTGTTCTTGATTGCCTGGGTTATGAACGTGATCATATTCTGCGTGGTGAAGAATTGAAGTTTGATACCGATGAAATTGATGGTTTCAATGAAAAAAATAAAAAGCAGAAAATGGAAAATATGAAAAAGGTTGATGAAAGTGATAAACAGAGACGTGAGCGACAGGCAAGGTTGCTGGAGGAGATTAAATCGAGAGCAGCGGCCTGAGATGTTTCTGGTAAGTTTGATTGATGGTGTTATTGTTTAAAATTTTAAAATAAAAGGGAATAATTTATTGCTAATAGTTGATTTATTAGTTGGAGCTTCAATGAAGTAACTGGATGTTTTGGACGGTAAGGCCATAATCATGACTTGAGTAGAGACTTCTTGCGTCTTGAATTTTTATCAGATTACTAGAGAGTGGAGAACAAACTAATGTTGAAGATTAATTATAAGTTGGTGTCATTGGTATTGCTGGCATTGAGTTATCCTCTGGATGCGATATCCGATTACCTGTTTACGGCGCCTCCGCGGGAGAGTCCGGAAAGTGGAATTGAGATATATAAACCAATTGCTGACTATCTGACAGAGTCTACTGGTGAGCGATTTGTTTATCGACAGCCTGCCAGTTGGGCAGAATATAGCCGGGGAATGCAAAATAGAGAGTATGACCTGGTTTTTGATGGGCCGCACTTTGTTAGCTGGCGTATAGAGCATATTCAGCATGATGTGATTGTTAAATTACCCCAATTGCATACCTGGAGAGTCATTGTTAAAAGTGCTGATTCAAACATCCGCAGTTTAGATGATCTGGTTGGTAAAAAAGTGTGCGCTCCCAAGTCGCCTAATTTTGGTATGTTGACGATGATGAGTCATTATGCCAATCCGGCTAAAGAGCCTGTGCATGTTATTATCAAAGGCTGGAAGGGTGCATTTAATGCCGTTGTAGAAGGAAAGTGTGTTGCAGCGGTTATACCAATGATAAACCATAAAAAGTTTGACCCAGAGTTGAAAAAAACCAGAGCGCTCCATACCCATCTGCCTTATCCTAATCAGGCTTTTACTGCGGGATCTGATCTGACGCCTAATTTAAAGTCCAAGATTGCAGCTAAACTATTATCTGATGATGGTCAGAATGCATTGTCCAGGCTACGCGATCGATTTAGCCGAGGCGCTTTATTAATTAGCGCTAATAATGAGGAGTATGAAGGTATTAGTATGGTTTTAAAACGAGCTGATAATTTCAAAAGCGCAGTAAAGTAGCTTTTATAAAATATCAGTTTCATGCGTTTTATTATCCGCTATGCAGCTGGATTCATAATGTCGACAATCATGTTTGTCATTAAAATGTAGTAAATAACAGGCTGAATGTCTCACATTCAGCCTGTTACTTCTAAGCTGTGTCTTTAAAGTGACTCAAAGTCACTTATCTGAAAAAATCATATTGTATTGTTACCCTGTACTGGCCACAGTGTTAAACTCGCTTCAGTTTACAGTTGAATTACCGTGGATGGGCGGTAAATACAGAGGGTGCATGGCGGAATATAGCAAATGGGTGATTTTTTGACCGTTCGTATACTTGGGATTGATCCAGGTTCACGGCAAACCGGTTATGGAATTATTGATTCTGAAAGAAACCACTCCAGTCATGTCGATAGCGGTTGTATTTATGTTAAAGGTGAGTGCTTTCCAGACCGCCTGGGCTATATTTTTCAGCAGGTAAGTGAGATTATTGACGAATACCAGCCTGTCGAATTATCTATTGAGCAGGTATTTGTTAATAAAAATGTTGATTCGGCGTTAAAACTTGGGCAGGCCCGGGCGGCCGCTATTTGTGCTGCGGTGAATGTTGGGCTAAAGGTGAGTGAATATACACCCAAGGCAGTGAAAAGTGCAGTAGTAGGTACGGGCAATGCCAGCAAAGAACAGGTGCAGCATATGATGTCGATGTTACTAAAGCTGGAAAAAGGCCTGCAGGCTGATCAGGCTGATGCGCTGGCTATTGCGCTCTGCCATGCACATAACCGTAATCTTGTGGGCAAGGTCGCCTTGCCGAGTCGTAGACGTTCATCTGGGCGATGGATGAGATTACCTAAATAATGATAATTAATTTTAAAGAAAAAATATGATTGGCAGAATTAATGGAAAAATAATTGAGAAACAACCACCTCAGTTACTGGTTGATGTGCAGGGAGTGGGTTATGAAATTAATTCCTCTATGTCGACCTTTTATCAACTGCCCAACCTGGGTGAAGTTGTTACATTGCATATTCACATGGTGGTGCGTGAAGACGCTCAGTTACTCTATGGTTTTGCATCCCTTTCGGAGCGTAGTTTATTTCGTACACTAATAAAAATAAATGGAGTTGGTCCAAAACTGGCTTTAACTATTTTGTCCGGTATGAACTCAGATGAGTTTATTGCCTGTGTGCAGGATAGTGATACAGCGGCACTGGTACGATTACCAGGCGTTGGAAAAAAGACCGCGGAGCGTTTGATTGTTGAGTTGCGAGATAAATTAAAAGATCAACAAATCGATACAGGCAGTTCAGCTAATGTGGGTGTGGTGGCTGCATCTGTTTCCAGCTCACCAGTGTCAGATGCGGTAAGTGCACTGGTTGCACTGGGTTATAAAGCGCCTGAAGCAAGTCGTATGGTACGCGTTGTAGAAACGAATGATTTAGGGACAGAAGAAATTATTCGTTTGAGCTTGCAGGCAGCAGTGAATAAATAAATGATGGATGAAAGAATAATAACCGCCGAGCGAGCCAATGATGACGAAGGGGTTGATCATGCTATTCGTCCCAGACTATTAAAAGATTATTCTGGTCAGCCAGGTGCATCTGAGCAACTGGATATTTTTATTCCAGCTGCACGTAACCGTGGTGAAGCACTGGATCATTTATTAATTTTGGGCCTCCCGGTTTAGGTAAAACAACATTGGCGCATATTGTTGCCAATGAAATGGGTGTTAATCTTCGGCAAACTTCCGGCCCAGTACTGGAAAAGCAGGGTGATCTGGCGGCATTGCTAACTAACCTGGAACCTCACGATGTTTTATTTATTGATGAGATTCACCGTTTAAGTCCAGTAGTAGAAGAAGTGCTGTATCCCGCAATGGAAGATTATCAACTGGACATAATGATTGGTGAGGGCCCGGCGGCCAGGTCAATAAAATTAGACTTGCCTCCTTTTACACTAGTTGGTGCAACCACTCGAGCAGGCTCATTAACGTCCCCTCTGCGTGATCGTTTTGGTATTGTGCTACGCCTTGAGTTTTATAATGCAGTTGATTTGAGTAGTATTGTGTTACGTTCTGCACAAATACTTGGTGTGGAACTTGATGCAGATGGTGCTGCTGAAATTGCGCGTCGTGCCCGAGGTACACCGAGAATTGCCAATCGTCTGTTACGAAGAGTGCGTGACTATGCAGAAGTAAAAGCAGATGGCAAAGTAGATAAAATAATTGCAGCAAAAGCACTGGATATGTTGAAGGTTGACTCTTTTGGGTTTGACAATATGGACCGAAATTTATTAATGACTATTATTGATAAGTTTAGTGGAGGCCCCGTTGGAGTGGAGAATCTGGCTGCAGCGATAGGTGAGGAACGGGATACGATTGAAGATGTAATAGAGCCCTACCTGATACAGCAGGGTTTTTTAATGCGCACACCTCGTGGAAGAGTTGTTACACCTAATGCATACAGGCATCTGGGTTTAAAGCCACCAGTGAGCTCAAATGAATTATTTATCGCGGAAGAAAATTAACCCCTTTTATAAGGCTGTAACGTTTGTATGAAATAATCTACCTGTATCACAACAGAAATAGATAAAATTATTAAAATGAACAATCATTTTCAAAGCAGAAACAAAATGAACTTTAACTGGCCGGTGCGCGTCTATTATGAAGATACGGATTCAGGCGGTGTTGTATATTACGCTAATTATTTAAAATTTATGGAAAGGGCACGAACAGAGTTTTTGCGTCATCTGGGGTTCGAACAGGATCAGTTGATTGAACAGCAAAATATTATTTTTGCAGTGCGCTCTGTACAATGTGATTATAAAAGCCCGGCCCGGTTTAATGATAAGCTGACCATAACAGCAGATTTAATTGAGCTTAAAAAGGCTAGCATGCTATTTGAACATAAAATATTTAATCATAATCAACCAGATAAAATTCTTTGTTATGGACAAATTCATATCGCCTGTTTAAGGGCCGATACTTTTAAACCATGTGCAATACCTGAACCTATAATGGAGGCCGCTGGTGTCGACTGATCTATCACTTGTAACACTTATTCTGGAAGCCAGTTTACTGGTACAGTTTGTAATGTTGTTGTTATTAGGGGCATCGGTGGTGTCCTGGTTTGTTATTTTTCAGAAAAAGAAACTATTAAAAGTCGTGTCTGCAGAAGCCAGTCGCTTTGAAGATCAGTTCTGGTCTGGCGGTGATTTAAGTGAACTTTATACCCAGCTAAGTCGGCGACATTTAGAACGTGAAGGCATGGAAAAAGTTTTTGAAACCGGTTTTGCAGAATTTGCTCGCTCTTATAAGGTAACGACAGATCCGGCATTTATGATGGCGAGTATTCAGCGTAGTATGAAAGTGGTTTTATCCCGTGAAGAAGACAAGCTGGAATCTAATCTGACATTACTGGCTACTATTGGCTCAATTAGCCCTTATGTTGGTTTGTTTGGTACCGTGTGGGGAATTATGAATTCATTTACTGCTCTGGGTACAGTGCAGAACGCATCATTAAATATGGTGGCTCCGGGTATTGCCGAGGCTTTAATAGCAACGGCTATGGGGCTGTTTGCTGCTATTCCTGCGGTTGTGGCGTATAACCGTTATTCAGATCAGGTTGATCGCCTTGTAAGTCGTTATGAGAATTTTATGGAGGAATTCACTACAGTATTACAGCGGCAGTCGCAAAAGAAAGTGAAATCAGCTCGGAGCCAGCAGGATAGTAATACAACAGCTCATGTCGTAGAGGATAAATAAACATGGGGTCTAAAAAAAGGCGTCCCATATCTGATATTAATGTCGTGCCCTATATTGATGTCATGCTGGTGTTGTTGATTATTTTTATGATTACAGCACCTTTTGTTCAGCAAGGTGTAGAAGTGGATTTACCCCAGGCTTCAGCAAAACCCATGTCACCGGATGAGGCTGAACCTGTTGTTGTATCCATAGATAAAAAAGGTGATTTTTATCTGGATATCGGTGATGAGCCAGATAAACCGATTGATGCGCAATTAATGGTTAATCGCGTTGCTGCAGTCAGGCAACTTAAGCCGAATATTCCTGTACTGGTTCGAGGTGATCGTAATGTAGGCTATGGGAGAGTGGTTGATGCCATGGTGCTGTTACAGAAAGCAGGTGTTGAAAAAGTTGGCTTAATGACCGATCAGCCGGAAAATTAATAAGATGCACAATAGCATTTTTTCCCAAATTAAAAATCACCCGTTAATGTTTGCGTTCTCTATTGGATTGCATTTATTGTTGGTTATTATACTTGTATTTAATATGAGTCCAGATACGCCAAAAATGCCATCAGCTAAGAAAGTAGATACGGTTAAAGCCGTTATTATTGATGCTAGTGTTGTAGAAAAAGAAAAACAGAAGTTAGTGCGTGCAGAGCAGAATAAACGTAATAAACAGGTTGCACAGAAAAACAAACTAAATCGTGATGCAAAAAAAGCCATAGAAAAACGTAAAAAAGAAGAAAAACGTCTGACGAAGTTAAAAAATGATGAAAAAATACGCAAACAAAAACAGATTAAAAAAGAGAAAGCGGAGCAGAAGAGAAAAAAGAAAGAGCTGGCAAAATTAAAACAGGAGCAGAAAGAGTTAGAGCAAAAACGCAGAAATGAGCAGCAAAAATTAGCCGCAATTGAATCAAAGCGAAAGGCAGAGGAAGCTGCTGAGCATAAAAAGAAACTTGAGAAAAAACAGGCCGCTGAAGCAGAAGTAAGACGAAAAGCGCAGGAAGCAGAAATGCGCCAGCAAATGCTTGCAGAAGAGAGACGCCTGGAAAAACAAAGTGCAGAAAACCAGAAATTACTCACCCAGTATATATACCAGATACAGAAAAAGGTAGAAATTAACTGGAATGCACCAGCGAGCATGACGTCTGGCTGGTCATGTGAAATAATGGTGGAACAAAATCGCTTTGGCGAAGTGCTAAATGTGAAAACTAAACAATGCTCTGGTAGTGATGCATTTAAAAGAACAGTGGAACGTGCTGTTCAAAAAGCATCACCCTTACCAGAAGCCCCCAATAATGACGTATTTGAGAAAAAACTGAACTTTATCTTCAGGCCAGATGTATGAAAAAAATTATAACTAAACTAATATTGATAAGCTTTCTTTTTACAGTGCAGGCCGCTCAGGCTGCTTTGCAGGTAGAAATAACCAAAGGCTCGGATAATGCGTTACCAATTGCAATTATTCCATTTGAGGTGATTGGACAGGGTGCAAACCTGTCTAGTGTTTCAGATATTGTTGTGTCAGATTTAACTCGCAGTGGTAAATTTAAACCCATTGATAAGTCTAAATTGATCGCCAGGCCTAAAAATTTAGAGGATATTAATTATAAGCTCTGGCGGGTAGCGGGCATTGATCATCTCGTTATTGGTTCATTAACGGTTATTAAACCGAATCAATATGAGGTTGTTTTTCGATTAATTGATGTTTTCAAGGGGCAACAGGTTATAGGCCGGCAGTTTTTTGTTAATGATTTTACGTTACGTAGTCATGGCCATAAAATCAGCGATTTAATTTATGAAAATATTACTGGGCAAAAAGGTGCTTTTGATACGAAAGTTACCTTTGTTACAGTAAATCGAAAGCAGGGTCAGCAACCCTCGTATAAACTACAGGTAGCCGATACAGATGGCTTTAATACGCAAACAGTTTTAAATTCTACTCAGCCAATTATGTCGCCGTCCTGGTCACCCGATGGTAGTAAACTGGCTTATGTTAGTTTTGAAAAACGAAAATCTGAGATTTATATTCAAAATTTATTTAGTCAGCAACGTGAAAAAGTGGCTACTTTTAAGGGTATTAACGGAGCGCCCGTCTGGTCACCAGATGGTAAAAAACTAGCACTGACCTTATCTAAAAGCGGTAACCCGGATATATATGTCTTAACCGTGGCATCTAGAAAGTTAAAAAAAATAACCAAACACTGGGGTATAGATACTGAACCTGCATGGACACCCGATGGTAATGAAATTGTTTTTACATCGAGTCGTAGTGGTAAACCGCAGATATACCGTGTGTCAGTGAATGGCGGATCTGCAAAGCGACTTACGTTTGAGGGAAAATATAATGCCAGTCCCGAGGTTTCCAAAGACGGGCGTACCCTGGTGTTTGTTCAGGGAGAAGGCAATGTATTTAAAATATCCACTATGGATATGCAATCGGGTTTTGTACAGGTTTTAACCGATGGGCCTCTGGATGAATCACCCAGTTTTTCACCTAATAGCGGCATGATTTTGTATGCGTCAACAGATAAGTTTAAAGGTGTATTAGCTGCCGTATCAGCAGATGGTCGGTTTAAACAGAAGTTAACGCTATCAGAAGGTGATGTGCGTGAGCCCAGTTGGGGACCTTTTAGAAAATAAAGAATACGTTGTCATTTTTTGAGTTTGCTCAGATGACAAAAAATAACTTAATCCATTTAATTTAAGGGAAAATTATGAAATTTACAAAATTAGTTTCAGCGCTTATGTTGGCGGGTTTATTATCAGCATGTTCACCTGATAATGTAAAAAATGAAGGTGAATCAACAGATGAAAACAGTCAAAATTCTAACCAGCAAAATACAGATGGTGCTCAGACAGGCGGGCTGAATGGTGATGGTTCAGCTAATGGTACTGCCTTAAGC
>JADGFA010000008.1 GCA_016744065.1 Gammaproteobacteria bacterium
TGTATAAGTTGAAAATATTGAATAATTTTATTATTCCTCAAGATTATATAAGTTTATAGATATGCACGATGTTATATGTTTTTTATCAGTCGCCAGAAATAAATTTTGATATAGATATTGTTTCTGAGTTGTCTACATTAGGATATCTCTTGATGTAGATGTTGTTTTGGAATAAAGGTTTTTTGTTCTTTAGATTTAGTGAAAATATAATTAGGCCGATCAATGTTTATTTTTTTATCAAATAAATAAAAAATATTTATTGTTGTAAGGTATGTTGGATTTGTATGCGTCCCCATAAATCTAGATCTTGATTGTCAGCCATGTTAATAACAAGTACTTTTAGATATGTGTTAATTGAATAACAGTATTCATTAGGAGTTGGATTGGTTAATAGTGAGCTTATTAGGCGATACATTGACGCTAAGAGCATAAGTTCTATGTCATCTGAACTAAAATTCAAGCCATTTTTATGGCTTTTAACAAAATCATCAAATATTTGTTGTTCGTTTTTATTTAAATTATTTCCAGTTATAAGTTTGTGGTTTATTAAGTTATCCCTAAATATTTGGTCTCTATAAGAAACGCCTGATCCAAAAAGGTAAGTTCTGAGATTTGAATAGTCGGAAAGAGAGCATGTGTGGTGGTTATTTGTTTTTAGAAATAATTCTGGTGTATAGCAATTAATGATATCATTAAATAATTTATCTTGAAAGTTTTTCATGTCAATTATTCTGAATTTTGAATTAATGTTTAATGCAGTTGATTTTATTCGTTTTTTAAGTTCTTCTGATATTTTTTGTTTGATTTTTATAAATTTATAAGAATTTGGTTGTGATATTGATAAACCACGAAGTTCTTCTACAATAGTGTCATCATGTATTTTTTTCTCGATTCTGTAATGAGCGGATAAGGGTTTGAATGAACCGTTGTCATCTATGTTTTCGATTTGATTTGCTTCTTTCTTAAAAAATATATTTAATTGAGTGAAAAAATTATTAATTTCATTTTCATCTAGTCCAACAACATCATTATCACGAATATTTCGTTTATTTAATTTCCCTACTATATGTTCGTATTCTGTTTTTGATACAGGTTCTTCTGAGAATGTGTCGCCGTACCTGAGGCGCATTAGTGCTAAGTAAAGAGTTGCATGTGCTTCAAAGTGTTTGTTTTTATGATTTTTTATTGTATCCCAAAATCGATCTATTAATAATGGGTTTATGAATATGTTTGATCCAATATGTTTCCATGCTATTAGTTCTAGGCAGGTTTTATATTGATTTTTTCTTATGAATGATTTAAATACAGTTGAAGCGTCTTTAATTAAGCAGCAATAAAAAAACACAATATCAATGTTTTTTCTTTGGTAAAATAGTTCTTCATTTGGTGGGTTTGAACTGTCTTTAAGTGTGAGTTCGAATATGTGTTTTGCACATAGGTGATCACCAATTGATTTATGAATGAACTCTAGTTTATTTGAATCGTGAATTAGTAGCCCTGTCATTCTTAGGTATGAAATAACCTCAGAGGGATTTTTAAAGGAAGAGAAATTGAATATATCAATTTGGTTTTTAATGTATTCCTTTGTTTTTTTTAAGCTAAATTTTGAATTTACTGTGTCAAATGATATTTGACACAACGTGCTAGTTAAAAAATTAGGCGTTCCATTTTCATTGTTTTTAAGCTTTCTTTTTACTGCTAATGAAATAAAAGATGATATTAGTTTGTCTCTGTGTTCAGGAAGGTCTTTTTTTTTCTCTCTTAGTCGAATCATTAGTGTTAAAAGGAATGGGATTTTTGCCATTCTATATATAGCATTATTATTTATTATTCTTTCTCTAAAGTCGATGTATTCTTTGGTGTAATTGGATTCACCATGTATTTTTAGCAATGTTTTCTTTATCATAGATTCAATAGCCTGAATGTCTAGAGAATTTATTCTGTAGTGAAAGTCTTTATGTTGATGATAGCTTGTGTTAATGGGTAGGGAGCCAGGTCTTCCAGTAATTACTATTATAAGATTTGGGTTTTCTGTTTTTAAATCTCGTAGTAGTGATATTATTTTATCTGAATTGTTGTTATTATTTAGTTCGTCAAAGCCATCTAGTAGTAAAAGGCATTTTCTGGATAAAGTTTTTTTTAATTCACAAGTTGATACTTTTAGTCCCTTTTTTCGAAAACAAAAATGTAGTGAAGCTATTAGTTTTTTCCCTGTTTTGCTTAAAAATAATTCATAAGATGTAAAGTCGTCTTCACTGGTATTTAGGTATTTTTCAATATCGTTAGCTTGCATTAATAGTGCAGTATTTATTTGTAAGCTGTTATTTGTTACTAAGTAACCTAAAAATCTTAAGAAATTTGTTTTGCCATATCCGGCTTTTCCTTCGATTATAACTAGCTGCTGTAATATGGTTTTATTTTCAATTATGTCGATAATGCTCTCGATAGGCGTTTTATTGTTAATGTCTTCATCTAGATCATTAATTAATGAAAAATATGGGTTTTCGTATAAGTCATTAAAGCTAATTGTTTTATTACTCTTAATGACATCATCTAGAAGATCATGTTTGAAAACAAATTCTTGCTTATTATATGAGGTGAGTTTGGGTTTGAAATATCCGTTAAGTATTAAGAAGTTAAATATTTGAGGGAATATATTAATATCTCTAATAAATTCATATTTTTTATAAATAGTTGGGTAAGCAGGTATTATAAAAAAAACTACTATCATAGAACCAATAAAGGGGTTGTTTGTGAATATGTAATTGTATAGATCCGTAAGAATTGTCATCAAGGTGTATCCAAATTGATATGTTTAATTCGTAATTTGTATATGAAGTCAGTTCTATTTTTTTGTTCTAATATTAATATAAGAAATGACTTATGAGGTGATTTTGAGTGTTTTTCATCCATGATTATTATTTTTTATTAAATATCCCTGTCGTTTGGTAGTAATCTTTCTTTTCAAGCTCATGAGTGTATGTTTGATTTGTGACTTGATATTAAAATTAAAATTATATTAATGCAAGATCTATAGGTTCTTCCCAACGCTTGAAGAGGCTAGGGCCATTCGCTGTGCATTTTTTCTTTTAGTACAGAACTTAAAAACGCATTTCTATTTTATTTTTTGATGAAAAAGGTTGTTTCTGTTGGATGGGATTAATTAAAATGAACGCTGAAAGCGGGCAGGAACGTATTACTGTTAAATTGCATCATAACTTAAGCTAAAGCAGTGAAAAATTACATTGTGTTTTGAATCGTCTAATCGTTTATTAATATTAATTATTTCATTTAAGATCAATATTCAATATAAATAGCGGGTCAGATTTGTGTGTAATTTAATATATCACGGATATTGAGGCTGCATGTTTCTGATTTGTTTATTACGGTTCTTGTATTAGCATTATTGTGTGAATTAGTAGGTTTGATTTCTGCCTATTATTGCGCGTTAAGTATTATCAATATAATTCATCTTAATTGTGATAGTGGCTTGGGGGAGACCGCTGACAAGTCTTGTATTGTGTAGATTAGGTTATTGTTTAAAAGGTAGTAGTAATGCCCTGTCTTAATGTAGAACATGTGACTTTTGTTACTGTGAATTATTTCACTTTGTACCTCATATCCACATTTGAAATTAACTTTTGGAAATAATCCTTTACCCCTAACAATACCCTAAAATTAGAAAATGGTACCAGTGGCCGGACTTGAACCGGCACTCTATTGCTAGAACCGGATTTTGAATCCGGCGTGTCTACCAATTCCACCACACTGGCATTATGTGAAGTAGGCGCTATTGTAATGATTTTTGCCTGATGAGCAAGCCACTTATTACTGTCTGGTTTTGTTATTGCCTGCGTGGCAGGGGGGCAGCTATTAACTGGAGGGGAAAACCTTTTTGAAGGGTTTTACATTAACCTGTTTGTAGACACCTGCTGCTATATAGGGGTCAGCGTCGGCCCAGTCCTGTGCTTCGCTAAGGGAGGTAAATTCAGCCACGACCAGGCTACCACTGAAACCGGCCTCTCCTGGGTCATTGCTGTCGATGCAGGGGTGGGGACCGGCCAGAATAAGTCGGCCTTCGTTTTGTAGCTGTTCGAGTCTGGCCAGGTGATCTGGGCGCGCTTTGAGGCGAGCCTGTAAGCTGTTATCTATATCTTGTGAAATAATGGCGTAAAGCATAATGGTCTTTCCCTAGCTTTCGTCAGACGGGTTGTTAAGGTCTTTATTGTTATCGCCAGGTTCTTCCATGTATTTTGACAGGTAAAGCGCCTGTGCGATAACGAATATCAGGGTTAAGCCCATTAAACCAAATAGTTTAAAGTCCACCCAGAAATCCATACGGGTTTTTTCGTCCAGATCGATTGCGTAGTAAAAAGCGACATATAAATTGGCAAAGCCACTGATAATAAAAAAAACAACCCATGACATATTGAGTTTAAACCAGATCGAATCGGGCAGGTTGATTTGCCCACCCATCATACGGTGCACCAGGCTTTGTTTGCCAACAAACTGACTAATCAGGAAGGCACCGGCAAATACCCAGTTTAGAACGGTGGGTTTCCACTGAATGAAAGCCGGGTCACCGAAGGCGATGGTTATGCCGCCAAGGCCTGAAATAAGTACCAGAGAAAAGATATGCATGCGTTCAAAACGCCTGTGTTTTAGCCAGAAGCCGCCGACCTGAATAAAACTGGCAGCTATGGCAATACCGGTAGCAATGATTGTTGCGGTAATGACTTCAGGTTGTGTGGGGTCTAACCAGCCGCCCACAGGCGTATTTTCAGCAATAAAGCTGGCGTTGTGGTAGCCAAGAAAGAAAAGAATAATGGGGGCGAGATCGTAAAATATTTTCATGTGAGCCGTTTATCAAAAAATCAGTCGCGAGATTAGCACGAAAATGGTTGTGCTGTTAATAGCCGGTAGTGAGATTCATTCCCGAGTAAATGAGGCTGACACGGGTCTCTTGCTAGTGTTGTTGGCCTGATTGCTAATTAAGCCCAAGTTTTGCTTTGCCTTATCATCACTTTACGTCAAAATACGCCCCCTTATGAGTCAGTTTTTTGAAATTCACCCAGAAAATCCGCAGAAGCGGCTAATTCACCAGACCGTTGAGATTATCGATAATGGCGGTGTGGTGGTCTATCCTACGGATTCCAGTTACGCCATAGGTTGCCACCTGGGTGATAAATCGGCTATGGAAAAAATTCGACGTATTCGTCGGGTTGATGATAAACACCATTTTACGCTGGTGTGCAGTGATCTGTCTGAAATTGCAACCTATGCAAAAGTCAGTGATTCAGATTATCGCTTACTGAAATCACTGACGCCGGGCCCCTATACTTTTTTGCTAAAAGCGACCCATGAAGTGCCGCGGCGGTTAATGCATCCGAAACGCCGTATGATTGGTATAAGAGTGGTGGATAATCCTGTTGTAAGGGCAATGTTAGATGAGCTGGGGCAACCTATTATGAGCTCAACACTGATTATGCCTGATAATGATATGCCGGAAACCGATGCTCATGATATTCGTGAAAAGCTGGAGCATCAGGTCGACCTGATTGTTGATGGAGGTAATTGTGGTTTTGAGGCAACTACGGTCATCAATATGGTAGAGACTCCACCGGTGATTGTGCGTGAAGGCAAGGGTGTGGATCATGGGCTGGATTAGGTATTAATGGAACTTATTTATAAAATTATACTGGCTTTGCCCCCTGTGATTACCGCTATTACGCTTCATGAGGCAGCACATGGCTGGGTTGCGTCTAAACTGGGTGATTCTACGGCAAGAGATTTAGGTCGAATAACGGCTAACCCTGTCAAACATATTGATCCTGTTGGTACGGTGTTAATGCCGATCATTATGATTGTTACCATAGGTATGGCATTTGGTTATGCGAAGCCTGTTCCTGTTGATGTGCGTAATTTTGAGCATCCGCAAAAAGATATGGCCCTGGTTGCGCTTGCCGGGCCGGTTTCAAACTTTTTTATGGCTATATTCTGGGCGTTTGTGCTGATGCTGTCTTATAAGGTTATGCCCCCTGGTGAATTAAGTGATGGCGGGCAATATATGGCGGGTATTGGTGTCATTATTAATGTTGTGTTGATGGTGATTAATTTACTGCCCTTGCTACCTCTGGATGGAGGGCGTGTGCTTATGGGGGTTTTGCCGTTTAAATGGGCGGTTATTTTTGTGCGCACTGAACGATATGGGCTGTGGCTGGTTATTTTGCTTTTATTCACGGGAATTCTGGATAAAATACTCATGCCCATAGTAGAGATGGTACAGAAAAATTTATTGGGTCTTTTCGGTCTGGGTTAATTGTAGGTGCATTTATTAAGGCCATAGCTAATTGCCTGGTTTTTAGGAGAAATTTTGAGTTCAGTTCTAACGCAACATCAACGCGTGTTATCCGGTATGCGACCCACAGGGTTGCTTCACCTCGGTCATTATCATGGGGTTTTAAAAAACTGGGTTAAATTACAGCATGAGTATGAGTGCTTCTTTTTTGTCGCTGACTGGCATGCACTCACTACGCACTATGATGATCCACGGATTATTGCTGAAAGCACATATGATATGGTAATAGACTGGCTGGCAGCAGGTGTAAGCCCTGGTTCGTCTAAAATTTTTATACAGTCTCGTGTGCCCGAGCATGCAGAGTTACATTTGCTGCTTTCTATGATTACACCGCTTAGCTGGCTTGAGCGAGTACCAACATATAAAGATCAGCAGGAAGCACTTAAAGAAAAAGACCTGGCAACATATGGTTTTCTGGGTTATCCCTTACTGCAATCGGCAGATATTTTAGTGTATAAAGCAGGCCAGGTGCCTGTGGGTGAAGATCAGGTTGCGCATGTTGAACTTACACGTGAAGTTGCGCGGCGCTTTAACCATATTTACGGCCGTGAGCCAGGGTTTGAAGAAAAAGCAGAAGCAGCGATTAAAAAAATGGGTAAAAAAGATGCCCGGCTTTATCGTGATTTACGTAAACGTTATACCGAGCAGGGTGACCAACAGGCGTTAGATGTGGCTCAGGCACTGCTGGAAAATCAGCAGAATATTTCGCTGGGCGATCGCGAGCGTTTATTTGGCTATCTGGAAGGTTCAGGCAAAATAATTTTACCTGAGCCTCAGGCATTGCTGACGCCTGCATCTAAGATGCCCGGTTTAGATGGGCGTAAGATGTCCAAGTCTTATAATAATGCGATATCACTGCGTGAATCTGTAGATGATATAGATAAAAAAATTCGTACCATGCCAACAGATACCAATCGTGTGCGACGTACTGATCCAGGTGATCCTGGACGCTGCCCAGTCTGGCAGTTACATGAAGTATACTCCGAAGATAAAACTAAAGAATGGGTTCAGGAAGGTTGCACCTCAGCGGGTATAGGTTGCGTTGATTGTAAACGGCCTGTTATCGAAGCTATGATAGCTGAGCTTAAACCTATTCGTGAGAGGGCTAAAGACTATACTGATGACCCATCGGCGGTGAAAGCGATCATTGATGAAGGCTGTGAGGCGGCAAGAGATGTTGCCCGTGATACACTGGATGAGATACGCAAGGAAATGTGCCTAAGTCGATAAGCTGAACCATTATCCCATTAAATTAATATTAGATAATTGAATGAATCAACCTGTTAACACTGCAGAAGACTCGGCATCGAAAGAGCTGCCAGCACAAACTGAAATGCCTTTTGCGGTGATTCAGGGTGAGCCGCTGGCTATTTTGCCCGAGGATTTATATATTCCGCCAGATGCGCTTGAAGTCTTTATGGAGGCTTTTGAAGGGCCGCTGGATTTGCTGTTGTATTTAATTAAACGGCAGAACCTCGATGTGCTGGATATACCGATTGCCAATATCACCAGGCAATACATGCAATACATCGAAATGATGGAAACCATGCGATTTGAGCTGGCCGCAGAGTACCTGTTAATGGCAGCCATGCTGGCGGAAATAAAGTCACGTATGCTGTTACCGCGCCCTGAATCAGAGGATGATGAGAGTGACCCGCGTGCGGAACTGGTGCGTCGCTTACAGGAATATGAGCGTTTTAAGCAGGCGGCAGAAAATCTGGATGAAATTCCACGTCAGGAACGTGATAGCTGGGTAGCTAAAGCCGAAGCACCGCCACTTGAATTAACCCGGCCTGACCCCGATGTTGATTTGCGTGAATTACTCGCTGCATTTAAAGATATACTTAATCGGGTTGATATTAGTAGTAGTCACATGATTCAGCGTGAAACTCTATCAATTCGTGAAAAAATGACGGATGTACTGGCTGCTGTGACGGCAGATGGGTTTACTGACTTTACCAGTCTGTTTAATTATGAAGAGGGCCGAAAGGGTATTGTTGTAACCTTTATGGCAATATTAGAATTGTTAAAGGGGGCTATGATTGACCTGGTTCAGTCTGAATCATTTGCTCCCATTTATATAAAAGCGGCCAGCGATTCAGAGTTGCCGCCTGATCTGGAAATACAAGAATAGTTAGTTATGGAACAAGCAAAGTTAAAAAATATTATTGAAGCCATTTTACTTACTGCAGACCAGCCTATGGAGATGCGTAAGTTAGAGACATTATTTGAAGCTGATGAAGAATTACGTCCTGGTAGAGATAATATTCTACAGGCATTGCAAGAATTGCAGGCTGATTATGAGGGACGTGGCATTGAACTTAAAGAAGTCGCCAGTGGTTATAGAATGCAGGTGGAGCCTTCAAATGCACCCTGGGTTTCTCGTATGTGGGAAGAAAAGCCACCTCGCTATTCCAGGGCTTTACTGGAAACACTGGTATTAATTGCTTATCGACAACCCATTACACGTGGTGAAATTGAAGAAATTCGAGGTGTAAGTGTTAGCAGCTATATTGTTAAAACGCTAACAGAGCGCGAATGGGTTCGGGTTCTGGGGCATAAAGATGTACCGGGTCGTCCATCTATGTATGGCACTACCCGTGATTTTCTGGATTATTTTAATCTTAAAAGTCTTGATGAATTACCGAGTTTGGCGGATATTACGGATCTGGATAAATTGCATCCAGAGCTAGCATTAGAGCAGGAAGTACCTGCTGCTGAAGTGGGTGAAGATTCAGAGACTTCAGAGACTTCAGAGACTTCAGAGACTTCAGAGACTTCAGAGACTTCAGAGACTTCAGAGACTTCAGAGACTTCAGAAACTTCAGAAACTTCAGAAACTTCAGAAACTTCAGAAACTTCAGAAACTTCAGAAACTTCAGAAACTGAAGCTGTCATAGAAAATGAAGTGAATGAAAGCTCGGTTCCTGTGAGTGGCACTGAGGATAGCGATGAAGCTGAAGAAGAGCCTGTTATTAACTAATTGCTTTAGTTTATGGCCTTTGAGGGAGCTAAGTCGTAAATGGGTTATTATCCCTGTTTTTCCACCGGTTGTCGCTTCAGGCCGTTGTTTAAGCTGTTAAAATTGAAATACACTCCCTGTTATGTTATAAATTATCTAAGTGTAATTTCGTCTGGAGTGTTGATATGGGTGTTTTGTCAGTTCAAAGTGAAGCTGTGCAGGGTATTCAGCGTGGTCTGGATGGTTTACGAAAAAATGCATCGGAAATTGCCAGTGCTGATCAGCTGAATAAGGCAGGTCAGGGGTCCAGTCTTGAAGGCTCTCTTCTTGATTTACAACAAAATAAAGTTCAGGCCCAGGCTTCTGCCAAGGTTGTTTCAGCGGTAGATGAGGTTATCGGCAGCATTATTGATATACGTGCGTAGCATCAATTGACCTGATTGTTTCTCTTAAATCTTAGGTGCTCGCGTTAGAAGTACTTTATGATTGTAAATAGTTCACAGAATATTCAAAGTAGTAATCCAGTTGGCACCAGTTCCACAAAGCGTGTTAATGGTGTAGCTCGCTCTAATATTGACTCTGAAGATAAACAGGCTGAAAAAGCCCAGAAGCAGGAAAACGATGCTGTACTTCGTCAGTTACGTGCTCGTGACCGTGAGGTAAGAGCGCATGAGGCAGCTCACGCGGCAGCCGGAGGCAGCCTGGTTAGAGGTGGCCCCAGTTTCACCTTTCAGACCGGGCCGGATGGGCGTACTTATGCGGTAGGTGGTGAGGTCAGGCTTGATGTTTCACCAGTTAGCAGTGACCCCCAGGCGACCTTAAGTAAGGCGAGTCAAATTCGTGCGGCCGCATTGGCACCTGCAAATCCATCACCTCAGGACATGAGAGTCGCAGCCAATGCAAATCAAATGGCAGCACGAGCTCGAGTTGATCTGGCTGTACAACGCAGGGAAGAAGCTGAGTTAGAACAAAATCAAAAAATTACAGATGAAGTCTCAAGTAGTGCTGATACAGAGGCTGAATCTGTTCCGTTTGACGATTCGTCCTCATTTCAGTTATCAGCAGCAGATAGGTCTAATAGCCTGCAAAGTAATGAGCCACCTGCTGCGGCAATAAGCAACTTTATGGCCACGGCACAAACTGAACCGGTTCCGGTATTATTTAATCAATTTGCGTGAGTAAAATAGTCGTTGATGCTGCCGGCTAGAAGTGCTCTGTCTTTTTAATACACGTTCATAGTTAGAAGCCATTATTTTTCCATATTATATGGTTACAGCTGGAAAACTATTATAAGAAAGGTTTTTTTAGAGGGGTAGAAACCTTATACCAACTGAGAGGCAGCTAGTAGACAGTAGATGCTGGCTAGTTATTAGTTAACTAGCTGAAGTGCTTATCGTTTAGTTATATTGCCCGCAAGCAAAAAACTATCCGAGTTCTGCTCTTCACAACGAATCACTTCCATTACAATATCAAGTGGTGGTGTTACGTTATTTTCAGGCTGAATGGATACCCGCACTTCAGTGCCTGGGTTAACCGACTGATCAGTAATAATAGAAATGCCATCACCACTAAGGTCGCTTACTTTACCTGATTTTTGATTCCCAGAGCCATTAATAGTGTACTCCGCATTGCATTCGAGATTCATGCGAAAGAAGTTACGTTTTTCAGAATAGTCTGTAGTCATAAAATCCCCATCTTTTAATGTTTTGCATTCGCAGGCATAAATTGCTGCTCACCATCAGTTTAGGGCTGGGGAAACGTAAAATCTATGCCTTTTATCCGGTTTTGTGAAGAATATCTACCATATCTAGTGGAATTTCTTTGCTAGAGGCACAATGTTAGGTTTTATCGGTGCTCGTTCAATTTCATAAGGCCAATCTCTGATTCCACCTTCCAGTGATAATACTTCAAAATTGTGCTGATGCAATATGAGTGCGGCAACGGCACTTCTGGGGCCGGAATGACAGTAGATGATATAAGGTTGTTTGTTATTTAATTTTTTAAGTTGATTATTTAAATCTGACAGGGGGATGAGGGTCGCGTTGGGAATACGATTTTCTGTATATTCTTCTGGAAAGCGGACATCGAGTAGTTTGTAGCCATTATCTAGCATGGTTCTGGCAATCTGTGCCTGAATAGTCTGCACTTTAGGGCGGCTTTTTAGCTGCTGATAGTCTGTATTGCCTAAAATGAGTATTTCGCTGTCTTCCAGCATAATAACGGTTTCATCTGGCTCCTTGCCTGAAACCTGAGCTTCACCGCCAAAGATATCGCCGATACCTAATTCGGTAATCTGTTTAAAGCGCTGACTTATACTGTCAAATCGTTGCACTTCAACCCGTCCATTTAATATCAGATAATAGGCGTCGCTGTTATCTGCTGATATAGCTTCACCTTTACTGAATCTGGATGGTTTCATCCGTGAAAATGCGTTTTCAATATACTCAATGGGTAAACGCTGAAATACCAGTGTGTTTCGAATTATATCTATGTATTTAATGGTGTTTCGAGTCTCGTGGCCAATATGATCCCAGGCGATAATAGTATCTAGTATCTCCCGGTTAGCATGACTAATAATACAGTCTGTTCGGGCGATAATACTGCAACTGCTTTTTTCACCGGGTAATAACACCGGGCTACGCTGGGTGTCTTCAGGCTTGCCTATGGTGCGGATCGTGCCTTCATAAATAATGTCAATTTCACCTTCCAGTAGATAAAGGTAATCCTGGGATCGGGAACCTCTCATTTGCAGTATTTCATCCTGCTTTAATTCAATAATACGAATGTGGTTAATAATTTCCTGTAAACGTTCAGCGCTTAAATTGTTAAAAGGAAAGTAGAGGTTACTTAATTTGAGGAGAATTTTTTTCAGTTTAGTGCTTATGGTCATAGCTAGCTGCAGGCAGTTATTAGTAAACTACGCAAAATAATTCGACGCCTCTATTATAGTTGAAATCAAAGAGGCGTGTAATAAGCACTTATTGGTCTATTTTCCCTAAATTGGGTAATTTAAAACCACTATCAGGTAGTTTATCTATGTTTATTGAGTTCAGAATAAGGTGCTCAGTTACTTTGGCCCCCTGATAATCAATGCTCTCTATTATAACTCCCGTTATTTTTTGTTGTTCGTAATCAATCAGACTAAATCGTGTTTTGCCCATTGCTAACATGAGTCGGCTTTGAGTGTTGTAGTTAAAGGCGTAGTAACTGCGTAATGTCTGGTAGTCTTCAGGGAGGATTTTAAGTGAACTGGCATCCGCCACACAAAAATCTCTTAATAGCTGCTTAGCGCGATAGAGCTGGAATACCTGGCAGGGGATATCAAGGATTTTTCTGGATTTTTCTGATTTTTTGACGATAAGTTGAGTATGTTCACCATATACTTCCGGGTATTTTAATACATTTACCAGTGATTCACCCACTTCACGAGCGGTGGATGACATGGTTTTCAGTTTTTTATTTAGATTATGCTCAACCTGTGCCAGTTTTTTCAGTCGTTGCTGGTTGAGCTGGCTAATGCGCTGGTTTAATACGTTTTCATTAATCATAGCGCTTTGAGCCGTTTTTAGGTCAATGCTGATAAATTGTTGTTGCTGTTGATTAAATAAATTAAATCGATTTTCTTCCGACTGTATAAACTTTAACTGTTCATCTTTTATATAATATGTGAGCAGGTCTTTACTAACTACCTCTTTAAATTCCAGAGTAATGTCAGCATAGGCGTATTGAATGCTGGAAAGTAGTACAATACAGGTTAATATTATTTTCATTGTTATATCCAGAAAAGATTTATTTTATGAGTAAAGAACGTATACAAAAAGCCCTGGCACGACAGGGGTTGGGCTCGAGACGCCAAATTGAAAGCTGGATCAAGGAAGGTTTAGTACAGCTTAATGGTGAAGTCATCGGGTTAGGCCAACAGGTTGAAACCGGTGACATTATTATGTACAGCGGCCGTAAAATTATAATTCGTGATATACAGCAGACTTTGCCACGGGTATTGATGTATCACAAGCCTGAAGGTGAAGTTTGTACCCGAAGTGACCCGGAAGGGCGACCAACGATTTTTGATCATGCGCCAGGTTTGAAGCACAGCCGATGGGTTGCGGTTGGTCGGCTGGACATTAATACATCCGGTTTGATTTTATTGACCGATGATGGTGATCTGGCAAATAAGCTAATGCATCCTTCCAGTCAGCTACAGCGTGAATATGCCGTGCGTATTATGGGCAAAGCAAGCCCTGAGCAACTTAAAAAGTTAACTAATGGTGTGCAGCTTGACGATGGTAAGGGTAAGGCCCGATTTGAAGATATTGTGGAAACCACGGGTAGTGATAGTTCCCCTGGTGCGCCCTCCAGTTTTAATCGTTGGTATCATGTCGTACTGATGGAAGGGCGTAATCGAGAAGTGCGCCGTATGTGGGAGGCCGTTGATCTTAAAGTGAGTCGTCTGATGCGGGTTCGATATGGCTCGGTTCTAATGACCAAGAGTAACCGTCCGGGTAAATTTTATGAGCTAGAGCCTAAGGATATTCGTGAGCTGGCTGAACTTGCGGGCATAGAGTATGACTCATCTTTAAAATCAGGTGTGCCTGTGAAAAAAGTATTTCGTATGCAGGGGCGAAAACAGACAACGAGAGGCGGTAATGATAGACCGAGATCCAAAGGGCCTAAAAAAACACTATCCAGTCGTAAAAAAATATCATCTAATCGTCAGAAGCCGAATAATGATAAACGTCGTTAAAATATCTGTTTTGTTTTCTCTATTGTTCGTTCAGCCTGTTTCTGCAAAAACAGAAGGCAGTTTGTCTGAAGGTATGGTTAATCCGGGTTATGAAGAACAGCCTGTCTGGTTTAAAAATTCCTTTTTAGATTTGAATGAAGATATAGAAGATGCCCGACAATCGGGCAAACGTTTAATGATGTTTTTTTATCAGGATGGTTGTCCTTACTGTAAAAAGCTATTACAGGATAATTTTGGTCAACGTGATATAACGGAAAAAACCAGATCTCATTTTGATGTGATCTCATTGAATATATGGGGTGATCGTGATGTGAGTTTTGGGGCACTAGACGTTATAGAAAAAGATTTTGCAGCACGTTTAAAGGTGATGTATACGCCGACACTTATTTTTTTTAATGAAGAAGGTAAAGTTGTTTTACGTGCCAATGGGTATTATCACCCTGCCAAGTTTAATGCAGCGTTGGACTATGTTCTTGGGCATCATGATAAAAAAGAAACATTTAGATCCTATTTGGCCAGAGTGTCACCGGTTAAAGTAAAAGGTAAGATATATAAAGATATTGAAAGCATTAAGCCGCCTTATGATTTTAGTAAAGCATCAGACAGGCATACATTGATTATGTTTGAACAAAAGCAATGTGTGGCGTGTGATGAGTTGCATGGGGATATTCTTAAACGTAAAGAATCAGTAGAGCAGCTTAATAAGCTTAATGTTTCTGTGCTTGATATGTGGTCAGGTGAGGAAGTGATTAAACCCAATGGAAAAAAATCGAGTATTAAAGACTGGGCTGAAGAATTAAATATTCAGTATGCACCCAGTATGCTTTACTTTGACCCTCAGGGAAAAGAGGTATTTAGAAGTGAAGGTTACTTAAAGGCCTTTCATATACAGTCTGTCATGGATTACGTAAGCAGTGGTATGTATAAAAAACAGGCTAACTTTCAGCGTTATATCGATGCGCGCGCAAAACATTTTGAAGATCAGGGTTTGCATATTGATATTATGAAGTGATAATGCTTTTATCTGTAAGTGCTGCTCCTGTTATTTATATGCACTATATATTTCAGTATCGTTTAGAATTACTGTTTTTTTAGAATGGTAAATTTTTTATTTAAGCAGTATTTTTTTGCGGTTTTTTTATTATGTTTTTTAGTAAAATATTTTATATAAATGAAAACATATTCTAATATTCCTACCAATATTATTTCAGGCTTTTTAGGTGCGGGAAAAACCACCGCGATTCAGTTTTTATTAAAACAGAAACCCGCTTCAGAAACCTGGGCAGTTATCGTAAATGAGTTCGGTCAAATTGGTATTGATGGTGCTATTTTAAAAAATGATGATGTTGCAATAAAAGAAATCCCAGGTGGTTGCCTTTGTTGTGTCGGAAGCCAGGCGTTGAGCGTAGGCTTAAATCAGGTTATTCGCACGGTTAAACCTCAGCGTATTCTTATTGAGCCAACGGGGTTGGGGCATCCTGGAAAATTAATTGAATCATTAACCAGCGGGTTTTATCAGTCAGTATTAGATTTAAAAGCCATAATCAACCTGGTCGATGCACGGCAGTTGAAAGATGATCGGTATTTCAATAATCAAACGTTTATTGATCAGTCTAATTTTGCTGACATATTGATAGGCAGTAAGCTGGATACTTATTCAGACAAAGATAAAAATTATTTTAGTGATTATGCAATGGCGTTTTCACCGGGTAAGTTGAAAGTTGCGTTGGTAGAGCTGGGTAAATTACAGCTAGACTGGCTTAATTTAACTCGATTGCCCGATAGGTCGGCCTGTTTTCCTGATTTGCACTCCGCTGCGCAATCACACTTTCATGACGGGCATGAAGAATCATGTGCAGTTATCACAAATAATCAAAACTGGTTAATGCTTGAAAATCATGCGAATGGTTATTTCAGTATAGGCTGGAAGATTGATAAAGCTTTCAAATTTAATCATAAAAAACTGACTGGTTTTGTTAATGAATTAATTGATGCAGGTGGTGTTGAAAGAGTTAAAGGTGTGTTACATACAGGTAATGGCTGGATATCTGTTAATTTCACTCAAAATGAACGGCCGATTCTGGCTTGTACAGCGGGTTCTTATTCTATGATCGAATTTATTCTGTCAGAGCAGTTTGATTATAAGCAATTGAATTTAAAATTGGCGGATTGTTTAAGCTAGCTGTTTGTGGTTTTCCAGAGCCTGCTTATGCCTGGAATGAAACTTATTTAGTATAGTTTTGTCTGTCTGTGGTATTTTTCTTAATATAAGTCTGTCTTCCTCCTCTGATTTCAATGGCGATAATGACATGTTAATTGATTGTAAAAGGGGTATTTTTCAAATATCTAATATAAAGTTACCATGAAATAACTGGACAACGGGTCAGTTTCTATTAATATATGACCCACTGGTTATTTATGGTGTTATGATAGTTATGTTTCGTGATAAGCATTCAGGCTCTAAGTGCCGCTGGAAACGGCGTAAAGAGGCGCGTCCAGAAGAAATTCTTGATGCGGCACTTCAGTTATTTACTGAAAAGGGGTTCAGCTCTACCCGCATGATTGATGTTGCAAAAGCCGCCGGTATTTCAAAAGGCACACTTTATTTATATTTTGATAGCAAAGAGGCAATATTTAAAGATGTGGTTCACCAGCGTATTTCTCCTCAACTGGATCAGGTTGAAGCAATGGTTGAATGCTTTGAGGGGTCACAGGCTGAATTACTAAAACAGTTGATTAATGGTTGGTGGATGAGTGTTGCCTGTACATCATTGTCAGCCATTCCCAAAATTGTTGTGGCTGAGTCGGGTAATTTTCCCGAGCTGGCCAGGTACTTTACGCAGAACGTTGTTGTTCGTTCACGAAATTTGTTTAGTAAAGTGATTAGCCGGGGCATGATCAGTGGTGAGTTTAATTTATATGAATCAGAAACCGTCGCAAGGCTTGCTGTTGCACCGCTGGTGCAGGCCACTATCTGGATGCATTCACTAAAACCTTATGATGACGATTCAGGTACACAGAATTACCTGCAATTACATACGGAATTTATTTTAAATAGTCTTGTTAAGCAGCCACAGGCAAAATTGCTCGGGTCTGATCTGGAGAAAAGTAACCCATGAAGTATTGGTTAATAAAAAGTACACTGGTTGGTCTGATTTTTTTTCAATCAAATGTTATCGCTGAACATTTAAGTCTGTTGCAGGTTTTACAAAGAGTTGTTGATCATTATCCCTCTATAAAATCGGCATCATATCAGGTTGAAAAAGCCAGTCTGGAAAATATAAAAGTAGAAAGTCAGCTTTCATGGTTATTAAGTAGTAATGCCGGGTATTCACGTGATACCAGTTTATTTGGGACTGCTACTGATCAATATAAAGTAGGTGCCGAAGTAAACAGGAGTTTAGAGAATGGCGGCGTACTAGGGTTTAATGCCAATATTTCCCGTGAGGATGCAACCGATACTTTTGGGCCGACTGTTCCCAACCCAACGACTAGTACACGTGTAGATATAAATTACAGGCATAAGTTTGAAAAGGGGGCAGGAAATAGATTATATACGGAAGGGCTGGAGTCGGCAGAAGCGGGTAAGTTGCTTGCGTTGAGTGATGAATTAAGTCTGTATGATCAACTGGCATCACAGGTCATTGAGTTATACCTTGGTGCAGCAATAACTCAGGCTCGTATTAATAGTCTTGATAAAACAATTGAGCGTGGACGCCGATTAAAAAAATATATTGAAGATGAATATAAGCTTGGCCTTTCTGAAGAAAAAGATGTGTTACAGGTTAATGCACGCTTGAGTATTAATGAGGCGGACAAACAGAGTCTGCAGGTTGCCATGTTAAAACAGGTTATTTCTTTAAATAGATTAATGGGCCGCCCCTGGAAGAAAGTATTATTACCTGATACCAGTATTAATCGTTCATTGAGTAAAATTTATCTTGAGCTTTATCAGCAGTCACAGTCTCATAGCCCGGCATTGAAACGTATAGATGCCCAGTTACAACTGGCAGACAGTGCTATTCGTAGTAGCCGAGACAAAAGAAAAGATGATCTCGATCTGGTGTTATTTGTAGGAAATGAGTTTAATCAGGGTGATACCAGTAGTGGTGATCTTGATGAGTCTGAATTGATTGGTGGAGTTAGTCTTGAATTTAATCGTGGCCTGGACAAGAGTGGTTTTGATGCGGACTTACGTCAGGCTCATTATGATAAAGGCATTGCCTTAGAAGATAAAAAACAAATTTTAGAAAATTTACAATATGATATTTCAAGTTTACTGGCAGAAATACAGTCCAGTGAAGTTGCACTTATTGCATTTAGAAACAGTGTGCAGGCTGAAGACAAAAAATTAAAGGAAGCGTTAAATAGATATAAGGATGGTCGAATAGAAACGGATAGAATTATTGATTTTGAATCACAGTTATCCACTGCAGAGTTATCTTATGATTTGCAGGCGATTGAATTAATACGCCGATATCATCAGCTTAACCTGATTCGAGGAGGACTATGGAAGGATATTATATTACCCCAGTTTACGTTTGATGAAGCGACATTAAGTAACCCAAAAGAGAGAAGTCATTAATGGAATCTATAATTCGTTATCTGGTTACCCGTAGCCTGGTTGTTAATCTGGTTTCTGTTTTCCTGTTGGCTATGGGCGGTGTAATAGCTGTTAAGTTTATGCAGGTAGAAGCATTTCCTAATGTGAATCTTGATGTTATTCAAATTGATGTTACTTACCCGGGGTCTTCTCCGAGTGAAATTGAACAGCTTATTATTACACCGATAGAACAGGAATTGCGTTCAATAAATGGCATAGATAAAATGATTTCTATGGCTTTTCCCGGTTCCGGGCGCATATCAATGGAAGTTGATCCATATGCAAATAACCGCGATAGATTAACATCAGATATTTCTTTAGCCGTTGATCGAGCAACTTTACCCAATGACTTACCCGACGACCCTTTCGTTACAGAAGTTGATGGCGCTGTATTTCCTATCCTGCGTGTGGCTATTTCAGGTGATCGTTCAGAGCTGGAATTAAAGCGTCTGGGTGACGATATAAAAGAAGATTTGTTAGCGATTAAAGGTGTTGCAAAAATTGCATTATTAAGTGATAGAAAAGCAGAATACAGTGTAGAAGTAGACCCTGAAAAATTACGTAAAGCGAGGGTTTCAGTCGATCAGATAGCCCAGGTTTTACGTGGCTGGAACTTAAATACACCGGGGGGTGAAATTGAAACACCTGAAGGTCAGAAGTCTATTCGCATAGTCGGTGAGTTTAGTAGTATTGAAGATGCTGAAAGTATTATTATCCGTGCTAATGCCAGGGGAAACTCATTACGCCTGGGTGATGTAGCAAAAATATCGGAAGCACTGGAGAAGCCACGTACCTTACATGATGTGCAGGGTATTTCCGCCGTTTCTCTAATGGTTTTGAAACGATCAGATGCAGACATAATTGATACGATTGATTTAGTCAGGCCTTATTTAGAAACCATACCCGAGAGATATGGAAATGACTTAACTGTTAAATCGTTCCAGGATTTTTCTCGCTTTGCCCGTGTACGTTTAGGTGTATTAACAAATAATGGTTTTGTTGGTGTTATTCTTGTTTTTATTTCACTCATTTTATTTTTACGCTTTTCAGTTGCCATAACAACGACCTGGGGTTTGCCGATAATCTTTATGACAGGCGTCGCGGTAATCTATGCATTAGGTATGACTTTAAACCTGATATCAATGATGGGGTTTATTATGGTATTGGGTATGCTGGTAGACGATGCCATTATTATAGGGGAGAATATTACCTATCATATGGAAAAAGGTTTAAACCCGATCGATGCTGCGGTAAAAGGTGCTGTTGAATTAATTGGTCCGGTAACAACAACCATACTGACAACCGTTGCGGCATTTTTGCCGATGATGTTTATGTCGGGGATCATCGGTAAGTTTGTTATTGCTATTCCTGTTGTGGTTATTAGCTTATTGATATTGTCCTGGTTAGAATCATTTTTTATGTTGCCGAGTCATGTGGCGCATGTCACTAACCCGAACAAACATCCCAAAGAGCGTGCATGGTTATTAGCACTGGAAAATTCTTATGGCTGGATGTTAGAAAAGGCACTTCGTTTTCGCTGGGTAACCGTTATCATTTCTTTTGCAATTTTAATAGGAACAGTTGTTTTTGCAAAACAGAATATGCAGTTTCAGTTGTTTCCTCCTGCAGGTGTAGAAGAATACCTTGTACGGGTAACGGCAAAACCAGGAACCTCTCTTAAGAGTATGCGTGAGATTTTACGCAGTATTGATCAGGATATACGTAATAATTCTAACCTGGAATATCTGGAGGCAACCGTTGCTCAGAGTGGTGATATTTCTATGGATGAAGGTGATCCGCTTACACAGCGTGGTAGTCGTTACGGGCAGATACGGGCTATTTATACACCAGCAGTGGGCCGTCCCGGACATGATGCAACAGATGATATGAAAAAAATCACTCCGATATTAAAAGAGAAATATACTGAACTGGAAATATCATCAACGTTAATTTCAAATGGTCCACCTTTAGGGCGTGCACTGGAGGCTGAAATAAGTGGTTTTGATGTAAAAGCCAGCGAACAGGCGGCGCGGCAATTAATGGATTATCTAAAAACGGTAGAGGGTATTACAACAATAGATAGTGGTTTAAAACCGGGTGATACTGAATTACATGTTGTGTTGAATCGTCAACTGGCTACCTACGCGGGTATTGATCTGGATATTGTTTCACGGCATGTGCGTGCGGCTGCCGATGGTTTAGTTGTTTCAACCATTCGCAAAGGCACTGAAGAAATTGATGTAACAATTCACTTTCCTTCTGACACGGTAGATGAGCTTGAACAGGTTTATAACGTATTAATACCGAATAATCGTGATGGTTTAGTGCCTCTGCATAAAATAGCCAAGCTGGAAGAGCATCGGGGTTATACCACTATTCGGCATAAAGATGGTTTGCGTATAGTGAATGTAGTTGCAGATATAGATAGTTTGATTTTATCTAGCTTGAAACTAAATAAAATAGTTAAAGATAATGAATCTACCTGGCTTAAGGGGATAGCCGATAAAGTTACAGTAAATTATGGTGGAGAGCAGGAGAAAAATCAGGAGTCATTTGTTAGCCTGTTAGTTGCTTTTGTTTTTGCACTATTTGCTATCTTTTTTATTCTGGCTATTCAGTTTAATAATATGGTTTACCCTTTGTTAGTGATGCTGGCGATTCCATTTGGTGCTATTGGTGTCATTATAAGTTTCTATTTGCATGATGTGTTCTGGAAGCCGATGCCGTTATCATTCTTTTCTACCATGGGCATGGTTGCGCTGACGGGTGTTGTTGTTAATAGCTCTCTAGTGTTGCTCGTGTTTGTTCAAAGGGCAAGAGAGCAAGGTATGCAAATAAAAGAAGCGATACTACTGGCAGGACGAAGGCGTTTTAGAGCGGTAATATTAACAGCAGCAACAACAGTAATGGGGTTATTACCCACTGCTTATGGTTGGGGTGGCCTGGATCATTTTGTATCACCTATGGCGTTGGCGCTATCATCTGGTCTGGCATTTGCTACGGTTGTGACCTTGTTTACTATTCCCGCAACGCTTGCGGTTGGCCATGATATTAGAGAGTTTTTAAAACACATGTTAGGAATGACGAATAAAAAGCAAAAAGTTTATTGATCTGAAAAGCAGGTATTAAACTGTGTATACGATTGCGCATTTGTTTTTTAATTTTGTTGATGATTTTATATAAGCCTGGGGAGAAACCCCGGGCTATATAAAGTCATAAAATAATTTGTGAATTTTTTCGATTTTGAGCAAATTGACATAAGCGATTTACCAGGCGGTCGTTTATGCTGTCTTTGTCATAATGTCCATCTATATGTTCTTCGCCAGCAGGTTTGTTCATTAATAGTTCCAGCGCTTGCTGGTAGTGTTCAATAGGATAAATATTAAACTTGCCCTGCTTTATAGCATCAACAACATCTTTTCTTAATGATAAATTTTTAACATTAACGGCAGGAATAATACAGCCCTGTTTTCCAGAGAGTTCCCGTTGGTTACAAATATCGAAGAAACCTTCAATTTTTTCATTTACACCACCGATTGCCTGTACAAAACCCTGTTGATTGAGTGAGCCTGTAATTGCCAGCCCCTGTTGAATAGGCAGGTCGGTTAATGCCGATATTAGTACACATAATTCGGCGACAGATGCACTGTCGCCGTCAATTAAACCATAAGACTGTTCAAATGTAATACTGGCAGAAAAAGACAGAGGAGTGTCTTTTGTATAACGGCTTGCCAGTAATGCAGATAAAATCAGAACACCTTTGTCATGTATTGAACCACTTAAATCAACTTCACGTTCAATATTAATAATTTTTCCATCACCTAAATGTACCGTTGCGGAGATACGTGATGGTTGTCCAAATCCATATTTACCAATTTCAAATACAGAGAGGCCATTAATTTCACCAATGACTTCACCATCAGTGCGAATCATTAATGTGCCACGCTGGATATCACTTTGAATCAGGCCCTGAATTCTACAGGTGCGTTCAATTTGTGCATCGATGGCCTGTTGCACATGTGTTTCGGTCATTAGCTCACTACTGGATTGTAGTGCATGGTATTGTGTTTCAATTAACAGGTCGTCAATGGTACGTAATCGGGTTGATAGTCTTTCTGAATCATTGGCCATGCGTGAGCTAAATTCAATCACCCGTGCTACGGCTGCGGCATCCATATTTTTTAATTCAAATTTGCGGGTGCGTGAGGCAATTAAACGGGCATATTTTAGTGTTGAATCTTCATTGCGTAAAATCTCCTCTTCAAAATCAGCTTCAACTTTGAATAGCTCTGGGAAGTCAGGGTCAATTTCATGCAGCATATAATAAGTACTGCGATCACCTAATAATATAACTTTAACCTTTAATGGGATAGGCTCAGGTTCAAGGGTAACCGAATTATCACCACCTACAGCCTGGTCCAGGTTTTCAATTTTGGCTTTTTTTGCATACATACTACGTTTAAGTGCATCCCATGCATGGGGCGCATTTAAAATTTTATGCGCATCGAGAATTAAATAACCCTCATTGGCCTGTAGCAGAGCGCCGGGTTTAATGAGTGTAAAGTTGTTTCCCGGGTTGCTGGCACGGTTTTCATATTCAATACGTCCTACCAGATTTTGATACGTTGGGTTATCCAGATATACTACCGGTGCGCCTTTTTGTTTGCCGCATTCGACAATTAGATTTACCTGATAGCGTTGCAACGATTCGTTTTTACTACTTTGTTGTTGTCCTGCTTCATTGCCTGAATCGTCTTCTTCTGTTTCAGTAAAGTCTTCCAGGTGATGTAATACATCTTCCTGCAATGCTTTAAGATAGGCGATTACTTCTGAGAGCGATTTATATTTACGTTTAGTGTCTTTAATTAAATTACTGGTAGCAAAGAGTGCGACTTTACGGTTTAGTTTTTTGATTCTGATATTGTGTTCACGGCGCTGTCGTGACATTTCTGGTGCCAGGTATTCCAGCTCTTCCTGGAAATTAGCTATTTTGTCATCAATGGCGTCTTTAGTTTCATCAGGCAACTGGTCGTATTCATCTTCAGTGATATTACGTCCATCGATAATGGGTGTGAGCATAAAGCCAGATGGCGTATTTGCCAGATTAATATCCTGTTGACGTGCCTGTTCGGCGTGTTTATCAAGCAGGTTGCTCTGCTTTTTCTGAAAAGATTTTTCAATAATTTGTATTTGTTCCTGATATTCACTGGTTTCAAAAGCGGCATTTATTGCTTTCCCCAGATCTTCAATCAGGTTTTTCATGTCTTTTTTAAAGGCTCTACCCTGACCTGCGGGTAATTTGAGGGCTTTAGGTTTATAGTCCTGATCAAAATTGTGTACATAACACCAGTCAGAAGGTGATTCTTTATCCTGTGATATCTTGGTCAGGTATTTACGTATCAGACCATGCTTTCCCAGGCCAGAGGAGCCCATTACAAACAGGTTAAAACCACGGTGACTAACATTAATAGCAAACTCAATAGCCTGAAATGCCCGATCCTGCCCCAGTATACCGGGTAGATCTTCAAGTTCAGCAGTGGTTTTAAAGGGGAGTGTCTCAGCTGTGCATTGTGGTCGTAACTGGTCGGCGGTAAGGGATTTAATCATTCTGGGTGTCATTGTTATTTTATTATTAACCTATTCTCGCATAGTTTTGCTGTTGAATCACATGAAAAGGGTGTCGGGTGTGGTTACTCAGGATATAGCTGAAAGAACAGGGTATTAAGCTCTTCTCGGTTATTCTTCATATTTAGACTCTGCGTTATACGCAGAATGGCAGAAATATTTTGTTATTTACTGGTTTAGTTAACATGGGTAGAAATAAAAGCCGTTTTATTCGAATGTGTAACAAGCTACAATCGGTGTCTTAATGAGCAAATGTGGAAAATATATGTCGTCTGATGATTTAAAGCCCGCCCAGGTACACCCAGCATTCCAGTGGAGGCGTTCAGAGCGAATTGATTCACTTAATATCACCGTTGAAGAATATGAACATATAAAAACCGGTGCTTCTCATTATCACCTGTCTGCTGAAAATAATGAAAATGTCTTTCTGGTTGCACTTAGAACCATACCCACCGATTCAACCGGTGTAGCGCATATGTTAGAACATACTGCTTTATGTGGTAGTGAGCGCTTTCCCGTACGTGACCCGTTTTTTATGATGATTCGTCGCTCACTTAATACTTTTATGAATGCGTTTACTAACAGTGACTGGACGGCATATCCATTTGCCAGTCAAAACCGTAAAGATTTTGATAATTTAATGGATGTTTATCTGGATGCGGTATTTTTCTCGCGTTTACATGAGCTGGATTTTGCACAGGAGGGACACCGTTTTGAATTTGAAACACCAGATGACCCTGAAACGCCTCTGGTATATAAAGGTGTTGTTTTTAATGAGATGAAAGGTGCAATGAGTTCGCCAGTAAGTGCCTTATGGCAAACAGTGACGGAGCATTTATTTCCAACTACAACGTATCATTACAACTCAGGCGGAGAGCCTGAAAATATTCCAGATTTAAGTTATCAGCAATTAAAAGATTTTTATAAAGTGCATTATCATCCATCGAATTCGGTCTTTATGACATTTGGTGATATTCCGGCTATTGAGCATCATAAGGTGTTTGAAGTGAAGGCGTTAAGTCGATTTGAAAAGCTTGATATGCAAATAAAAGTGAATAATGAGGTGCGTTATACAGAACCACATAACTTTGAAAGTCATTATGCTTTTGATGAAGAAGATACCAAAGCTAAAACACATATTGTTATAAGCTGGCTGTTAGGCGAAAGTACGTCGTTGAAAGAGATGTTACAGGCTCATTTGATGTCCAGTGTATTGTTAGATAATTCAGCATCTCCATTGCAACAGGCTTTGGAAACAACCGATTTAGGTGCGTCTCCCTCACCGTTGTGTGGTCTGGAAGATTCTAATCTTGAAATGAGTTTTATGTGTGGTTTAGAAGCTTCTGAAGCTAAGCATGCAGGTGCGATTGAAAGCCTGATATTACAGGTGCTTGAGGATGTGGCAAAAAATGGTGTTGAGCAATCGCAGATAGAGGCTGTATTACATCAGTTAGAGCTTGGGCAGCGTGAAATAGGTGGAGATGGTTACCCTTATGGAATGCAACTTATTCTGGGTGGTTTATCTGCTGCAATACACCGAGGTGACCCCATTGCGGTGATGAACCTTGAACCAGTGTTAGAACAGCTGCGAGAAGATATTAAAGATCCAGATTTTATTAAAAATCTGGTGAAGAAAAACTTGCTTGAAAACCAGCACCGTATTCGCCTGGTGATGACACCGGATACAAATTTAAGCAAAGCGAAAGAAAAAGCGGAAGCGGATAAGCTGGCTGAAATAAAAGCAAAATTATCAACAGAAGAAAAACAGCAGATTGTTGAACAGGCTGCTGCTCTGGAAAAGAGACAGAACGAAGAAGATGATATCAGTATTTTGCCAAAAGTAGGGCTTGAAGATGTTCCGGCAAAAATGCAGATTCCCACAGGTTTATCAAAACCAGTAGGGGATTCGGAGCTGGCCTTTTTTGATCAGGGTACTAATGGTTTAATTTATCAGCAGATTATTATTGATCTGCCTGACCTGGAAGCAGAACTGGTTAACCTGTTACCTATATATACTTATTGCTTAACTGAATTAGGCTGTGGTGATAAAGATTACCTACAGTCACAGGCGTGGCAGGATGCAGTAAGTGGTGGAGTAGGTGCATATACCAGTGTGCGTGGTTCAACTGATAATGAGCAGAATATCAAAGCGCACTTTGTTTTTTCAGGAAAGGCATTAGTAAGAAATCATCAGCAGTTAAATGAGCTGATGTCAGAAATGCTGGAACAGGCACGGTTTGATGAGCTGGAAAGAATACGCGAGCTGATTTCACAAAAACGCGCAAGAAGAGAGCAAAGTGTAACGGGGCAGGGTCATAGCCTGGCAATGACTGCGGCAAGCAGTGGCATGAGTCCAGCGGCTGAATTAAGTCATCGCCTGTCGGGTTTACAGGGTATTAAACGATTAAAAGAGCTTGATGACTCGCTAAGTTCTGAAAGCACGTTAAAAGATCTGGCTGAAAGATTTCAAATTATTCATAAAAAGATTATCAATGCGCCCCGTAAATATTTAACCATTGCTGAAAAAGACCACCAGAGTGAAATTGAAGAAGATATTCAGGCATTCTGGACAGGTAAGGGTAATGTGGAAAAAAGTGAATTTAATTTACCTCCAGTAAAGCAGCAGGTAAAACAGGCCTGGTTAACCAGTACTCAGGTTAATTTTAGTGCCAAGTCCTATCCTACTGTAAGTGTAAACCATGAAGATGCGGCTGCTTTGTCTGTATTGGGTGGTTTCTTGCGTAATGGGTTTTTACACCGGGTTATTCGTGAGCAGGGTGGTGCTTATGGTGGTGGTGCAAGTCACGAACCGAGTAATGCCTGTTTTCGATTTTTTTCATATCGTGATCCTCGTTTAGCTGAGACACTCGATGATTTTGATAAATCAATTGAATGGTTATTGAATGAGGATCATTCTGAGTTACAGGTAGAAGAATCTATTTTAGGTGTAATAGGTAGTATGGATAAACCGGGTTCACCCGCAGGTGAAGCAAAGCAGGCTTTTCATAATGAGCTTTATGGCCGTACACCCGAGCAACGTCAGCTTTATAGAGAACGGGTTTTAAAAGTAACAGTGAACGATTTAAAACATGTGGGTGAAAAGTACCTGAAACCTGAAAATGCCAGTATTGCAGTGGTAACTAATCCTGCTAATGAAAAAGTGGTAAAAGAGCTGGGGCTGGAAATTCATAACCTGTAGCTGATATACCCATCGTAATTTTAGATTATGATGGGTGTGCAGTAATTGCTTTAATTAAAATGCATATCTTACTCATAAAATTAAATCTTCATATCCCAAATGCGCACTCTTTAAAAGAAAAGCGACGGCAGATAAAAAGTTTAAAAGACAGGTTAAGTAGCCGCTTTAATGCATCGGTAGCAGAGGTCGATGCATTGGATAGCTGGCAAAAATCGGTTATAGCAGTTTGCCTGATCAGTATTGATAAATCATACCTGGACAAACAATACAGTTTAATTGAAAACCTTGTGCTTGAGTATGCGGAACTGGAACTGATATCTGCAGATCGAGAGTGGCTGTAAGAAGCTTGCCGTATTGTGTTCAAGTTCATCGAAAAACGATCAACTGCGCTTTCGAATAAAACAAGTGGACGAAGTAAATAAATTGTTACTGACTTAAAATAAATTAGTTTTTAAATTACTGTGAGTTGAAGTAAAGATATAAAGTCAGAATTATGCTGCTGAGCAGCAGTAATATTCCAGCGATAAAGAGTGCTTTTTTAATTTTTCCTGATTTTTTAATTATTTCTGATGCGGTGTATTGTTTAAGTTTATTTAAATCAGGTAACACCTGGTCAAACGACTGGTAATGATTGGATGTGTCTTCTTCCATTAAGTTACGTAACAGATTCTTTATTGGCTTATTTAACAGCTCAAACTCTTTAGTGCTCTGTATTCGTTTATTTGAAAATACAACGGGCTTTCCCGTTAGCATTCGGTAGAAGATAGCGCCGGCACTATACAAATCACGTGTTTTTGATGAGCCGCCACGATCATTAGGTTGATACCAGTTATTATGGCTACCTGTTGTGGCGTAATGCTCCTCTAAACCAAAATCAGATATTTTAATATTGTTTTTATTGTCATATAAAATATTGCTAGGGCGTAGATTGCCATGTGTTATGTTTTCATTGTGAGCAAATTGTAATGCTTTACAGATGGATGTTGCTATAGGTGTGAAATGTTTTAAATTGAATTTTCTGATCAACCTATCCTGTAGACAGCCGTTTGGGATGTGTTCCATAACAATAATAAAGGTGTTTTTTCTTTTTGAAGTTCCATGAATTTTAACAATATTGATATGATTAAGCTTACTTAATGAGCTGGCTTCTTTGTAACCTGCAACTGACTTAGTGCGTTTTTTTATAACAAGAAGATTGTGTCTATTGGTGTCTTCAAATAAATACACGGTACCGTATTCATCTTTTTTAATAACATCTAATAAAGAAAACTTATTTTCAATATTGTTGATGGCTTTATTCGCTTCTGATTTTTGATTTTGATCAAGGTGAGCGCCTTTTGTTATTTTTAATAAACGTAAACGAATTTCATCTGCATTTTCGGGGCGTTTCCTGGGGTTGCTTAACAGGCATTGGGTTATTAGTTTAGCGAGTGTGTCAGGCAGGTTGTCTAAGCTGATAGCTAATTTTTCCGTGTTTCCAGGCGGTAATGTTCCAAGAAACATTTCATACATAATAATACCTAAAGAATAAATGTCACTCAGGTGTGTTACAGCTTCTGGTTGGGAAAACTGTTCTGGGGACATATAATCAGGTGTGCCAACGATATTCTCTGGTTTACCGCTGGCAGCAATCCATGCAATACCAAAGTCTAAAATATGTAGATTATTCTCTGTATCAACAACAAAATTTGAAGGTTTAATGTCACGGTGGATAACGCCGTTTTTGTGAGCGGTTGCCATACCTTTACATATTTGTATCAACAGGTTTATTTTATTGTTGATAGAGAGTTTTTCCTGATGCATGATTTGAGACAGGTCGCTGCCCTGGATATAGTCCATAACAAAATAAGGGCGACCTTTTTCATTTAAGCCCCGATCTATAATATGGATAATATTGGGGTGATTAAGTTGGGCTATAACCAGAGATTCCTGGTCAAATAAAGCTTTGGCCTCTTCATCCCAGAGATGTTCCGCAGATAAAAATTTTATTGCAACAGTCCGGTTTAGAGAAAGCTGGCGTGCTTTATATACCGTTGCCATACCGCCGGTAGCAAATTTGCTAAGATTCGAGTAGCCTTCTAATTGCATTAGTGGAGTATAGGATAAGAATATAAAAAAATGTTTATGCAGTAACTAATAATCAGAAGTATGTTCTGAAGAGTCGTTGCTTTGATATAAGGCTTATGACTTCCGCCTATAGGTATCTTTTTTAGTTTATAATAGAGTTTTTTATGAATTATTAATATGCCTCACACTAAAAATCATTTAAGTGTTTTATATGTAGCTGTTTTCCTGCTTTCTTTAAATGGTTTGTTTTCCAAATTGATTCCTCTTGATGCTATATCTATTACCCAGTTGCGTAGTGTAATAGCTGTTATTACACTGTTGTGCTTTGCATTGATAGGAAGAAGGGGCTATCGCTTGAGTGGCCTGAGAGAATATGCAGGTGTCTATTTATTAGGCGTTATTTTAGGCCTGCACTGGATTACTTTTTTTTACGCCATGCAAATATCAACAGTTGCAATAGGCATGTTGTCTCTTTTTACTTATCCTGTTATTACCGTGTTTCTTGAACCTTTATTTAATAAGGTAAAGATAAAGGCTTTTGATTTGATTGCCGTTGTAATGGTGTTCCTGGGAATTATGATTATGCTGGGAGAGGATTTAAATGAGTTTGACAGTAGTGCAATGCAGGGTGTTTTATGGGGTGTTATATCTGCCGTTTTATTTTCCATCAGGAATTTAATGCAAAAGTATAAGCACCCAAATGTACCGTCGGATAAACTTATATTACACCAGGTAGTAATGGTATCAGTCATATTGCTAATGTTTGTTGATATTGACACCACGCTTTTGTTTAACGTATACGACTGGATGCTATTGATTTTACTAGGTGTTATTAGCACTGCAACAGCACATAGTCTTTTATCTTATAGTCTAAAGTATTTGTCTGCTAAAACGGTTGCAACTATTAGTTGTTTGCAGCCAGTATTAGCCGCTATTTTTGCCGGATTTGTCTTAAATGAAATTCCGAATGGAGGGGTTATAGTGGGTGGATTTATAATCGTTTCAGTTGCCTTTTATGAGTCTGTATCTCATATTAAAAGCACTAAATCGTAGGGGCGGCCTGTTGTGGCTACCCCTACAGTTATTTAAATAGTTATTGGTTCGAAATCAACCAATGTACTAACATCTTCTTCATAATTTATATTTGCTAAACCAAAACCAAACAACTTTAGAAATTCATCCTTATAACCCTGATAATCTGTCAGTTCATATAAATTTTCTGTTGTTACTTTTGGCCAGACTTCCTTTACTTTACTTTGTACATCGTCACGCAGTTCCCAGTCATCCATACGAATACGTGCGCTATCATCGAGATCTGCACCACCTTCTTTATATAACTGAGTACGAAACATGCGATTAATTTGCTCTATGCAGCCTTCATGAATATCCAGTGACTTCATTACCTTAAAGCCCATTGCAATATATAAAGGCATAACAGGAATAGCTGCAGATGCCTGGGTTACAACACTTTTTAATACTGCCATATTAGCTGAGCCATTTAAATCAGACAGGCCTTCTCTTAGTGATGAGGCGGCGCGGTCCATATCTTCTTTTGCTTTACCCAGTGCACCATGCCAGTAAATAGGCCAGGTGATTTCAGTGCCGATATAACTATAAGAAACTGTTTTAACACCTTCGGCTAAAACATCTGCTTCTTTAAGTGCTTTAATCCACAGTTCCCAGTCTTCACCACCCATAACGGTAATGGTGTTGTTTATTTCTTCATCTGATGCGGGTTCAATTTCTGCTTCGATAATGATGTCTTTACTGGTGTCGATTGCAGTCGCTTTATAAACTTCGCCTATGGGCTTTAAGACTGAGCGTATAACTTCACCGGTTTCAGGCAATTTACGCACAGGTGATGCCAGTGAATAAACGACAAGATCAATTTTACCCATATCTTGTTTTATGGTTTCAATAGCTTTACTGCGCATTTCATTTGAAAAGGCATCACCATTTATACTCTTTGCATACAGGCCCTTAGCATGAGCTGCTTTTTCAAATGCAGCAGAGTTATACCAGCCCGCTGAACCCGGTTTTTTTTCTTTAGCCGGCTTTTCCAGAAAGATACCAAGTGTTGCTGCATCGGAACCAAAAGCGCAGGTAATGCGTGAGGCTAGTCCATAGCCAGTTGATGCACCTATTATAAGAACATTTTCAGGGCCGTTTTTTACTTTACCATCGGCCTGTACGCGAGCTATTTGTTCGGCCACATTGGCTTCACAGCCAGCAGGGTGAGTTGTAGTGCAAATGAATCCGCGAGTTTTGGGTTTAATGATCACGTTTTTGTTTCCGTTTTTATTATTTAAATTTAAAGGCTGTTGGTAATATTTTCAGGCTTTTCTGTATTAATGAGCTTATAGACTTGCGGCTACATTTTTTAGCTTATTTTGAACCAGGGGAGCAACTTCTGCAATTTTAGGGTTATCAACCATTCCCAGTACGGCAACCGGGTCCATAAAACTGACATTAACGTTACCATTATCTTCTTCGCGCAACAGTACATTACATGGCAGGAGCAGTCCGATATCCGGCTCTGCTTCAATCGCTTCATGTGCTAAATGTGGGTTGCATGCACCCAGGATTTTATAAGCTGGACGATTGATATCTAATTTGGCTTTCATTACTTTCTGTACGTCAATTTCTGTTAACACACCAAAGCCTTCAGCAGCAAGGGCATCACGTACTTTAGTTTCAGCTTCTTGCATAGTCGCATCAATTGTGACGTTAAAACCGTACATATGCGTTCTCCAGTTTATTTACTGGGGTGAATATTAGCATATTCATTTAAATATCTTCCAGTTGATAAACATCGTAGGCGGGTTCCTCATATGGGTGTGCCTGTTTCATGTCAGATATGACATTTGCAATCAGCTTGTCTTTTACAACCAGTTCTACTTTAAACTCATCTACAGTTTCAATTTTATCTGTTTGTCCAATAAAAGGTTTACTGTGTTTAAGTGGCCTGAATTGCCCCTGTCCTAATGTTTGCCAGCAACAGTGATCATAATTGCCTGTATGGCCAGCTCCTGCGCTGAACATGGCTGTTTTAACCTGTTGTAGGTGGCTTTTTGGGATGTAAACGCAAAGTTTATACATAATAAGTACTAATTCCTGATAATTTGGAATGATATAAACAGGGTGTTTCATGTAGAATGCACCCCAATACACATATATTGAACTAATTTCAGGAAAAATAAAATGAGTGATGACGGTATTCAGCTATCGCCCCAGTTAATGGATGATTTGCGAGATGCATTAAAAAAGCAGGATGCAAGAACCAGTGATGATGTTATGGCAATGCAGTATCTAGTTGCGGCTGCCGGCATGATACTTTCAGATGTTAATAATCCACAGATGAATAAAGAGGATGCACTTAATGATCTGAGTGGTTTTATGGCACATGTTTTTGAATATATGGAAGCACAAAAGCCACAGATGGCACCACCGGCGGCAGCTCAGGATGCATTCGGTGTCTGGAAGCCTAAAAAAATATAATCTTTAATTATTGCCTGTATGGCTTCTATTAGATTGGGTCGTGTGTGCATACATCGTCTGAATCTGAAGCCGTACAGAGGCAATCTGATGATTGTCTGAGCAGAAAAAGAAGGGATTGTTTATTCCTCTTTAATAAAGTTAATGTCTCCCCCCTCTTATTTGATTGAGATAAAAGTACACCTTTAAGAGTGATCTCTAATGTCATCATTATTTCAACGTGTTGCTGAGTGTTTAGATGCCAGTGATCCATTACAGAAAGTAAGTTTAACTCAGTCATTATATGATGACTGGTGTGCTGATAAGCTGGATATTGACCGATCATTTGTAGCCGAAAAAATAGCTGAGGTCGGTCGGCCTGAGTTACCTAAACTGGTACCCCCCCGTGAAGTCTCACAGCGCAGTATTAATACGCAAGAAGGTCGAGTTATATTGTGTCATGCGTTAGTGCATATAGAATTTAATGCAATCAACCTGGCGCTGGATGCGGCATATCGTTTTACCGATATGCCATCGAAATTTTATGGTGACTGGTTAAAGGTAGCTTCTGAGGAGGCCTATCACTTTACTTTATTTGAGTCTTATCTTCATCATCATGGCGCTAAATACGGAGATTATGATGCGCATAATGGTTTATGGGAAATGGCGCAGCTAACAGCACATGATGTGATGATTCGTATGGCTCTGGTACCGCGAGTGCTGGAGGCGCGGGGGCTTGATGTTACACCTGTGATATTAAAAAAACTGGTACAGCAAAAGGATGAGGAATTTATTGCGCATTTAAAAATTATACAGAAAGATGAGATAGGTCATGTGGCGATAGGCAGTCACTGGTTTAAGTATCTGTGTGATAAACGGGGCCTTAATTATCGTGATACATTTAAGCAGTTAATTCAGGATTATATGAATGGATCATTACGTGGCCCATTTGATGAAATTACAAGGTTGCAGGCTGGGTTTAGTCCAGAAGAAATTGCAGATTTGAATGCCTTAGAGATTAATTAGTATATGAAAAAATATTTATTTATATTGTTGAGTGGTTTTTCTATTGCCTGTTCAGTTTCGGCGAATCAGCTTAACAGCCTGGTTTTATTTTATGATGAAGTTGAGCAGGATGCCGGTTCTCAGACTATGCGTTATATTATTAATAAGCAGTACCTGAGAATTGATGATGGTAACGATAGCAGTGATTTTATTTTGTTTAATGTAGAGAAAAAAATTATTTATAGTGTAAACCATGAAGATAGAACCATTTTAAAAATTGAAAACCACCAATGGAAGCAACCTGAGTTTGATTTTAAGGTTATTACAGAACAAAATGTGATGAGTGGCGCACCAAAAATATCTGACAAGCAGGTATATAGTTACCTGATAAGTGCAGATGGCATGGCCTGTACGCGAGTTTCTCTTGTGAAAGAGCTGCATACCGAGTACATGGCAGTTTTGTATAACTACCAGCAGGTTTTGTCTGGTCAGCAGGTTGCAACGTTAAAAAACACACCAGAAGAACTGCATACGCCCTGTTTTTTAATAGATCAAATTTATCATTCAGGTGATTATTATAAAACAGGTTTACCTGTACATATTCGTTATAGTCGTGGTTATGAAAAATTTCTTAAAAACTTTAAAGAAAGTGAATTTGCTATAAAAATGTTTATGAAGCCCGAGGGTTATAGTGAGTATACCGCAGCACTCTAGAGGTATTTTTATTTTACCGGCGAGAAGTAGTAATGTATGTACAGTTAATCAATTAAATGTATTGAGTTGAAAGTCGTCTGCATCATTAAATTCAAGTACGCTGCCCTGTGAATACCAGTCACCCAGTACAATGCGCTTAACCGATTTACTATTAATATTAACATCATGTATTGCCGGGCGATGAGTATGCCCGTGTATCATTAATGATACATTATTATCAATAAAGGTCTGCATAACAGCCTGTTCATTCACATCCATAATGTTACTGGCTTTAGACTGGGTTTCTTCTTTGCTTTGCTGGCGAAGTGCCAGAGCCATCTGTTTACGTTCTATTAAGGGTTTACTTAAAAAGTCATTTTGCCAGGCCGGGTTTCTTAGCATGGCTCGTAACTCCTGGTAACGTATATCATCTGTACAAAGAATATCACCGTGTAGTAAAAGGACTGGCGTGTTATTAATGGTTGCAATATAAGGTTCGTGTATTAATGAGCAGCCAGTTCGTTGGGCCAGGTTTTCACCCATTAGAAAATCACGGTTGCCATGCATTAAAAAAATTTTCAGACCCCGTTCTGATTGTTGTCTCATTGCAGCAAAGGCTTTATTGAGACCATCTGCCTGGTCATCATCGCCAAGCCAGTATTCAACCAGATCACCTAGAATATAAAGTGACTCGGCCTGAGCGGCCTGATTATTCATAAACTGTATAAAAAGTTGAATAATATCAGGTCGTTCAGGTGCAAGGTGTAAGTCAGATATAAATAGATGTTTTGCCATTTTCTCGTTATTAATTAGCCTTTATACCAAAGTAGCACTATTAATAATGACAGCTTCAACTGGTACATCGCCATGCCCCATATTATTACCTGTTGCTACCTGAGCAATGCTATCTACAATGTCCATGCCTTCAGTAACTTCACCGAATACGGCGTAGCCCCAGCCCTGGGATGTGGGAGCGGAGTAATTTAGAAAGTCATTGTCTTTAAGGTTAATAAAAAACTGAGAGCTAGCAGAATCAGGATCAGGCGTTCGTGCCATTGCAAGTGAGCCGCGTTTATTGACCAGACCATTATCGGCTTCATTTTTAATATTGGCATTGGTTTCTTTTTGTACCATGTCTTCAGTAAAGCCGCCGCCCTGAATCATAAAACCGGGGATAACGCGATGAAAAATAGTATTGTTGAAGAACTCTTCTTTTACATAAGTTAAGAAGTTTTCAGCAGAAACAGGTGCTTTTTCTGAATTGAGTTCGATAGTGATTTTTCCGTGATTAGTATCCAGGCATATTTTATCTGACATAGTCTTTACTCTTAATGTGAGTGCATGATATTCATGCAGTATTTACCTGAACTGTTCAGGAGCAGGGTTTTGTTTTAAATATGGCGTCCCCGAGACGATTCGAACGTCCGACCTACCGCTTAGGAGGCGGTGGCTCTATCCTGCTGAGCTACGGGGACAAGTTAGGGCGAATTATACCAGTCATATCTGTGTAATCAATCACTCTGTTATAGTTAGGCTTGAGTGGTGGTTTTTATTTCATTAAATGGCGTTTTTGTCTGGGCCGATTGCGCCGCTCATTACGTTTAAGAAACTGGTGAAATTTTCTCCATATATAGGCATCGGGTGTATCTTCATAGGTCATAATGTAATTTAGGCTGTGTAAGTCATTTTGAGACCACTGCATGCTGCGAAGTGCGCTGGGTGTGCCGCAGAAAAGTATCTGATCACCAGATTTAATCGCAATATCACTTGTCGGCATTAATAATAGTTTCTGATTGCGCTTAAGCATTAATGGCACTGTTTCTAATTGTTTTTCTCTTTTACGCGGGTTTTGTAACAGGTTGCCAACACGAATGACCCTGCCCAGGCGTAATACCTGACATAGGGCGCGGGCTTCTTTTTCATTAACATGGAGAGTCCAGATGCTGGGCACGGATTCACCTAATGCTCCCATGATTCGACTAATTGTTATATTGGCCCAGGATGGGTCCTGATTACGTGCTTTGTTGAGGAATGCAATCATTAAAGGCGCAACTAATAAAGTACGAATTTTACGTGCAATAATCTCACTGGGTTGCATTATTATATTAGCCTGAGTGGCTTCAAATAATTTCTCATTAGCTTTTTTATTGTGTCTGGCGACAATAAATAATTCAGGGTTAATTTCTCTTGCAGTCATAATGATGGACAGGTTATTTGTGTCATTATCTGTACCAGAAACTAAGCCAATTGCCTGGGTTATACCTGCCATAGTTAATGTATGCGCATCAAAACCTGTGCCGATAATAAAGTCATTGTGCTTGTTTTCAGCTCGGCTAAGAAAGGTGTCTCGTTTTTCTTCTGAAGGATCAATTATTGTTACCTGTATATTGCTTTTAAGTAATTGCCTGTACAGGGCATTTCCAAAACGTCCAAAACCACAAATAACCCAGTGCCCTTCTTTGATGTAAATAGGGTTGGTTAAATCCGTATCAGGTACGCCTGTTAGCCAGTCATATAATAAATGCAGTGCAGGGGAGTGCATTGCCATAGCAAATATATTAGCAAAGGTTTCAAATGGGTTGATTACAAAATCAGTACCAAATGAAAACATATTACTTTCGTAATCTTCCAGTTCAGAGCGGCATATAACGCAGATATCCGGGTGCAGGAGTTTACTGGTAACTGCAATTTTTAAATTGGTTTCATCCGATGCAGTGACAGCAATAATTGCAGCACACTTTTCATTTTGCAATCCGGCCTGTATTAACTTTTCAGGGTCACGTGCATCACCTTTAAATCCAGGAATGACTAAGGGAAAGTCTTCAAGAGGTAATGTCTGTATGAGTCTTTCATTTTCTTCAATAACAACTGTATGGATATTTCGTTCGGTTAAGGCTTTTGCCAGTGCGTGTCCTGTTTCGCCAAAGCCACAAATAATTATAAATTTATCTGGTATGCGAGCGAGTTGTTGTGAAAACTGACTTTCTTTCAGGGCTTCACGAAACATAGGGTCCTGTACTAATGACACTATTTTACCCAGTGAATAAAACCAGGCGACTACGGTTAGATAGATAGTGATAAGGGCCCAGGTGCGTTGAGCATTTGTTAGCGTATATGGAATTTCACCAAAGCCAATGGTTGTTGCTGTATAGCTAACAAAGTAAAAAGCATCAAAAAAAGACATATGCCAGGGGTTGCCCTGATTATCTATACCCGGTGTTATGACCATGCCCAGTATAGAGATAGCATAACCTGTTATTAAAATAATAATAGGTATCCGCATCTGGCGCATTATAAGTGATGTCACAAGTGACATGATATTACCTACGTTGTTTAGTGACGCATCATTGACGTTTCAATGATTAATAATATGACGGAAATAAAGTTAGCGATCATAGCCCCACCACTTAATGAAATGATGGTAGACATGGTGTCAGCAGTCATAACGTTGCCCTGAATATTGACTACATAAGCCCAGACAATAGAGGCAGAGAATAATTGAACCAGGGCAACAAGACTGGTTGCTAATAACATGGCCCCCATTTGAGAGCGGTCACCAAATTTGAGAACGGTGGCAATAAGGTTAACGATGATGACAGCAAATAATTCATAGACATTATGATGGTTAGGGTTATCAACCTCACCGGCAAAAAAACCGAAATTAAGGGTGAGTGCCAGAATCATAAAAAAACTAAAGACAACTTTTTCGCGGTTCATTTTATTAGCCCTTTTGTTATTTTTTTGTTACAGCTTTTAATTATTATAATTAAGTTTATCTACTCTTTATAATAGTAGATGTTCCATCATTCGCTGGTAAATTTTTGAAAGTGTAATTAAGTCTTCAGCTTTTACATGTTCATTAAGCTGATGGATAGTTGCATTGAGGGGGCCAAGTTCAAGTACCTGAGCACCTGTTGGAGCAATAAAACGCCCATCGGAAGTGCCTCCGGCAGTTGATAGTTCTGTGTCGTATCCACAAATATCTTTAATGGCTTTGCAGGTTGCTTCTACGAGTTCACCTTCAGGTGTCAGGAAGGGGTGACCTGATAATATCCACTCCAGCTCATAGTTTAAATTATGTTTATTGAGAATGGCTTCGACCCGTTGTTTTAATTGATCCTCAGTAACTTCTGTGGAAAAACGCAGGTTAAACATAACTTCACATTCACCAGGTATAACATTATTTGCCCCGGTGCCAGAATTTATATTTGAGATTTGAAAGCTGGTTGCAGGAAAAAAATCATTACCCTGGTCCCATTGTTCAGCCGCTAATTCAGTAAGTGCGGGGGCTGATGCGTGAATGGGGTTTTCAGCCATATGGGGGTAGGCAACATGCCCCTGTTTACCCAGTATGGTTAAATTGCCGGATAAGGAACCACGCCGACCATTTTTAACAACATCTCCCAGTTTGTGAGTGCTGGAAGGTTCGCCTACCAGACACATATCTATTTTTTCATTGCGAGCTTCAAGGTGTTCAATTACTTTTACAGTTCCATTGATTGATGGACCCTCTTCATCACTGGTAATTAAAAAGCCAATTGAGCCTTTGTGATCAGGGTATTCGGCAATAAAATTTTCACATGCAGTAATCATTGACGCAAGGCTGCCCTTCATATCGGCGGCTCCGCGGCCATAAAAAATACCATCGATAATTTCTGGTTTAAAAGGGTGTACATTCCATTTTTCAACAGGGCCTGTGGGAACAACGTCTGTATGGCCTGCAAAGACGAGAAGCGGGCCTGTTTTATTTTTTCTGGCCCAGAAGTTATCAACTTCTGCAAAGCGTAAATTTTCAACCTCAAAGCCCAGTTTTTCCAGGCGTTTAATCATCAATGGCTGGCACCCTTTATCTTCGGGGGTTATCGATGAGCGTGAAATTAAATCTAATGCAAGCTGGATGGTCGGGTCGTTTTCTAAATTTGCCATGTGTTCAATCAGTTTTTTAATGAGTGCAGGATTATAAACGATTAAAAAAACAAAAGCAGTTTGTCGGTGTCTGTTAGAAGAGAAAGTTAAGCTGGACAGGGGGACGCCGCTATATATTCGTTATCATTTTGGATTTCAAATGGTCGTATAAGGTCTTTCCAGTAAGGAAAGGTGATTATTGTCTGGCGTTATATTTGTTGATTCACAGTCAGTATATGAGTCGTGCATCATATTACCTGAGTATGAGCTGAATTAGCACATAGAGCTGAGTGAAGAGAATATCCGTTATGGCTGTAAATGAGGCATAAACAGGAGAACTGGCTCTTAAGCAAAGGATACCGGCATTACTTTATTTCGGCTTAAATAGCTCCCTGTTTTTAATCCTGAAATAAATACAGTTTCCGTTAAATGTTTATTGCAGTCCTGTCCTTGAGAGGGCAAACTTGTCTGATATTTTTCCACCCAGTTTACCGAGTATTATGTCTGAATCTTTAATTTATCCTACCAGTAACGATTATCAGGTCGCCGATGTCACGACACAGAACCTAAAAGTTCCCCCGCATTCTATTGAGGGTGAGCAGGCGGTGCTGGGTGGTCTTATGCTGGACAAACGTGCCTGGGAACAGATTGCTGACCGCATTACTGAAGAGGATTTTTATCGTCATGACCATCGGCTTATTTTCCGTAGTATTGCGAAACTGGAAGCGGCTGATAAGCCCTTTGATGTGGTTACATTATCAGATGAGCTTTCAAAAACACATGAGCTGAGTGATGCAGGTGGCCTGGCATATTTAGGCCAACTGGCAAAAGATACGCCGAGTGCGGCAAATATACGGGCTTATGCGGATATTGTGCATGAGCGCTCTGTATGTCGACAGTTAATTGAAGTCGGTACTGATATTGCGGGTAGTGCCTTTAACCCTGAGGGGCGTGATAGTAAAGAGCTACTTGATGATGCAGAGCGTAAAGTCTTTACTATTGCCGAGCAGGGTGAGCGTGCAGGTAAGGGTTTTAAAGGTATCAAACAGTTACTGACGTCTACGGTCGAGCAGATAGACATGCTGTTTGAGCAAGAGGGAACATTAACAGGTGTGACAACGGGCTTTAAAGACTTTGATGAGCAAACCAGTGGTTTGCAAAAAGGTGATCTGGTTATTGTTGCAGGCCGTCCCTCCATGGGAAAAACAACGTTTTCAATGAATATTGCCGAAAATGCAGCTATTGCTCAAGGTACGTCGGTGGCTATCTTTAGTATGGAGATGCCCGCTGAGTCTTTAGCCATGCGGATGATTTCATCAATGGGACGTATTGATCAGCATCGTTTACGCACCGGGCAATTAAATGATGAAGACTGGCCAAGAATAACCTCTGCCGTCTCTTTGCTCTCAGAAGCAAAAATATTTATAGACGATACGCCTGCATTATCGCCTACTGACTTACGTGCTCGTGCACGTCGCTTAAAGCGGGAGCATGGTCTGGGTTTAATTGTCATTGATTATCTTCAGTTGATGCAGGTAGCGGGATCGTCTGAGAATAGAACCAATGAAATTTCTGAAATTTCACGAGGCCTGAAAGCACTGGCTAAAGAGCTTGAAGTGCCGGTTATTGCTTTATCTCAGCTTAATCGTAGTCTGGAGCAACGGCCGAATAAGCGGCCCGTTATGTCAGATTTACGTGAATCAGGCGCGATAGAGCAGGATGCTGATGTCATTGTATTTATTTATCGTGATGAAGTTTATAACGAAGAGACACCAGAGAAGGGTATTGCTGAAATTATTGTAGGTAAACAACGTAATGGCCCGATTGGTACAACACGACTGACGTTTTTGGGACAATTTACAAAATTTGAAAATTATAGCCCTGAAATGTATTCATCCGCCGGATTTGAATGATTGTTGCTTTGTGTTTTATTTTTGCCTCGATTTCAGGTTAACAGGAAGCTGATTCAAGTACGATTACTGTTAATGGGGTATGCAATTAATATTTTGTCATTTTAAGTACTTGTATCTCAGTTAACAGGGCACACGTGATTTTCGTAAATAATTTTTATAAATATTTTTCCAGAGCTTAACTTTTTCTATGGTAAATAATCGAGCTGCAAAAATAACGGTTGATCTGGCTGCACTACAACATAATTTTCAGCAAGTAAAAAACTATGCGCCTGATAGCAGGGTTATGGTTGTGATTAAGGCAAATGCTTATGGTCATGGCATGTTACAGGTGGCAAAAAGCCTGGAATTAGCAGATGGCTTTGCTGTTGCACAATTATCAGAAGCGATTACATTGCGCAATAATGGTTTTGATAAGCCCATTAGTGTGTTTCAGGGCTTTGCCAGTGATGAACAATTACAGTTAATGGTTCAATATGATTTACGCCCAGCGATTAGTCAGAGCTGGCAAATAGATTTACTTGAGGCCCATAAGCAAAGATCATCAATCGATGTCTGGTTAAAAATAAATACGGGTATGGGCCGCCTGGGTATTTCACCTGATGAGGTGGATAGTTGTTATCAACGATTGCAGAATATTAATTATATTAATCAGACAGGGCTTATGATGCATTTTGCTAATGCGGATGAACCGGTCCATAGCACTAATCAATCTCAGATAGATCAGTTTTTAAAATTATCAGGCCTGTATAAGGCACAGACCAGCGTGTCTAATTCAGCTGCAATTGTAAGTCACTTACTTCCTCAGCAAGACTGGGTACGGCCAGGCATTATGCTTTATGGTGCTTCCCCTTTATTAAATAAAACAGCAGCAGATTTGCAGTTAAAACCCGTTATGAGTTTACAGGCCGAGCTGATTGCTATTAATGATTATAAAAAAGGTCAGGCAGTGGGATATGGTGATAGCTGGATTTGCCCAGAGGATATGCCAGTCGGTATTGTTAATATTGGCTATGGTGATGGCTACCCACGCCATGCTAACGCCGCGCCTGTGGCTGTAAACGGTCAGCGTTGTCAGTTAATTGGTCGTGTTTCAATGGACTCAATTGCCATTGATTTGCGAGGGATTCAAACGGTATGTGGTGATCTGGTTGAATGCTGGGGTAAGCAAATTTCTGTGGATGAGGTGGCTGCCTGTGCAGGAACCATATCTTATGAGTTGTTATGTCATACAGGGGGCTTTCAGTTATAAAGCTACTTTATGAATTTATTATATGCATAATTAGCTAAAAATATTCCAGAAGGGGATTTATTAGATTCAGGTTATAGTACAGGCAAGTGAGTGCAGGCAAGAGCAGACGTGTTATTTAATGGGAATTTAAAAGCTGTCTGGTTCCTGGGTTTTCCGGAGGGAGTCTATGCAGTGTATTTAGCTTATTGTTTGAAATAAGCGACTCTATATGTTTTATGTTTTTATCCAGGTATTTAATATATAAATTGTCATAGCCAAAGTGCGCTTCAGCATATTTATATACCTGTTGAAATAAGTTATCCAGGCGATCTTTAACATCAGTGTTATAAAATGCCGGGGTTTTAGCTAAAAGGTCATCAGCTGATTCAAATATAATAATTGACTGGCCTTTTGCATCCTGAGTTGTGGTCATGCCCCCAAGCTCAAATTCTGGAAACAATCTTTCTCTGCATTTTTCCAGATAACAACGATCTGACATTTGGGCGATTAAGTCGGCTGTGCCAAGCATGTAGCCTAATATGTGCAGTTTTTCATCGGGTAATTTAATTTGCTCAGGTGTTACTTCATAACCCGTGTAATGCACCATATTAGCGGCGATATCGGCAAACTCAGGTAATCCGATCATATGCAGATAGTTGCTTAAGAAAGTGGCGCTTCGACTTACATGAATGGGCGTATACTGGGCACCGTTATAGAACTTCTGGTCATCTTCTTTACGAATGTAACCTGAGTCATGGAACAGGGCAGTAATAATAGCCAGGCTGGTGAGTTTTGCTCCAAAAGTGTGTACCCGGGCGCTTTGTCTTTCATGACCATCAATTAGCCGAGCCAGTGCCAGTGTCATGTCCAGTGTATGCTGTTTGTCATGATAGAAGGTGTCACAGGCATTAAAGCCACTGTAATGGCCTTCAAATAAATTATCAAAGTCTTCAAAAGCCTGACGTATCAGGCTATCATCTGACATTAGATAACAGCTATGAAAAATATCACATACTGCATTGCACACCGCCTGACTATCGGTGACTTTTACTGTATTAGAAACATCATACTGTGAGTGACGTGATTTCATGAATAGATTTTTTTATTTTTCTCTGTAGGAATTAATCCTACAAAGAGAGTCATAAAATATCTGTGAGGTTTATCACACTCAGTTTAGTAGCCAGTTGAAATATTATAAAAAAATTTAAATTATGTGAAATAATTCATATTATTTAATCAGACTGGCCACTTAAGGAAGACGGTTATACTAAGTTTTATGTACTTATTTACTGGTGTGGGTGAATACGCCATCCCAGTTATCTTCAGGTGGGTTTGTACGAAAAACAGCAATTCGATCAAGGTATATTTTGTAAATCATCCGATCTGGCTCCTGTTGACTTAGCTGGAACAGGCCCTGCTCGGCACCGTCCCAGTTCTGCTGTCGATATAACTTCAGGGCATGGTGAAACTCTTTGATTCGTTTACGTTCTGATTTGCTCACATTTTCGATTAGACCAACAGGTTCAAAAATAGTAACAGGTTTATTTTTACCCTTTACTTTTACAATATCCAGCATACGGTACTCAAATTCAGGTACCTCATGGCGTGTTGATTCATTTACAATAAAGTCGACCGCATAATTTTTTGTCAGGCCTTCCAGACGTGAACCCAGGTTTACAGCATCTCCCAGAACAGTGTAATCAACTCTGAATTCAGAGCCCTTATTACCTACATTCATTTCACCTGTGTTAATGCCAATACCAATTTTTATTTCAGGCTGGCCTTTGGACTTAAAAGATTTATTGAGTTTGTTAATGGCAACTAACATATCCATACCCGCGTTCAGGGCATTTCTACCGTGTTGTGGATCTTTTAATGGCGCACCCCAAAAAGCCATAATCGCATCACCCATATATTTATCGATCGTTCCTCTGTTATTGTGAATAACTTCAGTGAGCGGCGTGAGGAAAGCGTTTATGAAAGTGGTCAGCTCTTTAGGTTCCATTTTTTCTGAAATACTGGTGAAGCCACGTACGTCAGTAAAGAGCACTGTCATATTTCTAACTTCGCCATCCAGATTTATTTCTTTAAGATTACGGCTCATTTCATCAACAAGATCAGGTGGAACGTACTGGCCAAACAGATGGGTGAGCTGACGTTTCCCTCTTGATTCGACAAAAAAGCCATATGACATGTTCATCATATATAACATAACAACCAGTATGAGTGGTGATGCTATAGGCATAATAAGCATTAACTGGTTCCAGGCGTAGTTATCCAGTAAAAGAATAACGCCGATTGTCAGTATCGCTGTAATGGTGCTCCAGGCTGGAGATAACATGGGCAATGTAATTGTTAATACTGTGCCCAGTAAAAAGAGTATAAGAATTTCAAAACCAATCATATATTCAGGTTTGTGCTTAATGCTCTGGTCTAATATGCCCTGAATAATATTGGCGTGTACCTCCACTCCAGGGTAGGCTGATTCAAGTGGTGTGGTTCGAAGATCAAGCAGGCCTGCGGCACTGGTACCAAAGATAGCTATTTTGTCTTTTAGTAAATTACGTGCAACTGACTTATTTAAAATATCAGCAGCAGAAATATAGTCAAAAGTTTTCTGTCGACCTATATAAGGCACCATAACGGCAGAGTATTCATCAACTGGAATTGCAATTTCACCGATATATACCTGTTCCAGGGATTTTCTATCTTCAAGTTCATCATTGGAGCTATAGCCCAATGTTAATGTGTTGTTCTGTAGTGACAGGCGAGTAATTTCCAGTGCCAGGGAAGGGTATAACTTATTATTATACGATTGTAGTAATGGCACGCGTCTGAATACGCCGTCTTCATCTATTAGTGGGTTATCAAAAAAACCGCCAGAGGAAGCCTGTTTTTGCAGAGTAGCAATGTTTCCGGTGTAACCTGCAGGGCTTAAAAAATCAAAGGGCTCTATCACTTCAGGAGTAAACTGAGGAATTGAGGGGGGGAGCAGGCCTTTAGATACATGTTTTACCTGGTTATTAAAAATAACACCTAATATCGTATTGCGATTGGCCAGACTTTTTGCCAGATGTTCATCACGGTGCATAAGGCTTTGATTGTTGCTGATGATGCGTTGAAAATCTTCACTACTGGAAATTGAGCTTTTTGAGAGTTGCGATAAAATTTTATCACTTGGATCTTCATCTTTTTCAGCAAATAAAATATCGAAGCCAAGAACGTTAATATGGTAATAATCAAATAGATTATCAACAATGTGACCCAGTACATTTCGTTCCCATGGCCACTGACCAATTTCTGTCAGGCTTTTTTCATCGATATCAATTATAACAACCTTCTTATCAATTTGAGAAGGCAGTGATAATTGTAAGCGAAAATCATAGGAAAGATTTTCCAGTGTCTCAATAAAACGCAACGGAATGATGTTACTGGCATTGGCAAAGAGAATAAAAGTAATCAGTAATCCCAGGCTGTATCTAAAAATTCTCTGTTTAAACACCCACTTGCCCCTGTCTTTATTATTTTAATATGTTACGAACAATAGCAGAGATGCAGGGGGACTTCCATATTCCTGCTTCAGGGCATATAAAGTATCTCAGGTATTTAAACCGTTGAACATTTCTAATAAGATACACTTAAAACTAAAACAGGAAACCGTAATGCCAGATTCAAGTACTATTTTACTGGGTGTCAATATTGATCATGTTGCCACATTAAGACAGGCCAGGGGCACGCGTTATCCTAACCCGGTGCATGCAGCATTACAGGCGGAACAGGCGGGTGCTGACGCTATAACCCTGCACTTGCGGGAAGATCGTAGGCACATACAGGAGCATGATGTGCTGATGCTGAAAGATTCATTATTAACGCGTATGAATCTTGAAATGGCAGTCACCGACAAAATGCTGGCATTTGCTGAAAAAGTACGCCCAGAGGATTGTTGTCTAGTACCAGAAAGCAGGGAGGAACTTACTACAGAAGGTGGTCTGGATGTAGTCAGTCAGGAAAATCATATTAAGGAAGCCTGCCAGCAATTAGCAGAAGCAGGTATACGTGTTTCATTATTTATAGATGCAGACCTGAGCCAGATTGAAGCGGCAAAACGATGTGGAGCGCCTGTTATTGAAATACATACAGGGCATTTTGCGGATGCAGATAATAATGATGAAGCACTAAAGCAGCTTAAAAAAATAACTGAAGCAGTTGAAATTGCCCATGACCTGGGATTACAGGTAAATGCGGGGCATGGTCTGCATTATCATAATGTGCAGGCGATAGCTTCTATAGCGCATATTCGGGAACTAAATATAGGCCATGCAATTATTGCGGAAGCTGTTTTTTGTGGATTGCAGCCCGCGGTAAGCAATATGAAAAAACTGATGTTGAATGCACGGTTTTGATAGGACGGGGTTAGCTATGAGTGCATAGCTTTCTCTAGTGAGATATCTTTTTGGGGAAAAGTTTTTGGTGTTTTCTCCATGCCGGCATTATCCGGTGTTGCCAGAAGTGTTTGTCAGTCTGACAAGCGGATGAATGAAGACAGTATATAATATTTATGAGTGAAAATTATCCTGATAAAACTCAAGTAATATATCTATAGAGGAGATTACTTTTTCAAGCCCTGTATCTGTTTTTTCATATTCCTTTAAATCAATAATGTTTTCAAAACTCTCAGAAGCGGCTAACAAATTGGGTACACCACAGTACTTTGTGCCGCCATGTAGTTTATGAATATGCTTTTTTAATGCATCAGTATCATTGTTTTGTCTGGCTTCTAATAAATTTATTCTATGTGTGGGTAATTCACTGATTAACATTGGAAATAATTCACTGGCAAGTTCTTCATTTCCACCTGCTAACTGTATGCCTAGCTGCTCATCAAAAATATTATTACCTGTAGTGAGTTTATTCGTTGCTTTTTTATCATGTTTCTCAGTGTCTACCCAGCGGGTAAACACATCAAGTAATTGTTGTTCAGTAATGGGTTTGAGTAGAATATCGTTCATACCCGAGTCAAAGACCTGCAATTGCTCTTCAGGCATGGCATTAGCGGTTAAAGCCACAATGGTTGTTTTGTTGCATGGATTATCGGTATTGCGTATGGACTTTGCCGCGGTAAAACCATTTAATTTTGGCATATGTAAGTCCATAAAGATTAGATGGAAGTATTGTTCATTTGCTAATTTAACTGCTTCTTCCCCGTCTTCCGCGGTTATTACCTGAATTTTTTGCATTTCTAAAAGTGTTTTGGCTAACTTAAGGTTTATTTTGTTATCATCAACCAGGAGTACTTTAATATGGGATAAAGATTTTTTATTAATAGTTTGTTTGGTGTTATCAGAAATCATAATGTCATCTTTCTTGTTCGTACTGAATGAAGTAAGAATTTGATTTTTTAGCAAACTGGATCTGGAGCAGCGATAAATAATATTTTTAAGGCCAGCACGTGTTAAGTCCTGTGCATCATTAATATCAAATATACTGGCCAGAGTAATATAAGGAAGACCGGTCGACTGTAATGCTTTTGCAAGATTACTTAGTATAAAGTTGTTTTTTATATTACTTCGGCTTATACCTGCGATTATACCAATAAGCTCCTGCTTACTATTGGTTTTAATGAGTTGTGGTAACTTGTCTAAACGACCTGTTTCAATCGTTTCAATACCTAAACTATTAAGTAAAGAGCGGGTAGAAATTCTGTTTTGATCAACTGATTCAAATAAAATTATTTTAAATTTTTTCGTGTCTTTAGATGCTAAAGAGCATTTTGAATTTGATGACAAGGGTACAGTGAACCAGAAGCTGGAACCTTTATTTAGACTGCTTTCAAAACCAATTTCACCGTTCATTAATTCAGCAAGTTTTCTGGATATTACAAGCCCAAGGCCTGTGCCACCAAAGTTACGGCTGATTGATGTGTCGGCCTGTGTGAAGGCAGTGAACAGACGTTGCTTGCTTAAGTCGTTCATGCCCATGCCAGTATCCGTTACAGTAAAACGGATAAGTTCTTTTTTATCAGGTCGTGTTTCTATCAGAACGCGAATAATAACATGGCCGCTTTGTGTGAATTTAACAGCATTACTGATCAGGTTAATGAGTATCTGTCGAATACGAGAAGGATCACCGAGGATGGTTTCAGGTAATTTTACTGAAGGATGATAAATTAATTCTATATTTTTCTGGTAGGCCATGGGAGCAAACATGGTTATAATTTCATCCATTACATCATCTAAACTGAAATTGATGTTTTCAATGTTTAGTTTTCCAGATTCAATTTTAGAAAAATCGAGAATATCATTAATTATGGTTAATAAGTTGCTTGCAGAACTGCGTATTGTATTAACATAATCATTTTGCTCATCAGTTAATGTTGTTTTTCCAAGTAATTCTGTAAAACCAATTACGCCATTCATGGGCGTGCGAATTTCATGGCTCATATTGGCCAGAAATTCAGATTTTATTTTGCTGGCAGAGAGAGCCTGATTACGTGCAAGATCAATTTCGATATTTTGAATTTCAAGCTCTTCTAGTGTTTTCTTTAAGTCAGCAGTGGCATTACTAACCTGGCTTTGCAGGTCTGATCGTATAAGCTGCATCTCACTGGCCATTTTATTTACGCCTTCTTCCAGTGAGCCTATTTCGCCGCCTGTGTCTATTTTTATACGGGTATTTAGTTCACCCTGTCCTATTTGTTTAACTGCATCGGTTAAGCGCTGAATCGGATTCACAACACTGCGACTGATACTGATAGCAAGAAATACAGTGATAAACAGGCCAGAAAACGTAATTAGAAAGCCTTTAATTAAACTATCAAGTTGTTGGACCTGGGTTGACTGATTATTTAATGTGACATGGACATAACCCAGATTATTAGGTGTTGTCGAATCGGATGTGTTTTCTGTAAATAGTTCATCGTAATCTGAAAGGTTAACATCACTTCCGGTAATGCTGGCAGTGTATTTAAACTCTTTTGGTGTAATGAAAACGGGTAAAATGGTTTCTGGCTGCTTTATTTTACGTGTGCGGCTGATAAGAACTTCATTGTATCTGTTGCTGATAGTGATATTGGTAATATCGCTTTCCTGTAAAGTATTGTTTATCAGGTTTTCAAGTATTTCAAGGTTACCTGCGAATACACCATACTCACTGGCAGGCGATAAATTGTCGGCAATTAACTGTCCTTTTATGTGTAAGGCTTCTTCTATGTATGCGTAGCGGTTAAAGCTAAAATAAGATGCGAGTGATACGGCAATTAGCAATGTGGGTAGCAAAGCTAAAAACATAACGCGCTTGTTGATTCCCCAGTTTCTCATTGTTTTTCAGCTTTTTTCATTTTCGTAATAATAGCTTTATCAGATGTCAGTTTAATTCCCAGTGATCGTGCTATGTTTTTATTTAACGCGACAGAATATTTATCGGGGTAGTACTTTTTTTGCTGAAATGATTTGTTTATAAAGAAACTTTTTATGATAATCGTTAGTTGTTCACTGATTTGTTCAGGCTTTGAGTAAATAGCGGCAATTGCCCCAGCTTTAACGTAAGCTTGAGAAAATCCGATAATAGGCAGCTTGTTACGATAGGCTAATAATAAAATCCCCCGTATGGTTCCTTTGTTATAAACAGTAGGGTCAGGTAGTGTGAGTAAAACGTCTGTCGAATTATTTAATGCTTTTAATGAAGTGGATAATTGATCTGAACTTTCGATTTCTTCTATTTTTACATTATGCCCTGTTTTAATAGATGCTTTTTTTAAGGCTTTATCCAGGTCTTTGGTGTAAGGCCCCAGAAGAATACCCACATTCTTATGTGGACCTAAAACAGCTGTTATTAAATGAAATTGCCTGTCAGTGGGCTGGTCAATAAGTAAACTGCTCCAGTTTTTCTTTTCCGGATGGGCAGAACTTAGTGATTTAGTAATATGGCGGGGTATGAGTGCGCTTAGAATTGGCGTTTTTATATTGGCTTCGAGTAATTTTTTAGTTGTCTGGCTACCAATGGCAATAAGTAATTGCTGCTTATGTATTTTTAATAAATTCAGCCGTTCAGGCTCAAGTAACATCTGTTCAGTTTGATATCCGATTTTTGAGATGTCTTTTTGCAGGCGATCAATTAACTGCTGACTAAACCCATGTGCTTTCTGGTAAACAATGAGTATTTTTTTGTCTGTAGATGCGGCATGAAGATTTTGTGGAAGTAATAGAAAAGTCAGTGTTGCTATAAATAGTATAACAACAGGCACAGGAAGCTGTAAAACATTCAATGCTCCCTGCTTTACCTTGCTGATGTTACTATTTAATTTCATTCCCTGCTTCATTCCTTGTAAAACATTCATCCTGTTAGTGAATATGGTCCAGGCTGTATGTTTTCTCCAGTTAGTTTATCTATCATTATCTTAGTTAATTGAACTTAAAGGCAAGCTCAAAATATCCTCTACGATCTTGCTCACTGCCGGGGATATTTACAGTTTGTTGAGAGGCGTCGGTAAAGTTGGTTCGAGTGTAATCAAAGTGTGTGCCTCCCAGATTTTGTAAAATAAGAGAAAAGTCGACTTCTCCACCTGATGTTTTATGTGATTTTCGTACAACCAGATCAACGCGGGTATATTCTTCTGCTGAGCGGTCTGTAAATGATTGTGTTGGATCGTAGCGATTATGTGTTTGGTCTAACCAGTCCATATCACCTACATGGTAAACAGATAAACCCGTGCTTAAATTATTTTCCCATTGTTTCATAAGCATAGCGCCATAACTGTGTTTGGGCACAGATTCTTCCAGGCGTCCAATAATTGTATTTTGTCTGTCAGGGTTAATATCACTATCGGTCAGGTCACTGATTATCTCTGCTTTTATTTCAATATATGAATAATAGGCATATAGCCGCCATGTATTATTAATCTGATAATCACTGGAAATTTCAAAACCATGGGTTTCTGTTTTGGCCGCATTAATAGAATCTTTAGCGCCTTCTCCGGCGTAACCAGGGCCAAAGAGGTCATCAATATTTTCAGTTGGTACATCACCTACGTAATCAATTTTAGAAATGAGTTTGTCGGTTTCATCAGAGAACAGCTTGATATCAAAGATAAGTTTGCTATCCAGCAGCTGTATCATCCAGCCTAATTCATAGGATGTAATTTTTTCAGAATCCACATCGCCAGAAGCATAAATAAATGGATCAATGAGAATGTCACCATCTAATATTGTTTCTAATAGTGGGTTATTCAGCGGTTGCCCCCCATCCTGAGTAAGTTGCTGTTGTATTGCTACATAGCCATTTTCATCAAAAATAGTTGGTGTACGTGTGGCCTTTGATCCACTCAGGCGAAAAGTGTGCTGATCAGTCAGGTGGTAAATAAAAGCCAGTCTCGGCGCAAGGTCTGAGCCTGAGATATCATTTTTTTCATAGGTCAGGCCTGCATTTATAAGAAAGTTATTATTTACGCTGTATTCCCCATGTGCAAAATAACGGTATAGAAAAAGCGAGTTATCTGTATTAGGGTGAAAAACATTATCAGCGATTACTTTGTCTTTTCTTATACTGCCACCGGTTACCAGACGTAAAGATTCACCTGGATTGAAATAATAAGCAAGCTCAAGGTCATGACGTTCTGATTCCAGGTCATAAGTGTCATAAACATCAAAGTCATCGATATTTGTGAGTGGCGGGCCAAAATCTGAGAGTGATATGGTCGTGACAAGTTCTGAAGAAAAACTTTTTGTATAGTTATAGTAATACTGCATAGAAAAACTGTTTCCATCATCAAGATGATGTTCCAGTCTTAAGTGTTGAAAAGCCGTTGTTACTTCAACTTCATTATCCATATCGGATACAGTTTCCAGTACATCGCCATACAAACTGTCCTGAATGCCGCCAGAATAATAAAGCTGTGTAGAAAGGTCTATCTGGTAGTCAAGACGATAGCTCAGGTAATCTGTTTCAGTAGAATCATTTAACAGGTCTGTGCCAGTGTTATTTTTTGTGCCCATTGAAACACGATAATCCAGATTATCAGACTGGCCACTGAATCGATATATGGCATCGGCGGTATCATGTGCACCGGTGGAGCCCTTAATATAGTGGCCGCGTTCTTCGGAAGCATGTTTTGTGGTAATGCTGACAACGGACTGAAATGCATTATTTCCATAAGTAGACGCATTCGGGCCACGTATAACTTCAAGACGCTCTATATCATCTATGCTAATAATTAAATCAGACCAGGAGACACCCGCCTGGGTTGGTAAATATACAGAACGTCCATCAATAACCAGTTGTATGCGTTTGGATAAACGATCACTTTGGCCATGGTAAGTTGCAACTGGACTGTTTCCATTAAGGTAACCAACAGTAAAACCAGGGACTAATCGGAGGATATCAGGAATGCTTTGTGCACCAGATGCATCAATCATTTGACGGTCAATAACCGTTGTTGCAACAGGTGATTCATTTAATGGCTGAGAGAGGCGAGTAGCGGAGATGATAACCGGCATATCATCAAGATACATGGCTTCAGAACCGAGCATGGCAAGGGTGTTCTCAGCGTTTGCGGCAAAAAGGCTTACTGGTAATAGCAGTAGCCCAGAAAAAGATAGTTTTGAATTCATTTAAGTATCTACAACGTCTCACTGATTTTGTCTAAATATGTGATAATGTTCTGAATTCCCTGAAACTTTATAGTTATATGGTTGATTCTAGCAGTTTTTTCTATAAAAACTAATTTTGAAAGTGACTTTCTTATGCATTCTGAAGCATTTCCGACCCTGGAAAATTTTGTTGGTAACACTCCACTGGTACGCTTGCAGCGTCTGGTGCCGAATAATAACATCATACTGGTGAAGCTGGAGGGAAATAACCCAGCGGGTTCTGTAAAAGATCGTCCTGCGATGAGTATGATTAAACGGGCTGAGTCTCGGGGTGAAATTAAGCCAGGCGATACCTTAATTGAAGCGACAAGTGGCAATACAGGTATTGCTCTGGCAATGGCAGCGGCTATAAAAGGCTATAAAATGGTATTGATCATGCCAGACAATATGAGTGAAGAACGCTGTGCCAGTATGAAAGCGTATGGCGCTGAGCTAATTAGTGTAACTCAGGAACAGAGTATGGAAGGTGCGCGTGATCTGGCCCTGCAAATGCAGGCCGATGGTAAAGGCATTGTTCTGGATCAGTTTAATAATGAAGATAACCCAATTGCACACTACGAAGGTACAGGGCCTGAAATATGGCGTGATAGCCGAGGAAAAGTGACCCACTTTGTTAGCGCCATGGGAACCACGGGTACCATTATGGGAACCTCACGTTATCTTAAAGAGCAAAACTCAGCGATTAAGATTGTCGGCGTGCAGCCTGAAGAAGGTTCAAAAATACCCGGTATTCGTCGTTGGCCCAAAGAGTATTTACCCGGTATTTTTAATGAAAAACAGATTGATATAACCATTGATGTCAGTCAGAAAAATGCAGAAGACATTACACGTCGATTAGCAGCAGAAGAGGGGATTTTTTGTGGTATATCATCTGGTGGTGCCGTGGCTGCTGCATTAAAATTGTGTGAGCAGGTTGAAAATGCGGTTATCGTTTCGATTATCTGTGATCGAGGTGATCGTTATTTATCAACCGGAGTTTTTCCTGCCTGAAGCAGTAATTGTAAAACGTAAAGAATTATTTATATGTCAAAAAGAAGAAAACGTAGAGCGCGTCTACCAGAAGAATTAGTAGAAGTTACAATTGAATCATTAAGTCCTGAAGGTCGTGGCGTTGCGCATCATGAAGGAAAGGTTGTATTTGTTGATTTTGCTCTGGCTGGTGAAACGGTAGAGTTTAAATATAGTCGTGTCAGTAAAAAATTTGATGAAGGGCGTGCAGTAAAAATTTTAAACGCATCGCCTGACAGAGTAGAACCAATCTGTGAACATTTTACAGTATGCGGTGGTTGTAGTATGCAGCATCAGGAGCATGAGGCTCAAATTCACAGTAAACAGGATGCTTTATTACAGCAGTTTCAACATCTTGGGCAGGTACGTCCTGAAAATGTTCTGCCACCTTTAAGGGGGCCATTAAAACATTATCGGCAAAAAGCACGATTAGGTGTGAAATATGTATTTAAAAAAGAAAAAGTACTGGTTGGGTTTCGTGAAAAGGGTAACTCGTTTTTAGCTGATATATTGAATTGCCCTGTGTTACATGAGTCAGTTGGTTTACGTATTACTGATTTATCCGAACTCATTACAGGTATGCAGGCAAGGGCGAGTATTCCGCAGATTGAAGTAGCTGTAGATGATACAAAAACAGCTCTGGTGTTTCGCCACCTTGAAGAGCTGTCAGAAAATGATAAATTAAAGCTAATAGCATTTGGAAAATCACATGATTTGCAAATCATGTTACAGCCCGGTGGGCCGGATACTGTTACCGCTCTGTGGCCGGAAACGCCACCTGCTTTAAGCTATTCATTAAAGGAACAGCAGGTCACTATTGAGTTTCAGGTGAATGATTTTACTCAGGTAAACAGTGAAATAAATCAGTTAATGGTGAGCAAAGCAATACAGATGTTACAGCTGAACTCACAGGATAAAGTACTGGATTTGTTTTGTGGCCTGGGTAACTTTACCCTGGCAATGGCCAGACAAAGTGCTGAAGTAACCGGTGTTGAAGGTGCTGAAAGTATGGTGATTAAAGCCAGAGAAAATGCCAGGAGGAATAATATAGAAAATGTACAGTTTTTTGCTGCGGATTTATCCAGAGATATATCCGCGGAACTCTGGTTAAATAAAGCTGGAATCAGGCAGAAATACGATAAAGTATTGCTTGATCCGCCACGTTCAGGGGCAATGGAAATGTTAAAGCACATTGGTAAATTGAAGGCGGAACGTATTGTATATGTTTCATGTAATCCGGCAACCCTGGCGCGTGATAGTTATGTACTGGTGCATGAGCATGGTTATACATTAGAAGAGGCGGGCGTAATGGATATGTTTCCACATACGGCCCATGTAGAGTCAATTGCACTTTTTACCAGGAATGCTAAATAAGTAGTGAAAAAAATTCTCAGTCAACTTGAAGTTATCATTAAACGCCATGCTGCCGAGCAGATCATGTGTCGCTTTAATCAGGGAAGTTATAGCTTTAAGTTAGATGGCAGCCTGGTGACAGAAGCAGATTCCGAAATGCAGAAGGCCATGATGCTTAGTTTGCAGCACAATTGGCCAGAATATGCTGTTCTAGGTGAGGAAATGCCTGAGACAGAACAGCAGATGCAACTGGATAGTAATGCTAAAGGCTTATGGGTTTTAGATCCACTTGATGGCACCAGTAATTTTGCTAGTGGTATTCCTGTTTTTTCAGTTTCAGTCGCATTGATAATAAATAATGAAGTTGTTCTGGGGTTAATATATGACCCTAATCGAAATGAAGTATTTAGTGCAATCAAAGGTGAGGGAGCCTGGTTGAATAAAAAACCATTAATTAGCCAGACAGAACGTAAGTTTTTAAACCAGTGTACAGCACAGATTGATTTTAAGCGCCTTACACCCGATATGCGCGTTTGTCTTTCGCGAGAGCATCCGTATGCGTCGCAGCGTAATTTTGGTTCAGGTGCATTAGACTGGTGCTGGTTAGCGGCTGGACGTTGTCAAATTAATATTCACGGTGGGCAGAAACTCTGGGATTATATTGCAGGGCAGCTAATTTTAAGTGAAGCGGGTGGTTATGCCAAAACATTTGGTGGTGATAATGTATTTAAGAGAACACTGGAAACACGGTCTGTTATGGCTGCCGTTAATCTTTCTTTATTTAAGCAGTTACAGAAATACCTGACATCAATGGCATGCAGGAACTAGCCAGGTTATCTGGAGTGAAGGCTGTTAATAAGCAGGCACTCGTTTAGTGGTGTTTATTTAAGTTTTAGCATAGAGCACAACTGATTTTAAAAAGAATATACAAGTGAAAAGAGATGTAAATAAATATCACCTGTAAATAACTGTCATCCTGAGCGAATGTGAAGGATGACAGTTATAGCGTGGCCTCACTTGTGTGTGCAGGCTGGTTTAATTGTTGTCGGTTCGGCATTGCCCACTACTTAACAGATGATGGATTTGTGTTGTTTGACCCACACCACTAGTGTATTTAAATAAGGGATGCTTGATCCTGAGTATGTGGTATCAGGCACTAGATTATATAATGGATTATTTTTTGTAGTTAAGTTATGAACGTATTCGCTTTATATTAACAGGGTGCGAATTTAAATGTTAATGCTATTAACTAGACATAAAATCTATATCCTGTCATATTAAGTGAACAGGGTGGTAGTTATATTAACCATAAATGAGAATAAAATAAAAATGGGTACTTTTGTAATTAATGAAGATCAAATTAAAAAAATAATCTTGGCTTTTGTTATTGCGGTTATTGTCAGTTTTTTATCAGGGTATTTTTTAGGTTCAAAATTTTCATTTCATGGTGGTAATGCGGATCAGTTAGATCGCCACAATGATACAGTCGAAAATAATAAGGTAATAGCTGAAAAAGTAGATGATATTAAAAATAAAAACAATGAGCTAAAAACAGAAAAAATGGCAGTACTAGCTAAAAAAGAAGCACTGGATAAAGAGGTTGCAGACAAAAAGAAAGCTGTGGCTAAAAAAATAGCCGATAAGAAAGCAGCCGACAAGAAAAAAGTAGCTAAAGAAATTGCTGATAAAAAGGCGAAGGAAAAAAAATTAGAAATAAAAAAGAAGGAAGCCGCTCGAAAACAGGCCGCTAAAAAAGAAGAGGCCAGAAAGGAAGCAGCCAGAAAAGAAACAGCCAGAAAAGAGGCGACCAGAAAAGAAGTCGCAAGAAAAAAACAAATGGAAGAACAGTTGCTATTTGATGGATTAAATAAAGTGCCGACAAATGATGCTGATACTATTAATCCTTCGCTGGAAACAGAAATAGAAAATGTATCGGGTGAACCGTATTACTCAATACAGGCAGGTATGTTTTCCAGTAAAACCAATGCTCACAGTTTTATTAAAAAACTTTCAGAAAAACAGTTTAATGCATACTTAAGTGAGTTTTCATCCAGTTCTGGGGCTATAAAATATAATGTTCGTGTAGGTAAATTTGAGCAGCGTGATCAGGCACGAGACCGCTTAAAAGAATTACAGAAAGATTTTTCGTCCCCTGCTTATGTGGTGATAACTCGTTAGTTAAATACCGCTTTACGATTGATAGAAAGCCGCATTGCTTCTCAGGTTTATCGCTCTGAGGGCATAATTATTAGGGGGGACTTTGTACAAACTAATTTGTTTTGATCTGGATGATACGCTCTGGCCATGCATGCCTACTATACGGTTTGCAGAGCAAACACTTTACGACTGGTTGATTGAGTTTAAGCCAGAAATTGCTCATGCCAATACTATTGAACAGTTACACATCAAACGTAAGCAGTTAATGCAGCTTCGACCTGAATTGATTAACGATTTATCTGCTGCTCGGCGTATACATCTGCGACAGTTGGCAATGGAAACAGGGGATACGGAAGAATGGGTGGAAACTGCTTTTGATGTATTTTATCAGGCAAGACAAAAAGTTAAGCTGTTTGATGATGTGATACCCGTGTTATCAGTATTAAAAAACGAATACACACTGGCTGCTTTGACTAATGGTAATGCACATATCAGTAAAACAGGTTTAGCAAAATATTTTGATTTTCAGGTCTCAGCATCTGATGTGCAGGCTGCAAAACCAGATCCTGCCATGTTTGTCTGTGCAATGGAAAAGGCGGGGGTAAAACAGTCGCAAACACTTCATGTGGGGGATCATCCGTTGCATGATATTCAGGGCGCGAGAAATGCCGGAATTGATTCGGTATGGGTGAAACGCTTTGATCAGGCATGGGATATTGAAGGCCCTGAAGTGAACCAGCAGTTTGTTAATCTGTATCAATTAAGTGACTGGCTATCGACAGGTTCCTGATTCAATATGTGCGATAGAAGAGATCTCCAAATTCATTCAGATTCGTATATAATAACTCGCTTAATTAATCCAGAATGAATATTTCATGAAATATAAAACAGACGATTTACGTATTTCCGGTTTACAGGAAGTATTACCACCAGAAGAATTACACCGGGAATATCCTTTAACAGATAGTGCATCTGATACTGTTTATGCTACTCGTAAGGCTATTCATGAAATTTTACAGGGTGAAAGTGATCGTCTACTGGTGATTGTTGGGCCCTGCTCGATACACGATACTAAAGCAGGGCGAGAGTATGCGGATCTTCTTAAACCCTTGATTGATGAGTTATCTGAAGATCTCTGCATTATCATGCGTATTTACTTTGAAAAGCCGCGCACAACAGTTGGCTGGAAAGGCCTGATTAATGATCCGCATCTGGATGATAGTTTTAATATCAATCACGGTTTACGTCAGGCACGTAGTTTATTACTGGATATTGCGGATAAAGGAATACCCGCAGGAACAGAATATTTAGATTTAATTAGCCCCCAGTATATTTCTGATCTGGTGAGTTGGGGCGCCATTGGTGCACGAACCACGGAAAGTCAGGGGCACCGTGAACTGGCATCAGGACTATCCTGCCCCGTTGGGTTTAAAAATGGTACAGATGGGGGGCTAAAAGTTGCTGTAGATGCAATTCAGGCAGCATCACGTCCGCATGTGTTTATGTCATTAACCAAGCAGGGGCATTCCGCTATTTTTTCAACCACGGGAAATGAGGATTGTCATATTATCCTGCGCGGTGGAAAAACACCTAATTATGATGCAGCCAGTGTCAAGCTGGCGACAGAACAGTTGCACAGCAAAGAGCAAAATACACGCCTTATGATCGATTGTTCCCATGCGAATAGTGAGAAAAATCATAATCGTCAGATAGATGTTTGTCGTAATGTTAGTGAGCAACTTAAGGCGGGTAATAACGATATAATGGGTGTCATGCTGGAAAGTCATTTAATCGCAGGGCGCCAGGATGTTAACGATAAAAATAACCTGACCTATGGGCAGAGTATTACGGATGCCTGCATTGCCTGGGATGAAACTGAGTTATTGTTAAGAGAGTTAGCAGAAGCTGTAAAGCTCAGACGTAAGAAGTAACTTGCTGGTTTTAGGGTATGGGTCACTTATAGTGAGCTCAGACCAGTGGTGCGTGATTTTTAATTTTAAATTATTTCTACAGGATCAAAATGGAGGGCAGTGCCTTAAAGCAGGATCCGCCTCCAGTTGAGATTATTCGAACTTGCTGTTTCTAACTATTAATTTCTAATCATCAATCGAGCGGTTTTGGCAGCTCATGTTTCCACAGTCCTTTGTGCAGTTAAGTTGTTGATCTACAATCATTTTCTGCAGTTGGTCATGATTTACTGTTTTTACAGAACGTCCTGTTTTTGAGTCCAGTAGTCGTAGACTTAAATTAGGGCAACTAAGTAATGTTGTTATCAGATCATTCATTGTTGAATCCTTTAGTAAACTCCCAAATGAGAATTATACTCATTTGCAGCGATTAATCAATTATGTTTACAGGTTTTTCATCTAATCAGGCATTATATTTTCTATGGACTGATCAGCATTTTTTGTGCATTTTGTGGGGTGTCACCCATTAGATTGGGAGCATTACAAATAATAACCCCATGTTCTTTAGCGGCTACTTTGCTGTATGGCCTTTATTCCCACCCGCTGCTTCTAGTTTATCTTTCTTAAAGAGTCATATAATTTGCGTTTAATAGCAGGCAATAACAAATTACTTTATATATAAATTTGCAGATTGTATGATGGCATAACTTAAACACCTTTGAACAATTAAAAAATTTATGAGCACCATATTAAAATCAGACAAACTTAATCAGGTTTGTTACGACATTCGTGGCCCTGTGTTACAGGAAGCTAAACGGCTGGAAGAAGAAGGCCACAGTATTACCAAGTTAAATATTGGTAACCCTGCGCCATTTGGCCTGTGTGCACCAGATGAAATTATTCAGGATGTCATGCGTAACCTGGTGAACTGTCAGGGGTATTCAGATTCCAAAGGTGTGTACTATGCTCGGAAAGCGGTCATGCAGTATTGTCAGGAAAAAGACTTTCCTGCTGATGTCGACGTAGATGATATTTTCATTGGCAATGGCGTGAGTGAACTCATTGTAATGTCGATGCAGGCACTGCTGAACAATGGTGATGAGATGTTAGTTCCCGCACCCGATTATCCGTTATGGACTGCAGCGGTGAGTTTATCTGGCGGTCAGCCTGTGCATTACCTCTGTGATGAAGAAAATGACTGGCAACCTGATATTGCGGATATAGAGCGTAAGATCAGTCCTAAAACTCGCGGTATTGTGATAATAAATCCTAATAATCCAACCGGCGCCGTGTATACAAAACAAACTCTGCAGGCATTAATTGCTATTGCGCGGAAGCATGAGCTGATTATTTTTGCGGATGAAATTTACGATAAAGTTATTTATGATGACGCGAAACACATTGCACTGGCTTCACTGACAGATGATCTATTAACAATTAGTTTTAATGGTTTATCAAAAGCTTATCGAATTGCTGGTTTTCGTGCGGGCTGGATGGTCATTAGCGGTGCAAAAGACCATGCGCGTGACTTTATTGAAGGTATGGAGCTATTAGCATCCATGCGTTTGTGCTCAAATGTACCGGGTCAGCATGCTATTCAGACTTCACTTGGCGGCTATCAAAGTATTAATGATCTGGTTGCTCCGGGTGGTCGTTTATATGAACAGATGGTGTATAGCTGGGAAATGCTGAATCAACTGGATGGAGTTAGTTGTGTAAGACCAAAAGGTGCACTGTATTTATTTGCCAAACTCGATCCTGAAATTTATAAAATTGACGATGATGAAAAGTTTATTTTGCAATTGTTACAGCAGGAAAAAGTTTTACTGGTACAGGGCAGTGCTTTTAACTGGCCAAAAACAGATCATTTCAGGCTCGTGTTTTTATCACGTCGTGAAGATATGGATGGTGTAATGGAAAAAATGGATCGGTTTTTAAAACATTACCGTATAAACGGGCAATAATAGTTGGTTGGGTTAATACAGGCTTCACTCTTAATTGTAATGAGTAGTCACTGGGTCAGGTTTTCATAAAGTTCTGAGCGCCCGCCACCGGCAGAAAAGACAGCATGTATCCGTGCCTTTTGTCCCTCGGTAAACATAAATATTTCATCATCAGTTACTACAGGTGTCATAAAATTCATAAACATGTCACTGCTGCCACATGAAACCATCGGGTAAACAGGGTGTTTGGGAAAACTTGTATTGGTCATGGGAGTGTCGTCTACAGCATCATCTACACTACAGGAATAACCGCCATCAATATGTAAAAGGTTTAACCAGTGACCAATTTCATGAGTAGCTGTTCGGCCTAAATGCAGGCCTTGATTACTTGCTAGTGGCTCTATTGTGCCAAATGCCTGGTAAGCTATAATTATGCCATCGGTTAAAGGATCTCCACCCGGAAATTGCCCGCTACCCCCCACGCCAATATTGCCATTTCTGTCAGAACCATCATGAACCCATATATTTAAATATCGGTTACTGGGCCATGCATCATGTCCTCCGCTGTTGCTGAAGTGAATATCTCCATTTTCCATATGCGTTAGATCTAGCGTTCTGGTAATCCCATTGGTTGGTTTACCATCAGGGTCTAATTTTATCATTGCAAATTCAATTTCTATATCAGCAATAAACGATTTAAATTCTTCAGGCACTTTTGATAAATCTGTATTTCTTTTTCTGTAATCTTTATTGAGTACCTCAATTTGCGATAAAATTTTCTCTTCACTTATATTAGATTCATGTTGCGGGTTATCTTGATAGAGCACATGTACAACGACAGGGATGCGTAATAAAGTTCGATTTCCTGAAATGGTGATTTTTACATTCATTTGCGTAGTGGCGTCATTATCATCTGTTGCTGATAATTTTACTTCGTAGATATTATCGACATTATCGTCATGAGGGCTATCAAAGTCAGGTACGAAGACGAACGAAAGTTCACCGCTTTCAGGTTGAATTGAAAAATCAGCAGCATCAATACCACCGGCTATACCAAAAGTAATAGTGTCGCCTTCCGCATCACCTGCCATGGCTTGATAGCCTGTTTCAAGACGATTATCAAGCGTTGAAAAAGAAGTGTCAGAGGTGAAAACAGGTGCTTGTTGAGAGCTACCACCACCACAGGAAAAGAGAGTTGCAAGTGTAGCCAGAGTAAGAAAAAGATTGAGTTTTTTGTTTCTATTAATCATTCTGTTTTTTATAATTAATAGCTGAATAATGCCTGATAGTATTTATAGAATATTCAGATATATTAAAACAGGCAGGAATAAGCCGTCTGCTTATTGTTAAGGTGCTCAGTATAAATTGACTCAATTTCTTTCTCCCTGAGAATGACTTCATTGTCGTATCGTTCAGTAATCACCTTTGCGGCCTATACTAGGTTTAATACACCCACTAATCAATAGGGATTATTATTCTTTTGAAGGGTACTGAATGTTTGTATAAAAATGCGATCGTATTATTTATAGAGTGACATTAGCTTCAAGTTTTACTGGGAATAACTCCTGATTCACAGGCAATATATTATTTGATTATAATTTTACTATCAGGGTCTTTAATGTACGGCTTTTTAATTTTTTCCTGCACATAAAAATCAGGTGATTTAATGATTATTAGTCTTTTTACTTTGATCTACAATAGAATGAAAATATTTAAATTTTCCAGAATCATTATATAGATTCCGACAATATAAAAATAATTTAAACAAGCTGAGTGTTTTTTCAGTTTATTTAAATCTTTTATTAACAGCTCTGAAGACTACTTCCGTGATTTTTCAATATTCTGAATCACTCGTTTAACTGAGCCCAGGAGAGGGTATGCAAAGTAATGTTTTATGCAGGCCCCCCTTATGAAATATCGATAAAAATCCTTGGCCATCTAAACAAACTGTGTGCTAAAGTTTGTTTAACTTTTTACTCTGGAGGTTTTTATCGGCTAACTTTAACCCTGAACCCTTAAATTTTATTCGCTGACTAAAGGTGCACCAACACCAGAAGCCAGCTAACCACAAAACCTGATAACGAGGTAAATATGGCTGACACTGATCATACGCTAGGATACCGCTTTGCTGAAAGTAAATTCTACGCAAAAACTTACACATCTCGCTCAACTGATCAATTCGTGATCAATAATGAGTCTAAATTTAAGCTTGGAAGTAACGCCAGCCTTGATTCTGACTCGCTACCCCTGATAAATCATCATCTTATAGACACCACACTCGCCGAACTATTGGAAACCCTGCGCCTGCACATTCATAGTGTGCTGCGCTTACCCCTGTCGGTTCAGACGCGAAGTCGGTTGATGCGTGCTTATTGGGATATGGAGTCACGAACCAGAGAGATGCGATTATTATTAAACCCGGTGGATATTGCTGTGGCATTAGAGCTATTAGATGCCATGCAAAATCAACAGGGGTCAATAAATTCACCGTAACAGGTTAAAAACGTAAATCAGTTTTAGCCTGTGGTTGACTTATCCGGTGCTCTTTTGAGTACCGGGTTTCCTTTCATTTCAGGTAATATGGATTTTAATAAATAATCGTAAAAAATGCGCTAACATGACCCTGTTTATTTTTATTGCTTACTACAAATAGAGTTGTTTAAAAGATGTGTTTTGATCTGTTTAATTTGTTTATTTACTGATTCCTGGTTTGTAAAATGCGATAGCATTTTTACTAAATACCTTAATTGCCGCATCTTTGCCTAATGTTTCAGCTACAAGCACAAAGTCATTGTTTGAATACGGTGATGGGGCCCTTGTTGATGGCAAATCACTGCCGAACATTAAAGCTTCTGGATTCGCTAAATAAAGCGATTTCAACGCGTTTTCAATTTTAAAATCTACACGACTAAAACCAGTTGCTTTTACGCGAACGCCTTTTTCGGCAAGCTGCGTTAATAAGCTGAAACCAGATTGACTCAAACCAAGATGATCAATACTGACAGACGGCAAAGCTATTAAGGTTGGGTATAAATCTTTAATGTCTCTAGAGTCTACGTACAACTCTACATGCCAGTTAGCTATTTCATAAACTCGTGCAGCCATAGATGATAAATGTGCAATGCTTTCAGAACCTCCACGTTTTAAGTTAAACCGGACGGCTCTAACGCCCAGTTTATCTAGCCTTAATATCTCTTCATCAGATACAGAAGCAGGTAGCTGAGTTACACCTACAAATGTATTACCAAGGTTTTTTAAAGCATCCGTTAAATAGTGTTGATCAAAAGCCTGAAATGAGCCAGAAACTACCACACCACCACATAACTGGTATGGGGCCATCCGTTTTAAATATTCATTGTAATCAAATTCAGGTGGTAAATAGCCATTATTCGAAACAAGGGGAAACCTTTTATCGATGATATGCATATGGCTATCAAATAAAGGATACTCATTTAACATTTACTATGTACCTTAATGTTTATATGCAGTGATATTAAACACAACAGACTGCAGGTTTATGGTGCGTATTTTCCAGTCTTTTGAAAGCACATGAGCAATAATCTGTCTGCTTGAGTAATTTGTTATCTATTTATGCCAATGATGAAAAATAGCTTTCAATCTCAGCCTTTGTCATTTCCTTTGTTTCATTTGAAAAGCAGTAATAGCTGGGGCGTTGGTCACTAAAGTATTGCATGTCCATTACCAGACCTTTTAAATTTGAAAACATACCCACGGGCATATTGTACTCACCTGTTTTATTCAACTGATAAAACAAATGTGTCCCACAGTCGGAACAAAACCCCCTGGATGCCCAGGATGATGATTTGTATACTTTAACTTTATCGCTGCCTTCAATTTCTACATCCGTTCCACACTGTACAGCGAAAAAAGGTGCTCCACCCCAGGTTCTACACGTTTTACAATGGCATACTGTAAAGTTAGGGTTAATTCTGGTGGCAGTCATTTTAACACTACCGCAAAGGCAGCTGGACGTTCCTGAAACTGTTTCTGACATTCTGGAATTCCTTATGGTTAGAGTGTTTATCGTGACTAAAAGTTATTCGAGGCGATAGTTCTTTTTTATAGTATTGTCCCTGTTTTAAGTGTCTGATAAACTAAGACAGGTTTTTCTGATCTTGATTGTTATGTCTATTGTCAAAATTTATAACCGATATTTAAGCCTGGAAAAGGAATAATGCCGGTATCATTTGCATTTTGTCCTGTTTCCGGGCTTGAGTAGTCATCATCTGAATATTGTAGAGCTAAGCTTATGCTCGAATTCCAGCCAGATGGCCATTGCCATCTATAACCTACACCTACACCAATATAGGATCGATCGACTTTGCTATAATTTACACCTTCATGTGAATATGTTTTATTCTTATCAGTTCCATCCAGGCTGTAGCGGCCTAAATACACGCCCCAAAATTTTGTATCCTGATATGGTTTATAGTAGTAGCGATAAGATAGTCTATCTGGGAGACCAATACCGTAAGCGTTATGTTTACTTTGATACTCAAAACCTAAAACCCCTAAAAAGGGTGAAATACCAAATACTAGATTATAATATGGATCAATTTCATCGTTTAGTATGCTTTCATTATCTATAGAATCATTGTTCTTAGCGAAGCAAGGTATTGTTAAAATAAGCAAACAACTAGCTCTAATTATACTTCTCATAAAACTTAATTTTCCTTTTTGTTTTTATACATAACGAGTCTGTAGAGTAGTCTACAGTTTATAGCTTATTTACATTATGTCAGTGTTTTTCTTGTATTGTTAGCTATGACTACATATGCCATATTTTATTTTATCAGGTTTTATCCGTTTTTTAAATAAAAGGGATGGTGATAAATAAGGGGCGCTTATTTCTGTGGTTGATTATCATTTGTTGTTGAGGGTATATAAGTTTAACAGTTGCTTTTACGGTTTATGCCCATGACAAGCTTTCAGGCAATTGATAGTTACTATACTCAATATGAACAACTCGTCTATGATCTGGGTTACTAGACTTGCTAGAAGAATGAAGTATATGTGGCTTCATAAGTAGCAGATCACCTTTTTTTGCTTCACAAATATATGCTTCTTGACTATTTACGACTTCAACAAGCTCTTGTTGAGAAAGTATACCTAACTCATGACTTTTTGGTATCAGCTTTAAGCAACCATTGTATTCATTTGTATCATCAAGATGTAAGCGAAATGTAACCATTTTATTTAGAACTTCTACTGAAGGCTGAACATGATGTATTTTATCTTTAATGCTCCATGGCCCCCAGTTGTTTATTTCTACTTTTTTATTTAGAGTGATTGTTTTATCCTGGTGCCAGGTAACGAGCCAGTTTTTATCAGGCGTTTTATCAAAGAATATAACCCTTACTACATTCGGCTTTGAGCCTAGTAAAGAGCTAGCAAGATCGATAAACGCATTAGAGTGTGTTAATTGATTTATAGTTTTAAACTTTTTATCAGCATGTCGAATACCATGCTTAGGGTGCTTTTCGTTTGAAGTGGACACCTCATATTTAATGGCATCTATTATAGAGTTAGAAGTATAATTTTTTTTATTTCCACCCCATGCTGATTGAATTGCAATTTCAGTTCCTCTTAAGTGTGTAAAGCTTATTCAGCTTAAATATGTCACTTATTGTTAAGGTGTGATTTATTTTGATTGAGAGCGTAAATGAATTTCATATTTCATCTTATTAAAGTTTTTCTATCACGTTTTATTTTCTCTTCTAACCATGCTTTTTAGATTCCTACATAAATAAGGCCGCTCATTAAGAAGCAGAAAATCCATTGCCCTAGAATGATGATTTGTTTATTTTCAGTTTTGGATATTAAAACTGTTGATAGCCAGATTACACCACATGCAAAAAAGTAGATGCTAAGTAACAGAGAAATTTCTGGCTTTGAGGCTATTATCTCTGTTGTTGCCATCAATATAAGCAGGATTCCAGATAACAATAAATCCGTACTTACCCAATGCCACCCACTTCTTACCTGAACCCAGGTTTCTTTGTTTTTATGAGGAGATGTCTCCCCCGGTTTTAGTGCCCTGTATTCCTTATCGCCAATGAATGAGTGTGCAATAAAGGCGAGAAGTGATAATGCTCCAGCTATAAAGGTTGGGATGCTCATGTTTTTATTCTCTGAGTAGATATAGTAATTCTTGTTTAAGGAATGCTAGTTTCTATTTTTCAGCGTCCGCTTGAGTTTGTTGTTTTTTTTTCATTAACTAATTTATCACAGGTTATTTTGTTTTTTGTATAATAGATCTTTTTGTATAATAACCAGCGGTAAGTGGCATCATTACAGATAATGTAATGTTGTTTGTCTGCATAATTATTTACCAGGTAATGAGTTAGTTGTGGAAAGGTAACCATCAGTATCAGGCTGATTATTATGCCGCGTGTGAACCAGTTTTCCTTTTTTTTGGTTAATTCTACCCTCATTATTCCTTGTATTACCCCTCCAGCGCTTAATAATAGAAGAGCAAGTCCGCAACCAAGCATATACATAGATCCTTTGTCAAAGCCAATAACCGGATCTTTAAAACGAAATTGGGATATGAGTTCAGTAATACTAACAATAAACCAGGTTAATACCGCAAGTGTCAGTATTGAAAAAAAAGCAACACTTAAAATTCGCGATAAAAGAGAGGGGCGCTGCTCATCATTCATTATTGAAACCTCAGTTTTCTGGAAAGAAATTTATTCAAAGTATGTTTAGCTGTATTTATTAAGATAGCTCTAGCAGAGTCAATGGCATAATCGAACATCGTGTCCACTAGGTCATCGGTTTTTTGGTAAAAGCTTTGTTTTATTTTTTTGATCTCGTTTTCTATATTTTCATTAATATCAACTAATCCTGCTATCACTCTATTGGTAATTCCATAGTGTTCGTCTAGAGCACTTAAAGCTATAGATGTTATGATCCCGATCACAACGACTACTGCTATTGGGCCTATTGCTATTGTAAACCCCATTGCAACAAATGCAGAAGCAGCTGCTATTGAAGCACCTGTTGCGATTCCAACCTTAATTACATCAGTGGCTAAAGCGCCTATTAGCTGACTTAGAATTGCATTATCAGTTAGAAAATAATCTATCACTCGATAAGCAGAGAGCAGTACGATGGAAAGAATGCCCCCCGATTTTGCTGCATGAATTGCGCCTGCTTTCCCTAGCCCCATAGTTATAACTTTAGGGTTCTTTATACCATATTTTGTACCGGTCAGAATATGTCGTAACCCAGGGTACCCCTTTAGGATAATGTGGGGTTTACCAGCATAAGTTTTAATGTACGCTTTTGTAGCAAAACCGCCGAGGTCTCCAACTAATTTACCTAGAGTCCTCAAGTCATCAGCAGATGCATAGTAGCTTGCACCTGCTTCAGCTTTATTTTTTAGTTTTTGCCATGCATTTTGAATATGGGCCATTTTTCCTTTGGATGATGATTTTATGATGGCATCCATTTCCTTGATTGACACTACAAAAATTTCATGTTGGTTTAATTTTATTTGTTGTTTAAGTCCTTTCTTTTCCTGATCTGAAAGCATTTCAGCTTACTCCTTTGGTTGAAAAAATGCTTGACCGTAACAGCTTTTGACTTGTGTGGCAATATGAAGCGAAGCGGAAGTCGTATGAGGCGAGAAGGAACCTTCTATCAACTCTGCTATTGTTATATTTTTAATTTCCAATGACATGAGTAATAAATTTAACATCCTCTTCAATTACATTTAAAAAATTTAATAATTTGTTAGTGATTTTTCTTGTTTAGCTAGCAGTTTTAGAAAAATTAGATTTATCTTTTGTTTTCTCCATCTCTTTTGTTTTTTATTTACATTATCGCCTATCACCTCAATAATGGTGCATTAAAGCACCTCTCTTATTGGGGGTAACTACGCCATTTTCAGTTAATGTGTTGATTGATTTATATTATAGGATGTAAAAATACCCCATATTTCATCATATTAAATTTTTTTATAAAGCACTGCTCAGTGCTTTACATGAGTGCCACTAATATTAAAAAATATTTTCTGAGGTAAGTTATTTACGACTTCTAGTAGGTTATATATTAAACGAGGATGAGCCTTGGTGAATATAACTAATCAATTACATAGATAATTGCTAAAACTGAAGGCTGGTCTCGTGTTGAGAAAAATAATCTATTATAATGAGTTGAGCGTGATTGATTTTTTATGTAAAGCCCTTTTGTTTTTTATGGTGATTAAGCTTTATTAAAATTTGAAAGGTTTTTTAATGCGTTTAGGTAATATATTTATTTATAAATCAATTGATTATGCGTTTATGGATGAGCGCTAATTAGTATCTCTTCAGAGAAAATTTTAATGCACATTCCGTTAAGTAATCGTTTTTTAGAGTTGGGCAGCGGGTTTTATCGTAAAAATCATCCTGTTCCTGTTTCGGCACCGTCTTTAATTGTATTTAATAGGCAACTTGCATCTGTGATGGGTTTGTCGGTTGCTGATTTTAATTCAGCTGAGGCGGCGTTGTTATTTTCAGGTAATCAGTTACCTGTTGATTGTGAGCCGTTATCTATGGCGTATGCCGGGGCTCAATTTGGTCACTTTAACCCTCAGTTGGGTGATGGGCGTGCTATTTATCTTGGTGAGGTTAATAGCCCTGATAATGGTTGTTTTGATGTTCAGTTAAAAGGTTCTGGGCGTACGGCTTATTCTCGTAATGGTGATGGTCGCTCGGCATTAGGGCCGGTGTTGCGTGAATATCTGGTGAGTGAGGCCATGCATAAATTAAATGTGCCTACTACACGGGCATTAGCTGCGGTGACAACTGGGGAAGAGGTGGCGAGGGAGCTGCTGTCACCAGGGGGGATTATTACCCGTGTGGCATCCAGTTTTATTCGTGTTGGTACATTTCAGTATTTTGCTGCAAAAGGGGATATTAAGTCTATTCAGAAATTGGCTGATTATGTAATTGAACGAAACTATAAAACGGTTGTTGAGGCTGAAAATAAGTATCTTGAGTTTTTTAAACAGGTAGTTGAGCGCCAGGCCAGGTTAATTGCACAATGGATGCAGTCAGGTTTTATTCATGGCGTTATGAATACGGATAATATGTCGATAGCCGGTGAGACGATTGATTATGGTCCCTGTGCATTTATGGATGAGTTTGATCGCAATCAGGTATATAGCTTTATCGACCGGGGTGGGCGTTATGCTTACAGTAGTCAGCCGTCTATCGGCTTATGGAACTTAACCCGACTGGCGGAGGCATTAGTTCCTTTATTTTCTGATAATACGGAAACGGCGGTTGAATACGCAAGGTCTGTTTTAAATGCATATGAAGCCTGTTATGAGAGTGCCTGGCTTATGGGGATGCGTGATAAGTCTGGTTTAATGCATTGCTCAGATAAAAATTCGTCAGATGATAAAAAACTGATTGAATCCTTATTTGAAATTATGCACGTGAACCGTGCTGATTTTACACTTACTTTCTTTTACCTTTCACGTCTGAATAAAGAGCCGTCAAATCTGGATAGTCATATTCAAGGTTTATTTGATAACTCAGATGCGATTGATGCATGGCTGGTTAAATGGCGGCAACGGCTTTGTGATGAAATACTCACGGATGAGCAACGCCAGCTTAGTATGCAGGCAGTTAATCCGGTTTATATTCCCCGTAATCATTTAATTGAGGCAGTGATAAGGGCGGCTGAAGATAATAATGATTTTTCTTTGTTTAATGAGCTGCATCTGGTATTACAAAATCCGTTTGTCTTACAGGATGGTATGGATAAGTATATGCTGCCACCGGAACCTGAAGAAGTTGTTGAAAATACGTTTTGCGGGACATAATTTAATTGTTTGACAATTATATTTCAACTTGTTTACACTTTGTTTAAGAGTGTAAATAAAGTATATTTTTTATTGTTTTTAATAAAAATAATGTAATAAGTATTATTTTATAAAAATAAAAAATGCAGGCTTAAGGTGTTGGAGCACCTTAAGCCTGCTAACCACCACCAACTGATACGAGTTGATTATGGCTAACGCATATTTTAAGCCAGGGCGTTCTGTTGCTGGTAGCTTTTTTTAATATTTTTTTGTTTTTTATATTTTTTGTTATTGCCTGTGATTTCAGATGGTTTCTGCTGTGTTTGTTTTTATTATCAGGTTTTGTATTGCTTATAAATTGTTATGGACGGGGTTAAGATCCTTCGGCTTCGCTCAGGATGACAATGTTTTTTTGGGTTAAGGTCCTTCGGCTTCGCTCAGGATGACAATGTCTTTTTGGGTTAAGATCCTTCGGCTTCGCTCAGGATGACAATATTTTTTGGGATTAAGATCCTTCGGCTTCGCTCAGGATGACAATATTTTTTGGGGTTAAGATCCTTCGGCTTCGTTCAGGCTGACAATGTTTTTTGGATTTAAGATCCTTTGGCTAATTTGTTTTATGAGTAACTGGATAATTATTATTGGGTAGCGGGTGAAGTTATTAATGGTATTTATAAAATTAATAATTTAAATAAAAGTTAAGTTTTGCAAGGATATAATAATGACATTAAAACGGCGATTTTTAAATGCGGTAGTAAAGGGTGAGTTAGGTTCTGTGGATGAAAGGGGGGTAGTCGTTACGCTTAAGCAGTTTAAGGCATATTTTTCAGATATTAAAACGGACTATATTAATTCATTTTTACCCGCATCAACGATTGAAGCGGGGCGGGTGGATGTGAGTCAGACTCGGTTTTTATTGCGTTTGCGTAATGGTGTTTATCTTGTGCATGCGGATGCGATTAAAGAAGTTATCGATCGGCGTTGTGATGGTTAGTGGGTTGCGAATAAAAATATTTATGGTGTATTGTGGTTATGAAAGTCAGCCCTGTTATTTGTAATAAATGACGGGGCTTTAGGCTGCTTTTCTGGTTAATATCTATTTTTAAAGCATTTCGATAAAAACAAAGTCGCCTGGTTTACAGTTTTTTAATAAGGTTACATCGGTGATGGCATGGGCCCAGATATTGGTTTTTGTTGCTAAACGAATTTCATCACCCTGTGATGCCGGGGTTTTGCCAAAGCCTATTGCAATGCAGTCGCCTTCAGCTGAGAAGGCGAGCTCACCCGCCTGAATAACATCTTTTGCATTGTCTTCCAGTTTAGCCATTACAGGTGTTTCAAAGTAGATTTCTTCTCCCCAGGTTTGTGCTTTACTGGCAAAAGGCAGAGCATCTTTAATATTTTGAGCGGTAGGTGTATCAAGGAGCTCGGCTTCGATTTTAACTTTACCTACGGAAATTAGAATTTTATTACTCATACACTTACTCAATTTGGGATAGAGATATTATCGGTTAAAACTAAAATTATAAAGCCTGGCTTTAACGGATGATTTATTTAGCGCGGTATTATATCAGATTACGGTTGTAAGCGGGTGATTAGCCATTTATTTGAGTTATCTTTAGTGTATGTAAAACGGTCATGTAAACGGTTTTCACGGCCTTGCCAAAATTCAAATGAACTGGGTTGTAGTCGATACCCTCCCCAGTTCTCTGGTCTTTCTACTGCGCTGGCATTTGTGTTTTTAAGTTGTTTTAGTTTCTCTTCCAGTGTTTTGCGTGAATCAATGGGCTGGCTCTGATGGGATGCGGCAGCACTAAACTGACTATCCAGAGGGCGAGAGTGAAAATAGGCTTCAGCTTCTTCTTTCGTGAGCTTTTCAACCTGACCACGTATTTTTACCTGACGGTCGACATCACGCCAGTAAAAAAGTAAGCAAGCCTGTGGGTTGTTTTCAAGTTGCTGACCTTTGCTGCTTGTATAACTGGTATACCAGCTGAAACCTGTTTCATCGAGTTGTTTAAGTAATACAATGCGTGCATCTGGCATGCCTTTGTCGTCGGTGGTTGCCAGCGTCATGCAGGTGGCATCTTTTAATTCTGCCTGTTTTGCCTGTTCCAGCCAGAGCTTCATTTGCTCTATTGGCTCTTTATTAAGCTGGTTTCGAGTCAGGCTACTAAAGCCATATTCACGGCGGGTTTCAGCGAGTGTTTTCATAGTCTTTTTCATGTATTCAGGATGATCAGAGTTTAATTCGTTTTTAGATTGTTAATGTTGATTTAAGTTAGCTTAATATGCATCTTTTTCAGAAGTGAAAGTCTGGAATAAAGGCCCCGCGGGGAAACCTGGGAAAAAAGCATCATTAAACTTGAGTATAATGCCGTTTATATTTTCATTATTATCCGCTTATTAATGGCAGACTTTAACACCTGCTAAATTTTTTATTTCACAATAACTTACTTCCGGTTATGGGTACTAACAAATATTAGTTAATTTCAGTTGCAAATAAATCATGTTCACTGGAATCTGTGATTTTTACATCTATGAGTGTACCCGCCTCGTATTGTTTATCAGAGTCTACAAATACCAGTCCATCTACTTCGGGTGCATCGGCTTTACTGCGAGCGATAATGCCTTCTTCATCAGTATCATCGACCATGACCTGCATCGTCTGACCAATTTTTTTGCTGAGTTTCTGGCTACTAATTTCTGCCTGGCACTCCATAAATCGTTGTAGTCGTTCCTGTTTTACATCCTCAGGAATTTGTTCTGCAATATGGTTTGCTGTAGCCCCTTCAACAGGAGAATAGGCGAAGCAGCCTACACGATCCAGATCGGCTTCTAACAGAAAATCCAGTAACTGCTGGAAATCATCTTCTGTTTCTCCAGGAAAACCGGTGATAAATGTACTGCGCAGTGTTATTTCCGGGCAAATTTCACGCCATTTCTTAATACGTGCCAGTACGTTTTCGGAGCTGGCGGGGCGTTTCATTGCACGTAAAATATCCGGGCTGGCATGTTGAAAAGGAATATCCAGATAAGGCAGAATTTTGCCTTCTGCCATCAGGGGAATGACTTTATCAACATGTGGGTAGGGGTATACATAATGCATACGTGTCCAGATATTAAGTTCACCCAGGTGGGTGGCCAGGTCTTCAAATTTAGTTTTCATGGGCCGACCATTCCAGAAGTCAGTCTGGTATTTCATATCGACACCATAAGCACTGGTGTCCTGGGAAATAACCAGTAATTCCTTAACCCCGCTGTTAACTAAATTTTCAGCTTCTGTCATAACTTCACCAATGGGGCGGCTGACAAGGTCTCCTCTTAAGGAGGGGATAATGCAAAAAGTACAACGGTGATTACAACCCTCTGAAATTTTAAGGTAAGCATAATGCCTGGGTGTGAGTTTTATGCCTGCGGGGGGGATCAGGCTGGTATAGGGGTCATGCTTGGGCGGCAGATGTTCATGCACGGCCTGTAAGACCTCATCTGCTGCATGTGGGCCGGTTACGGCTAAAACCTGTGGGTAGTTGGTGGAAACAATATCACCTTTTGCTCCCAGGCACCCGGTGACGATGACTTTACCGTTTTCATTTAATGCTTCACCAATGGTTTCCAGTGATTCCTCTACCGCATCGTCAATAAACCCGCAGGTGTTAACGACCACAATGTCAGAGCCTTCATATGATGGGCTTATTTCATAACCTTCAGCACGTAATCGGGTAATAATCTGCTCTGAGTCAACCAGTGCCTTGGGGCAGCCAAGGCTAATAAAGCCAACTTTGTGTGTATTCTGAGGTGTATCGTTACTTAATCTGGATGACATAGAGGTTCTGGTTAGCTAAAAGATTTATTTTAACAGGATGTGATGAATATTGCTCACACTGTGACGAGCATAACAAATAGTTAATACCAGGTTGTGACATAATCGCGCCCGCCCCGTGTGATGTAAAGCTGTGTAAATGTCATATTCAGGGGAAAATGATAAAATGTCTAAGGATAAAAAATGACTTTTAGATTTAATAGCAGTAACTCAGCAGAATATAGTAATGACTTTGTACAGGGCGTCATTTTTTTAAAAGAATACTCTATTCCCCAGGCATTACATAACTTTCAACTGGCTTATGATGCGGTTGCTTATAGTGATATTTATCATAATAAGTATGCATCATATTGTGGTCTGGCCAGAGTGTTAAGTGGTGACCGAGCTGGAGCGGAATTATGTCGTGACGCGGTAAGGCAGGAAAAACTGGATGGTGATGTGTTTTTAAATCTGGCTTATGTGGAATGGCATATGAAAAGCCGCAAACGGAGCGTGAAAATTTTACAACAAGGCCTGGCGGTTGACCATAAGCACCTGGGCCTGAAAAAATTTCAACAACACCTGGGCAAACGCTCCAGACAGGTTATTTCGTTTGTTTCCAGAGATAGTTTCCTGAATAAAATGCTGGGTAAGCTGGTGCGTAGAAAAGTATCAATAGATAGTAGCTGGACGTTTCAGCAGTTAATGTAATGTATGGCTGTTTTTTTACTTAATATGAAATTAATAATGCGGTGGTGGCTGTTCTTCATCAGATGATAAAATATTACTTTCGCCGGATGATTTTATTTTTTCATCGATCTGTTTTACTTTTTCCAGTAGCGCACCCAGTAGCTTGTCCTGTTCATAAACGATTTTGTCCAGAGACAGGATATGATCTTCCTGGTGGGTGAGTCTAATTTCCAGGTCGATAATTTTGTCTTCAGGTAGAGGGTTTGTTGGGTTGCTCACGACATTTGATCTCTGTGTTTAACCCATAATGAAGTTGCTGCTGCAACGCCCGTGGGCATAGCGATTAAATTAAGTAAAGGAATACTGGTAAATAGCATAATGCTGCCACCCAGTCCCAGTGACAGGCTGCGTTTTGAAATGGCCTGTTTGTTAATGTCTTTAAAAAATTTATTGTGATTGGCCATTGGATAATCGAGGTATTCGAGTGATAGCATCCAGGCACCAAATAAAAGCCAGATAAAGGGCGCGACAAGATTAAGAACCGGTAGCAGGGTTAATATGAATAATAAAACCCACCATTTAAGAAAATATAATAGCTTACTCATTTCAGAGCTAATACTGCGTTTAATGATTTCAGATGTGGGAAAATTTGGCCCCGTATCTAATGCCTGGCCGGTTAGGTGTTTTTCAATTTTTTCAGCCAGTAAACTGTTGAAAGGTGCGGCGATTAAATTGGCAATAAAACTAAATGAATAGAATATAACCAGTAAAATCATAATTGAAAATAATGGCCATAATAGCCAGATGAGCATGGTTTCCAGCCAGCTTAACCAGTCTGGAAAATCAGGTAAAAGGCTGTTCATCCATTCATCAAATTTAATAAATAAATACCAGGTGGCACCACCAAACAGGGTAATGTTAATACTCAACGGGATAATGACAAAGCGGCGTAAACCGGGCTGGACAATTAATTTTAAACCGTTAAAAATATGGCCAAAGCCTTTAAATAAATTTCCAATCATAAAATTTTCTTTAGTTAAGTTACCTGTATCTTTTAGCATAAACGTGAGTTTGCATCTGTGCCATGCATTGCTAATAACGCGCTACCATAACATGCTTCAGTAAATTCTGCCTGCTTAACGGTTACCCCTAAAGCCTGTTCACGAATCTGCAACCAGGCTTTATTTTTGCTGCCACCACCGGCTGTTTCAACCTGTAAGGGATAGGGGGCCCCCAGTTGCTGTAGTTTACTATAAGCATCGAGTTCAATCTGGCTAATACCTTCTAGTATTGCCTGAAAGAATTTGAGTTTTGTTTCTGCTTTGGGTTCCAGCCTGGGCTGAAGCTGTGGGTCGTATACCGGGAAGCGTTCACCGCTCTGAAGAAGGGGGTAGTAGTTGAGCAGGGTGGGTTCTGCTGGTTTGAGCAGATCGGTTAGTCGGCTTATTTCCTGTGGGTTAAAATAATGTGCTAACACGGCTCCGCCGGTATTTGAGGCACCGCCTGCGAGCCAGTATTTACCAAATTTATGACTATAAATCCCCGACTCAGGTTGATTGACCGGTTCCTCTGAAATAATTTTAAGTACCAGTGTGCTGCCAAGGGAGGTAACTGCATCACCGGGTTTATGGGCGCCAGTGGCAATAAACGCAGCAATACTGTCGGTGGTGCCACTGATGATCTGGCATTCCGGGTTAAGTTTAAACTGTTTAAACAGGCCGGTTTTAATTTTGCCAGTTACCGTGCCCGGTGCAACTACTTCAGGTAGCAGGTTGGTGTCGACATTTAATTTTTTTAACCAGTCAGGCCATTGTGAAGCCTGTGGATCATAGCCGGTTTTTAAGGCGTTATTTTCATCGCTTATATTAAAATGACCATTTAGTTTGCCCATGATCCAGTCAGCCTGGTGCAGTAAGTGTTTAGCCTGTGGGTACTGGTGCTGTAAATAAAGTAATTTTGCCAGGCCTGAGCTGGAGCCGTGGGCAGCCGTTGTTACCGGGGCTATTAATTTAATATGTTCAGCCTGCCTGGAACAGAAACTGTCGTTATACATACGTGCTGGAGCCAGTGGTTTACCTCTGGCGTCACATACTAATACGGTTCCAGAGGTACCATTAACGGAAATGGCCTTGATGTGCCGAGCATCGACATGCCTGAATAGTTCATACAGTACTTTTTTAGTTGCCAGCCACCAGAGCCTTGCATCCTGTGTAATGGCATTATTTTGTTTTATAGGGGCAGGAAGTGGGGTTTTACAGATATGCAGGCATTTTTTATTTTTATTAATAACGCACGCCCTGACACCTGATGTGCCGAGGTCTATGCCAATAAAGAGCGGGGAGTGTTCGGTCATTAAGTTTGTTTTACAGATTTTTTATGAGGTTTGTATTTTAAGTTAAAAATACTTTTTGTCACTCTTAAAAAATGACAGGGAAGGATCTGGCTTATATTGTGCTTATCGGCGTGCCGTACCAGATCCATTTATTACTTACCGAGTAGTGGGGAGTGCTATGAAGTAATCTACACTATCAGATATCAGGGGTTTCCTGGTGAGTTATCTGAAAGTCATTAACCTGTTCCATATGAATGCAGCAGGCTTAAGGTAGAATGACTGGTTCAGGTGCAACCCATCCATCTGCTCGATGCTCAGCTATTACGCTTGTGTAAACGCCTCCACGAACATTAAATTCAGCGGTAATGCGCATAAACCGGGGTTCGGTTGCTGCGACCAGGTCACTTAAAATCTGGTTTGTAATGTCTTCATGGAATGCACCCTGTTCACGGAATGACCACATATAGAGTTTGAATGATTTAAGTTCTACGCATTTTTTATCAGCGATGTAGTCCAGGTGTATGGTTGCAAAGTCTGGCTGGCCTGTTTTTGGGCAAATACAGGTGAACTCTGGTGTGTGAATGCGAATCGTGTAATCACGCTCTGGACGGGGGTTATCAAAGGTTTCCAGTGCTTTTGTAGGCTGTGTTGTCATGTGAATCTCATTGTTTATTTAAATATAAAAATTTGCGCGGTCATTATAGCGTGTAGTGATATACTGTGCGGCTTGAAAATTTAAAGAATTTACCTCATAAATGAGCCATTTGCTACTAGAGCGGTCTGCTAGCGGGTTTGGGGTATGAAAATTATACTAAATAGATAATGAATACGGGTTATAAATGCGCTTAAGTAAAATTAAACTGGCGGGCTTCAAATCTTTCGTAGATCCTACCACCATTGAGTTTCCATCTAATCTGAATGGGATTGTTGGGCCAAATGGTTGTGGTAAATCGAATACCATTGATGCGGTTCGTTGGGTAATGGGGGAATCATCAGCCAAGCACCTGCGTGGTGCATCGATGGATGATGTTATTTTTAGTGGTTCCTCTTCGCGTAAACCCGTTAGTCAGGCATCGGTTGAACTTATATTTGATAATAGTGAGGGCAAGTTAGAGGGTCCTTATGCCAGTTTTACTGAAATTGCAGCTAAACGTATGGTAACGCGTGACGGTCAGTCGAAGTATTTTCTTAATGGTAGTAAGTGTCGGCGTCGAGATATAGCCGATTTATTTTTAGGTACAGGTTTAGGCCCGCGTAGTTATGCCATTATTGAACAGGGCATGATTTCTCGTTTAATTGATGCCAAGCCAGAAGAGTTACGTTCTTTTTTAGAAGAAGCGGCGGGTATATCCAAATATAAAGAGCGCCGGCGTGAAACAGAAACGCGTATTCGCCATACACGTGAAAACCTGGAACGTCTGGACGATTTGCGTGAAGAGATTGATAAGCAGTTAGAGCGTTTGCAGCGTCAGTCGCGTACGGCTGAAAAGTATAAAGATTTAAAAATTGAAGAGCGCCGTTTAAAAGCTGAGCATCTTGCATTGCGCTGGAAAGAATTACACGATCAGATGGAAAATCGTGAACAGGCAATTGAAGAACAGGAAACTCGTTTGCAGGAAGTGATTGCCGAGCAACGGGGGGTTGAATCTGAACTGGAAACATTGCGTGAACAGCGTGTTGAGCAGAATGAATCGTTAAATGCGGTACAGGCTCGTTATTATAGTCTGGGTTCTGAAATTTCACGTATTGAGCAAACCATTCAGCATGAGAAGGAAATGTTGAGTCGCCAGCAAAGTGATTTAAATGAGCTGGAAAGCGCATTAAATGAAATTAAAACTTTGTTGCAATCAGACCGTGAGCAGTTAGAAGAAATTGATTTAGTGCTGGGTGAAGCTGAGCCTAAACTTGAAATGCAGCGTGAATCGCAACAGGCAGTGAATGAGGCTTTAGATGAAGCTGAGCAGGCAATGCAGGAATGGCAAAGTTTATGGGATCTTCATAACGAACAGGCTGCCCAACCGTCACAGACGGCGCAGGTTGAACGGACTCGTATGGAGCAGCTTGAAAAGCAGGTTAATCAGCTTAAACAACGCCATGAAAAAATTGAAGAAGAAAAGCGCAAACTGGTAGGTGATGATTTAGAAATTGAGTTAGAACAGCTGCGTGAGCAAAGTGAAACAGAGGAAATGAAAAAATCAGAAATGCAGGATAAGGTTTCTGATGTTATTGAGCAAATTCGTAATCAGCGTGAGTTATCCACCCAGTTTGGGCGTGATGAAGATGCATTGCGTCGACAGTTAAATGAAAGCCGGGGCCATCTGGCTTCACTTGAAGCATTACAGAAAGCGGCATTGGGTAAAAATGAAAACGCAGTGGGTGGTTGGTTAGAAAAACATGGTCTGGCGAAGAACTCACGTCTGGCAGAAAATATAGAAGTGGATGCGGGCTGGGAAAAAGCGGTAGAAACTGTTTTAGGCTCACATCTTGAAGCGGTTTGTGTTGATGGGATGGACAGTGTTGCTCAGGTACTGGGTGATCTGAATGAGGGTAGTTTAAGTTTATTCGATACTTCAAATTCTGCTGCAACCAACAATATTGTTGATAGTCTTAGTAGTAAAATTAAATCGTCGGTTTCATTAAGCGGGCTTCTTGATAACGTAAAAGTGGCTGATGATTTAAATCAGGCTTTATCCATGCGTGCTTCATTAGCGGTAAATGAATCGGTTATTACAAAAGAGGGCATCTGGTTAGCTCAGTCATGGTTACGTGTTGCCCGTGATAAAGATGAAAAGTCAGGTGTGCTTGCTCGTGAGCAGGAAATTAAAGAGCTGCAACAGGTATTAGAAGAACAGGACATGACTCTGGAAGAACTTGAAGTTCAGATCCAGGATGCCCGTGCTCAGTTACAGAATTTAGAACAGCAACGTGAACAGTGGCAGGCAGAGTTAAATAATACCCATAGCCAGTGTTCACAGATTCAGGCGCAGTTAACGGCTGGCCAGACAAAACTGGAACACCTGTTAAGTCGTAACCAGAACCTGCAGGAAGAATCAGTAGAAATAACGAAAAATATAGAGCGTCAGCATGATGAAATGGAGTCGGCACGTCGTAAGCGTAATGAAGCCATGACTCAGATGGAGGCTTTGTCACGTCAGCGCGATGAATTATCAGGTCAACGGGAAGATTTACAGAACCAGTTATTAGAAGCACGTAGTAAGGCGCAAAATGAACGTGAGTCGGTACATGAGCTGGCGATTCAAATTGAATCTCGGCGTACTTTAAAGCGGAATCTGGAACAGAATATAGAGCGCATGGCACGTCAGTTGGAAACTCAGCAACAACGTCATGAAGAACTAACCGGTAGTTTGCAAGTGGTTAAATCTGTTGATGATAAAGCAGAGGAACTTGAAGTTTTACTTGAGGAAAGGTTACAGGTTGAAGAGCAGTTAACAGAGGCGCGTCGTTCTGTTGAAGCGATTGATAATAGTTTACGTACGCTGGAACAGAAACGTAATGAAGTTGAACAGAAATCACAGATGATTCGTTCAAGTTTAGAGCAAGCTCGTTTAAATACGTCTGAAGTTAAGGTGCGTAGTCAGACAGTGCAGGAACAGCTTGCAGAAACAGATTTTAATGCAGAAGATCTGTTAAATGAGTTAGGTGATGGTGCAAGCATTAATGACTGGGCACGTAAAGTTGAAGAAATTGCACAGCGTATTGCGCGTTTAGGGCCTATTAATCTGGCAGCTATTGATGAGTTTGAAGAGCAGAGTAAACGTAAAGACTATCTGGATTCCCAGCATACGGATATAACTGAAGCACTGGAAACACTGGAAGCGGCTATTGAAAAAATTGATAAAGAAACCCGTTCAAAATTTAAAGAAACCTATGAGTCGGTGAATAATCGAATTCAGGAAATGTTCCCGCGCCTGTTTGGTGGTGGTCAGGCATATCTTGAATTAACGGGTGATGATTTACTTGATACAGGCGTGGTAGTAATGGCACGTCCACCGGGTAAACGTATCAGTCATATACAGTTGATGTCTGGTGGTGAAAAAGCGTTAACAGCCGTTGCGCTGGTTTTTGCTATTTTTGAACTGAATCCGGCTCCGTTCTGTATGCTGGATGAAGTTGATGCACCGCTTGATGAAGCTAATGTGGGGCGTTTCTGTGCACTGGTTAAAGCAATGTCAAAAACGGTGCAGTTTATTTTTATTACTCATCACAAGGTGACCATGGAAATGGCTGAAACAATGAGTGGTGTTACCATGCGTGAAGCGGGTGTATCACGTCTGGTAACAGTTGATATTGAAGAAGCTGCAAAAATGGTAGAAACCGCGTAAAGGTTTGATAATGGAGATGGATGACTTACGTTGGATATTATTAGGGGTTGCGATTGTTATTGTTGTGGCTGTTTATCTATTAAGCCGTGTGCGAAAAAAAGATCAGCACTCATCCCCTTTAAATGCAGCTAATGATATTCCATCATTTAGTGCGATGGATGAGAATGTTGATAATGACTGGATGCATGGTGTCGGCCCGGTAAAAGTTGTATCTGAATCATCTCATGATGTTGACAGTGTTTTGAATGATGATGCGCTGCCTGAACCTGAAGCAATACCTGAGGAAAAAACATACCGAAGTAAAACATATCAGACGCAAGCCTATTCAGAACGTATAAATGAATCTGATTTAGAGACTGATGTTGAATCTGTTCAGGAAAGTGTTGATGAAGTTAAGCCTGTAGAAAAGGTTAATGAAGTAGAGCAAAAGCCGGTAAAAGAAGTTGATGCGGTTATTGATGATGTGATATCAGTTTATGTTCTGGCCGAGCCGGATGAAATAATAAAAGGCGAGAAAATTTTAAGTGCCAGTTATGCATTGCATCTGGATTATGGCGATATGAAAATATTTCATCGTCACAATCAGGATGAAAATAAAGGCATTCAGTTTAGTATGGCGAATATTCAACAGCCAGGTTTTTTTGAAATTGACCATATGAATGAAATAGAAACAACTGGCGTTAGTTTTTTTATGCAGGTGAATCTTGTGGATAAGCCATCAGATGTGCTTGATGATATGTTGATTTGTGCTCACAATTTATCAACTATGCTGGGAGCAACTTTATGTGATGCGCAACGTAAAGTATTAGATGAAGCCTGTGCTATTGGCTTACGTGAAAAAGTAAAGCGTTTAGAAGCAGTAAAAGTACAATCAGTTTAGAGTTATATGTTTTATTGTTTTGAGTAAAATAAAAGAACCTGCTGTGGTGTGCCTTTATTTTGATGCATTGTTACAGCAGGTTTTTTATATTATTCAGAATATCCAGTGTGTAACTCATTTCCTTTCCAGGATATAGAATCAAAAATGTCAGAAAAAAAACAGGTCACATCTCAGATTGATAAATTACGTGACCAGCTAAATCATCATAGTTATCAATATTACGTATTAGATGATCCGGAAATACCCGATGTCGAATACGATCGTCTTTATCGTGAACTCCAGTCTCTGGAAAAACACAATCCTGCATTAATAACCAGCGACTCGCCTACACAGCGTGTGGGAGATAAACCGCTTGATGGGTTTACTCAGGTTAAGCATGAGGTCCCCATGTTATCACTGGATAATGTGTTTAATGCGGAAGAATTAAATGATTTTAATAAGCGTATTCAGCAACGATTAGATAGTGAGGATGAAATAAGTTTTGCAGCAGAACCCAAGCTAGATGGTCTGGCTGTTAGTTTGCTTTATGAAAAAGGTTTGTTGGTGCGTGCAGGTACTCGAGGTGATGGCACCACGGGTGAAAACATTACTCAGAATATTCGTACGATTCATTCTATCCCTTTAAAACTACTGGGTAATAATATTCCCGATTTGTTGGAGGTACGAGGAGAAGTCTTTATGCCAAAAGCAGGTTTTGAAAAGCTTAACCAGATGGCAAGAGATAATGATGAGAAACAGTTTGCTAATCCACGTAATGCGGCGGCAGGGTCTTTACGTCAGTTAGACCCTAAGATAACAGCTAAACGCCCTCTGGCAATGTATTGTTATGCGGTTGGTCGGGTAGATGGAGGAGCTATACTACAGACCCATAGTGATATGCTTGATCATTTAAAACAATGGGGGCTGCCATTATGTAATGAGCGTGAAACTGTTCAGGGTGTTGATGGGTGTTTGAATTATTTTAAGCAAATGTCTGAATTACGTGACTCACTTTCTTATGAAATTGATGGCATTGTATATAAAGTAAATTCACTTAAGTTGCAGAAAGAACTGGGCTTTGTTGCTAAAGCTCCGCGCTGGGCTATTGCACATAAGTTTCCAGCACAGGAAGAAATGACCCGCGTTAATGCCATTGAGTTTCAGGTAGGTCGTACAGGTGCAATAACACCTGTTGCCAGATTAGAACCTGTTTTTGTGGGTGGCGTGACTGTTAGTAATGCAACATTGCATAATATGGATGAAGTAAATAGAAAGGATGTACGAAAGGGCGATCAGGTAATTATTCGTCGTGCAGGTGATGTTATACCTGAAGTCGTACGTGTTGTACCCGGTAGTCGAAAGCGTGGTGCCAGGAAAATTTTGCTTCCGGCACAATGCCCTGTTTGTGGGTCTGAGATTGAGCAGGAAGAAGGTGAAGCGATTGCTCGTTGCAGTGGTGGTTTATTTTGTGAAGCGCAGCGTAAAGAATCTATTAAACATTTTGCATCACGTAAAGCGATGGATGTGGATGGCCTGGGTGATAAGCTGGTAGAGCAGTTGGTTGATGAAGGTTGTATTGATCATATGGATGACCTGTACTCGCTAACAGTAGAAAAAATAATCGGGCTTGAGCGCATGGCTGAAAAATCAGCTGGTAATCTTATTGATGCACTGGAAGAATCAAAATATACAAGCCTTAATCGGTTTGTATATGCTTTAGGTATTCGTGAGGTTGGTGAGGCGACAGCACAGACATTAGCCCAATATTTTACTTCACTAGATGCAATTAAGGCAGCGGATGAAGAGTCGTTGCAAAAAGTGGATGATGTTGGCCCCATTGTAGCCGCACATCTTGTGCGATTTTTTAAACAGCCACATAACCTTGATGTTATTGATAAGCTGTTAAAAGCAGGTATTCATTGGGATGATATAGAAGCGGCAGCAGTAGAAGAGCAAACACTGGAAGGAAAAACATTTGTGCTGACAGGTACATTAACTGAAATGACACGGGATGATGCAAAAAAAGCATTACAGGCACGAGGAGCAAAAGTAACCGGCAGCGTATCTAAAAAAACCAGTTTTGTTGTAGTGGGGGATAATGCTGGTTCGAAAGCAACGAAGGCTGAACAACTGGGTGTTGAAATGCTAGATGAAGCAGCGCTAATAAAATTGTTGAAATAGGTGTGTAGTTGCTTTGGGGTATAAGTAGATACCCATCACTAACTTTAAAAAAGGTTTGATATGACGAGTGTGAATCAGAAATGGCTTAATGCTTTACCTAAAGTAGAGCTTCATTTACATATTGAAGGCAGCCTTGAGCCGGAGTTGATGTTTGAGCTGGCACAGAGAAATAATATTGATTTACCTTTTGATTCTGTAGAGCAGCTGCACAGTGCATATAAGTTCAGTAACCTTCAGGATTTTTTAGATATCTATTATCAGGGCGCAAATGTTCTGCAACAGGAGCAGGATTTTTATGATTTAACCTGGGCATATCTTAAAAAGTGCGAGTCGCAAAATGTAATACATGTTGAACCTTTTTTTGATCCCCAGACACATACAGATCGAGGTGTTGCATTTGAAACGGTAATAAAGGGCATTACACGTGCACTCAATGATGCACAGGTGAAATTGGGTATTACCAGTCAGTTAATTATGTGTTTTTTACGACACCTTAGTGAAGAGGCTGCATTTGCAACATTAAAGCAGGCTGAACCTTTTATTGAACAAATTGTTGCAGTCGGTCTGGATAGTTCTGAGCAGGGACAGCCACCGGAAAAATTTAGTCGGGTTTTTGCAGAGGCAAGAAAGCTGGGTTTATTAACGGTAGCCCATGCGGGTGAAGAGGGGCCAGCAGAATATATCTGGACGGCTATTGATGACTTAAAAGTTAGTCGTGTTGATCACGGGGTGCGTGCAATTGAAGACCTTGAACTTATGGCGTATCTGAAAAAAAGTAGAATACCTTTAACTGTTTGCCCTTTATCAAATACCCGGCTATGTGTTTTCGATAATATGTCTGAACATAATATTTTACAGATGCTGGAGCAGGGCGTGTGTGTTACGGTGAATTCAGATGATCCAGCTTATTTTGGTGGTTATATGACAGAGAATTTTGTAGCGCTGTCTGAGTCGTTAAATATGACTAAAGATCAGGCCAGAAAACTAGTATTGAATGGTATTGAAGCGAGTTTTGTTGATGATGATCGTAAACAGGAAATGCGGGTAATGCTGGGTTGATTTTATAAGATGGAATGGATTAAAACCTTACATGTAAGTTGTGTTGTACTTTCTTTTTGTGGTTTTTTTCTGCGCGGTGTCTGGATGTTATCTGGTTCTACCCTGCTACAGAGACGGTGGGTCAAAATAGTCCCACATGTGGTTGATGCTACATTGTTAACCAGTGCGCTGGTTATGCTGTATTTGTTTCAGTGGTCGGTGTTAGAGCATCAGTGGTTGCAGGTTAAGATTGTCGCATTGCTGGTGTATATTGGGTTGGGAATGTTGGCGCTTAAACCAGCTCGCTCGATGCGTGTTCGGTCTGGAGCATGGCTTGCGGGGTTGGCTGTGTTTTTGTTTATTGTTTCTGTGGCGCTTACGAAGTCTGTTTATGGGTTTATGGGATGAACTTTAAGTTTTTGGTTAAGTTTCTGGATTCATGGGGGTTCTCATTCGGTTTTTAATGAGAAGAAGCGAGTAAGCAGAAGTCACACTCCCATAATGAAAAGAGCTTGCTAGCATTCCACATCACAGAATTCAAGATATCAGGATCTTGTAAAAATACAAGATAGCTAAAATGTCAGATTAAAATTAAGCAATAAACCTAATCCGCAACTTCCCACATCTGTTTACGACATAAACCACTCATATCACAATAACTACAGGCCTGAGAATCCCCCCATGATGGCAGTGGTTCTGATGATCGTATTTCTGAAATAACCGTCTCCAGGCGTTGTAATACATCTACTTTAAGGTTAGATAAATCTTCACCCTCCAGTATTCCAGCCTGTCTGGTTTCACCTTTATCCAGTTTCAGGTAAATTACATTGCAAACATCCTCCATTAAAGCGGCATAACTGGTGAGCTGTATGTTCTCGGCCAGGTCAATATCACTTTGTTTCGCGGTGCCACCGGTTTTGTAATCGATAATTGAAAATTCATTACTTTGTTTATCAACTCTGTCCAGGCGCCCCACCAGTTTTGTTCTGTCGTTTAATATCTGCTCCTGCATTTCTTCGAGTTTATATATATTCCATTCGATCTGACGTTGTATCTGCCAGTCAATATAGGATTCAGCTGTATTCATCCAGCGTTCAAACCAGCCTCTATGCTGAATTGAATCTTCAGTCTGGGTGTTGAATATAAGCCGAGACAGTTTTTCAATATGTACTAATGCGTCTGGTTTATTGCTTTTTGTTATGAGTTCCCTGAAGGGAGCTGGCATGTCAGGACATTGTTGATGAAATGCATGAAGAATGGAGTGTACTTTTTCACCGTATTCGCTTTTTAATAACTCCAGGCTGATTTGCTCTAATGGTTTTAGTTTTAATGCATCGGCAGCGAAGAATTTATAAGGGCAATCAATCAGGCGCTGATGTCGGGATGCTGAAAATTCAGATGGAATAAGTTCGGGATTTATTGTTGGGTATGCCTGTTTGACTATTTTTATTTTGTTAATTAATTCTTCAGAGCGATCGGTTACAGGGTTAAGTTTATTTAATAAAATATCTAAATGATTATCGCGCAGAGATTGATTAAAACTATGTTGACTGAAATCTTGCAATGAGCTGACCCAGGGAGATGCCTGTATCCATTCACCATTTTTTTCTGCCTGCCAGGTAATGAGGACATCATCCGCCGCCAGTAATAACTGTTTAAACTGATGAAAATTATTTTCTTTTTTCTGGTGCCAGTTTTTAAGTTGTAATGCCTGTCTGACAGACTGATTAAAGAAAGGGTGTTGGCCGACACTGCCAGGGAATGAATTTATATTGGCGCCACAAATAATCAATGTGTCAAACTGGCAATATTGCGCCTGTTGCATATTCATTATTTTTACTGCTGAGGTCTGGCTTTGTGGCTTAAATTGTTCGTGTTCTAATGTGCTACCAATCCATGTGCGTAAATCGAGCCAACTCATTTCAGGGTTTGCAGCCAGATGTGCATGAGATAGTTTTTCAAGCTCTTCCTGTACGCGTTGGCCGGCAATGTCGTTTGATAGTTGCTGATAAACCCCCAGCTTTTTAATACTTGCTATAAAATGGTTAATCCAGTTTTCCGGGGTGTTTAACTGGTTGTTCTGAAAAAATGATATTAAGTTTTCTGATGCAGTTTCAATATTAGTTAACAATAACAGTAATTGTTCGGCAGTTGATGTGTTTTTTAAATTGAGCCGACTGGCTCTGTTTTTTATAGCATTTTTAAACCGTTGTAAATTATTCGCTATATTCTCATGCAGAACAATATCCTGTTCAAAACGGTAAACGAGATTCAGGTGTTCATTAAAGTTTTTCTCATGACAGAAAAAAGGTGATTTTAAAAGATCAAGGAGAGGCTGGTAGGCGAAATCCTGTTCGATACATTCTAGCCAGCGTTCTAGTACAGTGGCGGCACTGGTTGTTGCCAGAGCCCAGCCAGCGGTGTCCTGAATGTTTACTTCAGCTCGTTCTAACAGAGCGCGTAATCGTCGGGCTAATTTTCGATTTTCGGTGATGACGGCAATGTTCGTTTTGCCGCTTAATATACTCATACGTATTTTTAAATCAACAGCCTGGGTTTCCTGCTCGGCGCTTTGTGCATCATAGAGTTTGATATTATTAATGAAAAAGCTTTTATTTTTGTTTTTATATTCCTGGGCTCGTTCGTATAAAGATTTTTTTTGAGAATAGATATCATGCAGTAATTTAAGATCATGATTTGTTGTTTTATTCTTTGTTTCAGGTGTGTTCCCCTGAGTAACATGTGTGACCTGGGCTATTTTTGATAGTTGCTCGCACCAGGCCTGTTCGAGTGCGGTTAATTGCTCTATATCAATAATATAAAAATGTCTGTTTTTAAGGTTCTCAGGTATATCAGTCAGTAAGCGCTGTTTAAGTCTACCTGTATCGTCTTCCAGGTTTAATGCCTGTAGTTGTTGTTGCCAGGCCTGCCACAGAGTTTGTATTATTTCGGCTTCCTGGTTCAGGTGTTTTATATTTTGTTCTGTTTGATAGGCCTTTTGTAGTTTTTCAATCCATACGGGCGTGTCTTTATTTAACCATTGGTGCTGGCTCAGGCTTAATTCATCAAATAACTCAAGCAGGCTGTCACAGATTTGCCAGTGGTTTTCAATGGCAAATAAACGGCTGTTTTGTTTTAGTGCTTCCAGTAATAAAAGTTGCCTGGCCGATTGAGTAAGGTGCTTTCTGGATAGGTCAGCAGGGTAAATGTTTTCATTTAACCATTGTGTATGGTCGCCAATAAAACAGCCGAGTAGCGTTTGTTGAGATGTACTAATCAGGCTATGGCGCATTTGTTGAGCGGCCTGGGCATTAGGTAAAAGTATGCAAATATGGCTTAAATCGGGTAGTTTGCCCTTATGTTCGCGTAATATTTGTTCGGCTAGTGCATCGGTGAAATGTTGATTTGAAGGAATATTTGTTTTCTGAATTGGCTGTGCTGATGTCATGGGGGGGACATTAGCATATTCAGGAAATTATTTTTGCCTGTATTTTTGTTGTATTTTAGTTTTTAATTTTAACCGCAAGGATGTCGCATGGCATCTCGTGCAGTACCGCATTCGTAGTAGAGCCTAAAAGTATATTTATACCGTGCCGGCCATGAGAGCCCATAACGATAAGGTCGCATTGATGTTCTTTTACAAATTGAGATATCTCGTATTTCGGTGTTCCCATAATGCTGTGTAAATCAGCATCTTTTAATTTTTGTTGTTCACTGAAAGAGGTCAGTGAGTTGTTTGCCTGCTCAAGCATTTTAGCTTCATCAATAACCCAGTTATTGGAGAGAACCGGTTCGTACACTGAATCGATAGGAGGGAGATATTCAACAATGTGTAACAGGCTGAGTCTGGTATTATTACGATTTGCTATATCACGGGCTTTGTTTAATACTCGTTCAGCCGATGAGGAAAAATCAATCGCGACCAGAATATGGTTATAGTCACTCATCATGGTGCTCCAGTGTATTTAGGGTATATCTGAAAGTATAGTTTAATGTAAGGTTTAAATATGCATGCTAATGAACAGTTAATACATAATTTTTATACGGCTTTTCAAAAACTTGACTGGCAGACCATGAAGCAGTGTTACGCTGTGGATATTAACTTTTCAGATCCAGTATTCAATAGTTTGAAAGGCGCTGATGCAGCGGCAATGTGGCATATGTTATGTAATAAGGCCATGGATTTTGATTTAAAATTTAGTGATATTCAGGCAGACGAAAAAAATGGTTCTGCTCGTTGGGAGGCTATTTATACGTTTTCACAGACAGGGCGCAGAGTTCATAATGTTATTTTTGCTGAATTTCAGTTTTCAGAGGGTAAAATAATTCGCCATTCAGACCATTTTAGCTTCTGGCGTTGGAGTGGTATGGCACTGGGGCCTGTTGGTGTGCTGTTTGGCTGGTCTGGTTTTCTGAGGAATAAAGTCCAGCAAAAAGCGCTCAATGGGCTCAAACTCTTCATTCTGCGGCATCATTCGAAAAAAAATACATAAAAGGCTACACACGCTGTAATTTTGTTATATAATTCCGCGCCTTATGCGAGCGTGGTGAAATTGGTATACACGCCAGATTTAGGTTCTGGTGTCGCAAGACGTGAGAGTTCGAGTCTCTCCGCTCGCACCATCTTTATATTAAGGCGGACTTTTCAAATTGAGCCCGCCTTAATTTTGAGCAATATCCTGAGTGTTTTATTCAGCTCAGGGTAATTCAAATTTATTTAATAACATTATCACATGCTGACTGAGTGTCAGCTAATCAGGTATTACCGAGGTTACTATGCAAGTTTCTGTTGAATCAGGTGAAGGTCTGGAACGTAAATTAACAATTCAGGTTCCTGCCGAAACGGTTGAGAAAGAAGTAGACAGTCGTCTGAACTCAATGCGTTCACGCGTTAAAATTGATGGTTTTCGTCCTGGTAAAGTGCCTTTGAGTGTAGTTAAAAAACAATATGGCACATCGGTTTTACAGGAAGTGATGGGTGAAGTCATGCAGAATACTTTACGCGATGCAGTTATTCAGGAATCGCTAAACCCAGCAGGCACTCCAGCTATTGAACCAACATCAATGGAACCTGGTAAACCATTAGAGTATATCGCTACTTTTGAGGTTTACCCTGAAATTGAACTGACGGATTGTGCCAGCATTGAAGTTGAGCGTACTACAGCAGAAGTTGTTGATAGTGATGTTGATACTATGATTGATACCTTATTAAAGCAGCGAACAACCTATGAAACAGTTGATCGTGCATCGAAAGACGCTGATCAGATGACCATTAATTTTGATGGATCTATTGATGGCGAGCAATTTGAAGGTGGACAGGCTGATTCTGTACCGGTTGTTATTGGTTCTAATAGTATGATTCCTGGTTTTGAAGAAGAGCTGGTTGGCAAGTCGGCTGATGAGGAGTTTTCTTTTGATGTGAATTTCCCTGATGATTATCATGCGGAAAATCTAAAAGGTAAAAAAGCGACTTTTGTAACGAAAGTTATTACTGTTGCAGAGCCTAAGAAACCTGAAGTTGATGAAGAATTTGCTAAATCTTTTGGTGTTGATGATGGCTCTATTGAAACATTGAAATCGGATATTCGTGCCAATATGGAACGTGAGTTACGCAATAAGTTACAGGAAGTGCTTAAGAAAGAAGTACTGGATAAACTATTAGATGCGAATGATGTATTAATTCCCAAGGCTTTAATTAATCAGGAAGCTGAGAATCTGCAAAAGCAGATGATGGACGCAGGGCAGTTACAGGCAGGTATGTCACTACCTAAAGAGTTATTTGAAGGTGAAGCTAAGCGCCGTGTTGGTTTGGGGCTGGTGATTGGTGAAGTTGTTAAGAAAGCTGAAATCAGACCAGAAGCGGATAAAGTGACGGCAAAGATTGATGATATTGCGCAGACGTATGAAGATCCTTCTGAGGTGATTAATCACTATAATTCTAATCCACAATTAAAGCAGGGTATTGAAGCGTTAATAATGGAAGAAATGGTTGTTGACTGGATTGTTGATCAGGCAAAAGTGACTGATTCAGCTAAAAGCTTTCATGATTTAATGAATCCTGAAACACAACAGCCTGCTTAATTTTCTAGCAAATTAACAGGCTTTGGTTGCTTAAAAAATAAACAGTTTAATAAAAAAAGCAGGCTTTTAGCCTGCTTTTTTTATTTGCCTACTTGTATTTATTTAGTCACAACATACAATCAGTTGAAGTTAATTTTAAATATGTATAAGTAATGCTGTTTTCAGCATTGCAACCCATGTTCCCGGAGAACAATGAATGATCATTACATCAGAAAATAGTAAGGGTGCGTCTGGATTACAGAGTAATCTGGTACCTATGGTAGTAGAACAAACTGCACGTGGTGAGCGTTCTTATGATATTTATTCAAGACTGTTAAAAGAGCGGGTTATTTTTATTGTAGGTCAGATTGAAGATCATATGGCTAACTTAATTGTTGCCCAGTTATTATTTCTGGAATCTGAAAACCCGGATAAGGATATTTCTATTTATATAAACTCACCTGGCGGTGTGGTTACATCTGGTATGGCTATATACGATACGATGCAATTTATTAAACCGGATGTTTCAACGTTATGTATTGGTCAGGCTGCAAGTATGGGTGCTTTATTATTGGCCGGTGGGGCAGATGGTAAGCGTTTTGCTTTGCCTCATTCACGGGTGATGATTCATCAGCCATTAGGCGGTTTTCAGGGCCAGGCTACGGATATTGATATTCATGCACGTGAAATACTCTCGATGCGTGATCGTTTGAATTCGATTCTGGCAAGACACACAGGTCAGTCAATGGACAGGATTGCTGAAGATACCGAGCGTGATAATTTCATGAGTGCTGATGATGCAGCTGAATACGGTATGGTTGATACTGTGTTGCGCGAACGAAGCGGGGAAGTTTCAGAGTAAAATAGCTGTTTATCCCCCGTTATTGCTTGAAAAACAATAAAACATCACAACATAATAAAAAACCGCTGTTTGGCGGTTTTTTATTGAATTTTGGGCTATCTTCTATTAATTAAGAAGTAAAATGTTGGATAGTTGTCTAATTTCTGAACAAAACCCATATAAATCATATGGTTTAGTAAGATTTGATTAAAAAATCATTTAAATTATGTCCTTGCAAGTTATTACGATACTTGGCAAGGTATAGATTATCATTGTAGCTATTACGTAAAGATAGTTATAGAAATGTATTATAAGCTTCGGGCTAGGATGAGGATACGTCATGAGTGACGATAAAAATAATGAAGAAGATTCGGGTAAATTACTGTATTGCTCGTTTTGCGGTAAGAGCCAGCACGAAGTTAAAAAGTTGATAGCAGGCCCTTCTGTATTCGTCTGTGATGAATGTGTTGAACTCTGTAATGATATTATTAGCGAAGAGCTACAGGAGCAGGCTGCTTCATCGGTAACTAAACTTCCTAAGCCACAGGAAATTAAAGAAATTCTTGATGATTATGTTATAGGTCAAACACAGGCTAAAAAAGTTTTGGCTGTGGCCGTTTATAATCATTATAAGCGTCTGGAAGTAAAGCATAAGAAAGATGATGTAGAGCTTTCTAAAAGTAATATCATGCTAATTGGTCCTACGGGTTCAGGTAAAACTTTATTAGCACAGACCCTTGCGCGTTTGCTTAATGTACCCTTTACTATTGCCGACGCAACTACATTGACTGAAGCAGGTTATGTCGGTGAAGACGTTGAGAATATTATCCAGAAGTTATTACAGAAGTGTGATTATGATGTAGAAAAAGCCCAGACCGGTATTGTTTACATTGATGAAATTGATAAGATTTCCCGTAAATCAGATAATCCATCTATTACCCGTGATGTATCCGGGGAAGGTGTGCAACAGGCACTGTTAAAATTGATTGAAGGTACAGTTGCTTCTGTGCCACCTCAGGGGGGGCGTAAGCATCCTCAACAGGAATTTTTACAGGTCGACACCGGGAATATACTGTTTATCTGTGGTGGCGCATTTGCAGGCCTGGATCAGGTTATTCGTGATCGTTCTGAGAAAAGTGGTATTGGCTTTGGTGCGGAAGTTCGTGGCAAGGAAAATACCAAATCTACGGGTGAAATTCTTAAGGACCTGGAGTCGGACGATTTAATTCGATATGGTCTGATTCCTGAATTTGTCGGTCGCTTACCTGTGGTGGCAACTCTGGAAGAGCTGGATGAAGATGCTCTGGTTACTATATTAACCAAACCTAAAAATGCTTTAACCAAGCAATATTCAAAAATGTTTGAAATGGAAGATTGTGAGTTAGAGTTCCGTGAGGATGCGCTTTTGGCCATTGCTAAAAAAGCCATGGAGCGTAAAACCGGTGCTCGTGGTCTGCGTACTATTCTGGAAAATATACTTCTGGAAACCATGTATGAATTACCGTCACTGGAAAATGTAAGTAAGGTTGTTCTTGATGAAGGTGTGATTAATGGTGAAGCCAAACCCTTTATGGTATTCGAGAGCAATGAAACACCTAAAACAGCTTCCAGTGCTGAATAAAGAGTTGTTCTAATGTCAGTTGGCCTAACTAGACAGTGATTTAATTAGGCTAACCTTTTGTTATTAAGTTTTTATGGAACTTCGCTAATCATAAAAAATATTTATTGATCAACCTTGAAGCTTCACATACTGCCCCCATGTGATTCTATAGAATTAAAATACTGGTGGGTTGCTTAAGTTACCCTCCTTAATACTTGAGGTAATGTCTGTGTCAGATACCGAAAACGAAATTGAATCAACAACGAATGCATATGAAGGTAAAATCCCGGTACTCCCATTACGCGATGTAGTGGTTTATCCCCATATGGTTATTCCTCTTTTTGTTGGACGTGAAAAATCTATTCAGGCACTTGATGCTGCCATGTCAAAAGACAAGCAGATTCTGCTGGTAGCACAGAAAAGTGCGGAAATAGATGATCCCTCGATGAAAGATATTCATGAAATAGGGACGCTTTCAACTATTTTGCAATTGCTTAAGTTGCCTGATGGTACGATCAAAGTTTTAGTTGAAGGTGCAACTCGCGCTAAAGTAGAAGCTGTCTTTGACGATGAAGTTTTCTTTACAGCAGATTATACTTTATTGGAAGATACTGGCGCTGATGATGATAATGGTCGTGAGCTCGAAGTGCTTTCTCGCTCTATTATGGGTGTTTTCGACCAATATGTGAAACTGAATAAAAAAGTGCCGCCTGAGATATTAACATCACTAAGTGGTATTGATGATCCTGCACGCCTGTCTGATACAATCGCAGCACATATGTCGCTTAAAGTTGAGGAAAAACAAAATATTCTGGGTATATCGGATGTTAAAGAGCGCATGGAATATTTGCTCAGTATGATTGAGGCAGAAATAGACCTGTTGCAAATTGAAAAACGCATTCGTGGTCGTGTTAAGCAGCAAATGGAAAAAAGTCAGCGTGAATATTATCTGAATGAGCAAATGAAAGCGATTCAGAAAGAGTTAGGTGAGCTTGATGAGGCACCTAATGAGATAGAAGATCTTGAAAAGAAAATTACCAAAGCGGGTTTAAGTGCAGAGGCGAAAAAGAAAGCCACTACAGAGCTTAATAAACTCAAAATGATGTCACCCATGTCGGCAGAAGCAACAGTTGTGCGTAATTACATTGATGCTCTGGTCGGCTGCCCCTGGAAAAAACGCAGCAAAATATCCAAAGATATTAACGAGGCACAAAAAATCCTCGATGAAGATCATTATGGATTAGAGAAAGTTAAAGAACGTATTCTTGAGTATCTCGCAGTTCAGCAACGCGTTAAAAAGCTTAAAGGGCCTATTTTATGTCTGGTTGGGCCTCCAGGCGTAGGTAAAACCTCTCTTGGTCAATCTATTGCTCGTGCAACGAATAGAAAGTTCACACGTATGGCACTGGGTGGTGTGCGTGATGAAGCTGAGATTCGTGGTCATCGGCGCACTTATATTGGTTCCTTACCAGGTAAAGTGATTCAGAACCTGACTAAAGTGGGTACACGTAATCCGTTATTCCTGTTAGATGAAATTGATAAGATGGCACAGGATTTTAGAGGTGACCCTGCTTCTGCATTATTAGAAGTGTTAGATCCTGAACAAAATCATACTTTTGGCGATCATTATCTTGAAGTTGATTTTGACCTTTCAGATGTGATGTTTATTGCAACTTCAAATAGTATGAATATTCCTGGTCCGTTACTCGACCGTATGGAAGTTATTCGCATCCCGGGTTATACCGAAGATGAAAAAATGAACATTGTGAAAAACTATTTGTTGCCCAAGCAAATGGAAAATAATGGCCTGAATGATAATGAGCTTGAGGTTACTCAGGAAGCTATTATGGATACGGTTCGTTATTACACTCGTGAAGCGGGTGTACGTAGTTTAGAGCGTGAAATGTCTAAAATTTGCCGTAAAGTCGTTAAGGATGTTTTAATGAATCCCAGCGATGAAAAGGTGATTATAACATCTGAAAATCTGGAAAAATATCTGGGTGTTATTCGTTTCCGTTATGGTAAGGCCGAAGACAATGATCAGATAGGACAGGTAACTGGCCTTGCATGGACAGAGGTTGGTGGCGAGTTGCTAAGTATAGAATCTGCGGTTATGTCTGGTAAAGGGAAACAAACTTTCACCGGACAACTGGGTGACGTTATGCAAGAGTCTATTTATGCAGCGATGACCGTGGTTAGAAGCCGAGCTGCAACTCTAGGGCTGGAGGATGACTTTTATGAAAATAAAGATATTCATATACATGTGCCCGAAGGAGCAACGCCTAAAGACGGCCCCAGTGCGGGTGTAGGAATGTGTACAGCGATTGTATCTACGATGACGGGTATACCCGTTAAATCCAGTGTTGCCATGACAGGTGAAATTACCCTGCGTGGTGAAGTGTTACCTATTGGTGGACTGAAAGAAAAATTGTTGGCTGCGCATCGTGGTGGTATAGAAACAATTATTATTCCCCATGAAAATGAAAAAGATTTAGCTGAAGTGCCTAAGACAATACTGGATAAACTGGAAATAAAACCCGTGCAGTGGATTGATGAGGTTTTAGCGATTGCTTTGCAAAGTATGCCAGTACCACTTGATGAAGCTGGAAAATCGGGAGCAGGTTCAAGTGAAAAAAGTAAAAAATCTAAAAAAACGGATGATTTACGCCATCACTAATAACTTAAATAATGAGATGAAAGTTTAAATAAAAGGCCATTTTTAGAAATAATTATGGCCATTTTTTATTTCTAATAAACAAATATATTTATCTTCTTATAAAGTTATTTATGAATTTTTTTGTCAACTTTCAGACAAAAGTTACATTTTTACACTTGACACAAAATTAATTTATTGATTTGCAGTTATATTTGCTTAAAGCCGTTGACACGGCCCTTTCCGGGCTGGTATAAAGTTTGCGCTAGTTCTATCCATAGAATTGCCTGTTTGATAGATACACATAGAATGTGTTTTAAATGGGTAATTCAGGATATGTGAAGTTTCTCCGCGGCATGACTCATATAATAAAGTCACAAGATGGCAGATACGGGCTTTTACAAAAAAAAATATATTTATTGAAACAACAGTTTCTTTCTTATTTCACGAACATAACTAACATTTAGGATTTAATAATGAATAAATCAGAATTGATTGACGCTATTGCTGAAAACTCAGGCTTATCAAAAGCAGATTCAGGACGTGCACTGGATGCAGTAATTTCATCTGTTACAGGTGCGTTGAAGGACAATGACCAGGTAACAATCGTTGGTTTTGGAACATTCCTTGTACGTCAACGTGCTGCGCGTGTTGGCCGTAATCCACAGACTGGTGCAGAAATTCAGATTAAGGCCGCTAACGTTCCAGCATTTAAGCCTGGCAAAGCATTAAAAGATGCAGTAAACTAGCGCCCGCACAAAATGGCGGGTGATTAGCTCAGCTGGTAGAGCGTCGCCCTTACAAGGCGAATGTCGGGGGTTCGACTCCCTCATCACCCACCACTGGACCGGTAGTTCAGCTGGTTAGAAT
>JADGFA010000009.1 GCA_016744065.1 Gammaproteobacteria bacterium
AAATGGATTAACAATCGACCCAGAAAATGTTTAAATTACCAAACACCCTACGAAACATTTAGGATAGCTAGTGGTGCACTTGTAGGTTGAATGTGGCGTGGCCTAACAAAGGGTAGTGTCTACTAGATGCAACAGCCTTATATGTATTTGTTACACCTCCGATAAAAGCTAATATTTCATCAAATTTATCTATAGAATTAAAATTTACCCAATACTCCCCATTATCATAGCAATATTCACAACCAGCAACGCAAATAGCTCTTATGTGTGGAATTTCATTTTTTTGTTTATAAATTTTTTCATATCGTTCAGCTTCAGATAATTTATTACCAGATAAATCAGTATTTAGAGCAAATATTACACTTCTTACTTTTTCTATAAAGTGATGTCTTTCAGAGCCATCCGCATTTTTAAGACCAGATAAATATTGAAATTCAGTTAATAATTTCGCACTATCATGTGCAATAGATAGTTCAGTTACATTCAGCTTTGTTTTAACTTCAATAGTATATAAAACTGCTTCAATAGGGAAAATACCCGTACTTTCATCAAATAGTATTGGAGGGACAATGGATTTATCGTATAGGATAATATCCATTTGTGTTGACATTCTACCACTATGTGGTTCAATTATTTGACCAGTGCCTACTCCTATATCAGAGGGTAGTAGTGGTTTAAATAATTTGGATATTAGAACTTCTAAAACCGTTCCTTTTACGCCATTATGAGATAACGTGCTAGCTGCCCTAGCATCAGATATTGCACAGTAATTTTTGATCTAAGAAAAGCTTGATATTGATTTTTGTCTGGCATTATTTTCTTTTTCTATTTTGAGGCTAACATGAAATAGACAGAAGCGAGGTAAAACTGGATATATAGACTTCTGTATATCACTTTTTAGTTATTATTGATTTATGCATCATACACATCTATCCTGATTGATGTTAATTATAAGACATAGATGCTAGATTACGGATGATTCTATTGCCCGTTTCTGGGATAAGTATATCGACATAACAAAGAGTTACCATATAAAAAACAGCTCTGCCCGCTGGTATGTTATGCGTACTGAAGAGTATATCGAAGTGAATAAATGCGCTCGATTAACTCGTCATAATGTTGGTGATAACCTGATCTGTTAATTCTATAGCGTCATTTACGGCACCAAAAACACCCATTGATTTAATCCCATATAAATCAATAACAATGATAAGTATATTCATTACTATGCATTCATTTAGCCAGCAAGCTCAACCCCATAATTAGTAGTAATACCGCACCACTTACTAATTTATTATCTCGATCACCTTATATTTTCACCCTGAAAAGTTATTAAAATCAATTACGCTCTTCCTCCGACAACCCAAAAAGAAAGACCTAACCTATCAACGTTCTTAACGTATTAATGTTAAAAGTGTTTAAAACAGCATTATAGAGGATTAATTTAGATGTATGTATTGTTTTATTGTGATATAAATATGAGAGTTATAATCAATATATTACTGGAGTTAGCGAATGGATGAGCTTTTTTATGATGGAACAACATTAAGCTGGACAGGAAAAGGCAAATATAAAGCAACATCAGGAATGAATGGTTTTCAGAAGCCAGAATTTCAATGTATTAAAGATCGTGGGCCTGTGCCAAATGGTACTTATTATGTACCTTTAATTGATGGCGGCGATGCAAAAGATGATGGCAATGGTATATGCCAGTTAGCTCCTTCATGGCAAGTGCAAACAATACCTCGCGGAGCAAAAGCAGGTGCTTGTGAACCCTATTGGGCTAACTGGGGCAAGAATAGAGTCCGATTTGAACCATCTGATAAAGTCACTAAATCAAAATGTAATCCAAAACGAGGTGGTTTTTATCTACATGATTCGACTAAAGGGTTTAGTCATGGTTGTATTGAGGTTGAAGAGAGATTTTTTAATGATCTGCGTGCCTTTTTAAAAAAAACTAAAAAGAAAAATATAAAACTGAAGATACAATATACCCCCGGAATGACAACAAATGGCGGAACCTTAGTGAAATGAAAAAATTATTAGGGCTTTTGATATTGTCTGGTATGACTCAAGCTTGTGAGGCAAGCTATAACATTGACCAGGTTCAGGTTGATAATATATTAAGTCAATGCCTTGTTGTAAATAAAATATTACTGGTACAAAAAAATAATGTTTTATTTTTACATGCATCGCTTGATATTAAAGATACAATTGGTGCATGTGGGTGTAAATCAGCAGCAATATCATATGATGTATACGAAAGTAAAAAGAAAATACTGTTATCACATGGTGTTTTTTCTTCTATAAATAAAAAAGAATTTTATTTTGTTATCAACTCCGATGCTTCTATTTATAAAAAATCAAATTATGAACTGGTATTAAACTGTTCTAGCTGAGTAATTTAATGATTGTGCTAGTCAAGGTGTATAGATGGGTCATGTTTTTCAAACGATTACTCAATGATTCGTAGGCTCTTCCCAGAGCTTGAAAAGGTGAGGGTCATTCGCAGCAAGAACTTATCGAGACACCCATAATAACAAACTTAGATTACATCTAAGCCTTTTTTACTTAACTATTAACATGAATGTCTCGATAGGTCTTTTACCTGTTAGTCCGTTGATATAAAACATGAAAAAATTTCGACTTTTAATTATAAAACAAAAAACAATACATTTTTATATAGCAAAACCACCTGCCATTAAAGTTCACCACTAAACTCCTTATAGGGCCTGGGTATTGAAATATAATTACCCTGCACATGATCCACGCCGCATATTTTAAGCAAGCGTAAAATTTCCGGGCTTTCTACATACTCAGCTACGGTATAACGGCCCAGTGAATGCGCCACATCATTCATAGCCGTTACAATGGCTCTATCTATAGAACCTCTGGCCATGCCTTTAACAAACTGACCATCTATTTTTACAAAATCAGCAGGTAAGCATTTTAGCTGTGAAAAAGAACAGAAACCTGAACCAAAATCATCCAATGAAAAACGGCAGCCTAGCCACTTCATTTCATCTATAAACTGACTAGCTGATTCAAAATTAGCAATTGCACAGGTTTCGGTTACTTCAAAAATTAGATTTTGTGGATCGACATCATAAGATTTCAATAAATCTTTAATTCTATTCAAGCTATCATCTGCATTTAATGTATGGCCTGACAGATTAATTGAGAATGATACATTTGGTCGTTCTTTCTGTGCATCAGCCAGTGTTTCAAGTGCTTTATTCATTACCCACATATCAACATCACACATTAAATTAAATCGTTCTGCCGTAGGTATAAATGCATCAGGGTAATATAAATCCCCGTTATCATCCTGCATTCTTAATAAAATCTCATAATGTAAATGATTATCTTTATCACTTGAATAATGACCCCATACCGCGCCATCTTCTGCGGGCAAATGATTTAAATCCACCAGCGCTAAATCCAGTATAGGCTGATAATGCAAAATAAATTTATTATTGTCCATGGCATCACGCAAACGTTGCGACCAGCCCAACTCACTTCCCATTACATTTTTTTCATCATTGCTCTTTTCATACAGATGCGATCGATTTCGACCACTTCGCTTGGCAATATGACAGGCTATATCTGCATTGGCCAAAACATCGCCCGATGTCATATCAAGCGTATCTATCATTGCTATGCCAAAACTTGCATAGATATTATGACTCTCTCCTCCGTAGGAAAAATTACATTGTTCCAGTACTTTTCGAAAAGTTTCTGTCACAATAACCGCACTTTCCTCATCAACGCCTTTTAAAATAATGGCAAACTCATCACCACCTAATCGAGCAAGCACATCTTTTGCTCGCAATTTATCTGATAATAATTTAGAAATTTCTATTAGTAATTTATCTCCTGCATCATGCCCTGCGGTATCATTCAGGTATTTAAATCGATCCAGATCAAGATAAACCAGCGCACTCATATCCTCACCCGCATGCACTCTGCTTACTTCAGAATCTAGCTGATCTTCAAAATAGCGACGATTACAGAGCTTTGTCAGGTGATCATGCGTTGCCTGCCAGTGTAATTTTTCTTCAAGCATTTTACGCTCTGAAATATCACGAAACGCAATCACCGAACCTTCCTGTTTGTCGTGAATGTTTAATGGATAAACAGTGCACTCCACTGGAATCGGCTTTCCTGACTCATGCTTAAATGCGGTTTCCCAACAACGTAACTCGATACTATTTCCATAGGCCCGATATAGCCGGTCATGACTTAACACATCATTTTTCACATGATAATGAAATGCATCTTTGGCCTTTTCACCAATAACACTCTGCGCTTCAGTTTTGCCAACAATATTTAAGGCTACAGGGTTAACAAATGTGACCAGACCATCATTATCGACACCGTAAACACCCTCACCAACAGACTCTAAAATACCCGCCAGTCTTTCACGCTCAGCTTCAATATGATTTTGAACTTCAATAAAGCGACTCATAGACGCAATACGCGAAAGAAAAAGTTCTTCTGCTTCATTTTTAAACATACATTCAACTGCACCGGCCTGCAGGCAATCTTTTATTACTTCATCAAGGTAGGTTCCAGTAATAACAGCAGTGCGAATTTTTGAAGTACGTTCATCATCACGTAATTTTTGACACAATACATAACCATTTTGATCTGGCATAAAATAATCAATAATTGCCAGATCGAAAGGTTTTTCCAGGGCCGCTTCAAACGCGTCATCTACAGAGTTTGCTATTTCGGTTATATAGCCATTTCTGTTTAATAGCCGTTGATAATAATGCCGGATACTGACTGAATCATCTACAAACAGGATGCGTATAGGATTTTCATGAGAACTAATCGGATGTTTATGCTCCTGGAGCGTTTTCGGACCTAACAATTTTTGCAATGTTGCCGACGATTCCTGATAATTTTCCCACGGAACCAGGGCTGTATAACGGCGGCGACTCATCCAGTTGAGTACATCTATATTCGCATCATGTGACAGCACCAGAACCGGTACTTCAAAATGCTCATCATCTTCCATTAGCTGAATAAGGTTATCAACTTCCTTATGTTGATCATAATTTGGCCAACCGATTATAACAGCTTGAAAAATATCGCTCTGTTTATCCAGTTTTTCATAAGCTGCATCAAAGGTTTCCAGTGCCATGAGCTCATAACCTTGTTTCTGCAATGTCTTAACAAGGATATATCTTAACGTTGCGGACTCCTCAACAAGAAGAATACACTGCTTTACGCTCTCAACGACCATGTTTAAATAACCTTTATAAAACGCTCTCACCCAGAAAACGAGATGAGACAAATATCTGATATTACAAATTTGCTTATTTTATTAAAATACGATACAAATTACCCTGTATATAAGGGCGCCCACTTTAAGGATAGTATGACTTGAAGCGATTCACCAGCCAATTATCTATTTAGTTCCGCACGCCGCCGCAACCAGCTACTCGTAATAGCCGCAGTTAAAATGCACCAAACAGCAAATAAAGCGCCTGGCAAGGCTGATTCAGATGGAAAATGCTGAAGCGCCAATGCCACACCCATTCCGGCATTTTGCATACCCAGTTCAATCATCAGGGTAATGCGGTATAAATGAGCAAAACCATATAACTTTGCTAACCACCAGCCGATAAGATAACCAAATAAATTTACCAGTACCACACCAATCATTACAGGTATGGCCATTTGCGCAATACGCAACTGATTTGCCGCCACAGCATAACTACATATAATAATAATCGCTAATGCCGCCACACCCGGCGCCAGATCTCTTGCTATCTGCAAATGATGGCCCAGGCGCTTCTGAATAATCAGACCTGACAGAAGGGGCAATAAAACAGTTTTGAAGATAGTGACAGTCAGTGGCCAGAATTCTACTGGCATGATCGCACCACCTAAATACTTCACTAAAAGAGGCGTTATAACCGGCGACATTAAAGTAGCAACAGTGGTCAGTGTAACCGAAAATGCAACCGCACCGCCAGCCAGATACACAATCACATTACTCGCCATTGCACCAGGAGCACACCCCACTATAATAAAACCAATCGCAATTGCAGGACTAAATCCCGGGTACTGAGCAACCAGCCAGACCAGTACTGGCATGACACTAAACTGACTCAATACCCCCAGAGCCACACGCCTGGGTTGTAGTATTTCAGCTTTTAGAGCAGTCACCTCTATAACCAGACCAAGGGAAAACATGGTTGCAGCAAAAAACCACAGAAAATAATTTTTAAATATAAGAAATAACGGAGGATGGATGTAGGCCAGTACAGCACCTGTAAATGTCAGCACAGATAACTGGTTTGCAATAAAACTGAAAAGGGTTTTCATTAACATAACCGGTAAGAACCAGCCCACATTATATATGAGATTTTTTTTACAGAGGGCACAAAAAAACCGGAATAAATCCGGTTTTTTTGTTCTAACAACTGCCTAAGCAGCGCTAAATTTAACTACCGCCACACTTACCTTCACCGCATTTGCCGCTTTTCTTCGAGTCGCCACCACACTTACCTTCACCACATTTGCCGCTTTTCTTAGAATCGCCACCACATTTACCTTCACCACACTTGCCCTCTTTCTTCTTATCTCCGCCGCATTTGCCTTCACCACACTTACCTTCTTTATTTGAAGACATGACCAGTTGAGCACCCTGATCTAAATCAGACATACCAAATGGATTTTCTGTTGCCTGCACAGAAAATGATAAGGAAGCTGTAAAGAATGCAGCCAGTATAATAGACAGTATTTTTTTCATGATATTACTCCAGTAATCTTGATTTTATATGAAACTATTATTAATCAGAACGTTTTTTATTAAACCAGGTTAAAGCGCTCCAATTTCATGCAACTAACCAGAATGGCCAATAATACATAACAGCTTAGAGCAGTGAATATGCCATGGGTTCATAAAATTTGTCACAATTTATTCACATTTTTTCACCTGAGCCCCTTAATACCCTCTTTAATCGCATCAATCACCCTTGTTTCAATTTCTTCCAACACGGGTTTTGCTTTGCTAAACCGTCCAATAACAGTAGGTCTGGCAAAAACGACAGTTGTTTCTCCTGCTTTTTCATACAGACTCAGGCGCAATGGACACAGGGCCAGCATATCCGGATCAGCATTACTCACCTGATTAGCATACCAGCCATTACAGAAAACCATACTGCGAATACCATCCAGCTTATTCTGGTTATAACTCTCCCCCCATTTACCCGCAAAACGCTCAATATTTTTACTGATAAATGGCTCGAATACCACATAAAATCGAGCATTTTCCAACGCAGCATATACCGCTGGATATACCTTCTCCATAGGTTGTTTAACTGTCTGTTTATATATACTGGACTCAACCGCCTGCACATTAAAATTATTAAGTAGCGCAATAAAAACAAATAAACTCACGCTGATTTTTTTAATCATATGATTTCTCCCATATAGAAAGGTAGAATACACTAAAACGAATTAACAGGAATTGAAAGTGAGCAATACCAGTAATTTCCCATGGCTACGCATGCGTCGTATGCGTAAAGATGATTTCAGTCGCCGCCTGATGCGTGAAAACCAGCTTAGTGCTAATGACTTTATTTACCCCGTGTTTGTGCTAGAAGGCAAAAACCAACGCGAAGCCGTGCCATCCATGCCTGGAGTTGAACGCCTCAGTATAGACCTGCTACTTAAAGAAGCAGAAGAGTGTGTTGATCTGGGTATTCCAGCTATTGCCTTATTTCCGGTTGTCGGTACGGATAAAAAATCTGATGATGCAACTGAAGCATATAACCCTGAAGGTTTAGCACAACGTGCAGTCCGTGCATTGAAAAAAGCCCACCCTGATTTAGGTATTATGACCGATGTTGCCCTTGACCCCTTCACAACACATGGGCAGGATGGCCTGATAGATGAAAACGGTTATGTCTTAAATGATGAAACAACCGAAGTACTATGCAAGCAGGCAATTTCCCATGCGGAAGCAGGCGCCGATATTGTTGGCCCTTCAGATATGATGGATGGTCGAATTGGCGCCATTCGTGAAGCACTTGAATCCAGCGGCTATATTTACACCCGAATTTTAGCCTATTCAGCAAAGTATGCATCCAGCTTTTATGGCCCCTTTAGAGATGCTGTCGGTTCGGCAGCCAATTTAAAAAGCGGCAATAAAAACACCTACCAGATGGACCCGGCAAACTCAGACGAAGCCATGCGAGAAGTCGCACTGGACATAGAAGAAGGTGCCGATATGGTAATGGTAAAACCCGGCATGCCTTATCTTGATATTGTACGTCGTGTAAAAAATGAATTTGCTGTGCCAACCTATGCTTATCAGGTTAGTGGTGAATACGCGATGCTAAAAGCGGCAGTACAAAATAACTGGCTCGATGAAAAAGCCTGCGTTATTGAATCGCTCATGTGTTTTAAACGAGCAGGTGCCGATGGCATCCTTACTTATTTTGCCAAAGATGCAGCACGCTGGTTACAAGAATAAAAACACCTATGACAAAAAATGATATTGATCACTACGCTGTTATCGGCAACCCCATTGCACATAGCAAGTCACCGTTAATTCATACTGAATTTGCTAAACTGACAAATCAGCAATTAGCTTATACCGCTGAACTTGTTGAAATCGGACAGGTAGAAAGTTTTATTAAATCATTTTCCAGCCATAGCGGTAAGGGGTTAAATGTAACCGTTCCGTTCAAAATAGATGCTTTTAATTTAGCAACTGAATTAACTGAACGCGCCCAACGCGCAGGTGCGGTAAATACACTTACATTGAAGCATAACAAAATACTGGGTGATACTACTGATGGTACAGGTTTAATTAATGACCTGATTAAAAACCATCATCAGATAATAAAAAACAGACAGATCCTGGTCGTGGGTGCAGGCGGTGCGGTGCGCGGGGTGCTGGAACCCTTATTACTCGAATCACCTGCCAGCCTTATCATTGTTAACCGCACCGCGTCAAAAGCACAACAACTGGCTAACGATTTTGCAACCTTTGGCAATATATCCGCCTGCGGCTTTAACGACTTAGATAATAAACAATTTGACCTGATTATTAATGGTACATCCGCCAGCTTAAGCGGCGATTTACCCCCACTTCCTGATAAAATATTTTCAGATAATGCCTGTGCATATGACATGATGTATGCAAAAGAACCCACCATTTTTATGCAATGGGCAAAAGAACAGGGTGCAAAAATAATTTTAGATGGGCTGGGAATGCTAGTCGAACAAGCAGCAGAATCGTTCTATATCTGGCGAGGCGTACGAGCAGAAACCCAGAACATAATAAAGAAACTACGATCTTAGTATTTTTATTATGCTCGCCTGAATGCTAACAAAGACGCTTAAAGATCCTGAAAACATTCTGCACCACAATACTCCTGCCGGTCTATTTCCTGGTATCAGGAATAGCTCACCTCGGCAGGGATTCGACAGGGCAATAATGTTTAATTAATAAATATTTTTTAATGATGCTCAGGAATCACAACATGCATCTCTGCTGTTTTCCATGCTGCCATACCGCCATTAATATTTTTAATATTCTTAAAGCCCATTTGCAACATCACCGATGCCGCCATAGCGGAACGCCCGGAAGTAGCACAGAATAATAACCATTTTTTATCCCTGTCCTGCATTTTTGCATTTTTGCCCGGATATTGATGATCACTTGCAGCTTCTAATAACCCACGCGGTACATTTAACGCACCATCTATAGTGCCTGAAATAAACTCAGCCGGTTCACGCACATCCAGTACCTGATAGCCCTCGTCTAACAATGCAACCACGTCTGTCACTTCAATTTCTGTTATTTTTGATTTTGCATCTTTAACAAAATCCATTAATGTTTTTTCTTCGCTCATTAAAAATCTCTCATTAAATTATTAAATTATTAAATATTTTTTCAACATACTTTATTCTAATACAATCGGCTCTTTTACCTGTGCCGTTATATACTCAAATTCACTCTGTTCTATCACATTCCCGCCCTCATCCAGTACAGATACCTGCCACTTTCCAAGCCAGCTAGACAACATATTTTTGCTTGACCAGGTACGCCAGCGATCACCATTTACCTGAAAATCAATTTCAGCCAGAACCTGCCCATTATACTCCCAACGGTGAATAATAGTATGCCCATTTAAACCGGTTATGTCTGTGAAAAAATAAACTCGCGTTATATCGGATGAAATCTGCGTTAACTCTGAAACAGGTTCTTTATCTTTTATTTCTGTTGTGAAAACACTTCGAGAAATACCTGCTGAATATACCAAACCAGAAACAAATACTAAACAAAACAACATTACACTGGTGATTTTTTTCATATAAACCCCTTATATCATTTTTATTTTATACTTCGACAGCTAAAGATAATCATTCTTCAATTTGACATAATGTTGTGCAGAATAAAGTAAAAAGGCTTTTTCTTTCTGAGTTAATTCACGCGCCTGCCTTGCCGGTGTTCCTACATACAAATATCCACCATCCAACACTTTCCCCGGTGACACCACACTACCCGCACCTACCATTGCGCCTTTTTTAATAATCGCTCCATCAAGAATTATCGCACCCATGCCAATTAAGCATTCATCTTCAATGGTACAGGCATGTATTACAGCGCCGTGCCCTACTGTTACATCAGACCCAATATTCAAAGCACCACCCTCAGGACTTAGCGGCCCTTTGTGTGTTACATGTAAAACACTACCATCCTGGATATTCGTCCTGTCACCAACACGAATAAAATTAACATCACCCCTTATTACCGTCATCGGCCAAATTGAACAATCCAGACCTATCACTACATCACCAATAATGCATGCCGTCTCATCAATATAACTCCCCTCTCCAACGACGGGAGTGGTTTTTTTAAAGGGCCTAATGTTATTCATTTAAATTTTTATCATATTATTAGCGCATTACTGAACGACAACCTGCAATTCAATCAGATTAAGCATCTCTATTTCTAAACGGGTAAACTTAATAATTCATCTTTATCCTCTACGCCTGCCTGTTTTCTCAGCACAGCAGCCCGTATCGTTTCCATCAAATCATCCGTGGATGACATTTGATTAATAACTTTATTATCAATCCACAGTTTTACCCCATCCTGGCTTTTCACAAAAATAGCGGGGAACCCCACACCCTCATCACTCTCTTTTTTTCCATAACGACGAACATATTCATCACGATGCAAAAACTCAATATCGGCATCAAGATCATCAAGAAAAGTCATCCATTCCTCACGCGCCTGAAAATAACCATGCGTCAGGTTGCAAAGATTGCACTGATAAGTTTCTGGTGAAAATAATTTATGCGCTATATCCGCTAATACATTAAATACACCACTATCTGCATTATAAACAAAAATTAAATTCATACTTTATACCTCATTTTAAGGTCTCTCTTATTTCAAATAAATATAGCTAATTTATTCACTATTTGTGCGATTTGAACTCATGTTACTCAGATAGTTCAACGGGTAAACCTGCACTTTTCCACTCTGGAAAACCATCTTCCAGGCGACAGGCACTAACACCTTTTTCACGTAACTGCTCAACAGCCTTAAATGCAAAAACACAATGAGGGCCACGGCAATACGCAACCACTTCCTGGGTTATATCAAGCGCCATTAAACGCTGCTCAAGCTTATCGGGAGGAATATTTATCGCACCTGGCAAATGCCCCGCCGCATACTCTTCCTCTGGCCGAATATCCAGAACCATAACCAGCCCCTGCTTTACTCGCTCTAGCAGTACCTCCCTGGCAACCGGTTCCAGCTCATCTCTCACCGTTAAATAAGTACTGACCAACTGACTCACATCCGCCAGATGCTGCTCTGACACACTTTTTAACAGCTTTAATAAATTAACAACACTATCACCCGCAATACTATAATACACCTTCAGACCTCGCTTTGAACTGCATACCAGCCCGACCTGACGAAGTTGTTGTAAATGCTGTGATGTATTTGCGACACTCAAACCAGATACTTTAGCTAAATCATCAACACTGCGTTCCGTTTGTGCCAGATATTCCAGAATTTCCAGACGATTTGCATGGCTGAGCGCCTTACCCACCCTGGCAAACTGAGCAAATAAATCATGTTTAAAATCCATTAAAACACCCCATATATCCCCACCTGTTCATAAAAAGCACATTTCCCAGCTTGACTCGCTATCTATATATCATTAATCTACTAATCAATAGATCTATTGATTAGTAGATTATAGCTGTGTTTAATGGACTAAGGCAAGGCACCACAAAAAATCACTGGAACTCTTATGATCCTGGAAATAACCCTGGGAATGCCCCTGGAAGAATTTATAATTTACAACGAAACCGCCATCCGTATTGGTGTTTTCAGTAGTTTACTGCTAATAATAGGCATTTGGGAACTCATTGCGCCTCGACGCGTGGCAAAAATTTCAAAATTGTTGCGCTGGTTCAATAATTTAACCCTGGTACTTCTAAATAACTTGATATTGCGCTTTCTTTTCCCCATAGCCGCCACTGGCATGGCTCTTTTTGCCGAAAATAATGGATGGGGATTTTTTAACTATTATGAATTCAACCCACTCCTTGAAATTATAATTTCCATTATATTTCTAGATTTAATAATTTACCTTCAGCATGTACTGGTACATGCTGTCCCTGCTTTATGGCGCTTGCATCGGGTACACCATGCTGACCTCGATTATGATGTCACCACCGGTTCTCGTTTTCACCCCATAGAAATTATTATCTCAATGCTAATTAAACTAGCCACCATCATCGTACTGGGCCCAGCCGTCATTGCCGTTATTATATTTGAAGTTTTATTAAATGCCATGGCCATGTTCAACCATGGCAATATCGGTTTGCCCAGAATAATTGACAACTTTTTACGCCTTTTCATTGTCACACCAGACATGCACCGCATCCATCACTCAATAGAAGATGATGAAACTAATAGTAACTTTGGCTTTAATCTAAGTTGCTGGGATCATTTATTTGGCACCTATCGTGACCAGGCACGCAAAAGCCAGGTTAATATGGACATAGGCATAAGAGGCTTTAATACAACACAACAAACAACCTGGTTACAGGGTTTATTAACCATGCCATTTACAGGTAAAGTAACCGATTACACAATTAATCGCCGAACCTGGAATGTTAAAAACACACCAGAAGATTAATGTATTCTCTATAAAAACATTATGAATATAAATTTAAAACGCTTTATTTTATTTGTCATTATTTTAACAGGTGCAGGCCTGGGTGTGTTTTATCGCGAGCAAATAAACCCTGCTGAAATACAGACCTGGATAGAAAACACGGGCTCTGCCGCACCTGTTTTATTTATCAGTATTTATATTTTAAGCACTGTTGTATTTTTACCTGGATCACTACTTACCTTACTGGGCGGCGCATTATTTGGCCCTGTATGGGGCACGCTTTATAACCTTGCAGGCGCCACTACAGGCGCTATGATTTCATTTCTTATTTCACGTTATCTTGCATCAAACTGGGTAGCCAAAAAAGCCGCAGGTAGAACAAAACAACTCATTAAAGGCGTAGAAAATGAAGGCTGGCGTTTTGTAGCCTTTACCCGACTAGTCCCCATCTTCCCTTTTAACATACTTAACTACGCACTGGGCCTGACAAAAATCAGCTTTTTACAATACAGCATAGCTTCATTTATATTTATGTTTCCCGGCGCACTGGCTTATACTTACATAGGTTATATTGGTAAGGAAGCTGCAACTGGTGGCGAAGATATAATAAAAAAAATAATGCTTGCAATAGCATTATTTTCAATCGTTATTTTCATTCCTCGACTGATTAAAAAAATACGCAAAAAAAACAGCCTAAGCACCAAAGAGCTTAAGTCATATATTGATAACAAAGAAGACATGCTCTTACTGGATGTAAGAGAGCCGGACGATTTTAATAGCCATAAAGGCCATATCGAACAGGCCAGATCATTACCGCTTGAAGAACTACAACAGCATATTGCAGAACTAGAAACCGATAAAAGCAAACATATCATCATTATTTGTGACAAAGATAAACGCTCTACCCAGGCTGCTAAAATACTCTCTGACTTAGGCTTTAAAAATGTGCAAACTGTCCATATGGGCATGACAGACTGGAATAAACATAACTACCCCCTGAAAAAATGCTTAAAACCCCTGATGGAAATATATAAAAACCAACATGCATGACACTAAAAAATATTTACTAAATACACACTTTCCTGAATTGGTTCGCAATAATCTCGATACACTACAGGTTAATCTGGGTTATATCTGCAATCAGAGCTGCCAACACTGCCATGTGAATGCGGGCCCCAAACGCACAGAGACAATGACCCTGGAACACATTAATGACATTTTAAATTTTATTAAAAACAATAAAATAAAAAAACTGGATTTAACTGGCGGTGCACCCGAGCTTAATCAACATTTCCGCTACCTCGTCACTGAAGCCCGCGCCTTAAATACATCGGTAATTGATCGCTGTAACCTGACTATTCTTAATGAAAGCAAGCAACAGGGTTTAGCTGGTTTTTTAGCGGAGAATCAAGTTGAGATTGTTGCTTCATTGCCCTGCTACAGCCAAAAAAATGTCGATCAGCAACGAGGCAAGGGCGTTTTTAATGAAAGCATCAAGGGCTTACAAAAACTAAACTCTCTGGGTTATGGAAAAAAAGATAGCAAACTGACCTTAAACTTAATGTATAACCCTGCTGGTGCATTTTTGCCACCACCGCAATCCTCTCTTGAACAGGAATACAGAAAAAAACTCCATGAAGATTTCAATATCCAGTTCAATAACTTGTATACACTCACCAATATGCCCATTATGCGCTTTGGCAGCACCCTGATAAGCAAAGGTGAGTTTAATAATTATATGGACTTATTAAAAAATGCCCACTCCGATGACAACTTACAAACCGTCATGTGCCGGGATTTAATCAGTATAGACTGGCAGGGGTTTATCTATGACTGTGATTTCAACCAGATGTTAAATATGCCAACAATCTCTTCAAATCGCATTAAAACTCACATTTCTGAACTAAACTTAAACAGCTTAAAAAACACCCCCATTCAGGTTGGCGACCATTGTTATGGCTGCACAGCCGGTAGCGGCTCAAGCTGTGGCGGCGCACTAAACAATTAGCATTAAAAATCACCTATATCAAATGCCATATAAAAAACTATCCATAATCATCCCCTGCCTGAATGAAGCAGAGCAAATAGTTGCAACACTGAATAAATTACAGGGCATTCGCCAGCAGGGCCATGAAGTTATCATCAGTGATGGCGGCAGCACGGATAAAACAATTGCACTATCAGAAAACCTGGCAGACAACTGCATAAATTCTCTACCCGGTCGCGCCAGACAAATGAATGAAGGCGCGAAAGTAGCCACGGGTGATATTTTATGTTTCTTACATGCCGATACAACCGTGCCCAACTATATTGATCAAAAAATTTTAAACACTTTTAATAAAAAAAAACATATATGGGGCTTTTTTAATATCAGACTAAGTGGGCCTAACTGGCAATTTAGAATCATTGAATGGTTAATAAATATACGCTCCTGCCTGAGCAGTATAGCAACCGGTGACCAGGGAATTTTTGTCGATAAAAATACATTTAATAAATTATCAGGCTATTCAGAAATTCCCCTTATGGAAGATATCGAATTAAGCAAGCGCCTAAGAGCTATAACAAAACCCGCTTGTATAAAAGACACGCCTTTATTAACGTCAAGCCGTCGCTGGGAAAAACACGGCATTATTCGTACCGTTTTACTCATGTGGACATTACGTTGGCGCTATTTTTCAGGCACGCCTGCTACGCAACTGATTAAATCCTACCAACCTCACAATACACATCAATCACAGACCAGGCCCTACAACAACAGAAAAACAAAACAGAAACAGTTAATTATTTTTGTAAAATCACCTGTACCAGGAAAGTGTAAAACACGACTTACCCCCTACTTAAGCGCTGAACAAGCCTGTGAATTTTACAAAAAATTAATTAATACCTGCTTTGCTAATATTTCATTATTAAATAAGATCGATATTGCCATATATGCTTACCCAGACACTCAGAACCCGTACATTAAAAACCTGGCCCAAACTCATTCTACCAGCCTGCACATACAACAGGGCCATAATCTGGGCGACAGAATGCACAATGCCATTAAGGCGTCATTACAGACATATGATAAAAGTGTATTAATTGGTACGGATTGCCCCGTATTAAACCACACTTACATTAATCAGGCATTTGAAGCACTTGAACAACATGATATGGTATTAGGCCCGGCCAAAGATGGTGGTTATGTTTTAATAGGTGCAACAAAAATTGACGCGGGTTTATTTTCAGGTATCCACTGGGGTACGGATACCGTTTTGCAACAAAGCATAGAAAATAATAAAGTCGCCGGTTACACAACACACCTGTTAAACACACTTTGGGATATAGATGTACCCGAAGATTATATTCAATATCAATCACAAATTAAAGCGAGAGGAAACGACAATGGATAACAAACAGGCTGACGAAGTACGTAACAAAGTAAGAGACTCTTATAGCAAAGTTGCCGAGGCCAATAACGAAGGCAGCTCCTGTGGTGTAAGCAGTAGCTGTTGTGGCGTTTCCGATGACGAACAGATAAACCAGTTAATTTCAACACGACTGGGTTACAGCAAAGCAGATCTAATAAACGTTCCCGAAGGTGCCGATATGGGGCTAGGCTGTGGAAACCCAAAAGCACTTGCCGCATTACAACCCGGTGAAATAGTCGTTGACCTGGGTAGTGGCGGCGGCTTTGATGCCTTTCTTGCTGCTAATGAAGTTGGCGAAACAGGAAAAGTCATAGGCGTTGATATGACACCCGAGATGATTTCAAAAGCACGGAAAAATGCCGCCAAAGCAAACTATAACAATGTTGAATTTCGCCTGGGTGAAATCGAACACTTACCCGTGGCAGATAATTCCATCGATACTATTATGTCAAACTGTGTAATTAACCTGTCACCTGACAAGCAACAGGTATTTAATGATGCCTACCGTATTTTAAAAACCGGCGGCCGACTGGCTATTTCAGATGTAGTCAGCAGCACCGAATTACCCGATGAAATAAAAAATGATAACGTTTTATATTCTGCCTGTGTCAGCGGTGCGTCCAGCATCGAAGACCTGAAGCACATGATGCAACAGGCAGGTTTCAAAAATATAAAAATAGACCCCAAAGACGAGAGCCGTGACTTTATAAAAGACTGGGCTCCGGGCAGCAAAATAGAAGACTACGTTATTTCTGCAAGTATACAGGCTACAAAATAAATTTGATGAATGCATCAAGAACTAATAAAAATTTAGCCCTACAAAACCATTGTAAACATTAGATACCCAGGGAAACTGAGAAGGCCAGGCCCTGATAGCACTTATTTAGTTCTCTACACAAGTTGGGGCTGCTTTAAGAAAACAGATATAAATAACTGTCATTCGCTCAGAATGATCGCTGTAAGGTAGATAAACCCAGTAGAACCATTCTGCTACCTGGCCCGTACTACATGTACTTGAATAACAGCTCCTGGCTTTAAGTAAATAAAACTAAGGCAGGCCTTACAGAAATAAACTCTGGATACAGCCCTGCTTTATATAGTTATTTAACCTGATAAGCCTTACACCTGACTAAAGCACTATTTTACATACACCAACTAAGACAAATGGATTAAACAAAAAATGAACGAACATGAAAAACTAAATTATATTGAATTTTCAACAACAAATATTTCTGCAACAAAAGATTTTTTTCAGTCTGTATTTAACTGGTCATTCGAAGACTTTGGCCCTGAATACACGTCCTTTTCTGGGCAGGGTCTTGATGGTGGTTTTTTTAAATCGGAAAAAACGTCACTCACAAGCAATGGATCAGCATTAGTTGTTTTTTATAGCAATGACCTTGAAAGCACTCTTGAAAAAGTAAAAAAATCTGGGGCAACTATTTCAAAGTCCGTCTTTTCATTTCCAGGTGGTCATCGATTTCACTTTATAGAACCCGGCGGAAATGAGCTTGCTGCATGGTCAGATCAATAATATAAAACTCTCTTTCTAGATACTCTAGTTAAGAAAAAGCGACGCTTTTACCTGAAAATAATTAATATGCCGCCGCACATGCCTTTTCTGATAACAACAAAAATATATTTATGTTCTATAATAAACCTAGATTAGCCTATACAGCACCTGAACAACAGCGGGAGAAAAACAGTGGAATCTGATGCATACCAGACACCTCAAGCTGACTTATCAACTACAAGCTTTACTGAAACCGCTTACTATATTGTCTCTTTGAAAAAATTCCTGATACTTTTTTTATCCACACTCGGAATGTATGGCGTTTACTGGTTTTATAAAAACTGGTCGTTACAAAAGATAGCTACCCAGTCAAATACATGGCCCGTTATGCGTGGTATATTTTCTATCTTCTTCACACACTCTCTTTTTAGAAATATAACGGCTACGCTAAAAGATAATAATAGCTCACACGAATGGAATCATGGTTTTATTGCAACCATATATGTTGCAAGCGCCATTTTTTCTAATATTAGTGATCGGCTATCCGCAAAAAGCATTGGCCTTCCCATCACTAGCTTTACTGGTTTTATATTTCTGGGTGGCATGGCGTGGGCCTTATACCATGCACAAACAGCGATTAATATAGCCAGTAACGACCCAGGCGGTTTATCAAACAGTCATTTTAGTGCCGCTAATATTGCCTGGATTGTATTCGGCATTATATTGTGGGGACTAATTTTTATTGGCATAGCTTCGCATTTTTAGCCATACCCTTACCACATATGTTTATTATTTAATCTGATCCACTGGAATAAAAAACTCTTCCTGAGATTTTTTTGTTGCTCTTTGCTGCGTTTTCCATGCATGTCCATAAACCACCTCATAACTTGCGGGCACAATATCTTCTTGTCTGTATTGCTCATAATATGCGATTACACGCTTTAACTTACCTGGCGTAACCAGCCCCTGCCCAGCTTCTTTTCTCTGATTTTTTAGAATGGTATTTGCACCAATCGCTTTTAAATCATGCATGACTGAAATAACATTTTTATAGGTTAAGGTGTGTAAATCCATATCCATTACCGGCTCAGCCAGGCCTGTCTGTATTAATGCATCGCCTAAATCATGCATATCGGTAAAATCATTTACATGGGCATGCTCATCAACCTGCTCCCAGCTTTTTTTTAATTCTTTTAACGTATCGGGGCCAAAGGTTGAAAACATCAATAAGCCATCTGGTTTTAATATACGCTTAAACTCAGCAAACACTTTTATATAATCACACCACTGTAACATCAGGCTTGAAAAAACCAGATCAACCGACTCATCTGGTAAGGGAATATCTTCAGCATCAGCACAAATTAATACGGGCTTTCTTAACAGGCCGCCTTTATTTTTAGTCTGCTTAAGCATTTCTGCTGATATATCTAATGAAACAACTTTGGCTTTTTTATATTTTTTTAGCAAGCCCTGTGTCCCCCATCCTGTACCACAACCAACATCTAAAATAACGGATGGTTTTAAACGGGTAAAATCAAGTCGCTGTAATAATTCCTCACAGACATTACGCTGTAATACGGCAGATGATTCATAACAAATAGCTTTTGCATCAAAATGTTTCTGGATTCGATGTTTTTCTGTGTGACTCATTACATATTCTTAAATATCAGGCCGAAGTAGCAAAGCTGCTACACCAGTATGTTGTGAAAAACGAATGGTGCACGTATGATTTAACTGGAGTGCCTGATTCGATCGGTTAAGTATTCTACAAATATATCGATATGTGATAAAAAAGGTGCGTGCCCGGCTTTATTAACAACGACAACATTATCTAATTTTTCTGCTAATTCGGCCTTAATCAATCCGTCATGACTACCCAGTATCCAGCTTACCGGTTGTTTTATTTTCTTTAACTGATTACGTAAATCAATTTTTTTTAAAATATCCAGCCCCGCGTCCAGGCTCGATTCATCCGGTTGCGGCTGCTGCAAAATTTTTTCCCTTAAATCTCGTAATACAACCCGCCCTGCATCAGAGCCTTTTACCTGCAACGAAAGGAAACGACGAATTGTACCTGAAAAATCCTTTTTAAGTGACTGGGAAAATATATCAAAAACACTACCATCAACACCATAGTTCCAGTTTTCTTTACTAATAAAACAGGGGTTACTGCTAACAAGTATTAACGAATCAACCTCAGCCAGGTTATCTATAAGCAGTTGCAAACAAGCTAACCCTCCCAGGGACCAGCCAATTAATACCAGCTGTTGATTATTTTTTTTGATTTTTTCACACTGAAGCTGCAAATCCTTAGTAAGCCCCTGCAAATCGACAAACCTTTCATCTGTTCTTTGCCCATGGCCGGGCAAATCAATGACACTAGCCTCAATCCAGCTCGGCAACTGCTCCAGCACGGGTTGCCAGACACAACTGTTCATTGCCCATCCGTGCACAAACAAACAACTTACTTTTGGGTTATCTAACGCCATAGCATTTCACCGTTGTTTCAATTCGTGCTAAATTGCGCGCTTTAATCATTTCCTACCTGGATACCCTGTGGATTTATTACAGCAGCCTATTATACTGGTTATTGGCTTTGCCCTGTTCGGCTATTTACTTGGCTCCGTGTCTACGGCCATCATTACCTGTAAAATCATGAGCCTGCCTGACCCAAGAACAACCGGCTCCAACAATCCGGGGGCAACTAATGTTTTACGTGCAGGTGGTAAAAAGGCCGCTATTATCACCTTGCTAGGTGACATGCTAAAGGGCTTAATTCCAGTTCTATTGGCTACACTTGTGGGCATGCAGAACGAAGTTATTGCCGCAGCTGGTATAGCTGCATTTCTGGGGCACCTCTATCCGGTTTATTACAGTTTTAAGGGTGGCAAGGGTGTTGCAACCATATTAGGCGTACTTTTGGGCATAAACTGGATTATAGGATCAGGCACTATTGGTATCTGGTTGTTTGTCGCGCTGACTTTCCGCTATTCCTCTTTATCCGCTTTAATTGCCGCCACTGGCTCCCCCATTCTGGCATGGCTCATTACTCAATCACCTATCATTACAGCGAGCGTTTGCTTTATGGCTATCTTATTAATCTGGAAACATAAACGTAATATTCAAAACCTGCTTGCTGGCAAAGAAGACAAGATCGGTTCAAAGAAAAAATAACCGGTGTCCACCCTGCTCAATTCCAGAGCTGCCAAAGTAAAAATATCTGCTTTTTTATCCTGGTAAATAAAATGTAACCATTTAATTTACCACGGCATCCAGTTCACTCATTGGCCATCGTGCCCTGACATTAATAGCCAGTGGCTCTGTTTCACCACCAAGCAGTCGCAGAGCACCTGCATAAGCAATCATAGCCCCATTATCCGTGCAAAATTCTATCCGCGGATAAAACAGCTGGCCTCCTTCTTTTTGCATCATAGTATTTAAAGACTTACGCAGACTCAGATTAGCCCCAACACCACCGGCTATCACCAGTGTTTTTGCACCCACCTGCTGAATCGCTCGTCGACTTTTAATCACTAAGGTATCGACCACAGCGTCTTCAAAAGCTCGACAGATATTCGCCTGGGTCTGTTCATTTTTATTACCCTGCTCAGTTTCTTTTTGCCAGGTATTCAAACTAAAGGTTTTCAGGCCACTAAAACTAAAATCCAGCCCCGGTCGATCACACATTGGCCGTGGAAACCTGTAAGCACCCGCTTCACCCTGCTCTGCCAATCTGGCCAGAATTGGTCCGCCAGGATAACCCAGACCCAACATTTTAGCGGTCTTATCAAACGCCTCACCCGCTGCGTCATCCAGGCTTTCACCTAACAACTCATACTGACCTATACCTTTTACTTCAGCCAGAAGGGTATGCCCACCGGATACCAGCAATGCAACAAAAGGAAATTCCGGAACAGCCTCTTCAAGCATCGGTGCAAGTAAATGCCCTTCCATATGATGCACGGCTACTGCTGGAATACCCAGGGCCATGGCCATTGCTCTACCGGTACAGGCGCCCACCATTAACGCCCCCATTAAACCAGGACCCGCAGTATACGCCACACCATCCAGCTCTGATTTTGTGATTCCGGCTTTTGTTAATACCTGTTCTGTCAGGGGCAGTAAATACCTTACATGATCCCGTGAAGCCAGTTCTGGCACCACACCACCGTATTCTCCATGCAATGCAACTTGAGAATGCAATACATCGGCGAGCAACCCTCGCTCGGTATCATATACAGCTAAACCAGTCTCATCACAGGAAGACTCTATTCCCAGCACTATCATTTATTCATTCTCAACACGTTCACTAACACCTGATAATAATCATATTTAAAATACCGTCACTGGCCATCTTCAAATCCAGAAAAGCAGAATACAGGAAAAAACCACGGCCAGTGCAACAACTCAACGCCAGACATCGTTAAAGAAACCTTGGCATTCAGCCAGAAACTGTTATAATCCCGCGGCTCTACGCACCCTTAAAAGGTGTAATTAACCCGTAAACAAAGTTCTATTTTAGAGTGAGAGTTCTGAATGCCACAAGTAAAAGTTAAAGACAACGAGCCATTTGATGTTGCTCTTCGTCGTTTTAAACGTTCATGCGAAAAGGCCGGTATCTTAACCGAAATCCGTCGTCGTGAGTGCTATGAAAAGCCCACAACTGAACGTAAGCGTAAAGCAGCCGCAGCTGTAAAACGTAACTTGAAAAAATTATCAAAAGAACGCGAGCGTTTAACGCGTAACCCTCATCGCCGCCGCTAAACAGCGCCGCTATGAACCCTGAAGCAACCATGGCCGACCTTAAACAGCGCCTGACAGATGAGATGAAAGCCACCATGAAAAGTGGTGACAAAAAACGTCTGGATGTGATTCGTCTTGTTCTTGCTGCTATAAAGCAAATAGAAGTAGATGAACGTATTGAGCTGGATGATAATCGAGTACTTGCTGTTCTTGATAAAATGGTTAAGCAACGTCGTGAATCTATCAGCCAGTACAAAGATGCGGGCAGAGAAGATTTATGGGCGCAGGAAGAATACGAAGTTACTATTTTACAGGATTTTTTACCAGAAGCCCTGAGCAATGATGAAATCGACCAGATGATAACCAAAGCTATTACTAGCACCGGCGCCTCGTCAATTAAAGACATGGGCAAGGTAATGGGGATTATCAAACCACAGATGCAAGGTCGTGCTGATATGGGTGCGGTTAGTGGTAAAATAAAAACGCACCTGAACACCTGATTCTATAATTCCTACCCCCTGTTGTTTCCATTGGTGAAACTAGCGTCCTAAAGTCACTGGATCCCCGATAGAAACCCGCGGGAACGAAAGAAAAAAGACTTTAAACATGACAGAACTAAAAAATGACCGCTTCCTTCGTGCTCTACTTAAACAACCAGTAGATAAAACACCTGTCTGGATAATGCGCCAGGCCGGAAGATACTTACCTGAATACCGTGCAACACGTGAACAGGCTGGCGATTTTATGAGCCTGTGCATGAACCCGGACCTGGCCTGCGAAGTCACCCTGCAACCACTAAGACGCTTTGATCTTGATGCGGCTATTTTATTTTCAGACATCCTGACCATTCCCGATGCAATGGGCTTAGGCCTGTACTTTGAAACAGGCGAAGGGCCTAAATTTAAAAACCCAGTTCGCTCGGCGGCTGATGTCAGAAACCTGCCCATCCCCGACCCAGAAGACGAGCTCAAATACGTAATGGATGCGGTACGCACAATTCGTCGAGAACTAAATGGCGAAGTACCCTTAATTGGCTTTTCTGGTAGCCCATGGACGCTGGCGACGTATATGATTGAAGGCGGCAGCAGCAAAACATTCAGCAAATCTAAAACCATGCTGTTTGATGACCCTGCATTAGCCCACCAGTTACTCGGCAAGATCGCAGAGTCTGTAATAAACTATTTAAATGCTCAAATTGCTGCCGGTGCTCAGGCCGTGATGATTTTTGATACCTGGGGGGGCAACTTAAACCCTGAAATGTATCGCCTGTTTTCTTTAGATTATATGCAAAAAATTGTCTCCAGCCTCACGCGTCACGCTGATGGCAGAGAAGTGCCTGTTATTTTATATACCAAGGGCGGCGGACAATGGCTAAATGCAATGGCCGATACAGGCTGCAACGCACTGGGCATAGACTGGAGTACCAGTATTGCAGATGCAAAAGCACAGGTTGGCGACCGTGTTGCTATACAGGGCAATATGGACCCGAACACGCTCTACGCATCGCCTGAGGTTATTCGTGAAGAAGCCGCTAAAATTCTTAAGGATTTTGGTACCGGCAACGGCCATATATTCAACCTGGGTCATGGCATTACACCTGACATCAACCCAGACCACGTTAAAGCGCTTGTTGATTCAGTTCATGAACTGAGTGAACCGTACCACCAATCATAATCTGCACAAACCCACAACTGACAGGTCACAGAAAACTTTCTTTTCTGTGACCTGAGAGCTATGACTTACCAATATTTTTAAAGTATGATGCTGAAAAATCAAAGAAAACAGCCAAGGAATTTTTAGCATGATCAGCAAATGTCTTTACCCGGTAGCCGGCTACGGCACCCGCTTTTTACCCGCTACAAAATCTATACCAAAAGAAATGTTACCCGTAGTGGATAAGCCGCTCATTCATTATGCTGTCGAAGAGGCACTCGATGCTGGTATGAATCATAATGCTTTTGTGACCGGTCGAGGTAAACACGCTATTGCCGACCACTTTGATATCAGCTACGAAGTAGAAAGTGAAATATCCGGCACCGGAAAAGAAGAAAAACTAACGGAAATTCGCAACCTGTTAGATCACTGTACCTTCACCTATACACCACAAAAAGAAATGAAAGGCCTGGGACATGCCGTACTCGCCGGTAAAAACATGATTGGTGAACAGGCTTTTGGGGTGATTTTAGCCGATGATCTTTGCATAACCGAGCCAGGTGAAGACAGCGTAATGAAACAGATGGTTGCTTTATACAAGCAATTCCGCTGCTCTATTATCGCCATTGAAGAAGTCCCTAAAGAAAACATCAGTAACTACGGCGTCATTGATGGTGAAGCCGTTAGCGATAACATCTTCCGCGTAAAAGACATGGTAGAAAAACCTCCATCAGATGAAGCCCCCAGCAACCTTGCCGTTATTGGACGCTATATCCTGACTCCAGATATTTTTGATTTGTTACGTGATGTCAGGCCAGGGGCAGGTGGTGAAATCCAGTTAACCGACGCAATCAAAGAACAGGCAAAAAATGGTTGTGTTATGGCGTACAAATTCAAAGGCCAACGTTTTGATTGCGGTAGCGTAGAAGGCTTTGTTGAAGCCACTAATTACTGCTACGAAAACATCTTTAAAAGGAAGTAAAGCATTTTATGCTGCATACATTTGCAGATAAAATGCTTTTCAACTTCATCATACAAATTCTTTGTTTTACCTCTATTTTCCTGTAAAATACCCGGCCCCTTGTCCGCGCCCCGCTTTATCACAGGCCAGATCCGGACGGCGAATTTTAAAAAATACTTGAATAAAATCAAGCATTTAAGAGGTAAGCAATGAGTAACAACGACATCTTCAATCAATACACCAGACCGAACAAGCATGGCCTATATGACCCTGCAAATGAAACGGAAAACTGTGGTGTAGGTTTTGTGGCCCATATCAAAGGCCAGGCTAGTCACCAGATTATTGAAGATGCAGACCACATCCTGCGCCGCATGGTACACCGCGGGGCCTGCGGGTGCGAAGCTAACACCGGCGACGGTGCAGGCATAATGACCAGCCTGCCCTATGAATTCCTCACGCGCGTTGCAAAAGAAGACCTGGGAGCTGACCTCCCTGAAAAAGGCTGCTATGCCGCGGGCAATATATTTTTACCCGTTAATGAAACTGAACGTGCCGAGTGCAAAAAACGGGTTAATGATTTAATTGAAAAGTCTGGTCAGAAATTAATAGGCTGGCGAGAGCTTCCGGTTGACCCAATAAAAGCCGATATTGGCCCGTCAGCCCGCGCCGCCCAACCCCATATAGAACAGTTATTTGTAGCCGCTGCTGACGGTGTTTCCAGCGATGATTTCGAGCGCAAATTATACATTCTGCGTAAAGACGCCGGCCATACCATTCGTAGCGATAAAAGCATCAAGCAACGTGAGTTATTTTATTTCTGCTCACTGTCCACCAAAGTGATTGTATATAAAGGCATGTTAAACCCAGACCAGATGATGCCTTTCTACACTGATTTAAGTGCCGAAGACTTCACTGCTCATCTAGCAATGGTTCATTCCCGCTTCTCAACCAATACTTTCCCATCATGGGATCGAGCACAGCCCAAACGTTTTATGAGTCACAATGGTGAAATTAATACACGACTGGGTAATGCAAACTGGATGACAGCCCGTGAAGGCACAGCAAAAAGCGATTTATTTGGCGATGACATCAAGCGTGTTTTACCCGTTATTGAGCCAGACGTATCTGACTCCGGCAGCTTTGATAATGTTTTAGAATTTTTATTAATGGGTGGCCGTAGTTTGCAGGAAGCGGTCATGATGATGGTGCCTGAAGCATGGCAGAATGATGCCAGCATGTCTGAAGAAAAACGGGCGTTTTATGAATACCAGTCAGCCCTTATGGAACCCTGGGATGGTCCGGCTTCGATCGTATTTACCGATGGTCGTTATATTGGCGCAACATTAGACAGAAATGGTTTACGCCCAAGCCGTTATTACCTAACACATGATGATCGTGTGGTGATGGCTTCTGAAGTTGGTGTATTACCTGTTGATGCCGATAATGTAAAACTCAAAGGCCGCTTACAACCAGGTAAAATGTTCCTGATTGATTTTGACCAGGGTCGCATGATTCCCGACGAAGAATTAAAACATGAATTTGCTTCCAAGCAACCCTATCATCAATGGCTATCGAACCAGCGTATTGCCCTCTCACAGTTAGAACCTAATCAGGAATCACATGGTTTTAATCAGGACACACTACTGGAACGCATGCGCGCATTTGGTTTCACATCAGAGACCATGCAGTTTATGTTATTACCATTAGTTAAAGAAGGCCGCGACCCGGTTGGCTCAATGGGAAATGATGCAGCACTTGCCTGCATGTCTGATAAATCACGCATGATTTATGACTACTTCAAACAACTGTTTGCTCAGGTAACTAATCCTGCTATTGATTCGATTCGTGAAGAAGTTGTTATGTCTTTACAGTGTTATATCGGGCCTGAAAAAAATATTTTAGAATCATCTGAAGAACATGCACACCGTTTATTAGTACCACATCCGATTCTAACAAACGAAGAACTCGGTGCACTTAAACATATGGATTTCCGTGGCTGGACGACAGCAACACTGGATATGACTTATGATAAATCAGAAGGCACAGCAGGTTTAGCAAAAGCGATTGATCGTTTATGTACTGAAGCAGCTCAGGCTATAACCGATGGTCACAGTTTGATTGTTTTATCTGATAGAAATATTTCTGCAGAGCGTATTCCTGTTAGTGCATTGTTAGCAACGGGTGCGGTTCATCAACACCTGGTTCAAAAACATTTACGTACACGTATCGGCCTGGTTTTAGAGTCCGGTGAAGCACGTGAAGTTCATCATCATTGTCTGTTAACCGGATATGGTATTGACGCCATTAACCCATACCTTGCCTTCGAAGCACTATGGGATGCACAGCGTAAAGGATTACTGGATAGCAATTCATACGACACTGACAACAAAATTGTTGAAGGCTATAGAAAGTCTGTTGGCAAAGGCATGTTTAAAGTCTTTGCGAAAATGGGTATTTCAACTTTGCAATCGTACAAGGCTGCACAAATATTTGAAGCCGTTGGTTTAGCTGAAGAAATTATTGATCGTTGCTTTGATGGCACTGCCAGTCGAATCCAGGGTGTCGGTTTTGATGTGCTTGCAGAAGAATCCATTCGTCGTCACGATTTAGGTTACTCACAAACCAACATTTCTATTTTACCTAATCAGGGTGATATGCACTGGCGCGCTAAAGGCGATAGCCACATGTGGAATCCTCAAAGCATTTCCACTTTACAACAGGCCGCTCGCACCGGCGATAAAAATGCCTACGAGCACTTTGCAAAACTGGCTAACGAAGACACTAAAAAATGCACACTACGTGGCATGCTAAATTTTAAAGATGGCGTAAACCCATCAATTGATATTAGTGAAGTTGAAGACGTAAAAGAAATTGTTAAACGCTTTGCAACCGGTGCCATGAGCTTCGGCTCTATTTCACCCGAGTCCCATGAATCGTTAGCTATAGCTATGAACCGCATGGGCGGCAAATCAAACACAGGTGAAGGCGGTGAAGATGATGCTCGCTGGACACCAGAAGCCAATGGTGACTCACGTCGCTCAGCAATCAAACAGGTTGCTTCCGGTCGTTTTGGTGTCACCATTAATTACCTGACTAATGCAGATGAAATTCAGATTAAAGTTTCACAGGGTGCAAAACCAGGTGAAGGTGGCGAGTTACCGGGCACCAAAGTTGATGATTTAATTGCACGCCTGCGCCACTCAACACCGGGGGTTGGTTTAATTAGCCCACCACCACATCATGACATCTACTCTATTGAAGATTTGGCCCAACTAATTCACGATTTAAAAAACGCCAATCGTGCAGCTCGCATTTCAGTTAAATTAGTTGCCGAAAATGGTGTGGGTACTATTGCTTCGGGCGTAACCAAAGCACATGCCGATCACATTGTTATTGCGGGTCATGATGGCGGGACAGGTGCTTCACCCATTACCTCCATCAAGCACGCCGGCTTACCATGGGAATTAGGTGTAGCAGAAACACACCAGACATTAGTTATGAATGACTTACGCTCACGTGTCGTTATTCAAACAGATGGCCAGATGAAAACCGGACGCGATGTGGCGATTGCCGCATTACTGGGTGCCGAAGAATACGGCTTTGCAACTGCGCCATTAATTACCATGGGCTGCATTATGATGCGCAAGTGTCATTTAAATACCTGCCCGGTTGGTATCGCAACTCAGGATAAAGAGCTACGTAAAAAGTTTACGGGTAAACCAGAGCATATTGTAAATTACCTGTTCATGGTTGCTGAAGACCTGCGTAAGATTATGGCGCAATTAGGTTTCCGCACCATCAATGAAATGATTGGCCGTGTAGATTGCCTTGAACAGACAGCAGACTCTGAACACTGGAAACAAAGTGGCATTGATTTAGCAATGCTATTAACACCTGCTGAAAAACCACATGAACGTGTAGAAGTTCATCAAACGATTAAACAGGACCACGGCTTAGATGAAGCATTAGATAATCAGTTAATTGAATTATCTAAAGAAGCTTTAGAAAATGGCACAAAAGTTGAAATAAACTTACCCGTTATTAATACCAATCGCGTTGTTGGCACCATGCTATCCAATGAAGTTGCTAAAAAATACGCTATGGACTTATTACCTGATGACACTATCACTATAAAACTTACCGGTTCTGCTGGTCAGTCATTAGGCGCATTCCTTGCAAAAGGTATATCAATTGAAGTTGAAGGTGACGCCAACGATTACGTTGGTAAAGGCTTAAGTGGAGGCCGTGTAATTGTTGCTCCACCTAAAAACAGCACCTTCATAGCCGAAGAAAACATAATCGTCGGTAACGTATGTTTATACGGTGCAACTTCCGGTGAGGCCTACTTCCGTGGCATTGCCGCTGAGCGCTTCTGCGTAAGAAACTCGGGCGCTACTGCTGTTGTTGAAGGTATCGGTGATCACGGTTGTGAATATATGACTGGTGGACGCATTGCGGTATTAGGCTCCATTGGTCGTAACTTTGCTGCTGGCATGAGTGGTGGCATCGCTTATATCTGGGATCATGCAGGCGACCTTTCAACCAAATGCAATATGGGCATGGTTGAACTGGAAACCGTTTCTGCAAGTGAAGATATTGCTGAACTGAAAACAATGATTGAGAACCACCTTAAGTACACTGGTTCTGCTGTTGCCGAGCGATTACTAAAAGACTGGGACGGTGCATTAAGTCAGTTTGTAAAAGTTATGCCTACTGATTACAAACGTGTACTTGAAGAACAAAAGAAAAAAGCTAACGCAGCATAATTAACAGTTTAATTTTATTTTTTATTAGAGATAAAAGAAAAAGAAAATGCGAGTAAACAATTCATTGTGTGTATTGCATTTTCTTTTATATACATAGGTTAAAGAAACAAACATGGGCAAGATAACAGGTTTTAAAGAATTCGATCGTAAGACAGCACCTTATCGTGACATCACTGAACGTCTAAAAGACTTTGGTGAAATTTATACTGAACATGATGAGCAACACCTGATCACTCAGGGCGCACGTTGCATGGATTGCGGCATTCCTTTCTGCCAGTCAAATGATGGCTGCCCAGTTGATAACCTTATTCCTGAATGGAATGATCTGGTATACAACAACCGCTGGGAAGATGCGAATGAACGCTTACACCATACCAATAACTTCCCTGAATTTACTGGCCGTGTTTGCCCTGCCCCCTGCGAAGGTTCATGCGTATTAGGTGTAACCAGTCCCGCGGTCACTATAAAAAATATCGAATGCGCTATTGTTGATCGCGCCTTTGATGAAGGCTGGATTAAAGCACAACCACCTGAATCACGCAGCGGCAAAAAAGTGGCCGTTGTCGGCTCAGGCCCTGCAGGAATGGCTGCCGCACAGGAACTAAATCGCTCAGGTCATACCGTTACTGTTTATGAACGTGCAGATCGCATCGGCGGCCTGTTAATGTACGGTATTCCTAATATGAAACTGGACAAGGGCGTCATTGATCGCCGCGTGCAGTTAATGAAAGATGAAGGTGTGGAATTCAAAACGAATGCTGATGTTGGAAACAACATAGACATTAAAGAGCTGAAACAAAATACCGATGCAATTTTATTTGCAACAGGTTCAACCACGCCACGTGATTTACCTGTTGATGGGCGTGACCTGAACGGCGTTCACTTTGCTATGGATTTTTTAACAGCCAACACGAAAAGCCTGTTAGATTCTAACCTGAAAGATAATAACTACATCAGCGCCAGAGATAAGCACGTTGTGGTCATAGGCGGTGGCGACACGGGTACTGACTGCATAGGTACATCATTACGTCATGGCTGCAAATCAGTTGTTAACTTTGAACTAATGCCTACACCACCTGAAGCAAGAGCAGAAAACAATCCATGGCCTGCATGGCCACATATCTATCGCATAGATTACGGACACGAAGAAGCTAAAAAGGTACAGGGCGAAGACCCGCGAACATACTGTGTATTAAGCAAAGGCTTCAGTGGCACTGACGGCAAGATTACGAGTGTTACGACCATTGAAGTTGAATGGCAGAGCGATGAAGACACCGGGCAATGGAAAATGCACGAAGTTGCCGGCTCTGAAAAAGAATGGCCCGCAGATCTTGTTTTACTTGCGATGGGTTTCACCGGCCCTGAACACTATGTAGGCGATGCCCTGGAAATTGAATATGATGAACGCTCAAACTATAAAGCAGTTTATGGAAAATACGCAACCAATGTAAAAGGCGTTTATGCAGCAGGCGACTGCCGTCGTGGACAGTCACTGGTTGTCTGGGGCATTAATGAGGGCCGTCAGGCAGCAGCCGAAATTGATCTATTTCTGACAAAATAACGTCAACATCTACATCGGGAACAAACGTAGCAAACGATCTTCCCGATGTAGATAATCTATAACATAGTTAAAAATCATTTCACTTTAAAACGTTTTTATTTTCAACTCACTCTCTGTAGCTGCCACAAAACCATAAGACTGGTAAATTTGTTGCGCTTCCTGTGTTGCCAGATACTCTAAAAACAAATTAGCATTACGACTATTCCTGCCTTTATTCAATAAACCAATTACATAAGAAACTTTATCCTGTTTATTAAATGGGGCATCTATTTTTACACCATCAATATCTCGCCCCTTTGATTTTGCATAAGCGACTTCTGTTGTCCAGACTATCCCCACATCAGCCTGATTATTTTCAATACGATAAGGCGTTTCACGATGGTGGCGAGTGGTAAACCAGGTTTTTTCAGGTACCGCCCAACATTCCTTGCATTTTTTATTACCCGTTACCTGATCATATATACCCAGGTCTTTTAGCATTTCACTGCCATAAAATTTAAAGATACCTTCAGTTAATGGATTTGGATGAGACTGCACAAGATCGGCTCTGCCTAAATCACCTACACCTTTAATATTTTTAGGATTACCTTTAGCCACCATTAATTCCAGTTTATTATGTGTATAGATAATATACTTATCCAACAAACCTTTTTTATTTAATTTTTTCAGATGATTTATTTTAACACTTGCATATAAATCCGGTGTCATTGAGGTATTTACACCGTTAACACCGCCCTGCTTCAACAACTGTTTTTTTAATATCTGGCCAGGAGGGATTGTTTCAACATAAACACTTTTCACATTTTTATGCTTTGATTGAAAATCTTTTATCAACTCTTCCATTACCATAAACTGATTACCTGCAAGATACATAACCAGATCAGATGTATACGAATCTTTTATTTCACCATAGCCTGTTTTTCCTTCAACATGAAAAGTTCGATAATCATGTTCATGACCGGCATCTTTTGCAGCAACAACTGATGAAAACATAAATGCAAAAAATATAATTATGACAGGTTTTCTTTTCATCTTTATCTCCTATGAGTTTTTCATACATTGTTTTTATATCGCAGTTTAATAAACTGGCACCATACCTATTACTTAAACCCTGCCATAACTTACCCGTCAGGTCACGTTGAACTAACTGGCTTATGGATAAAACAGGAAATTAACTTAATAAAAGAGGGCCTAAAACCAAACACACTAAAATAATACGTAGATACTTAATAACTAAAACGAGGAAGCTGTCGACAACATCATGCTTTACCTCACAAAAAACATAATAATGCAGCTTGAATACATGCACTATTATATTTTTATATATGACCAGCCCTGATGAACACGTTTAACAACCTGATCAATTGCTGTCGCGCCCTGTTGAACAGTGGTTAATAAATGGGGCTCAATACCATTTTCACGCAGATTTTTTATACCATTACTACAGGCAATAAACTTAATATTTGGATAATCCCTGCTCAACTGTTTAACCCGCTGAATATAGGGTGACCTGTCTTCACGAAACAAATCCAGCCCACCGGCATTAGCTAATACCTCTAACTGAATATTTTGTTCTTTATTCTGGTAACTTGCCAACAGCGTTTCAGCTTGATCCAACGTTTGTTTAAATTTATTTTTATCATGCACATCTATATGTAAAATATACTTGCCGGGTTGCTCTGTGATTATTTGCATCGCCGGATTGAATAATTCTACATCGGCTATTTTTTCATTATGTATCATACCTGCACTAAACCAGCCACCGGTAAACGTGAGCAACAATAAAATTGAAAATACGGCATAACGCATATTGCCCGATGTATACTGCTGCTTTACAGGTGGTACTATATTCTGATAAGCAGACTGCAACTGTGCTTTTAATGTATACAGATCATTCAGCGCCTGCTGTAGCTCAGCATCTTTCTGTAATTCTTTTTCAAACTCTGTTTTCTCACTGCCCTGCAATTCGCCATCGGCATAGGCATTGATAATTTCATTAGAAAATTCCATTATTTTTTCACCATTCTTAATCTATTTTCAGTACGGCTAACAGGTACTTTAGTGACTAAATGTGTTTTATTTGCAGATTCTATATGATTCTTTTTTATGCTCTTACTTAGCGCTTTTCTAGCACGGTTTAATCGACTCATTACCGTACCAATTGGCACCTGAAGTATGTCGACCACTTCACTATAACTCAAACCATCAAGATCAACCAGACTCACAACCTGACGCTGCGCATTAGGTAAACCAGACATACCAACGGCAACTATCTGATCTATTTGCTGCAGCAGCATTTCATGTTCCGGCGAGTCATTACCACAAATGATAATTTGCTCTATGTCCTCACTTGGTCGTGTTTTACGTAAATGTCCCAGCCAGGCATTATTTAAAATTGCATATATCCAGCCATTAAATGCCGCCTCATCCTTCAATTGATCCAACTTCTGTAATGCGCGTATCTGTGCTTCCTGCACCAGATCATCCGCCAGCATATGATCATGACACCAGGCATAAGCCATTCTATAAAGCCTTACTCGACTTTGCTCAATACGCTTTACCAGTGCCACTTTACGACAGGCCAATCTTATTATTTTCACCATACAGGCTCTCTATTTTCTACATCTTTTTCAGCTACTAATATAGAGATACACCTATGCCAGTATTTATTCCAGTTTTTCTATTTATTTTTTACCAAAGCATTAGATAACAACAATATTATTAATATCTAATCTATTGATTTTATTGAAATTAATGGAATATATCGCCCGCCTCTAACATCTCTATCTATGAAATGCACAAAAAAATACCTGAGGAGGTCTATACACATAATGAAAGCTATAACATTAATTTTAACGCTACTGCTAAGCCTGGTTTGTTTACCATCATTTGCAGACAGCAACTCAAAGCCTTTTGCAGAAAAACATATCGTACTGCAAATAAGTGACCCTAACCCATTCAAACAAACACTGGTTTTAAATGTCGCCAATAACCTGATTAAACATTATGGACAGGACAAGGTCGATGTAGAGATTGTCGCTTTTGGCCCTGGCTTACGATTGCTGATGGCGGGTAACAGTAATCAGTCACGCATAACAGGTTTAAGCAGTGCAGGCGTTCAATTTTCTGCCTGTAAAAATACCATCGCTGGTTTTGCTCGGAAACTTGGCCACACACCTGAGCTTGTACCTCAGGCGGTACCTGTAAACGCGGGGGTCGTACGTATTATTGATCTCACCGCTAAGGGTTACACCCTTGTTAAACCATAAAAGACTGTAAGAGGAAAATTTAATGAATATAAAAAAAATTACAATGCTGGCCGGGTTAACCTTAGTAAGCTCTCAGGTTTATGCAGCCAACTGGCTAGCATTACAGGGCACTGAAAAACCAGGTTCTTCCGCACGCGCCAAAGTATGGGGTTTTATACAGCCCGAATACCAGAAGACAGACGGTACAAAATTACCTGCAGGCACGCCCTTTGCTGGGCAAAATATGTCTCCAAACATGATAAAGCCCGACAATAAATCAAATGAATCATTTAATATTCGTCGTGCTCGTGTCGGTGTTCGCGGTACAGGCTTCCCCCTTGACGACAAAGTTAATTACTTTTTTCTGGCTGAGTTTGGCCATAACGGAATTACCAAATTAGGAAAAACGGGTGTCGCACTAACGGATGCCAGCATCACTTTAAACCATATGCCGGGCGCACGCATTCGAGTGGGACAGTTTAAAACACCCACATCTGAAGAAGGGCTACAGGCAATTCACGTATTTAACTATGTTAACTTCACCAATATAACCAATCAAATGATGCTGGAACGCTTTACTGATGGTGATGGTTCAGATGGAAACGGCAGACCCGTCGGAGCACCCGGCAGCGCAGTAACAACAAACCCCAACGGCCCTAATGGTTCTGTTGGTGCATTCCGTGATCAGGGCATTCAGATATTTGACACCTTTAATGTTAACAACTGGGAACACAGTTATGCCGTTATGTATGGCAATGGCAACGGCCTTAACCGTACTGACAACGACAACAATAAAGATACCTATTTATACTGGTCATCTGAAATGGTGTTTGGTGGCCAGGGTGCACGCCGGGAAGGTATGAAACTATTTGCTTGGAATCAGTCCGGTAAGCGTACATTAACAACGTCTGGTGCAGGTGAATATGATCGTGACCGCAGCGGATTAGGTGTTACTTTCCTGAAAGGAAGGTATCGTGCGGCGGCTGAATATATGACAGCTGATGGAATGATCTTTAATGGCTCAGATGCCGCAGCCGTTCCTGGTTCAACAAATAATGCAGGCGATAATATTTCCACCATTAATGTACTCACTGATGATGAAGCAGATGGTTATTATTTAGACTTTGGCTATAGAGTCTTACCTAATCTGGAACTGGACATTCGTTACGATGTATTAAACCGTGGCACAAAAACCACAACCGGTGAACGTACATTTGATACTGTTACTCTAGGTGCTCAATACTTTTTCAATAAAAAAACACGTATCACTTTTAACTACGAAATACGTAATCAGGATGCCCCTGGCTTCCCTGATACTGCGCCACCAAACCTGATTGCCGATAATCTGGATGACAGGCTATCTTTACAACTATTGGCTATATTTTAATAGCATAAATAAACCTGGAAACGTTTCCCTCCCTCATTTGAGGGAGGTTTTATAAAAACGAAACATGACACTTCACAACAACTTAATTAGCATTTAATTTACCAATACCATTAAAGCTAATATCAGACACTGAAACCACTTATCACAAAAATCATATTCGTATATAAACCGGAAATTGATTTAATAGAACATCAAACTCTATTGCCCGTATAGGCAGGCTCATACTCTGTAGTCCGCATATATTATTAATGAATATACTGTGAAGGACGCCTCTCTGTGGCAAAATACACTAATGGCAGGCCGTATACCCCAACAATTCATTGATGACCTTATAAACCGTGCAGATATAGTCGACGTTGTAGACTCACGCGTTGCCCTGAAAAAACGCGGCAAAGAACATATTGCCTGCTGCCCATTTCATAATGAAAAAAGCCCCTCTTTCACAGTAAGCCAGAGTAAGCAGTTTTATCATTGCTTTGGCTGTGGCGCACACGGCACAGCTCTGAGTTTCATAATGGAATACGAACGCCTGGATTTTGTAGATGCTATCGAAGTTCTGGCTGCTGAATACCACATTGATGTACCCCGCGAACAGGGCAATTTCACGCCACAGCAAGATGACAAAAAGCCACTTTATGAAATTTTAGAAAATGCAGCCATACGTTTTGCAACTGAATTAAAAGATACTCCCCGCGCTATAGATTACCTCAAACAGCGTGGCCTGAGCGGTGAAATAGCCAAAGACTTTCAAATGGGCTATGCACCGGATAGCTGGGATTTCACATCAGGACAATACAGTAAAGACCAGGCAGATAAAGCCGCCTGTCTGAAATCAGGACTGAGCATTGAGAAAAACCCACAAAAACATTACGACCGATTTCGTGATCGCATCATGTTTCCCATTCGTGATCGTCGTGGTCGCACAATAGGTTTTGGTGGGCGCATACTGGATAAAGGTGAGCCTAAATACTTAAACTCACCAGAAACACCTGTTTTTCATAAAGGCGAAGAGCTTTATGGCTTATATGAAGCACGGCAGTCGGTAAAAGAGTTAAATCGTATTATTATTGTTGAAGGGTATATGGATGTAGTCGCCCTGGCACAGCACGGTATTAAATATGCGGTAGCAACACTGGGCACGGCCACTTCCAGCACACAGATATCAAAACTATTTCGCACTGTTCCGGAATTAATTTTTTGTTACGACGGAGATGCCGCTGGTAAAAAAGCAGCCTGGCGCGCACTGGAAAACTCACTTTCTATTCTACGTGATGGCGTACAGGCACGATTTCTATTTTTGCCTGATGGCGAAGACCCTGATACATTAATTCGACAGGAAGGGCAGGAGAATTTCGAACAACGATTAAATAAGGCAATGCCTCTTGCCGATTTTATGCTTCAACATTTATCTGAGAGCCTGGACCTGTCTTCCGCAGATGGTTGCGCTCGTTTATCTGAAAAAGCAAAACCTTTAATCAGCAAAATATCCGAAGGCGTTTTTAAAGATCTTTTAATAGCCCAGCTTTCTAAAACGATTGGTTTATCAAGTGCCAGCTTACAACAGCATATTCCAGAATCACAGACGCCATCAAAAAACAGGACAGATACACGCGGTAAAAATAAGAATATTACTTCCGAAAAATATAAGGTAAGCATGACGCCTACCCGTCTGGCCATTGCCTTACTGCTGCAATTTCCCTCATTAGCAAAAGAATGTGAAATACCCGAACAACTAAGCACTTCAGAGATGCCTGGTTTAAGTTTATTAATTCAAATACATAAAATCATCTTACAAACTGAAACCAGCTCACCATCTGTATTATTAGAGCGCTGGCGCAACACGGATGATGCAGCCATCATTAACAAACTAATGCAATTAGATATCCCAGAATCAAAAAAAGAAACACAGCTTGCATCACTGAATGATGCTTTTAAAAATTTACTGCATAAGCATAGAGGTTTAAGGCTACAGGAACTACTAAACAAAAGCCGTACAGCGGATCTCAGCCCTGAAGAGAAAATAGAATTAAGCCTGCTTTATCAAAGTTAAATTTTCATCCGATAAAGCAATGCTTTAATAATATAAAAATCATTTTTGTGGGCACTTAAAAACGCGCTTTTAAAACACCGCATAACTACTTCTCTTTTGCCAGCACAACTACCCCACCTATAACCAGGCTAATGCCTATTACATGAAAAAGAGTAAAGGCTTCATCTAAAAACCATACAGCAAGTGCAATAGTAACCATTGGGCCAAGCGTGCCAATAACGCCCGTTTTAGCAGGGCCTATTTTTGCTATGGCTTCGGCAATCATGAAACTGGGAATAACAGTACTAAATATGGCCAATAAAAATACCCATAACCAGGCCAGTGGTGTAATTAACAAATTACCGTAATCAAAAAATACCGTATAGTAAAGCAATACAAAAACACTGGATACAATCATTGCAATACTGGTAAACCACAAACTGCCTACCTGGTGAATAACTTTTTTACCCATTAATACGTAAAGAGAAAAACTGAGGGCGGCTAAAAAAACCAGCAATGTTCCCAAACCCACATTCTCATTTGATAACCTTAATTCCTGATTAAAAACAACCCAGACACCTGCATAAGTTATAACTAAAGCTAATACTGTATTTTTTGTTAGTGCTGTTTTAAAAAAAACATAACCAAGAATGGCGACCAATATTGGATAACTAAAGAGCGTTAACCTTTCAAGTTGTGCAGAAATATACTCCAGTCCTTTTAAGTCCAGCCATGATGATAAAAAATAGCCAATAAATCCGAGAAAAACAATCCTGTATATATTTTGATACAGATACTCAGGGCGTTTTTCAGGAAGCCGGTATAACCAGACTAAAATGGCTATATATATTGGCAATGCAATCGCCATACGAAGCATTAATACACTATCTGTAGTTAACCCCTGCACGTAGGCAAGTTTTATAAAAATCGATTTAAGTGAAAATAACGCTGTACCTGTTATAGCTAACAGAAAACCTGATGTTTTAGAAGAAAGAGGAAACACGTGATTATAATTCATATATAAAATTATATATTTTATCCTCTTCCGTATCGATAAATACCATGAAATTAGCCATTTCTTATTTTATGAACTATAATCTGTTTCCGCACTAAGGAGCGCTGCAGCAGATTTCTCTGTCAGGCTTGGTGCATCAATTTCAAAACGGCGCTCATTTATTAGTTTCTAGTTAAGCTAAAAATGGGCTCGAATCTAAAGCCGGCATACTCTGCCAATATCAGGTTCACTCATATTGCTTTATTAGCATCGCTAGTATTTTGTATCGAGGAATTGTAAACATGTCTAAAAACCACTTATTTACCTCTGAATCTGTATCAGAAGGTCACCCCGATAAGGTTGCTGATCAAATCTCTGATGCTATTCTAGATGGAATTTTCAAACATGACCCTAAGGCCCGTGTTGCCTGTGAAACACTCATAAACACAGGTATGGTGGTTATTTCAGGTGAAATAACCACAGATGCATGGGTAGATATGCAGGAAATAGTCCGTAATACAGTGCGTAATATCGGCTATACCAGCTCTGAAATGGGGTTTGATGCTGACTCCTGTGCTGTTATCACATCTATTGATAAACAGTCTCCTGATATTGCCATGGGCGTAAATGAAGGCGAAGGAGACGACCATGAACAGGGCGCCGGTGACCAGGGACTAATGTTCGGTTATGCCTGTAATGAAACAGACGTCCTTATGCCTGCACCTATTACATATGCGCATAAGCTGGTTAAGCGTCAGGCTGAGGTACGTAAAAACGGTACTTTAAACTGGTTACGTCCAGATGCAAAAAGCCAGGTCACTTTCCGCTATGAAGACGGCGTACCTGTGGGTATTGATGCGGTTGTATTATCAACTCAACACTCTCCAGATATTAGCCTTAGCGCACTACGCGAAGCAATTATGGACGAAGTTATTAAACCTGTACTACCTGAATCCCTTATCAGCAACGATACTAAATTCCATATCAACCCCACCGGCAACTTTGTAATTGGTGGCCCGGTTGGTGACTGTGGTTTAACCGGGCGCAAAATCATTGTTGATACATACGGTGGTATGGCACGTCATGGTGGTGGCGCTTTTTCAGGCAAAGACCCCTCAAAGGTTGACCGTTCCGCAGCTTATGCCGGACGTTATGTGGCTAAAAATATTGTTGCTGCGGGCCTTGCTGATAAATGTGAAATTCAGGTTTCTTATGCTATAGGTGTTGCGGAACCCACTTCAATTTCTATCGAAACATTTGGTACTGGTAAAGTTGATGACAGTCGTATCGAAGAACTGGTGCTCGAACATTTCGACCTTAAACCTAAAGGACTGATTCAAATGCTGGATTTACTACGCCCAATTTATTCAGCAACCGCTGCTTACGGGCATTTTGGCAGAACGGAAGAAAACTTTACCTGGGAACGTACAGATAAGGCAGATGCATTAAAAGATGCCGCTGGTATCTAACACAACTTTAAATATCAAATCAATTAAACCTGGTTTGATATATTTTAAAATAGACATTAGGAATAATTACAATGAGTAAATTTACAGATTATAAAGTTGCAGATATGTCACTCGCTGACTGGGGCCGTAAGGAAATTTCTATTGCAGAAATTGAAATGCCAGGCCTTATGGCATTACGTGAAGAATATGCCGGTAAAAAACCATTAGACGGCTGCCGTATTATGGGCAGCATCCATATGACTATTCAAACCGCTGTTTTAATTGAGACATTAGTTGACCTTGGCGCAAGTGTACGCTGGGTCTCATGCAATATTTTTTCTACACAGGATCACGCTGCCGCTGCCATTGCAGCAAAAGAAATACCTGTATTTGCATGGAAGGGCGAAACAATTGAAGAGTACTGGTGGTGCACTGAGCAAGCACTTTTATGGCCTGGTGGTGAACTACCAAATATGATTCTTGATGATGGTGGCGACGCGACTTTATTAGTTCATAAGGGTGTTGAGTTTGAAAAAGCCGGTGCTATTCCAGCAACCAAAGATAACGACAATGAAGAATATAAAGCTGTACTCGATGTCCTTCGTCGCACAATCAAACCAGGCGAAAGCACATGGCAAGATATTGCTAATAGCGTTAAAGGCGTAACAGAAGAAACAACAACAGGTGTACATCGTCTTTATGAAATGCAGGAAAAAGGTGAATTATTATTCCCCGCTATGAACGTTAATGACTCTGCAACTAAATCCAAATTTGATAATTTATACGGTTGTCGTGAATCACTTATTGATAGCATCAAACGCGCAACTGACGTGATGATTGCAGGTAAAATCTGTGTTGTTATTGGTTATGGCGATGTTGGTAAGGGCTGTGCTCAGGCCTATAAAGGCATGGGTGCAACAGTCTGGGTTACTGAAATCGACCCAATCTGTGCATTACAGGCAGCAATGGAAGGTTACCGTGTTGTTGATTTAAACGAAGTTGCAAATATGGGTGATATTTTTGTTACCACTACAGGTAACTTAAATGTAATCGATCATCATCATATGGAAGCAATGAAAAACGAGGCTATTGTTTGCAACATTGGCCACTTCGACTCTGAAATCAATATTGCTTCACTTGAAAATTATCAGTGGGAAGAAATTAAACCACAGGTTGATCATGTTATATTTCCTGATGGTAAAAAAATCATTATTCTTGCCAAGGGACGTCTGGTTAACCTGGGCTGCGCTACAGGCCATCCAAGTTTCGTTATGTCGGCATCTTTCACAAATCAGGTAATGGCTCAGATCGAGTTCTTCACCAATGCTGAAGCATATGAAAACAAGGTTTATATACTGCCTAAACAGCTTGATGAAAAAGTCGCTCGATTACATCTGACAAAAATTGGCGCTCACTTAACAACACTTTCACAGGAACAGGCAGACTACATCAATGTTTCTGTTGACGGCCCGTACAAAGCTGAACATTACCGCTACTAGCACATTTAAAAGTATCGCCTTCTGAGCAGGCGATACTTTTATTTTATGAGTAAACAGATTACACAGGTTTTATTAATGAAAACCCAAAAAAAACTAGAGCAACATTTTAGCTGTGAATTCTTCCCTCCTAAAACAGAAAAAGGAATGGAAAACTTATTCAAAACAGCCAAAACATTAAAAGATGAAATAAATCCAGCGTTTTTCTCTGTCACTTTTGGTGCAGGTGGTTCAACTCGTGAAACCACCTTTAATGCAGTAACAAAAATTCAGAAAAGTACACTTTGTAATGTAGCTCCACACCTTTCCTGTATTGGCTCAAGCAAGCAGCAACTAACAGAAATCCTCGACGACTACAAACAACAAGGTATCACGCGAATTGTCACACTACGTGGTGACATGCCATCTGGAACCGTTTCACAAAGTGATTTTAATTATGCTAATGAACTTGTTAGCTTTATCCGTGAAAACTATAACAATCAATTTCACCTTGAGGTTGCAGCTTATCCAGAAACTCACCCTCAGGCTGACAATGCAATTCAGGACATTCAGCACTTTAAAAATAAAGTACTGGCTGGTGCTGACTCAGCAATAACTCAGTATTTTTATAATATCGACAGTTATTTCTACTTTGTAGATAACTGTGAAAAAGCGAGTCTTGATTTACCGGTAGTGCCGGGTATTATGCCGATCACCAACTACAGTAATCTTGCTCGTTTTTCAGATATGTGTGGTGCAGAAATACCTCGCTGGTTAAGGCGAAAGCTTGAATCATATGCTGATGACACCAACGCTATAAAAGACTTTGGTGCTGACTTTGTTTCTTCAATGTGTGAAAAACTATTAGATATGGGTGCACCTGGCCTTCACTTCTATTCAATGAATCAATCTGAGGCCACCCTGCGAATATGGAACAACCTCAAACCCTAGTTTGGGGCTGCTTCGTTCCTCTACCCTATGAAATCTATTCGAATTTACCAGGCAGATTTTTTTGAAACAGGCAAATCAATACAGATGGACAAAGCATCTAGCAACCATCTGATAAAAGTTTTACGCCTGAAAAATGGTTTCACTTTCACGTTATTCAATGGTAATGGCTTTGAATATACCGCAAGGTTAGAAATTTCAGACCGCAAAGCCATCGCTCACATTGAATCATCTAATAAAATTTCAAACGAATCAGACCTTAATATTCATTTACTACAGGGAATATCCAAGGGTGATCGCATGGATTTCGCAATTCAGAAATCTATTGAGTTAGGCGCTACCAGTATCACACCTGTCATTACCGAACGCACCGTTGTAAATTTAAAAGATGAACGTGAACAGAAAAAGCTTCAACACTGGCAGGCCATTGCAATTAGTGCATGTGAGCAATCAGGACGAAGCATTCTTCCATCAATAAACCCTGTGCGCAAATTAGCGCAAACATTTATTGATGATAAAGACAGCTTGAAATTAGTACTTGACCCTCTATCGAACAATCACCTTTCATCTTTATCCGCTAAAAAAAATATACAAATTTTAATTGGGCCGGAAGGGGGGTTGACTGAAGCTGAAGTTATCTTAGCCAAAGAAAATGGTTTTAAAGGAATTAAACTTGGCCCCAGAGTATTACGAACTGAAACGGCCGCACTTGCGGCAATTACTGCGGTACAGCTTATCTGGGGTGATCTGAATAAATAATATGACTTTTAGATGGCCATATTTTTTCGACGAGCAAAGCTAAAAAAACACTCAACAAGCACTTAGTGCATCATCACTTTTTTTACTATTAATTCCAGCTCTTCAAGATTAACAATACTATACGCCCCATCCGCCATTATAACTTTGTCGCCAATTGCCGGATGTGTTATTGCTTCCTTATTTAATATAACATCTTCTTCTTTAACATTCACAACTGACGGCGTACCCTGCATCAAAATAGACAGGTAAGGAAAATTACTATCTTCTCCAATTGAAAACAGGATCGCAGCCTTAACATTCCCTGTAGCCAGGCTCGGCATACGAACATTGCCCATTGCTTCAAAAGAAATCAAGGGTACAGAATGTCCACGCCAGTCTAAATAGCCCAGCATCCAGCCTGGCTTGTTCGCCACATTTATAATGTTTTTTATAGGTACAATTTCTGCCACCGATGCATTCGGCATTAACAGTTCATCGCCATTAATTTTTAATACTATGCATTTTATTTCTTCAGGCATCAGCTAGTAACTCATGAATATTTTTGAGTAATTCATCTTCCTGGAATGGCTTACCCATATATTTATTTACACCAATTTCCATTGCTTTATCTTTATGCTTGGCACCGCTTCGTGATGTAATCATAATGATTGGTAAATCAACAAGGCGTGGATCATTTCTCACATGAGTTGCCACCTCATAACCATCCATTCTTGGCATTTCAATATCTAACAACATAACATCTGGTTTAATTTCCTGTAACTGTGATACAGCATCTATACCGTCTTTTGCCGTTACAACTTTCATGTCATGGCGCGTTAGCATACGCTCAGTTACTTTACGTATTGTAATTGAATCATCGACTACCATAATGATGGTTTCATGTTTTTCTTCAACCGCAGATACAGCATTACTATCGAATTCATCAGTAGCTGAATCTGAAATATGAAACAATGAATCACCAAGCACCAGGGAGTTCATTTCCAGAATAATCACTACACGCCCATCACCCAGAATGGTTGCACCGGATATACCCCGTACAGTACTGATTTGTGTTCCAACTGGTTTTACAACAATTTCACGCCGCCCAATTAATTCATCAACATGCAATGCAACACTCTGATCGCCTGTTCGTGCGAGTAACACAGGGAAAAGCTGACCCTGTCTTGCGTAGTCAGGTTGTATGCCTGTTAATAGTGCTCCAAGGTGTTTTAATTCATATGAACTGCCAGCAAACTCGTAACTGCTTTCACCACTATTATAAAACTGTTGTAACTCAGGCCCCGATAAGCGCACCACACCTTCAATACTGTTCAACGGAACCGCGTATATATCCTCACCCACATTAACAAGAAGTGCATGATTAATAGCCAGTGTAAGTGGTAAGCGTATTTTAAATGTAGTGCCCTGGCCCTGCACGGTATCTATTTCAAGTACACCGCCTAGCTGCTTTATTTCACTATCGACAACATCCATACCAACACCACGGCCAGATATTTGTGTTACTTTTTCTGCCGTGCTGAAACCTGCTTCCATAATATATTGCAACACATCATGATCGCTTATTTTGCTATCGGCAGTTAGCATGCCTTTTTCCATTGCTTTTTTACGAATAGCATTAACATCAATACCACGGCCATCATCTGTAACAGTGATAACAACATCTGAACCTTCACGATCAACCATTATTTTCAGAGAGCCTGTTTCCGACTTTCCTGAAGCATTACGCTCTTCAACTTTTTCAATACCATGTGCAACGGCATTTCGCAGCATATGTTCCAATGGTGCGACAATTCGATCAAGTACCGTTCGATCTACTTCTGATGTTTCACCTACAATTTCAAGCTCTACTTCTTTACCTAACTCACGAGCCGTTTGACGTACAATTCTACGCAACCTGGAAGCCAGCCCACCGAAGTGAACCATTCGAGTACGCATCAACCCTTCCTGTAGTTCCGTACTTACTCGAGATTCCTGCAATAATAATGTTTCCGAATCTCGAACTTCTTCAGACAGCAAATCTTTAATACTTTCTATATCACCTACTGTTTCCTGCAAACTTCGAGATATCTGTTGCATTGTAGAAAATCTATCCATTTCTAATGGATCAAAATCCTCATCATACTGATCTGATTCTTTTTCATACCTGGATAATATCTGCGCTTCGGTTTCAATTGATAGCTGACGTAACTGTTCACGTAAGCGTATTACTGTTTGATTCATTTCTGATAGATTGAAAGAGAAATTCGAAATTTGCTGGCCCATACGTGCATGGTAAACACTCACCTCACCAGCATGATTTACCAGATCATTTAATAGATCAGAACGGACACGTACCTGTTCAGTTGCGATAGTATCTTTCTGTTGAGGTACAATTTTTTCCTGAGGTACATCTGTTTTTTCCAGAACAAGATTAGATATTTCGTCAGGCTCTGAATATGCATTTTTCTTTTCACTATCAGGTGAGCTAACAGCTACATGTTCTTCAGGCTCATCCAGGTCCTGTAGTACTGACTCTGGATTTAATTCGATTTCATATTCAGCATTATCATCTAATACTATTTCTTCGATTTCAGCTGTAGGATTTTCAGGGTCAACGGGAATTTCAAAACCGAAGTCCTCATCAGGCTCAACTTTGAAGTCATCTGATAATACAGCTTCCTCAGAAAGCTCTACAGCAAACGTATCCTCATCATCGGTGTTTTCTATTATTATGCTATCACTGTCCTCTGCGAACTCTGCAATAGAGAGCCCCGGGTCTCCACCTTCTTCATCAGAGGATGAATCTTCTACGTTATTTGAAGTTTTTTTTCCCTCTCGAAGTGCGTCTATATGCGATATGAGTGCATTATCAGAAGATAATGGCTGTCTGTCTTTTACTCTGGATAACATATCAGACAATTGATCTAATGCATCATGAAACGCTTTAGATATTTCCCTGGAAAATGCCTGCTGTTTATCATTAACCACCACCACTAATGATTCAAGTGCATGGGTTAAATCACCAACAGGGCTCAGATCAGCCATGCGAGCACCCCCTTTCAGGGTGTGCAAATACCGCTGCAAATCAAGAACGCTTTCTTCATCACTATTGTCAGAACTCCAGCGTTGCAAACTATTTTCACAGCTATCTAACAGCTCTTCTGCTTCTTCCAGGAATATTTCAACCAGCTCATCATCAACATCAGAGTAACTAACCAGAGATTCCTCTGTTGAAACCCTGGCACTCTCGTCCCCTGATGAAACGCCTTCTATTTCACCTGTCTTTTCCAGAACCATTGGTGAATTTTGCTTTTCATTAGCCAGTTCACTAATTCTTGTTAATAATATTTCATCCGATTCAAGCTGATGATTTTTTTGCTCCAGAGCTGCCAACATAGCAGAAACTTTAGCTGTTACGTCACTCACCAGTTTCACACCCGAGCGCGAAATACTTAAATCATCATCATTGAGATATAAACGAACATATTTTTCCAGTTCGCCACAAAGCTCCGCTATTTCATCAACGCCAGCCGTTCGCGCACTACCAAATAAAGTATGCAATGCACGTAACAGTTCACCGCTTGCTGTTAGTGGTTCAATTGACTGATTATGCCGCTCTAGCATGTTGTTTATCTGTTGCAGATGACTTTCAGATTCACCCTTAAAAATACCAAACAACACAGGATCAATATATATTTGCAGGGTATCGTCTTCTAATAAATCATTTTCTACCTGGATACTTTCAGGCTTACTTTCTTCTGATGAAAGCTCATCGATTATATCGTCAAGCGCAACTTCTTCATGATCATCATCTGATGATGCAATTTGTAACGCTTCCAGCTCATCTGTTAAATCAATATCAAATTCTTCACCAAAATCTTCATCTGATTCTTCTAGTTGATTATCACCTATGGATATTTCTTCTGCTGCCTCTTCTCCAAGCATGAGCTCATCTTCAGAAATTTCATCCATCACCTCATCTTCTGAAATTTCTATTGTTTGAAACTCATCAACATCCAGATCAACTTCAGCATCCTGAACATCTAATTCTTCAGGTGCTATTTCCTCTATTTCCAGAACGGGTGTTTCTTCAAGCTCAATTTTTTCTTTTACTACTTCCTTTTTTACTGTTTTTTTAGCCGAAGTTGTTCCCTCACCCGCCTCCGGCTTTTTCCACTTTCCCAGCAGTTCTGTCCTGTCCATTAACTGGTAGATATTTGGGATAGGATCTTTATTACCTTTTAATTGTTCAATTAACTGAGGCAGAACACCTAGCGATTCATTTAAAATATTAAACACATCCTGTGTAAGTGGCCGTGATTTATCAATTACACGATTAAGCATGTTTTCGAAATTCCATGCAAACTCACCTATAAGTTCTGCACCAATTAAGCGACCACTGCCCTTTAGCGTATGAAATGAGCGGCGAATGGTACTTAAAGATTCTTCATTACCATGATCACGCTCCCAAAGCGGAATCTGCTCATTGAGTGATGCCAGCTCTTCCATTGCTTCTTCAATAAAAATTTCTAAAATTTCTTCATCCGCATCATCACTTAAAATAATGTAGCGCTCTTCCTCTATAGCACTGGCTACGTCTAAAGACTCCTCAGCAACTGGCGCCAATTCAACCTTTTCTTCTGAGACCACCTCTTTGGCTTCCACAGCAGGAGCAACTGGCTTCTCACTAATAACGCTCGCTTCAGATGGTGTTTTTTCAACACCGGACTCAACGGCTATGGCCAATAAGCGATCTGCTGCCAGGTCCCCAGAACTCATCGACAGTTCAAGGTCCGGGCGCCCTTCTAATACCGCTTCCAGGTAGTATTCAATGCTGGTAACAACATCGGCCAGATCATTTTGTACTGAAGCTTCTGGTACCTGACCGGCATTCAGCATAACTTTTGAAACATATTCACGAACTGAATTAGTCTGATGTTTCAATTTCTGAATAGGCAACATAAACATTGCCCCGTCAACTTCTTCCAGCCTCTGTAAGACTATTTCAAGCAAACTCTTATCAACTGGGTTTTCCAGATAATTAAGAATCGCCAGTCTTGCATCATTGAAATCCTGCAACGCTTCACGTATTACAGCCGATAACACTTCAAGGTATTCACTTTCCGGCATATCCGCCAGATCCCCAACACGATGTGCTGGCTCATCAGTTCCTATTGAAGATCGGTTAGCAATAAAACTATTTAATTGTGATTCGACTGCAAGCAATACGCCCGCCACACCCATAATGAGCTCGTCGCTTGCCTCTTTTGATTTAGATATAACCTGATCGATAACTTTTTGTTGCTCAAGCACCATTTCCCGCGGCATACCCAAACCTAACATAGACAGGGTATCTGCGATCTTGCCTAATAAAGCAGGTAAATTACCTAATCTTCCAAGGTCTCGAACTTCACTGTGAACAAAAATTTCCAGTGAGTCTTTAACTTCTAACAGGTCTTCACGAATACCTGCCGAAACTGTTTCAAGTAACTCTGAATTTAAACCACCCATACCAGAACGAGCTTCTTCCAGTTCGGTATCACCTGGCAGCAACTCTTCTAAGCGATAGGTTGTTTTAATATTTTTAACACGAGGAGAATCAGTTGTGATTCGGGCAACATAATAAAGTAGATTTTTTAACAGATCATTAGGTGTATTTTTAGCAAAGGCGACTTCTTCAGTATCAATAAGCTGCTTTATGCTTCGATCGACCTGACCGAGTAGCATCTTAATACTCACATTGGCATCTATGCCATTTTGAGTAAGCCCTTCAACCAATGCAGAACTAATAGACCAGATACGCCGAATGGAAGGCTGTGCTGATTTTTTTTCAAGCTCTCCCAGAACGGCAAGAATGCGCTTTAAGCTGGCTGCAACTTTCTGCCCTTTAAACCAGCCCAGTAAGCCAATTTGATAATGGGGGCGTAGTTTTTTTGCACTAGCTACAAGCTGACCAGCCTCAATATCAACTCCAGGTTGCTCACCTTCGGTATTGACATCAGGGAAGAATAATACATTTTCAGATAATAAGCTGGCATTGCGAGAAGCACGCAAGTCATTAAGCAATGGCAATAACACCATTGGCACATCTTTTCTGCCCGACTGCAAGCTTTCCAGATAATCTGGCAATTGCAGCATAGAACGCATTAAGACATCGTATGCATCATCAACCTTATCAATTTTGCCATTGAGTAACGCATCGGAAACTTTTTCCATTTCCTCTGCAAGCTGTGCTGCGCCATATAATTCAACCATTTGCAAAGTACCCTGTACCATATGCAAATGCTCAACAGATTCACGTAGACGATCAGCCTCATCGGTATTTTCAATATATGCCGACAAGGAAGTCTGCGCTTCCTGTAATATCAGATCAAGCTCTTTTTTGACCCAACGTAACGAATTATATTCAACAGTATCCTCTGTTTTCATCTCTGACAAACTCTAGCCTCAACCGTTTAATATGACTGTTTCTACCTGCTCATCACTGTCTGGCAGCTTAAAGCCGGCAACTGACTTACGCAATTCGTTTGCTAGGACACTCAGGTTACCGATAGAGGCCGATGTCTCTTCAGTTCCTTCAGACGTTTGCAGGGTAATTTCCTGAATAACGTTCATGGTGTTGGATACATCCATCGCAACCGACGCCTGTTTATTTGCGGAAGTTGAAATGCCGGTAATCAATTCCGCCAGTTCATCTGATACATTTTCAATTTCGATCAATGCACCACCCGCATCTTCCGCCATTTTTGCTCCGCTTACCACGTTGGTTGTACTCGCTTCCATCGAGCTAACCGCTTCGTTAGTATCGGACTGGATGGTTTTAACCAGTGCCTCAATCTGTTTCGTCGCGTTACTGGCTCGTTCCGCCAGTCGCTGTACTTCGTCCGCAACCACCGCAAAACCACGACCTGCCTCACCCGCAGTCGATGCCTGAATCGCAGCATTCAATGCCAGTATGTTCGTCTGATCCGCGATTTCTGTGATCAACCCAACGATATCACCGATTTCCTGGGATGATTCACCCAATCGTTTAATTCGTTTTGATGTTTCCTGAATTTGCTCACGAATGGTATCCATTCCCGAGATACTCTTACGTACAATTCCCGCACCTTTCTGTGCAATCTCAAGCGATTTATGCGCTACGTCCACTGAACCTTCCGCATCTTTGGATACCGCTTTCATCGAGTCGGCCATATCTGTGATCGCCGCAGAGGCGGAAGCAATTTCACGCGCCTGATGCGTCGACGCATCGGTTAAGCGTGTTGCAATCGCCTGGGTTTTTTCAGCTGAAGAAGATACTTCCACCGCTGTACTGTTAATTGTGGTTACCAGTGATCGAAGTGCATCGATCGCATAGTTAACGGAGTCAGCTATGGCCCCGGTTATTTCTTCGGTTACTGTAGCGTGTACGGTTAAATCACCTTCCGCCAGGTTAGCCATTTCATCGAGTAATCGCAAAATTGCTCGCTGATTCCTACGATTTTGTTCAAGTGCCGCATCCTCACGTTCACCGGAGTCACGTACCATTAACACACCCGCAATAATAATAACAATTACGGCTAAACCACCTGCGCCAATACCAACCCAACGTACAACTTCAAGAAACTTGCCGTGCTTAACAATGTCTCTTTCCAGGCTCTCTGTTTCTTTCAGCAACAGCTCACTCAAAGACTCGATTTCACCAGCCGAATTTTTAACATCAAACAGATCAGGGGACAGCTCAAGAATAGCCTCTACATGATCTGAAACTGAACTAAATAACATAGCCACTTCACGCAATTTAATACGTACGACTTCATCATTTACCATTTCAATACGTAGTGCTTTCGATCCTTTTAACATCGCCTCCAGTACAGCACCAAACCGTGCCGCATCACGACCGAATCTATCAGCCGCTGCCGCCGCGCCGTCACCACCGGACAGAACACGGTTCATATTATTTTCTATCCGCTGGGTTAACATTAACTGGCGAGATGCCATAAATATCTGGTGGGGTGTTGCTTTACGCTCTACTAATAAATCAACAACTTCTTCAGAAAAAGACAGTAGCTGGGGAATAAATTCCTGTATAACCAGCACGAACTCACTAACTTCTGATATCGCTAATTTACCATCCAGAATATTTCCAATATTACCTCGGTAGGTGTCTGGGCCAATACCTGAAGCATCACCATACCAGGCCTGAGTTACAACATTGTACTGTTCCTGGGCAGAACCAGGTAAAGAAGGCAAACCAGTTAATGGGTTACCATTCTGGAAAATATCCAGGGTTTCATCATAACGGTTACGCAGTTGCTCTAGCTGGGTAAACGCTGATTCCCTGCCCGCCGCTGACTCTAATGACAGAGTTGCCAGACGTTGGGAAAGCAACTTTTGCTCAGAAACAATTTCTATATATTGCTGTTGATACGCCTGCTGAGTTGCGGCATAAAATAAACTACCTGCCATCGCAACAATGGAGAGCATTAAAAGCACACCCAGAATCAAAATGGGTTTACTAATTATACCAATAGCAAACGGATTTCGTTTTGCTGCACTCATATTATTTTTCTCTCCCAGCTACGACCAGAATGAAACAATCATTCTGACTTTTCTATATTTTCTCTGTTTCTTACAATGACGCATGCAAGAAACGCTCATCTTCTACCAGCGCGTGCATACTAAACACGGGCCAGAAAGTATTGTCTTTTTGAAATGCCTGCCTGATATAAGGCTTTAAGTGATTATTCACATCTGGCAATTCAAAAGCCTGTTCATTTAAAGAAAAGTGCCGCATCCCCTGCACTTCCTCAACGACTAATCCGGTATGTAAACCATTATGATTTACTACCATGACACGAGCACTGCTCATATTATCTGTCGGCTGGCCCATAATAAATCGCTTTAAATCCATTAAAGGCAAAAGCCCACCACGCACATTTGCAATCCCAATCACCCAGGGCTTAACACCAGGTACTCGTGTAAAATCAGGAACATCCAGTATTTCGGTGACTTCCCCCATGCTCGAAAGCAGGTTAACACCTCCAACCTGAAAACCTATACCTGTCCACTCATCTGTAGCACCATCAACAGATGGCATATCCTTTGCTCTTTCCAGGGATTTTTGCTCTATCTCTTTTAACCTGTTAAAAGCACTATGCATTATTGGCTACCGACCCTAGCTTCCAGCAAGTGCCGAATTAACTCTGGCCATCAAATCACTTTCCTTAACAGGTTTAACAATATAATCCTTAGCTCCCTGACGTATACCCCATACTTTGTCAGTTTCCTGATCTTTGGTCGTCACAATAATAACGGGAATATGTGATGTTTCCTCGATTGTAGCTAACTGACGTGTCGCCTGAAAACCGTTGATACCAGGCATAACAATATCCATTAAAACAAGATCAGGAATAATATCTTTCGCTTTCAAAATTCCCGCTTCACCGGTTTCAGAGACATGGACAGTATGGCCATTCTTTTCCAGCATGGTCTTAAACACGTGCACCTCAGTGGGTGAATCATCAACGATCAGGATATTAGCCATTCAATTTATTCCAACCTCTTAAATATTTATTTAGCTGCAATTTTTTATATATTGCTTAATTAATTTGATGCATGGTCTTTAATCGCACCAAGCAAATCATCTTTTGTAAATGGTTTAGTCAAATACTGTTCTGAACCTACAATTCGCCCACGGGCGCGATCAAAAATACTGTCTTTGCTCGACAGCATAATCACCGGCGTGGATTTAAACATTCGATTATGTTTAATCAACGCACACGTCTGATACCCATCAAGACGCGGCATCATAATATCGACAAAAATAATATCCGGTTTGTGCTCAGCAATCTTCGATAGGGCTTCAAAGCCATCTACCGCGGTCACCACGTCACAACCTTCTTTTTTTAGTAAATTTTCAGCGGTACGACGAATCGTTTTACTATCGTCAATTACCATTACTTTCAGGTTACTAAGTCCTGCGGAATCTTCTGCCATAGCCGTCCCGTTTTTCCCCAAAAAGGTCTGTCTGGATCATATACCAGACTACATTTAGTACACTCAATGTTTGTGAATGTAGCTCATGTCATTCACTTTCGCAAATAAAAAATCCCCCCCAAATAAACTAGTTACACCAAAATCCTATTAAAAGTCCTAAAGAATTCGAACTAACATCATGATTATTAAACATTTATTGTTTTTTTAGTGTAATATCATTTTATTTAGAGCATAAATCCACACGGGAGCCGCGCTAAAGATGACAATCAACATTGGCATAGTAATGGACCCAATCGAATCCATTACTCCCTACAAAGATAGCAGCCTCGCTATGATGATTGCCGCCCAAAACAAAGGCTGGCAACTACACTACATACAGCAAAGCGGCCTGTACCTGAAAGAAAATACGACTAAAGCCGACTTTAAGCCGATAAAAGTGTTTGATGACAATAATCACTGGTATGAAACCGGCAACCTGAGCACAATAAACGCATCAGATCTGGACGTCATTTTAATGCGCCTCGACCCTCCATTTGACATGGAGTACATCTATACCACCTACATGCTGGAAACAATCGAACAGCAAGGCTGCCTGGTTGTAAATAAACCAGCCAGTCTACGCGATGCCAATGAAAAACTATTTGCTACGCACTTTCCTCAATGCTGTACGGATGTTCTGGTAAGTCGCCAGCCTCAAAAACTGAGGCAATTTATAGAACAGTTTCAGGATGTCATTTTAAAACCCCTGGACGGCATGGGAGGGCAATCTATTTTCAGAGTAAGCCCAACAGATGCTAATCTCTCCGTCATACTTGAAACCATGGTGAATGATGGCCAACATACGATAATGGCACAAAAATTCATCCCGGAAATCACCGAAGGTGATAAACGCATTCTAATGATTAATGGTGAAGCAATCCCCTATACTCTTGCACGAATTCCCGCTAAAGGTGAAACTCGCGGCAATCTTGCCGCCGGCGGCACGGGTAAAGCCATGCCAATAACCAGAAGAGAACAATGGATAGCCGACCAGGTAGGCCCTACACTTAAAAAAATGGGAATTTTGTTTGCTGGCCTGGATGTAATTGGTGATTATTTAACAGAAATTAATATTACCAGCCCAACCTGTATCCGTGAAATTGATAAACAGTTTAATCTTGATATTGCAGGCCAGTTAATGGACTGCATCGAAAATATAAAATGTTAAGTCGCTTAATACTACTGAGCATTATAATCATTAGCTCAGGCCTCGTTGGCTGCGAAAAAAACCCCGAAGAACACCGTCATAGCAGCCTGCATTTTGGCACTCTGATTGATATCACCCTGTATGATGTAAATACCGCGCAAGCCAATGCTGCTTTTAAACAACTAGATGAAGATTTTGCCTATATGCATCTCGCATGGTCCCCCTGGGAAACCGGCTCTATACATCGCACCAATAAACTTTTAAAAACGGGCGCTTCCTTTTCAGCAGGCCCAGGCATTCTTAATTTAATAAAAAAATCCTCTGATATTGCAGATAAAACAGAACAGTTATTTAACCCTGCGATTGGAGAACTGATTAATCTCTGGCAAATTCATAAACACGAAGACCCCAATATCAGGCCACCCGAACAAAAACACATAGAACAACTCATAACTAGCAACCCTCAACTTAATGACATTAAAATTAATGGCGTAAAAATACACACCGGCAATCCAGACGTTTCATTAAATTTTGGTGCCTTTGCAAAAGGCTATGCAATAGACCTTGAAATAGAAATGCTGAAGAGCAGAGGCATTAAAAACGCCATCATAAATACCGGTGGAGACTTAAAAGCCATTGGCTCACATGGCGACCGCCCCTGGTACATTGCTATTCAGCACCCTCGTTTAGATACATGGCTTGCTAAAATCGAAACCCAGAATGAAGAAAGTGTTTTCACCTCTGGCGATTATGAGCGCTATTATGAATACCAGGGAAAACGCTACCATCACATACTCGACCCCCGCACAGGCTACCCGGCACAGGGTGTTCAATCGGTTACCGTACTACACACCGATTCGGGGCTGGCTGATGCCGCTGCAACAGCATTGTTTGTTGCAGGCACCGATAAATGGCTGGAAATTGCAAAAAAGCTGCAACTTAAACAAATTATGTTAATTGATGACAAAGGAGTTGTACACGTCACACCTGCCATGAGGAAACGTTTAAAATTTAATTCACAAATTGATACTACTATAATGTTAACGACAGCCCTATAATACCCATATGACAAGACGACCAGCAGCTCCACCCCAGGTCACTTCAAACGACCGCCTTGGCATGACCGTTTTCTTTGCCCTGTTATTTCATGGCATTGTTATTTTAGGTATTACTTTTATTTCAACACCTTCTGCCAAACAGAAAATTCCTCCTTCACTCGATGTCATACTGGTAAACACTTCAAACTCCGAAACACCGGACAAAGCAGATTACCTTGCACAAACCTCACAGGATGGCGGCGGAAACAGTGAGGAAAAAGTTCGTCGTACCGACTTATTCTCTGCACCTACACTCTCCAGACAACCGGGCATGGCTCAACTACAGACAAAAGTTCAACAAACACCTGTAAAAAAACAGGAATCAAAAAAAGCATTTATAACCCAGAACAAATCCAGTCATAAAGTTAAATCACAGAAAAAAATTAGCAATAAAGAAACACTTGAGCAAATACTCAAGCCTGAACAACAAAATAGACGCGCTGCTCGTATGGCTGAAGAACTCAGTTTAACATTGCAGGAATTTTCTCAAAAACCTAAGGAAAAATTCCTCAACTCTCGCACTAAAGAATACATTGCTGCCACCTATATGCGTAGCTGGATCGACAAAGTCGAACGTCTTGGCAACGCGGATTATCCAGACGCCGCAATACGTGCAAAATTAAACGGCACACTGATACTTGATGTCGTCATTAACTCAGATGGCACCCTGAAAGAAATAAATTTACGTCGCTCTTCTGGACACCAGATTTTAGATGACGCCGCAAAACGAATTGTGAAAATGTCATCACCTTTTGCGCCTTTCCCCGCCAAGTTACATAAGCAGGCTGATATCATCCATATCACAAGAAGCTGGGAATTTCAGAGCAATCAGCTAAAGAGCTATTAGCGAGCACTTATTAATGAGCGAAGAAATATACCTGGCCAATCATTTTTTAATTGCCATGCCCAGCCTGGAAGACGGTAATTTCTCCCAGTCGGTCACGTTTATCTGCGAACACGATGACAATGGTGCACTTGGCATTACGATTAATCGACCTTCCGAATTCAGCCTGGCAGAAATATTTTCACAACTACAGATCGCAACTAAAGAGGGTGGAGTCAATAACCAGACTGTTCTGAACGGTGGCCCGGTACAAACAGAACGGGGATTTATATTACATACACCTGCTGGCCAATGGGACTCAAGTTTAAAAGTGACTGACAATATTGCAGTAACAACGTCACAGGATATTATGCAGGCTATTGCCAATAACGAAGGCCCGGAAAAATCACTTCTTGCTCTGGGTTACGCAGGATGGGGTCCAGGACAACTAGAATACGAAATAGCTGAAAACACATGGTTAAGCTGCCCTGCAACAGAAGATATTTTATTCAATACACCCATCGAAAAACGCTGGACAGCCGCAGCAATGTTATTGGGTATAGATCTGCAATTGCTTAGCAACCAGACAGGTCATGCATGAGTATACAGCGAGTGCTGGGCTTCGACTTTGGCGAAAAACGCATTGGCGTTGCCTCTGGCCAATCGATTACATGCGACTCAAACCCAGTCATCACCCTGACATCAAAAAACAACAAACCCGACTGGGCAACAATAGAACAACTTATTTCAGAGTGGCGGCCCGATGCTTTAATCGTTGGGCTACCTTTTCATCTTGATGGCAGCAAAAGCGAAATGACCGAACGTGCTGAAAAATTTTCCCGCCAGCTTGAAGGTCGATTTCATATACCTGTTTATACCCATAATGAGGCCCTCAGCTCATTTGAAGCAGAACAGTTTCTACAGGATAAAAAAAAGCAACATAATAAGCAGGACATTGATAAGATAGCCGCCGCAATCATTGTTCAAAACTGGCTGGAGCAAAACACATGACCTATGCTGCTGAACCAGACAAGCTCCTGGAAAAGCTCGCCACCGACCTCGAAAATCTTCTGGAGCGCCGCTCTATCAAGCAACCATTGATGGTAGGCATCCATACAGGCGGTGCCTGGCTTGCTAAAAAACTCCATAAGCGACTTAACATTAAAGATGATTTATCCACTCTGGATATTAGCTTCTACAGAGATGATTTTTCTCGCATCGGCATGAATCCTCAGGTCAAACCATCCAGTCTGCCCCCCCAGGTAGAAGATCGCCATATAATTTTAGTAGATGATGTATTACAGACCGGTCGCACCATTCGAGCAGCAATGAATGAAATTTTTGATTATGGTCGCCCCGCATCTATTACTCTGGCCTGCCTGATTGAAAGGCCAGGCAGGGAGCTACCTGTCCAGGCTGATGTCGTTGGCCAGGTACTGGAACTAAACGATAATGAACAAATTAAATTAACCGGGCCAGAACCATTAACCTGGGAAATCAAACGATCAGATTTAAAAAAAGAATAAATAAAACAAAAATGCTTACTCAAATATATTCACATAACTGCAACATCAGGGCACTTGTATTTAATTTTAAATTTTTATTATTCACACTTATTTGCGCTCACTTATACTTTCTTTTAAAGGGGGGGTTATACAATGGTAAATAAACCTACCCGTCAAACCGACAATATAATTGGCAAGGATCTGTGGAACATCCAGCTTGATGAGCACGGTCAGTTAAAACACTTCTTAACCATCGAAGGCCTGGGCACCCATATTCTTAATCAGATACTCGACACGGCTGAAAGTTTTGCCGGTGTAAATGATTCGGTTAAAAAAGTGCCTTTATTACGCGGCAAAACCATTGTTAATTTATTTTTTGAGGCCAGCACTCGAACCCGCACCACGTTTGAACTTGCCGCAAAACGTTTATCCGCCGATGTGCTTAATATGAACATCAGCACATCTGCAACCAGTAAAGGCGAAACCCTGTTAGATACATTACGCAATCTGGAAGCCATGCAAACAGATATGTTTGTAGTGCGCCATGCCGACTCAGGAACAGCTCATTTCATTGCCAACCATGTAGCGCCACACATACGTGTATTAAACGCCGGTGACGGTCGCCACTCACACCCCACCCAGGCAATGCTCGATATGTTTACCATTCGGCGAAATAAAGGCGCTGACTTTGGTAAATTACGCGTAGCCATTGTCGGCGACATTATGCACTCACGGGTTGCTCGCTCCCAGATACATGCTTTGAATACACTCAATACCGGTGAGGTTCGAGTGGTTGGCCCTAAAACATTAATCCCCAAAGACATTGAATCTATGGGTGTCAGTGTTTTTCATAATTTAGAAGACGGCATTAAAGATGCCGACGTAGTCATTATGTTGCGCCTACAAAGAGAACGAATGCAGGGCGCGTTACTTCCCAGCGAGCAAGAATATTTTCAGTTATATGGTTTAACGGAAGAGCGTTTTAAGCTTGCCAGACCCGATGCCATTGTCATGCATCCTGGCCCGATTAATCGCGGTGTAGAAATTGAATCCAGCGTAGCCGATGGTGAACGCTCGGTCATTCTAAATCAGGTGACATATGGTATTGCCGTTCGCATGGCTGTCATGTCAATGACCCTGGGGGGAAATATTTCAAGCAGTAATACCAACCCTGAAAATCAGGAGAAAAAATAATGCCTGAAAACATAAATTCTATCCTGATTAAAAATGCCAGAATAATTGACCCAAAAAACCAGCTCGATGAACAGGCCAATTTATATATTCAGAATAAAAAAATAAGCGCCATTGGTGATGCTCCGAAAAACTTTAAAGCAGACCAGACTATTGATGCAAGCAAGCTCTGGTTAATTCCTGGCATCGTTGATATATGCGCTCGTTTACGCGAACCCGGCCTTGAACAAAAAGCCGATATTGAAACCGAAACCCGTGCCGCTGCCAGTGCCGGCATTACGACAATATGCATTCCACCTGACACTGACCCAGTTATAGATGAGCCTGCTGTTGTTGAATTAATTTTACGCAAAGCCAAACAGGCAAAGCAAAGTTATGTATATACATTAGGCGCTCTGACCGCCGGTTTAAAAGGTGAGCACCTGAGTGAAATGGCGAGCTTAAAACAAGCTGGGTGTGTAGGTGTTAGTAATACTCGTTACCCCATAAATAATCCATTAATTTTACGTCGTGCATTTGAATACGCGTCTACTTATAACATAACCGTTTTTATTGAAGCGCAGGATCAATACCTCAGTGAAGACGGCTGCGCTCATGAAGGCGCCATTGCCAGCCGCCTGGGATTAAATTCTATTCCATATGCCGCAGAAACTGCTCCCATTGCACAGGTATTAGAATTAATTCGTGATACGGACATTCGAGTTCATTTTGGACGACTATCCTGTACAAGAAGCATTGAACTCATTAATGAAGCAAAAGCAAGCGGGCTAAAGGTAACGGCCGATGTCGCAGCACATCAATTACACCTTACCGACATGGATATCAGCAGCTTTAATAGCCAATACCATGTTATACCTCCTCTGCGTAGCCAGAGAGATATGGAGGCATTACGCCGTGGCGTTGCTGAAGGCACCATAAGCAGTATCTGCTCAGACCATCAACCACATGAGCCTGATGCAAAGCTTGCGCCTTTCCCTGCGACAGAACCAGGTATATCCGGTATCGAAACACTATTACCCCTGACCTTGAAACTGGTTGAAAATAACAGCCTGCCATTAAATACCGCCATCGCCAGTATTACCTGCAACCCGGCCAAAGTGCTGGGCTTAAATACAGGGCATCTCGCCATTGGGCAAACGGCTAATTTATGTTTAATCGATCCTGAAAAAGAATGGCTATTAAATGCAGATGACATGTTAAGCCACGGTAAAAACACCCCTTTTTCTGGCTGGCACTTTAAGGGCAAGGTTGTTCAAACAATGATTGAAGGCAATATTGTTTTCAGCCTGTAATTACTTTTCTGACCCAATAACTCTGACAAAAATTAAAATATTTATCTTATGAATCAGATGGCTTATCGGGCAGCTCCCGATAAGCTCAAACAACGCGAGGCACTTATTCCATTTCATACATTGTTGTTGTGCCACTCACTTCATTAGCAACTAATAAAAAAGCCTTACCCGTTGAGCTATCTTCAGCGGAGACAAACTTCAGGCCTTCTGGCGAACTATCACCCTCTGATTGCGGCACATAATCCACAAACTGCACACCATAAGGCGATGTAACATCATAAACCATTATACCCCCGGTTCGCTCCAGACTAACAAAAGCATATTTACGCCCAGCTACCTCACCCACAACAACTGACTCAGGCTCTGCACCCTTATCATCAGAGCGCCCATCAAATTTTCCATTTGCATTGTTAAATAAATCAGGTATCCGTGCTGCCGTTACAAATGCAATATCAGATCCACTATCAAATACCTGCTTACCTTCATCATCCCAGATTGTAAATGAACGCGCACCATAACTATAAAGTTTATCGAAAAAACCATCGCTATTAATATCACCCCTGGAAAGGGTGATTTTCAGTCGGCCTAAATTTTCTTTGTTCTGTAATTCTGTAGCGTCTGAAAACTTATCAGAACTTAAAGCTAATTTACTAACGCGCTTCTCTTCCGAAAAAAACAGACAACCATCATCAGCATCAAACGCCTGACCGCCTGCATTTAAACATGCATTCTCATCAGCATAATCACCACTCCAGTAATCACGAGAATCACCTTCATTTGCAGAAACCACATACGTTTTATTTTTAAAGCTATAAGAATCAATGGCATCAGGTTGGTACATACCAAACACAGGCCAGTTAGTAATATTAATTTCACCCTCTTTATCAGAAACATCAAGTTCGTTTCCTGGCTGGCTATGATCTTTATACCCCAGAGCAACAATGTTTTTAACACGAGCACTCTCTATATCAATAATAGCAATAGCATTGTTTTCCTGCATACTTACCCAGGCTATTTTTGAGTTTTCAGATATGGTTATATACTCGGGCTCAAGATCCTGCGCCACACTTGCATTCGGCCCATATATATTTACACCAGCAGGCAACTCATGAACACGTAATCCAGCAGAGTTAAAATCCGTAAACCTGACATGTGTTACCAATGCATCTGTAATACCATTAGTTATATCGATAATACTAACACTGCCTTCTGGGTCATTTTTGTATTCATCATCAGGCTCGCCTTCATTTGCCACCAGTACTTTTTTTCCATCAGCCGTGAAAATAACCATATCCGGTAATGCCCCTACTTCCACAGCCCCCAGCATATTGTAATTTTCTGTTGAATAAAAAATAACAACACCATTATCCTGTTTAACCTTTGCTTCAACAGCCACCGCCAGAACACCATTTGAAACAGCTACACTATTTGCATTACCCAAAAGCTTTTCTGGCATAGACGTAGAAACATTAATTTTATGTATTGGCGCAGCATCATCAGGAAAATCACCTGACGCACTTAACACCAGCACATCAACACTTTGATCCTCCGCATTCACCACAAATGTTTTAGCTAAATCATTATCATAAGCAACAATTTCAGCTGCCCCTTCGCCCAAGCCTGAATCATAACGATCTTTCAGGCTAATTTTTATACGTTGCGGTTTATTACTAACAGCCAACTGCTTTGAAACATCTATAATAATAGCTTTAGTTTTAACTCCAGTAATACCAAAATCATTATCATTAATTAACAAAAAATGTTTATTATCCAGCCAGGCCATACCTTCGATTTTTTCTGGCACATCCAGACCATCTGGAATATCCGTCATCGTATTATAAAACAGCTCTTTTACAACGGGGGTCGCATCAAAAGCAGCACTATCTACCACCTGTTCAAGAGACGGCAATGTAGCCTCATTATCAAATTTAGAAGCCAGGATATTATCAGCCGTTTTTAAATTAATACGGTATAGCTTTGTTGTTTTACTTACACGTTCAAGAACTAGCAAATCATCCGTACCTAATGCCAGCACTTCAGAAACCTTTACATCTTTCTGTTTTTTCCCAACATCACCCATACCATCTGGAGCCGAAAAAGATTGAGCCGTGTCTATACGATAAACATATTCACCAGAAATATTATTAATTGTGCCATTTGCATTCATCGCCAGCTTAATAATACGTACATTGCGTGCTTTATTATAGCCAGAATTATTTAATGGACTTTGCATAACAAAATACATAAATCGTTCATCTGGAGAAATGGCGATTGACTCAATTCCACGATTTAATTTTCGTAATTTTAAAATATCTGGCAACAATCCGGTTACCGGATAATCTACACCCACCACATCGTCAGCAACCGACTCAGGAACCACTCGCTCAGTAATTTTTCCATTACGAGAAACATGAACCAGCGATGGACCATATTCATCCGTAATCCAGAAACTTCCATCCGACAACCGGATAATCGACTCTGTATCAAGGCCTTCATTATCAAAATCAATTTTATGGGAATCGACTGAAACAGCTACTTCACTACTGGTACTACGTAAATTATTTGGCAGGCCTGTTATATTTTCCCCAGAAGCATCTTTTAACTTTATTTGCTTAAGGACTTTATATCCATACTCATTCAATTTATTTTTTGTAATAGCAATCTTATAAATTGAAGGCGTGTATGCTTTTATCGGAAAGATCTTATCTCCGCCATCCGGGCAAAAATCAGGTATAGAAAACACATCATTACTATCTTTGCATTTTATATTTGGGCCTCGATCTGTAATCGTATAAAACACATTATTAGGATCACCAGGATAATGATAAGCGCCTGACCCGAAGCCAACATCCAGTGCCAGAGGGACACTAGCAACATCCTTTTTATTAAATACAACCTCACCTAAAGATTGGTACATAATAAATGAACCTTCAGTGAGACTAATATCTTTACAGCCAACTAATACTGAAACAATCAGCAACAGGCTTGATGCCTTCTTGAAAACTAATGCTTGCATTACTCATTTCCTGTTTTAAATTTTCCGCAAGACTAATTTTTACTTATTACATTATTTTTTCATTTTTATTAAACTTTAATGACATCGTCCAGGTTTATCGACTTATCCAGCCATTATCTGTTTTTACTATTTCCCGTCCTGGCCAGTAATAGGGGTTTTGTTTAATACTAATAACCGATTCACGATTAATCAAATCAAGAACTTTTAACTGTATAAATTTTTCATCTTTATATTTTCGGGTTAACTGCTTAAATTCGGCCAGATCATCAACTGCTTCTGCATTAATCTCCACTATGCGTAACAGTGTACTCAGGTTTCCTCTATTTGCCGGGCTGCCATGAAATATGTAACTTACATAAACACCTTCAGGCTTTATACCTCTCTGTAATGAGATTTCCCGGTACGGTTTCTGTATTAAAGCACCTGCCCATTGCACAACTTCATTTACACCTGACCCATTCAGATACTTTATTTTGACCCTTACCTTCTGCTCTTCACCCAAACGATTAATCGTTATTTCAACCTCTTTTTTATCAATATTTTTTTCTACATCACGATAATTTTTTATCACTTCACCATCAATCGCTAAAATCAGGTCACCTTCCTTTAGCTTGTTTTCTGCATCAGAACCTGCCACCCGTCGAGACACGATCAACACCTGCCTACGCGCATCATCAGTTTGTAATTGCCTGGTCCACTCATCAGTCAAGCCTAGTTTCCTTGCCTGTGCAATGGATAAAGTTGAAAGCTCAACTTCCAGGGACCTGACATCAAAGCGTTTACAACAACGCCACTGATCAAGCATCTCCATTACAATTTCAGAAGGTACTCCCCACTCATACTGTTTTATTTTACTACCACTACCATAAGCAAAGCTTAACCAGACAGCCAGCACCTCACCCTCTTCATTAGTCAGTACGCCACCCCTGCTTGCGGGGGGGTTATTCAGACTAATCGCATCCATATTAGACTCTCGAAATACAGGAATTTTAGGGGCTGAAAAATCCAATGAATCGATGGCTGATATTTTCGTTTCTTCCACCAGTAGCTCCTGTCCATTTTTTAAAGCAACCAGCCATACTTTATCCCCTGTTTCCAGCTTTTCATTTACAAACTCAGCTTCTCTAACCTCAGTGTCACCTAATAATTTCGGGTCATATTGAATAATTGACATATTATGTAATGGATGAACAAATATAACTTTAGCCGGAACATCAAGAACACCGGCAAACACAACCCGCACATCACCCAGACCCATCGGTACGGTATTTCTGTCAACCAGAACCAGGCCTTCATCTTTATCAATAATTAAACCCGCACCGGCATAATGAGAATCACCAATACCATTTACGTTATAGGGTATATCAAACTGAACCGACACAATTGAAGGCGATAACGTATTTGCTCGCTTATCTTTATATTCAATAAACTTAACATGCGTTTTATCCGGCACCTCTCTGGCCCTGTTTTCTGCCAGTGGTTCACATGGCCATATACCCTGCTCATCATCACGATAACATTTTTTCAGTGCAAACCATTTTCTATCCATGCGCATAATGGACACATGTATTCGCTGACTTTCTTTGAATGTAATATATTTCAATGTCGCCTGCTGACGATCAGATAAGCTGTTTAATATTTTTTCTGCATCAGCTATATTTTTTACAACGTTGTTATCTATAGATAAAATAACCGCACCCGTAGGAACACCCGCTGCTGATAATACATAACCAGGCTCAGCCACATACACGCCTTCAACTGGTCTGTTTAAATGTCGCGCCTGTTGATATGACAAATTGTGAATTATTGATTGCCCAAAAGTGATATAACGATCTGGAGTTAATGCATGCAGATCATCCACTGCAATTTTTATTTCTACGGCATTGCCATTACGTTCAACCTGTAAATTTATTTTTTTATTTACATTGCTATCAAGTAATGCCTCTAGCTCATCAAACCTTCTCAACCATTTTAGCTTTTCATTTAACGCGCCTCCCTTAACTATGATATCTCCTGCTTTAAGCAGATTAAACGCCTGTGTTCCAGGCAGGCTCCGCCTGACCACCATCAAACCAACCCCATGGTTTATTTTACGTAATTTCGCTTCCATTTTTGCCCGTAAACCCAAACGCCTTAATTCATCATAGGGCCTATAGTCAAAAGTGGTCTGTAAGGTTCCACGAGTCACTGGTTTATTTTTTTGAATTAATTTTAAAGCACGCTTAACTCGCTGTAACGGCAGAAAAAAACTGGATGATGCTTTAACCGAACCACCCGCATTCAATGCGATGACATTACCATTAATATCAATAACCGGTGAGCCAGAAGACCCGCCTGAAACACCTGATGCTGATTGATAATAAAATGTATTAAAATCATTATATTTTCCACGCCCATAATAGGGCGCTCGTCTATCTGTCCTGGCTAATGTGCCAGCCAGTATTGAAAGCTGCTCACCCGCATCGTTTCCTACCACTCTAATTTCTCTACCGACAATGGCTTCTTTAGGCTTTATCGGCAAACTTTTAGGCTTAACAAACTTTAACGCATCAGGGTCATACTGGAAAAAACCAAAATCATGTACTGGATCACGATATATTGGCTTCAATTCAATTTCTTCACGATTTATAAATAAAGCCTCAGCGGTAACCGGACCCGCCTGAACGACATGCCGGTTGGTTAGAATAATGCCTCTTTTTGCATCAACCACAAAGCCTGTCGCCTGTGCCGAGCTATTACGTGCTGTATCAAAAGATCTTACTGCATCAACCCGTATGGTAACTATTGAGTTCGTTACACTGTTAACCACCTCAGACCAGTCACGGGCCTTACCTGCCGATACCTGGTTAACCAAAACTATTCCACTTAATATCCATAGTAGTCTGTACATTTTTTTTAATTACCTTAATATCCTAGATCCCTTTCAGGATGTTTTGTTAATGCTTAATAAAATTTGGGCAGGCCTCATTATTTTTGGTATTCTGTTCGCCCTTGGACAGGATATCCATGATGAAATTTCAAATACTTATAATAATGGCATCACACAAAATGCAACATACTCCTTTGTAAAAAAATCACCGACCCATATTATACTGACACTTAATGATCAATTATTAAATGCAGATATTCGTAATAATCAATACCTGCACATTCACCTGAATAAACAAAGTCCTGCTTATTTACTGGATATTGCTACGGCTAACGGTAAAGACAACTTACTTATTGCTCATATTGTTTCTAAAAATAACACCCAGCTAAATTTATTACTACCCGAATTACACTGGAAAAAGCTGCACGCCGTAACGCAGGCTGCATTTGATATGGCAAAGTTCGCAGTTAAACTGGCCATGGGTTTAATTGGTATTATGGCTTTATGGCTAGGACTAATGCAGATAGCTGAAAAAAGCGGCCTAATTAAACATATGGTGAAAATAGTACAACCTCTATTGCACTGGCTCTTTCCGAACATACCTGAAGGGCATCCAGCTCTTGGTAGCATCAGTATGAACATGGCTGCCAATATACTCGGGCTGGGAAATGCAGCAACCCCTCTCGGCATTAAAGCTATGCAGCAGCTACAGACCTTAAACTCAGATAAAGACAAAGCCAGCGACGAGATGTGCATGTTCCTCGCACTAAACACATCAAGTGTACAACTGCTACCCCCAGTTACCCTGATCGCACTAATGGGCACACAGGTATCTGAATTAATCATACCCATTATTCTTGCAACTAGCTGCTCAACAATAACCGCTGTTATTGTTGCAAAATTCTATGCTAAAAAAAACCATAAACGAGAAAAGGCAGGGGGATAATACATGCAACAATTAACCATTTTAATTATTCCACTGCTTATATTATTAATTATCAGTTATGGCCTGATAAAACGCATTGCGGTATACGAGGTATTTGTTGATGGTGCAAAAGAAGGCTTTACGATTGCCGTCAATATTATTCCCTATCTGGTCGCTATGTTATTTGCCATTGCTATCTTCCGTGCCAGTGGTGCGCTGGATGTTATTTTAACAATACTAACACCGCTCGCCAGTTTACTGGGGTTTCCGGCCGAAGTAATCCCCATGGGGCTTATGCGACCATTGACCGGCAGTGGTTCAGTCGGTGTGCTGGCAGAGCTTATTAATGTTCATGGTGAAGATTCAATCATTGTTAAAACAGCCGCCGTTATATTTGGCTCAACCGAAACCACTCTCTACGTACTGGCAGTTTATTTTGGCGCTATACAGATAAAAAATACAGCTTATGCCATTCAGGCGGGTTTAATCGCCGATTTTGCCGGTTTTGTTGCTGCTATTTCTATAACCTGGTGGTACTTTTCCTGAGTATAAAAACTCATTTTTGAGCTTATTCTGCAATACATAATCTACCGATGCATTTTTATCTCACATACTTCAATCATTTACTTTACTTCTGGCAACTCATCAAGGTCTGTGGAAACTTTCAAAGTATTATTTTCTTCACCATCTTCTTGCGCATTAACACCACCACCAAAGTTAATTTTCCATTCAAGATTACTTCGTGAGTCGGCATAGGATAAAGCCGTTTTAATATCAATTTTTCCATCTGAAAATAGCTGGTATAAGGACTGGTCAAATGTTTGCATTCCATCTGCCTCACCTTTTTCCATAATTTCTTTTATTTCATGAAATTCACCCCGACGAATTAATTCAGAAATATAGGGCGAGTTAATTAATATTTCAATCGCAGCTATACGCTTTCCTTTTAATCCTTCTACCAGCCGCTGTGAAACTATAGCCACTAAATTAAGAGATAAATCCATCAAAATCTGATTACGCGCATCCGGTGGAAAAAAACTTAAAATACGATCTAACGTCTGATTTGCATTAACCGAATGCAATGTTGTTAAACACAAATGACCGGTATCTGCATACTGTATTGCCGCCTCCATTGTTTCACGGTCACGCACTTCGCCAATCATAATAACATCAGGTGCTTCACGCATTGCTTCCCTTAATGCATTTTCATATGACAGAGTATCAAGGCCCACTTCACGTTGGCCCACTATAGATTTCTGATGGTCAAACATATACTCAATGGGGTCTTCAATTGTTAGTATATGCCCTGGCATATTTAAACTCCGATGGTTAATCATAGAAGCCAGTGTGGTTGATTTACCAGAACCTGTTGCACCGACAACCAGAACCAGACCCTTACGATTAAAAACCAGATCTTTTAATTTTTCAGGCAGGTTTAATTTATCCAGCGTAGGCACATCCGATTTAATGTATCGAATCACCATAGAAACTTCGCCACGCTGAGTATAAATATTAATACGGAAACGCCCCACATCCTTTAAAGACATACCCAGGTTCATTTCCATCGTCGCCTCGAATCCCATTTTCTGGTTTTCATCCATAACACTATAGGCGAGCTCTTTTGTCATACCTGGTTCTAATGGTGTTTTACCAATGGGATGCATCTTGCCTTCGATATTCATACTTACCGGAGCGCCCGTAGTAAAGAAAATATCAGAGCCACCACGTTCGGCCATTAGTTTTAGGTAGGGTTGCAAATTCAATTTAATTCAACTTTTATTATGTTAACGTAAACGATGTTTATTATCGGATTCATCTTCTTCCATTTTAAGACCCGATACTTCCTGCATTAAATCTGTATTCTTAGCATCTTTGCCTTTTAATTTAATACGTAATCTCAGGTCATTAATTGAATCTGCATTACGCAATGCATCTTCATATGTAATATACCCGTCTTCATATAGCTCAAATAATGCCTGGTCAAATGTGATCATGCCATACTCATTTGACTTGGACATAAGCTCTTTTATTTCATGCACATTACCTTTAAATATTAAATCAGACATTAATGGTGTATTTAACATGACTTCTACAGCAGGAATACGACCTTCTCCACCTTTTAATGGAATTAGTCTTTGAGAAATTAATGATTTAAGGTTTAACGATAAATCCATAAGCAACTGAGAACGCCGCTCTTCCGGGAAGAAGTTAATTATACGATCAAGTGCCTGATTGGTACTGTTTGCATGTAATGTGGTTAAGCATAAATGGCCTGTTTCTGCAAAAGCAATCGCATACTCCATGGTTTCACGATCCCGCACCTCACCTATTAAAATAACATCTGGCGCCTGCCTTAATGTGTTCTTTAATGCTATATCATAATTCTCTGTATCTACACCAACTTCTCGCTGGGTAACAATACAGTTTCTATGCTGATGAACAAACTCAATAGGATCTTCTATGGTAATAATATGACCAAATGAGTTTTCATTGCGATAGCCAATCATTGCTGCAAGTGAACTGGATTTACCTGAACCCGTTGCTCCAACAAAAATAACCAGCCCACGCTTGGTCATCGCAATATCCTGCAATACAGCGGGCAAACTCAACTCATCAAATCCTGGAATATCAGATCGAATAACACGCAGCACCATCCCCATAGAGCCACGTTGCGTAAACGCATTTACACGAAAGCGTGAAACCCCGGGTAAACTAATTGCGAAATTAACTTCCTGTTCCGCCTCAAATGCACCCAGCTGCTTATCATTCATTATTGAACGCACTAACGTTTGAGTGTGCCCGGGTGAAAGCGTCTGATTTGATAACGGTGTCATTTTACCATCAACTTTCATTGATGGTGCGGCCCCTACCGTAATAAACAAATCAGAGCCATCTTTTTGCACTAACATGCGTAATAAATCATGCATGTATCGGATGGCCTTATCTCTATCCATTCTCAAACTCCGGTAATAATATTTAGTTTAAAATAACAAAATGCTTTAAATTTTTTTCAAAAGCTTAATTTAGCTATGCTTTATTACATTGCATCTTTATTTACTGCTTTTGATTTAGCATCATCTTTAGAAATAATACCACGATCTACCAGTTCCTTTAGATTTTGATCTAAGGTCTGCATGCCAATACCCTGTCCCGTTTGAATAGCTGAATACATTTGCGCTATTTTATTTTCACGAATCAGATTACGAATAGCCGGTGTACCAATCATGATTTCATGCGCTGCCACACGACCACCACCAATTTTCTTTAGCAGAGTCTGTGCAATAACCGCACGTAATGATTCAGATAGCATGGCACGTACCATATCTTTTTCCGCCGCGGGAAACACATCGACAATACGGTCGACTGTTTTTGCAGCCGAACTGGTGTGTAATGTCCCAAAAACCAGATGTCCGGTTTCTGCTGCAGATAAAGCAAGCCTAATAGTCTCAAGGTCACGCATTTCCCCCACTAGAATAACGTCTGGATCTTCACGTAATGCCGAACGTAACGCCTCACTAAACCCCATCGTGTCTCTATGTACTTCCCTTTGGTTCATCAGGCATTTTTTACTATCATGCACAAACTCAATCGGGTCCTCTATAGTAAGGATATGACCATAGTCATTTTCATTAACATGATTCACCATAGCAGCCAGTGTTGTGGACTTACCTGATCCTGTCGGCCCGGTAACCAGTACAATCCCTCGTGGTGTATTCGCAATCTCTTCAAAAATTTTCGGTGCTCCCAGCTCTTCCAGAGTCAGAATCTTTGAGGGAATAGTACGAAACACCGCCCCAGCGCCTCGATTATGATTAAATGCATTTACACGAAAACGGGCTAAGCCAGGAATTTCAAAAGAAAAATCCACCTCCCAGTATTCTTCAAATGTTTTACGTTGCTTGTCATTCATGATGTCGTACACCATGGCATGTATTTCTTCATGCGGCATTGCATCGATATTAATACGACGCACATCACCATCAACACGAATCATAGGGGGTAAACCTGCCGACAGATGCAAATCTGATGCGCCATTTTTTACGCCAAATGCCAATAATTGTGCAATATCCATTCATTTTCCCCTTAAGTAACCCCACAAAACTATATTGTAGAGTTTTTGACCTTTTTAATATTAATCAGGTCTTTAATTATTTAATCTGACATGTATATCAAGACTTTTATATGATTTTTCCAGAAATAGAAATAAATATAATTCTCTGCTTTATAGCTAGAAAACCATATTAACAGCTGGCTATTAGCCCGGCCTTCCACCTCAATAGAGGGTTTAATCTCCTTTCTCATTGTCACCTGAGTCATGCAAAGATATCAAAATAAAACTACAATAGCATTCCTATTTATAGTCAATAAATTAACAGGCTTCAATCAAATGACAGAAACGTCATCTAACTCAACCAATATTGCAGAGAATTTAACGCAAATCCAGCTTAATATTTCAAAATTTTGCCAAAAATACCAACGCGACCCACAAGATATAAAATTACTGGCAGTAAGCAAAACCAGGCCTACCAAAGATATACGCCTGGCATATAGTGCGGGGCAAACCCAATTTGGTGAAAATTACCTGCAGGAATCCCTTCAGAAGATCCATGATTTAAGCGATCTGGCAATAGAATGGCACTTTATTGGGGCCATTCAATCAAACAAAACCCGGGAACTGGCTGAAAATTTTGCCTGGGTTCATAGTATTGACCGCCTTAAAATCGCACGCCGCCTGAGTAACCAACGTACAAAATCACTTCCACCTTTAAATATTTGCCTGCAAATAAACATCAGCGAAGAAAAATCTAAATCAGGTTTTAATATAAATGAGGTTGAAGTCGCTGTGGATGAAGTTATACATTTACCCAACTTACGCCTACGCGGGCTAATGGCCATTCCAGCTAAAGCAGATAGCCTGGAAGAACAACGTGCAACTTTTGCTGAAATGAAGTCACTACTTAAAACATTGCAGACAAAATACCCTCAAATTGATACTTTATCTATGGGTATGACAGGAGACATGGAAGCCGCTATTGCCGAGGGAAGCACTATGTTACGTATAGGTACGGCTATTTTTGGTGCAAGAAACCTTAGTGGGTTATAATCGAACGCCTGTTAACACCCTGAAGCGGGGTTAACGTATGCTTACTTTGCTCAGGGAAAGTAAATTATATAAAAGTGATAATATTACATAACTTGACTAAAACAGGGTAACCGCTGCTTTCTGCGCTCCGCCTCCTGTTGTGATGCTATCAAGAATTTTACACAGTTGGTTAACCACACACTGCCAACGCCTGATAATACAGGCTTAGAAGACAGAACCCATTATGACAAATCAAATATGCTTTATCGGCGGCGGCAATATGGCCGGCAGTTTAATCAGCGGCCTGGTTAATAACCATTACCCAGCTAACAAAATCACTGTTACGGACCCAGATCCGCAAAAGCTAAACCAACTTAAACAACAATTTTCTATTAACATTGAAATCGATAATCTTAAAGCCGTAGAAAGTGCACATGTAATTGTACTCGCCGTAAAGCCCCAGGTACTTAAAGCTGTATGTAATAACATCAGGAAAGCCATACTTAAAACACAACCCTTAGTCATCTCTATTGCCGCGGGTATTCGCTCTACAGATATTGACCGCTGGTTGGGCGACGGAAATGCATTAGTTCGTTGCATGCCAAATACCCCCGCACTCATTCAGGCAGGTGCTACGGGATTATTCGCCAATACCCGTACCAGCGCTGAGCAGAAAAATATGGCTGATCAAATATTAAGTTCCGCAGGTATTACGCTATGGGTTGATAACGAAGAACAGCTTGATGCAGTAACAGCCGTTTCCGGTTCTGGTCCGGCTTATTTTTTCCTGTTTTTAGAAGCAATGCAATCTGCGGGTAAACAACTTGGCCTGGACGAGAACACAGCCGCAATGCTTGCAAAACAAACGGCCCTGGGTGCGGCACGGATGGCACTTGAAGGCGAAGATAGCCCAGCAACACTACGCGAAAAAGTCACATCAAAAGGTGGCACAACAGCCGCAGCTATTGCATCATTCGAAAACAATAACTTTAATGGCATTATTGCCCAGGCACTAACGGCCGCACGAGATCGCGCCATTGAACTTGCAAATGAATTAGGAAAAGATTAACCATGAATCCATTTATATTTTTAATTGATATTATTTTTCAACTATACGCAACCGCACTATTAATTCGATTATTGTTGCAATGGGTTCGAGCTGATTTTTATAATCCTGTATCACAATTTATTGTAAAGATAACCAATCCACCAGTAATACCTTTACGGAAAATTATTCCAGGGTTTGCAGGCATAGACATTGCCACATTACTACTGGCTTTTTTAGTGCTCGCAATCAAAACAATGCTGGTATACCAAACAATTGAACCACTGGCGGTAGGCATTATTGCCATTGGTCAAACACTCATACTCGCCATTAGCATTTTTTTATACTCTATCATTATTCAGGCTATTTTAAGTTGGGTAAATCCTGACCCATATAATCCGATTGTCGCATTGCTAAATAGCCTGACCTTTCCTGTACTGAAACATTTCAAACGTCTGGTACCACCAATAAGTGGCATGGATATTTCACCTATATTTGCCATCATTACACTTATGTTTGTGCAATATTCTATTCGTTATATTTTCGCTACTGTGTTCGGCATTAGCCTGTGAACACTCGCTTTTACGAGTGGAAAAACAATGACTTGCTTTTACGTGTAAAAGTTCAGCCTAAAGCCAGTAAAGATGAATTTTGTGAAGTAATGGACGATGCCATCAAAGTACGAGTAACCGCACCACCTGTGGATGGCAAAGCAAACCAGCATTTAATTAAATTTCTGGCTAAGCAGTTTAAAGCAAGTAAATCACGAGTTGAATTAATCAGTGGTGAAACTAACCGTGAGAAACGTTTTAGAATTTTCAGCCCAGAGTTACTGCCTTCCTTCATACTAAAATAACAGACCATCACTACACAGAAAAACTGAAATGCCTGAAATGGCATTAGTTGATTTTCACTTATCAAAAAATCGATTCTACAGTAACAACCTTACCGCTAAAAACAGACTCCATAATGAAAACAAAATCACCAGACCACCTGCTAAATTTCGCACCGCCTGTTTTTGCACAAACTGTTTTAACCGATTAGCAAAAAAACCCATTGCCAGTAAATTTGGCAAGGTTCCCAGGCCAAAACTCAGCATAAGCAAAGCACCTTGCTGAAAGCTGCCCGCAGACACTGACCACACCAGAACACTGTATACCAGGCCGCAGGGCAACCAGCCCCATAACAGCCCCAGTGAAATTGCATGCAGAGGTGTTTTAACCGGCAATAGTTTTTGTGCCATGGGTTGTATCTTTTGCCAGACAACTGCTCCTGCTTTTTCAAGCCTGACCAGTCCCATCCACCAACCGGAAATATACAGCCCCATCATTAACATAAATAGCGCGGCAATTAACTGCAATAAAACCTGGATAAACTGTATATCAGTCCATACACTCACCAGCCAGCCCAATGCCCCCATCAAACCTCCGGCTATTGTGTAACTAAACAGGCGACCAAAATTATAAGCTAACAATAAACTTAATAATGCAGGTGCAGCAGTATCTTTATTACTGTGACTGGCAAAACTTAAAGCACCAACAATGCCACCGCACATGCCAACACAATGCACTCCACCCATTAATCCAACGGTAAATGCTGTTATATAAGTAAATTCATGCATTTTTCTTGATTTTTTTAATAAAACCCTTGTATTACAGTGCAAAAGCACTAACAATCAGGCAACTGAGTAATTAGTATTAATTATTCATCACAATTGACTAAAATAAACAACCTTAGGAGCATCCTAGTATGGCGGTTAAAAAGAAAGCTGCAAAGAAAAAAGTAGCCAAAAAGAAAGTAGCGGCATCTGCTGTTAAAAAACCACCAACCAAAAGTGAAATTCTAAATCACATTTCTGCTGAAACAGAACTAAGTCGTAAAGAAGTAACTGCGGTACTGGATAGTCTGTCTGGTTTGATTGAAAAAAATATCAAAGCACGTGGACCCGGGTTTTTCACTCTGCCAGGCCTGCTAAAGATTAAAGTCATTAAGAAGCCTGCAACCAAAGCACGCAAGGGTACCAATCCTTTCACTGGCGAAGAAATGATGTTTAAAGCCAAGCCCGCTCGTAAAGTGGTTAAAGTTTTACCACTTAAAGGCTTAAAAGATATGGTTTAACTCCCTTATCCGTGCTTTATCAACGGGGCTATGCAGAATTGTAATATCGCTGCATAGCCCCGTTTTTACTTTGGCAACATGAAAAACAGGCAAAAATGATCATTTATTACACAATTAAAGCCCCTTTTCGAGATTTAACCGGTATTAACTCCCTAAGCTATTTGGAACTACCCGCGCTATTCCCTATAATGCATGAAATATGAATACACTGGCAAACAAGTTACCAAAATCACTAAGCCTCAATGTAGTTAACCTGACGAAGCTAAATCGGGTATTGCCTCCTTTTTTCACCATTATTCTAATTATCGCCTGCAGTTATACATTGTCACAAATGACCTGGTCATTAATTCCTGATAAAGAAAAACAATCTGCGCCCCGTAGTCTTAATGCCAATACAAACTCAAAGCAACAAACTAAAAACTATAGCGAAATTACTGACGCCCATTTATTTGGTATTTTCCAACAAAGCACCAGCAAATCAACTCAAACTGTTGCACCTGAAACCCGATTAAACTTAATACTAAAAGGCGTACTTGCCAGCAAACCAATGGAATATAGCAATGCCATTATCTCAATGGGCAAAAATGGCAAAGAAGACACTTACGCAATAGGCGATAAAGTTTCCAGTGCAACGGTAAAAGAAATATATTCAGACAGGGTCATTCTGGAACGCAGCGGTAAACTGGAAACACTGCGCATGCCCAAAGACAACAGTAGCAGTCTGCTTACATCATCACCCCGTTCTTCGAGGCACACTGCCGCTCCATCTAGCCCTGGAGCGGTACTATCTGATATTCGCAAACAAATACTTAAAAACCCTACGTCCTTTGGTAAATACGCAATCCCTATACCCGTCAATGAAAATGGTCGCCTACGTGGCTACCGCTTACAACCTCAGGGTGATCGCTCATTATTTGAAACAGTAGGCCTGGACCCTAATGACATTGTTATTGCTGTAAATGGAGTTGAACTAAACAACCCGACAAAGGGACTTAAAGCATTACGCTCATTACAACGAGCAAAATCAATTGACATAACCGTATTACGTAATGGAGCTGAACTACCATTACATTTTGATATACCTTAGGAAACTCTAAACTTAGTATGACTGCCATCTCATTATCCAGAGCCTTCAGCTACCGCGTTAAATACCCTGCTAATAATTCGCTATTAGCAGTAACCTTCGCCCTGTATCTGAATACGTTGAACAACGATAGCAATAAACAGCCTTAACTAGAGACTCCCTTAAACAGAGACAACTATTTTGAAATTTCAGGACTTAAATTACAAAAATTTTCAGACAAAATCTAGCCTTATACGATTTTTTTTAATCTGTTACTTGCTGGGCTCCAGTTTATTTGCAGCTCAAAACACATTCGCCGCAGACAATCAAATTACGCTAAATTTAAAGCAGGCAGATATACGTGCGCTCATCAGTACGGTTTCTAAATTTACAGGAAAAAACTTTGTTGTTGACCCAAGAGTTAAAGCCAAAGTAACTGTAGTCTCTTCAAATACCATGTCAGAAAGTGAAGTATATGAAGTTTTTCTATCGGTATTACAGGTACATGGTTATGCTGCCGTACCCGTAGGTAGCATTATAAAAATTGTACCTGAAGTAAATGCAAAACAGGGCCCTTTACCCGTAGTTCGTGGCTCTAAAAACAATGGTGACGAGCTCATTACAAAAGTAATTACTCTGGACCACGTTCCCGCAGCCCAACTTGTTCCCATACTCAGGCCGCTGGTTCCCCAGCAGGGACACCTCGCCGCCTATAATCCTACCAACACGCTAATTGTTACCGACCACGCAGCAAACATCAAACGCCTGGTACAGATTATACGCCACATTGATCGCCCAGAAAGTGATGAACTGGAAATCATTCCATTAAAACACGCATCAGCATCTGAACTGGTACGCATACTTAACTCTTTACATGCAGGCAGCAGTATTGGATCTAAAGCATCTTCATCCAAAAAAATAACACTAGCTGCAGATGATCGAACTAATAGTATATTAATGAGCGGGGAGCGTGCCAGTCGTTTAAAAATTCGTGCAACCATCGCTCATCTTGATACGCCGTTAGAAAACGAAGCGGGTAACACACATGTTATTTATTTAAAATACGCCAAAGCAAAAGATATTGTTACCATACTAACGGGCGTACAGAAAAACCAGGAAAAAACAAATAAAAAAACAAGTAAAAAAACAACCTCAACAAAAAAAGCAGATGCTGATATACAGGCAGATGAAGCAACTAATTCATTAATAATTACTGCGGGCCCGGATGTGGTTCGTCGAATGAAATCCATCATTCGACAACTGGATATTCGTCGCGCTCAGGTCTTAATTGAATCAATCATAGCTGAAATCTCTAACAGCATAGGCAAGGAATTTTCTTCCCAGTTTGTTGTCGGGCCACCCGAAGACAGTGACAGCAGTACCGTACCCATCGGTGTGGGTAATTTTGGTGGCGCTGGAGGCATTATTGGTTTATTTAGTGGTGATCAGTCGACAATAGGAAACTCACTTGGTGATGGCATTACCTTTGGCTTTGGTAGTAATGACGGCACCCGTTTTGCTTTTTTACTCAAAGCACTTTCATCTGATGCTGCAACCAATATTTTATCAACACCCAGTATTGTTACCCTGGATAACCAGGAAGCAAGCATTGTTATTGCACAAAACGTTCCTTTCCTTACCGGTTCGTTCACGACCGCAGCCGATGGCGCATCTAATCCTTTTCAAACAGTTGAACGTCAGGACGTAGGGATCACACTAAAAGTAACGCCACAGATTAATGATGGTAATACCATTAAACTGGAAATAGATCAGGAAGTTTCTAATGTATCAGCAACGGCAGCCACCAATGGTGGTATTATCACAAACAAACGCCAGATCACAACATCTGTCCTGGTAGAAGATGGTGAAATATTAATACTGGGTGGCCTTATTGATGACACCTTACGCGACACTGTTTCTAAAGTGCCCGTATTAGGCGATATACCTTTATTAGGATGGCTATTCCGTTCACACACAACATCCAAAGAAAAACAGAATTTAATGATTTTTATGCGCCCCAGCATTATGCGTGATGCCAACTCTGCTGCTTATCACACTAATCAAAAATATAATTATTTACGCGCACAACAAATCAGTGCGGATGAAAATGGCTTTGGCTTATTAAGTGACGAACGCAGCCCATTATTACCTCCATTACAAAACCTGATTACGCCAACTAACTCTTCAAATGAAAAAAATAAAACAAGTGAAGAGAGCACCGACCTTGATGGCGAAGACTTTGAGTAATCAGCCTGCCAATGATACAGATAATGCACTAGCTCATCCCGCCGAGTTAAGTGCGCAAAACATTGCTTATGCTTTTGCAAAACGCAATGGTGTTATGCTTGGACAAATTGACAAGGATAAAGCTCAGTTATTTTATCGTGGAAAAATAAACCCTCAGGCCATATCTGAGGTACGCCGTATTATTGGCCGTCGCCTGGAACTATCTTCAATTGAGGATGAGCAGTTCGACGCTTTACTTGCTCAAACCTATGAGCAGGATTCCGATCAGGCAATGGCCATGATGGAAGGCGTAAGCGAAGAACTCGACCTCGATCAACTTGCCGAAACCATCGAACCAGAAGATCTGTTAGAAGCAGAAGATGATGCACCTATAATTAAGTTAATCAATGCAGTATTAACCGAAGCCATAAAAATAAGTGCATCGGATATACACATTGAAGCATTTGAAAACAGAATGCGTATTCGCTTTCGTGTTGACGGTGTTTTACGTGAAATTTTGCAACCACCAAAAAACATTGCACCGTTAGTTATCTCTCGCATAAAAGTCATGGCAAAACTGGATATAGCCGAAAAACGTTTACCACAGGACGGACGTATCTCACTTAAGGTAGCAGGTAGATCCGTTGATGTTCGTGTATCCACATTACCTTCAGGGCATGGTGAACGCATCGTATTACGTTTATTAGACAAACAAGCCGGACGTTTAAATTTACAACATCTGGGCATGTCTAATAATGACAACGAACGCTTAAATGATTTACTGCATCATCCACACGGCATTATTTTAGTTACCGGGCCTACAGGTTCTGGTAAAACAACAACGCTTTATGCTGGCCTGACTCAGCTTAATGATAAAAGCCGTAATATCCTGACCGTAGAAGACCCTATCGAATATTATTTAGATGGTATTGGCCAGACTCAGGTTAACAATAAAGTCGATATGACATTTGCCCGTGGGTTACGTGCTATTCTGCGACAGGACCCAGACGTGGTAATGATTGGAGAAATACGTGATCTTGAAACCGCATCTATTGCTGTTCAGGCAAGTTTAACCGGTCACCTGGTATTATCAACACTGCATACTAATACTGCCATTGGTGCTGTTACACGTTTACGTGACATGGGTGTTGAACCCTTTTTACTAGCATCCAGTCTCATTGGCGTATTAGCTCAACGCTTAGTCAGACAACTGTGCCCTCATTGCAGAGCAGCACATACAGCAACAGAAAGTGAATGTGAATGGCTCAACATAGAGGTTTCTCAGGCACCACAAATTTACACCCCTAAAGGCTGTGATGACTGCAATCACCTCGGTTTTACAGGCCGAACGGGGGTTTATGAATTAATCCCTATTGATGACAAATTACAACAAATGATTCACGATGGTGAAGGCGAACAGACAATGGAAAAATATGCTCGCAGCTTTACCACCAGCCTACGTACAGATGGGAAGCGCCTGGTACTGGAAGGCACCACATCTCTAGAAGAAGTTTTAAGAGTTTCACGTGAAGACTAAACAATAAAAATGGCTGCATTTGAATACATAGTTCTTGACGATAAAGGCCGTGAAAAAAAAGGCGTTATAGAAGGTGACACACCACGTCAGGTAAGACAGATTCTGCGCGACAAAGGCATGATGCCTTTACAAATTGAAACCGCCGCTAATCTTGAAAAAAAACAGCAGAATAAACCCGTACAAATATCCCGACGTAGTATCAGTGCAACTGATCTTGCATTATTCACCCGTCAGCTAGCCACACTGGTTCGTGCCGCCATTCCTCTAGATGAGGCACTTTCTGCTGTCGGCCAGCAAACAGAAAAACCACGCATTCAAAGCATGGTTTTTGCCTTACGCTCAAAGATACTGGAAGGGCATACACTCGCAGCAGGATTATCTGATTTTCCAAAAATTTTCCCCCAGTTATTTCGTGCTACAGTCGCTGCGGGGGAATCATCAGGGCATTTGGACATCGTACTTGATCGACTTGCCGACTATACCGAAAGCCGCCAGCAAATGGCATCAAAGGTTGCACAGGCTACTATCTACCCTGCCATCTTAACTATTATGGCTTTCCTGGTGGTTACCGGGTTATTAATGTTTGTTGTGCCACAAATTGTAGAAGTATTTGAAACATCCGGTCAGGAATTACCCGGCATCACAAAAATGATGATATGGATTAGTGAATTTCTACAAAACTGGTGGGGCCTGTTACTCGTACTTGCTATAGGCACATATTTCGGCATACAGAAATTTTTATCTATTCCTTACAACAAGCGCCGCTTCCATTTATTCTTATTAAGAATTCCTGTTATAGGCAAACTGGTAAGAGGTTTAAATACAGCGCGTTTTTCACGTACTCTGAGTATTCTTTCATCGAGTGGTGTACCTGTGTTAGACGCCCTGCAACTCGCTGCACCCGTCGTTGAAAACTTGCCCATGCAGGATGCGATTATAAATGCCGCAGAAAAAGTAAGAGAAGGTTCAAGTATTTATGCCGCACTTGATCGAAGTAAACTATTCCCGCCCATGACATTGCACCTGATATCCAGCGGCGAAAGATCTGGCAATCTGGAAGACATGTTAGATAAAGCCGCCGAACAACAGGAACGAGAACTGGAACTCCTAATCGCAACTTTTATGGGTCTATTTGAACCTCTCCTCATTGTTGCTATGGGCGGTATTGTATTAATCATTGTACTGTCTATTTTATTACCCATAATAAATATGAACGACTTAATGCAATAATTTTTTAGAGTATAAAATACTAAATTGTCAGTATCCTGAAATTAATGATCATGTAAAAAGCAATCGGAAGAAGCTCCCATGAAATACAAAGGTGGCTGCCACTGTGGCGCTATAAAATTTGAGGTTGATGCTCCCGACACAGTTACATGCCAAAATTGTAACTGTAGTATTTGCACCAAATCTGGATATTTACACTTAATCGTTCCTGCATCCCGATTTAAACTTTTACAGGGCGAAAACAATCTAACCACCTACACTTTTGATACGGCAGAAGCCCGACATAAATTTTGCAAAATTTGTGGTATTAAATCGTTTTATATTCCCCGATCTAATCCTGACGGATACGATGTAAATGTTCATTGCATTGAACCGCAACCAGAAAAAATAATTGTTCAGCAGTTCGATGGTAAAAACTGGGAGTCACATGCCCATGAACTATCACACCTCAGTAAAGACGACTAATACATAGCCTGATAATTCCGCTAAAACACTAACCTTCTCACCCCGTTTTTCTATGGTGATACGGACTGAGCCTGTTTAGCTTTTTCCACATAGCCCTGATAAGCGGGAATAGCAATGGCAACAAGTATACCCGTGATAACAATGGGTGCCACTAAACCAATAATAATTTCCAGAACAGAATTTGTCTGCGGGGGCGGTCCATATTGGTTTGCTTGCGGGCTGCCTGAAGCAAACAAAAGATACAAACCAAACATCATATTAATAACAGGCACAATCATTAACAAAGAAAACCAGCCAGTATGATCCAGATCATGCAGGCGTCGCCTCGCAGCAATAAAGAAAACCAGTATAACGGGCAGATAAACCATACCTATAATTAGCAATATAACCACACCGGACTCTCCCGTATTACCATTTGATAACATGGGCATCATAACGGAGCTTACAATACCTATTAAGAACATAACTAAGAAATTATAAATCATTGAATAAGCCAGATACCTTAAACGACCAATTCGCCCTTTAGTTGTGAATATTTTTGGCTTATAACTATCTATATACTCAACATCTGTAGAAGTTTGTGGACTTTCATATGGATTATTACTGACAGCTTTATTAGACACGACTCTTTCCCATTATAATTTTCTTCCTTAATTGATATTACTGTATAAGTCATTTTTCAATAAAAAATAAACTTAATAATAGATATGTTCAATAGCTGAATTTTTCTTTCGCCCTGAACTTGACGACACTGACTCAAGTTTCAGCACATGGCAAGGTAAGCACTGGTTTAAAAAGAATATGCAAACACAATCATATGTGGATAACTGTCATCCTGAACGAATGCGAAGGATCTTGAACACCCGGTTAGTTAGCCCCTTCGCATTCGCTCACAATAGCAGTTGTAGTGTGGGTCAAACACAGCAAGTCTGTGCTGCTTGACCACACTACTAGCACACTTAAACAAGTGCCATTATCCTCTGAACTTAATTATAGGCGTGACAAATAATCGGCAACAGCACTTAATTCCATATCAGATAATGCTTTAACTTCAACAATCATCTGTGGGTTACTATTTTTTCTATACCCATCTCTAATCCATTTTAGCTGACGCAACAAATAAGCATGGTGCTGACCTCTGAGTTTTGGAAAAAAAGCATCATTATTACCCTGAGCGTTGTCACCATGACATACCATGCAGCGCTTCTGAAAAATAGCCTTACCTAAAACAAGCTGCTTACCATTTCCCACACCTGTAGCAGAAGATTCATCCATTGATGCTATATATGCGGTAACATCAGCTATAGCCTGCGCGCCACCAATAGATTTTGGGTCAGTAAAAGGGTACATGGTAGGATTTTCACGGTTTTTTGCACGAATATCCGCTAGCTGCTTAATCAAAACATTTCGATGTTGGCCCGCAATAACAGGAAAACTACCATCTTTCTTACCCCAACCTGTTTTCATGTGACAAGTAGCACATAATGGGTAAATTTTTTTACCTTTGCTCAAATCAGGTGTTAGTTTGAGCGACTCATTTATTTCAGCAGGGCTTGACGATACACAAGGAACAATAAGGCTTGTTAACGCTACAATACAGCCTGTTATAAAATATTGTTTAATCATCAACATAGCTTACACTCTTAGCTTATGGATTTTAATAGACCAGATCAATTTATTATGAATTTAACAAAACTATTCACTTTTTTAGGCTTTCTCACGTTTATCGGCACAGCCAATATTGCGTTCGCACAGGCTAAAGAACTAAAAACCATAGAAACCGGCGACACTGAAATCGATGTACGCATTTTCTCTGCCCAGGGAGACAAGCTGTTACTCGGCTTTCCCTGCGATGAAGGCAAGAGCATTGCAGAAGAGAAGACCGCCATGTCATTAGCTGAAGATGGTGTTGAAGTGTGGATGCCTGACATGCTCTCAGGCTTTATGTTGCCTAAAGTTCGTAGCAGTCTCTCACAGATATCGACCGAGGCGCTCACAGCCATTATTAATGAAGCAACAAAAACAGGAAAAAAGGTCTATCTCATTGCCAGCGGCCCAGACACTGAACTGATATTGCGAGCAGCCAGTGACTGGGAAAAAAACCAGCAAAACACACCACTCGCTGGCGCTGTATTAATGTTTCCCCGGCTCTTTAAAGAATCACCTGTACCCGGTAAAGTACCCGAATATCAGGATGCGGTTGGCAAAACACACTTACCTATTTTACTACTTGAGGGTGAACGCACACCCAATAGGTGGGGGCTTAATACCCTGAGTCACGAGCTACAAAAAAGCGGTAGTACAGTAAAATCAAAAATCATACCTAATGTTCGTGGATATTTTTTTAAACGAAAAGATGCGAATCGTTCAGAGGATGTTGTAACATCGCAGATGGCAGGGCTAATCAAAGTTAGTTTATTTTATCTTGAGGAAAAAGAAAGCAATGATTAAACGAGTATTTTTATTCACAACGTTACTTTTTACAACAATGTGTATTCAGGCTGCTAATTTAAAAGAGTTTACCGCTAACACACCAACGCCACCATTAAACCTTACAGACTTACAAGGCAAGCAACATAACCTGAGCGACTATAAAGGCCAGGTTGTTCTTGTTCAATTTTGGGCAACCTATTGCACCCCTTGCCGTAAAGAAATGCCTTCAATGAACAATATGATGAAAAAAATGGCTGACACGCCTTTTAAAATACTTGCCGTTGATATGGGTGAAACAAAAAGTGAAGTAACTCAATTTGTAAATGAAGTTAAACCCGAGTTTAGTATATTAATGGATGAATCTGGCAAGAGCATTTCTGACTGGAAAGTCTTTGCTGCACCATCAAACTTCATTATCGACCCCCAGGGTAAAATTCGCTATACCTTGTTTGGCGGTGTTGAATGGGACTCGGATCAGTTAATAAACAAACTCAAAGCCCTGGCTGTAAAATAAATAGCATTTAAAATACAGTAACATCAACGGTTAACTCAGGCTGATTAAGGCTTGAATTAACTGCCAAAATAGAATAACTTATGTTATTTCCCCCTTCGCATATACCATCGTCTATCGCTGTATATTGTGTAACACACTAACGGGCAGGCAATTAAAGTTACAATAACTTATAACGCCTTCAGTGACAGGATATAAAATGAAAAACACCTTAATCACATGTATTTTATTTACTCTTTCCATTCTTGCATCATTTAATACTTATTCTGCTGATAAAATATTAATATTTTCTGCTATCCCCGATCAAAATCAATCGCAACTCAATCTACGCTTTAATAAAATTGCTAATTATTTATCTGAATCTCTAAATACTCCCGTCAAATATGTTCCTGTTAAATCTTATGCCGCAGCTATTACGGCATTTCGAAATAATCAGGTTCAACTTGCCTGGTTTGGTGGTTTATCTGGCGTCAGAGCACGCTCACTAGTACCAGATTCTGAGGCCATTGCCCAGGGAGTCGAAGACACTAAATTTGAAACTTATTTTATTGCACACCACAGTACGGGCCTTAAACCATCTAAGCACCTGCCAGAAAGCATCTCAGGAAAAGACTTTACTTTTGGTTCTAAAGGCTCAACATCAGGCCGCTTAATGCCTGAATTTTATATTCGTGAACAATTTAAAAAATCACCATCAGAATTATTCGATCATGTCGGCTTTAGTGGCAATCATTCACGCACGATTGCACTGGTTCAAACGGGCGCTTACCAGCTAGGAGCCGTAAATTATAAAGTGTGGCAAAACGAATTAAAAAATGGAAAAATCGACACCCGTAAAGTAAGTGTTATCTGGAAAACACCCACCTACCCAGACTACCAGTGGTCTGTCAGGGGTGATGTTGATAGCGTGTGGGGTAAAGGTTTCAAAGATAAAATTAAACATGCATTAATTAGCATGAAAGACCCTGAGCTGCTTAATGCATTTCCTCGAAGCGCTTTTATTACAGCTAATAACGATGATTATTTACCTATTCTGAATACCGCAAAAAAAATTGGCTTAATAGACTAGGCATTATTAATGCTATGAACATAAAGTCCTTTTTTTATACTACCGGGAACAGAACCAGAGAATTCAATTTCATATCACATCTAGACATACCTCTACATCCAGCTCTTTGCTGGATTCAGAGTCACAAATTTATCACAATATTTTACACTCTAAATATACCCGTTAAAAAATGATTCAGCTTAACTCTGCCAGTGTCACTTACAAAGGCAAAACTGCTCTCTCAGATATCACTCTGCATATTAAAAAAGGCCAGAAACTTGCCCTTGTTGGACGTAGTGGCTCAGGTAAATCTACCCTGCTAAAACTTCTCTATGAAAACCAGAATAAACTTAATAAAAATGCTGCACTTATTCCGCAGGAATACGCTCTGGTACAAAACTTATCCGTTTTTCATAATGTTTATATGGGACAATTAGGTCGCAGATCTACCTGGTACAATCTATTAAACCTGATTAAACCTTTTCATGAACCTGTTACCCAGGTTAGCGACATACTGGAAAACCTGCAAATAAAGGACAAACTTTTTGAACCTGTTCACCAGCTCTCAGGCGGGCAACAGCAACGCACCGCCATTGCCCGAGCACAAATGCATGATGGTGACTTCTTACTTGCTGATGAACCTGTGTCTTCCCTGGATGAAACCCAGTCTCAACTTGTGATGCAACTATTATGTGAACAGTTCGAAACTGTTATTTTTTCACTACATGATATTGATCTTGCACTTAAGTTTTGTGATCGTATTATTGGCCTTGACCATGGTCAACTGGTGATCGACACAAGCACCGACAGGCTAAATCGCTCAGACTTACTCAAGTTATATGAAAAATAATTCAGCACCGATTTACCATCACTCACAACGCTGGAAAGTAAGCTGGTTATTTGTCTTCATCGCTTTTTTATGTAGTTTTTATTCTGATCTTGGTATCAATACATTTGAACCCATGACCGAACTGGGGCGATTTTTTTCAGGCTTGCTACACCCTTCTCTGGATAATATAAATAGCCCGATTAATGCTATATTACAAACCATCTCTTTTGCACTACTGGGTGTTGCTTTTGGTAGCCTGACGGGATTTTTTTTATCCTTATTATTTCACTGGAAATTCATTCGAATTATCTGCGCACTTATACGCTCTGTTCATGAGTTATTCTGGGCGCTCATTTTTCTACAGATATTTGGCCTTCATCCAATTACAGGCCTGCTTGCATTAGGGCTTCCATATGCCGCAACCTTTGCAAAGGTTTATGCTGAAATAATTGAAGAAAGTGACCACCGCGCCTATGACTCGATTCGCCAGAACACAGGATTAATTAGCGCATTTTTTTATGCTCGCCTGCCTGATTTATGGCCTCACTTTGTCACTTATACCAGCTATCGACTTGAATGTGGCTTACGCTCAAGCGCAGTACTTGGTTTCGTTGGCCTGCCTACATTAGGCTATTATCTCAGCAGCGCTTTCTTAGAAGGCCAGTATTCAGAAGTATGGGCTTTATTAATTTTATTTTATATATTAATTGCCAGTATTCACTATTGGGTACGCCCCAGATTACTTCCTGTATATTTATTAATAGCCCCGTTTATTATTGCTAACGATAGTGTAATTTCGCTTGATAATATCACACGTTTTTTCACTCAGGATATTATCCCTTCTCCAATTAAAAATGGAGAACCCTTCGATGCCCTCTGGCTCTGGTTTTCTGATTTGTTTTTTAATGAAGCCTTACCAGGTATTATAAACACACTCCTGTTAACTCAGTTAGCACTGGTAGCCACGGGTATTATGGCTTTATTATTATTCCCTTTAATTTCTAATTTATTTTTTAATCGAGTCGAACGTTATGCTGGGCATATTTTTTTAGTTATTATGCGCTCAACGCCTGAATATATTCTTGCTTTCATTCTACTAACGCTGTGGGGGCCATCTATGCTACCCGCTGTTGTTGCACTCACTTTACATAATGGGGCTATTATTGCGCACCTGATGGGCCGTTATAGTGAAAACCTCACTAACCAAAGTAATAATATTAAAGGTATAAATCTTTATTTTTATCGAGTATTACCCGAAATATACGGGCCATTTCTTGCTTTTCTTTTTTATCGATGGGAAATCATTATGCGTGAAACTGCTATTCTTGGTATTTTAGGTATCGCAACATTGGGGTTTTATATAGACAGTGCGATTGCAGATATTCGATTTGATAAAGCAATGATATTAATTTTCATTACCGCATTTCTAAATGTCGGCGTTGATATATTATCCCGTTATATCCGTTCCAGATTAAGACTGAAAACAACAGCCGAATGCTCCTGATTATATTTTAAAATATAATCTATACAGTAACATCAAGGCCTTTAACAACAACCGAAACAACAAACTCACTTCAGTAAATAATTATTTCATACCGAACTTAAACTAGCTTCCATAGGTTTCAAGCAATACACTCTGCCCTAACATCTCTGGCGGCTGCTGTAAGCCCATTAACTGCAATATAGTTGGCGCTACGCTGCTTAATCCCATACCTGTATTTAAACGCCAGTTTTCCTGATCAATAATCATACAGGGAACTGGGTAAACGGTATGCTGCGTATGAGGTTCACCCGTTACAGGATCAACCATTTCATCACAATTACCATGATCGGCCGTAAGAAAAACAGAATATTCTTCTTCTACTGCCACATCCAGTAAACGACCAACCTGTGTATCCATTGCCTCAACGGCGGCTATAACCGCATCACGTTTTGCTGTATGGCCAACCATATCACCATTAGCAAAGTTAACCACAAGAAACCCATGTTCATGAGATTTTAGTGCTTTGATCATCGCGTCCGCCACTTCCTTTGCGCTCATCTCAGGACACTCATCATAGGTTGCAACCTGCGGTGATGGAATCATGACTCGCTCTTCACCTGCCCAGGTCTCTTCACGTCCACCGTTAAAGAAAAAAGTGACGTGAGCATATTTTTCTGTTTCAGAGCAATGAAATTGCTTGAACCCTGCACGGCTCACAACAGAAGCCAGGGTTGTCGTTGGGCGCTGTGGTGCAAAAGCAATTGGTAATAGAAAGTGCGGATCATACTCCGTTAAGCAGGTAACGGTCACCGGCTCATATTTACCCCGGTCAAAGCCCTCAAAATCAGTTTGACTCAGCGCTGCACTTAACTGACGTGGCCTGTCATTTCTAAAATTGAAGAAAATAACATTATCATCTTCTTCAATTTTTTCCGCCTCTGGAAAGATGCAGGGCATTATGAATTCATCAGTAATATCTTTATTATAAGAAGATTCAATAGCATAACGGGCTGCCTCATGCTGCTCCCCTTGCAGATTGGCCATTGCATTAAAGGCAATCTCAGTTCTATCCCAACGGTTATCACGGTCCATAGCAAAATAACGGCCGCATATAGTGGCTATCGCACCACCCGCATCTTCTAATGCATCCTCAAGTCCCTGAAGATAGCCCATTGCTGCCATTGGAGCTGTATCACGACCATCCGTGATCATATGCACAAGTGGTTTTACTTTGTATTTTTCACACATTGAGATTAAGGCCAACAAATGCTTGGTATGACTATGCACGCCCCCATCAGAAACCAGGCCAACTAAATGCATAGGGCGCTCATGTTTAACTGAGTCTTCCATCGCCGCAACCAGGGCCGCATTTTCAAAAAACTCACCACTTTCTATTGAGTCATCTATGCGAACCAGGTCCTGCCTCATAATAGTCCCACAACCTAAAGTAAGGTGCCCTACTTCAGAGTTACCCATCTGACCACTGGGCAAACCAACTGATAGGCCTGATGCATCTAATGTTATATGTGTATTTTTAGAAAAATATTCATCTAACCGGGGAGTATTTGCTTCAACAACTGCATTATTGATGCGGCTTGGATTAACACCAAAACCATCTAAGATGACTAACACCGTTGGGCGGCGGGGGACACTACGCTTGCGCTTTTCAGCCATTACTTTGCTCAATTCTCTCTATTTGTTGAGTACCTTATTTTCGGCACGTAGTATACCTGAAATCAGGCGCTTTGTGGGGAAGGATAGGGAATACCTGGCAAAGCACTGCATTGAAGATAAAAGTCACACAGGTATAAATATGACTTTTAAAAAATCTGCCGCACAGGTTAACGACAAATAACATCTGCAAAGCAAATGCTTACAGAATCAAATTACTGATAACTTATAATTTAGGCCCGCTATCTTCTTCTGATTCAATACGATCCAGCTCACTTTCCATATCATCTTCTGACATGGCCTGATACCCGTCTTCTTCTGAATCTGTTTTTTTAATCATACGCGAAATAAGCAACCCAAGTTCAAATAAAACCCACATAGGTATAGCCAGCATAATCTGTGACGCCGGATCAGGCGGTGTAAGCAACATACCAAAAACAAATGCACCTACTATAATATAAGGTCTTTTTTCAGCCAGGCTTTGTGGCGTTGTTACACCACCCAACACCAGTAATATAGTTGCTACAGGCACTTCAAACGCAATACCAAATGCAAAAAACATTTTCAACGTAAAATCTAAATAATATGTAATATCAGGTGCATGAGTAACGCCATCAATAGCCATCGTCATCATAAAAGCAAAGACATTGGGCAACACAATAAAGTACGCAAACACAATGCCAATATAAAATAAAATAGCACTGGAAATGATAAGAGGTACTGCAAGTTTTTTTTCGTGCTTATACAAACCCGGTGCAATAAAACCCCAGGCCTGAAAAATCAAATAGGGGAAAGCAGCAAAAATTGACATAATAAACGCCAGTTTAATTGGCGTTAAAAACGGTGAAATCACACCGGTTGCAATCATGTTGCCGCCTTCTGGCAAATTATTAACTAATGGCAAAGCCAGAATATGATAGATATCATTTGCAAACGAAAAAGCACCCAGAAAAATAACAAGAATAACCACAACACTGCGTAACAATCGATCACGCAACTCCATCAAGTGACCAATAAAACCTAACTCTTTATTTTCATTACTACCTAAAACACCATCCTTAGCTGAATGATCTCCTGACGATTTTTTTTCTGAACCAGAACCTGCCGATGACTCGCTCATTGTGCTTTATTACTCGTGATATTTTCTACAACAGGCTTTACCTGATCATCTTCGGCAGTGGCGGGAGTAAAATCTTCTTCAATAATGTCGTATTGAGGTTCTGATGGTTTTTCTTCTTCTGCCTCCATTAACTCTGGCGTCGTACCTGGGTCATTTTTATCGTCAAACTGATTATGATATTCAGTATCAATATAATCGGCGGTATCTGTTAATTTATCCTGTAACTCTCGAATCTGAACTTCCTGATTATGCAGCAAACGCTTCACTTCAGAAGAATCGAATTCAGCTTCAACCTGAGATTTCATTCCCTCCATATAGCGCCTTGCTTTACCAATCCAGTAACCTACTTTTTGCGCTGCTTTTGGCAGGCGCTCAGGACCAAGCACTAAAAGCCCTAGCACCATGATTACAACCAACTCTAAAAAACCGACATCAAACATTATGAATTAAAATCTTTGCATTAAATTACAAAAAGTAATTATGCTTTGTCCTGGTCTTTATTTTTGCTGGTTACTTCAGCATCAATTACATTGCTATCTTTGGTTTCAAGCGTTTTATCTGCATCTTTTTCACCATCTTTCATCGCTTTTTTAAAGCTATTGATTGCAGAACCCATATCACCACCGATATTACGCAACTTCTTTGTACCGAATAATAAAATTACAATACCTAAAACTATAGCTAACTGCCAGATACTAAAACCCATCTCTAATTCCTCTCACCAAATTTATTATGTTAATTTACTTTTCAGTTCGTGAAGCTTTTTCTTCAAGACCTGATAAACCAAAACGCCTGTCTAACTCACTTAAAACAGCACCATGACTTAAGCCCTGATGCGCTAGTAATACCATAGAATGAAACCATAAATCAGCAACCTCATATATCACTTTATCCGCATCTGCATCCTTGGCCGCCATCACCGTTTCAGTTGCTTCTTCACCAATTTTTTTCAAAATTGAATCCAGCCCCTGACTATATAACTTTGCTACATAAGACGACTCAGGATCAGCCTGCTTACGCTCTTCGAGCACTTCAGATAATTTTGTTAATACGTCACTCATAAAATTAATACTTATCTCTAATATATATCTTTGGGGTCTTTTATCACTTTATCAACACTAACCCATTCACCATTTTGCAATTTCCGATAAAAGCAACTTTCCCTGCCTGTATGACAGGCAATACCACCCGTTTGCTCAATTTTCATGGTGATAACATCACCATCACAATCTAAATACAGCTCTTTTACCTTCTGTGTATGGCCAGACTCTTCACCTTTATGCCAGAGCCTCTGCCGTGAACGGGAGTAATAGACCGCTTCACCCTTTTCTACCGTCAAACCGAGTGATTCTCGGTTCATCCAGGCAAACATCAGTACTCGGCCACTTACAGCATCCTGGGCAATAGCCGGCACAAGGCCATCATCCGTCCATTTGACTTGATCTAACCAGTTATCATTCATGGGAGTATTTTAACACAAATCAGCGCGTTTCGAATTGCTAGTAATCGGCAAGCAAATTATAACTATTCCGACTATCTCTACACAACTTCAGGGCAAGACATAAAGCAGACTTACATTGTTCACGCCGCTGCCTAAAGGCTGTCAGGTCGCTACAATCTAACCTCTATGCCTTTTGAAGCCATGTACTGCTTGGCTTCTTCCACTGAATATTCTGCAAAATGAAAGATACTGGCTGCCAGCACAGCATCAGCTTTACCCTTTATAATGCCATCTGCGAGATGCTCCAGGTTGCCCACGCCACCAGACGCTATAACGGGAACGCTTACAGCATCACTAATAGTGGATGTTAAATCCAGATCAAAGCCCTTTTTTGTACCATCTCGGTCCATACTGGTTAGTAAAATCTCACCAGCACCATAATCAACCATTTTTATAGCCCATTCCACAGCATCAATACCCGTCGATTTTCGCCCACCGTGGGTAAATATTTCCCAGCGATCCTGTTCCGTATCTTCACTTACTTTTTTCGCATCAATGGCCACCACAATACACTGCGAACCGACTCGGTCACTGGCCTCTTTTACAAATTCAGGGTTAAAAACAGCCGCGGTATTAATACCGACTTTATCTGCACCCGCATTTAACATCCGCCGCACATCCTTAACTTCACGTATACCACCACCAACCGTTAATGGAATAAATACTTCTTCTGCAACTTTTTCCACTACATGCATAATGGTGTCACGATCATCAGAGCTGGCGGTAATATCCAGGAAAGTAATTTCATCCGCACCTTCACGGTCATAACGGCGAGCAACCTCAACCGGATCGCCTGCATCACGGATATCTACAAATTTCACGCCTTTAACAACGCGGCCATTTTTAACATCTAAACAGGGGATTATTCTTTTTGCGAGTGACACTTCGTTTTTACCTTAATCATATGCACCTGAAAGGGTGCTTGTTGATTTTTTAAATGATCATTATTTAGAAATACTTAGATTAATAAATAATGACTTTGTTTCAAATTATAAAATATCCTTTTACTTTTCTTCCTGCTCATCAACCCATTTTTGTGCTGCAGTAAAATCCAGTGTACCCTCATAAATGGCTCGTCCGGTAATAGCACCTACGATTCCTTCATCTTCAACTTCTGACAATGCGATAACATCATCCATATTTGTAATTCCCCCCGATGCAATAACGGGTATATGAATCGCCTGGGCTAATTTAACGGTCGCTTCCACATTAACACCCTGCATCATTCCATCTCGAGAAATATCAGTATAAATAATCGCTTCCACACCATCTTCTTCAAAACGCTGAGCCATATCAATCACATCATGGCGCGAAACTTTTGACCAGCCTTCCGTTGCAACCTTGCCATCTTTCGCATCAAGGCCAACAATAATATGGCCGGGAAAACCCGCACATATTTCACTTATAAAGTGTGGATCAGTTACTGCTTTTGTACCAATAATGACATAACGGACACCCGCATCCAGATAAGTCTCTATGACTTTTTCATCTCGAATACCACCACCAATTTGTATTGGCACATCAGGATAAGTCTCAACAATTTCATGCACAACCTCTGCATTTACAGGCTTTCCTTCAAATGCACCATTTAAATCAACCAGGTGCAGGCGACGACAACCAGCCTCTACCCATTTCCCGGCCATAGCAACTGGATCTTCCGAAAACACCGTATTATCCTCCATAATTCCCTGACGCAAACGAACACAATGCCCATCTTTTAAATCTATGGCTGGTATAAGTAACATTATATTTTTTTCACCTTAAATGATTAACTAATTTGAAGCAGAAGCACTAATAACGACTCTCGACACTCGTCATCTAACCCTTTAACACCCATCCCATTGAGTGAAATTCCTTAATAATTGTAGACCATCCTGTGCACTTTTTTCAGGATGAAACTGCACCGCAAAGACCTTATCTTTTGCAATTGCCGATACAAATTCAATCGCATAATCACTGGTTGCCGCAATTAACTCTGTATCCTGTGGGTTCATATAATAACTATGTACAAAATAAAAGCGACTATCATCACCAATATCATGCCATAAAGGATGCTCAATCACCTGCTTTACATTATTCCAGCCCATATGCGGAATTTTTAATTTTTCACCCTGGTCATTTTTAAGATTTTTACCAAAAAAACGAACATCTCCCTCATACAGCCCCAAACAGTCAATACCATTATTTTCTTCGCTATGGTTCAATAAAATATGCATGCCCATGCATATACCCAGAAAAGGCTTTTCTTTAGCCGCCACCAGAACAGCCTGCGTTAATTTACGCGCCTCAAGCTCTCTCATGCAATCACGCGCCGCACCCTGACCAGGAAACACAACCCTCTCTGCACTTGCGATTGTATTAATATCAGATGAAATAACGACACTCTGATCAGGCGCTACATGCTCAATCGCCTTTGCCACTGAGCGTAAGTTCCCCATGCCATAATCTATAACAACAATTTGTGCCACTATAAACTACCTTTTGTAGAAGGCATTACCCCCTGCATCCTCGGGTCTTCTTCCAGCGCCATTCTTAATGCACGACCAAATGCTTTAAAGATCGTTTCAGCAACATGATGTGCATTACGACCCCGAATTGAATCAATATGCAAAGTGACTTTCGCATGGTTAGAAAACCCCTGGAAAAACTCAAAAAACAGATCCACATCAAAGCCACCAATACTGGACCGAGGAAACTCTACTGGCATTTCAAGTCCGGGGCGACCAGAGAAATCTATCACTACACGTGACAAGGCTTCGTCCAACGGCACATATGCGTGGCCATATCGGCGAATGCCTTTTTTATCACCCACCGCTTTATCAAACGCCTGCCCCAGCGTAATACCGATATCCTCTACCGTATGATGCGCATCAATATGCAGGTCACCTTTGGCCTGAATATTTAAATCAATCAGCCCATGACGAGCCACCTGATCCAGCATATGGTCAAGAAAAGGCACACCTGTATTAAATTCTGATTGCCCACTGCCATCTAAATTGATTTCAGCGGTAATTTGGGTTTCCAGCGTGTCGCGAGCGATTTTCGCAGTGCGATCAGTCATTTACTTAATTCTCCAGCAACTAAATTCTAAGGGCTATAGGATACACTGTAACAAAGGTATGGAAAAGTCAGCGCAAAAAATAAGGCCGGCCCCAAAAGGGGCCGGCCTTATTTTAAATA
>JADGFA010000061.1 GCA_016744065.1 Gammaproteobacteria bacterium
GGATTAAATGATGGACATAAGAGAAAAGCGTATTAACGCATTAGAAAGACTGCAATTTATTTCTATATTTTTAATGATAATATTATTTAGCAGTGGATTCCTGTTTTCAGTCGCCTGGCTAGTAGAGGTAACACTTACAGGTATATTAAACGACAGCATTTTACTTCACTAGCCTGTTATACCAGATCGGTAACAACTGACCATAACCTTCTCCTGTCATCCTGAGTGAAGGCGAAGGACCTGACTTCATACTCTCAACTGTAGCTTCACGAAACCAGACCCTTCGCAAAGGCTCAGGGTGACAGAGTTTATAATATATCTATTCAAGCCATATAACCCAGCGTAACAATTAACCATACCCATCCTTGTCATCCTGAGCGAAGCCGAAGGATCTGGATTCATACTCTCAACTGTAACTTCACGAAACCAGACCCTTCACAAAGTTCAGGGTGACAGGGTTATAATATCTATTCAGATCATAAAACCCAGAGCAACGAATTACCATACTCCCTTCCCTGTCATCCTGAGCGAAGCCGAAGGATCTGACTTCATAATCTCACTGCAACTTCACGAAACCAGACCCTTCACAAAGTTCAGGGTGACAGGGTTATAATATCTATTCAGATCATAAAACCCATAGTAACAATTAACCATACCCACCCTTGTCATCCTGAGCGAAGCCGAAGGATCTGGCTTCATAATCTCACTGCAACCTCACGAAACCAGCCCCTTCACAAAGACTCAGGGTGACAGGGTTATAAAATATCTATTCAAACCATAAAACCCAGAGCAACGAATTACCATACTCCCTCCCCTGTCATCCTGAGCGAAGCCGAAGGATCTGGCTTCATACTCTCACTGCAACCTCACGAAACCAGACCCTTCGCAAAGGCTCAGGGTGACAGGGTTATTCAGAGCGACAGAGTTATAATATATCTACTCAGATCATAATCCCAAAACAGCAACCGCCCCCTCCTACTTACTCTTCTTTAATATCAAGGCCTCAAGCCTTTCATCTGCTGTATCTATATCCAGTTGTATCCATAATGGTAAATGATCAGATAACTCATAAGTAAATTTGGTTTTTGTCATATCTTTATACGGCACTAACGACTTATAGTTATTCTTGTAAAAATCCAGTATTCCTCCTTTATCCGTAAAGACAGAACCTGTTTGCTGTGGGTGATGAAGAATTTGATCGTATCTTTTATTAGTCGCTAGATTACTACCGAATTTAGACTGTATAATTGCATCTGGTGCTTTTAAACCATATTTTGATATGCTTTTATATAATTCAGACTCATAACTATCAATATTGAAATCCCCCATAAGAATAATATCCCGATCAACTCTATATTCATCTTTCAAATACTCTCTAACCCATTTAGCTAATTCTTCCAGCTCATTTTTCCGCCCCCCTCTGGTCCCCCACTGTAAATGAACAGACAAAATAACAAAATCAAATGAGCCCGCCTTAAATGAAGCCATATATGGCTTACGCCACCAGGAAAAAGTAGGTTCATATATTCCTGTCGTTTTATTTTTTTTCCTTGGCCCATCTGTTTCTGCTGACATGCCTGTAAACTGAACTGAACGCGTATCATAAATATATGCTATACGCTCTTTGTTACCTCCCGCATCAGGTATATAGTCTGAATATATGGCCGACCAATATTCTCCCAGTAAATTAAGCACATATTTCAGCTCTGAAACATTACGCCGTAACTCAACAACAGAAATAAGATCAAACTGCTGAAGAATTTCAGCTATATAATGAAGCGAGCATTTTTTTCGTTTCTTTTGTCCCCAGTGGCGTATATTCCACGTTGCAATATTAACCGTTTTATCTACCACTGAAGACGGTATTTCGGCTAATTTTATTCTGTTTCTTATTAACTTCAGAGCCTTAAGCTCATCAATCTTAAGTGAAGAATGCTCCATATTTAGCTCCCTGTGACATAACTCATATTTCAAGTGATTTCTTTATAATATAACATTCCCAACTTTACGCTTCATTTTTTTGCAGAAAAGACTTCTTATGATCTACTTCAGGTAATAAACACGACTCAAATTTACTAAATAACAGATAACGACTGGATGCCACTGTTAAGTAGCAGTTTTTAAAAAATGTACACATAAATTAAATGCGAATAATTGTCATCCTGAGCGAATGCGAAGGACCTTAAGTTCCCGGGTAATTAGACCCTTCGCACTCACTCAGGATGACAGATGTAATATGTATAAAACACAGGCTATTGAAAAAAAGTCTATTCAGCCCCATGTATATATTGTAATACAGAGAATTACCCCTCGGGCTTCGTTCACCATAGACAACTAATTTTAGAAAACTATTTTAAAGAGATTTTTTATGGATACATCATTTCATATTGTCTGCCCTGAATGTACAGCTATCAACAGAATACCTGCATCACGTCTTACTGAGCAACCAAAATGTGGTAAGTGCCACAAACCTTTATTCAATGCGCATCCGCTAGAACTAAGTTCAACTAATTTTCAGAAACATATAAACAAAAACGACCTTCCTGTACTGATCGATTTCTGGGCGCCATGGTGTGGCCCATGTAAAATGATGGCCCCCGCATTTGAACAATCTGCTAAAAAATTAGAACCTCATGTACGCCTGGCGAAACTCAATACAGAAAATGAACAAAGTATTGGTGCCCAGTTTAATATTCGTAGCATTCCCACACTGGCATTATTTAAACATGGAAAAGAAATTGCCCGCCAGTCAGGAGCTATGAACGAAGATGATATTATACGTTGGACACGATCGCATCTTTAGATTTTTCATAAAAATATTATTAGAGTTATTGAGAATAAACAGGCATTTTTCTACCTATTGCAACGGTAATCACAACAGCCATTGCAAATAGCATCATCAAAATTGTGATTGATTCATCTAATAATAAAGCAGAAACAAGAAAGGTTAAAAATGGCTGAACCAACTGCACCTGACTCACCCGAACAACACCCCCCAACGCCAGTCCCCGGTACCAGAATATAAAAGCCAGCCATTGGCTAATAAAACTGATATAAATAAAGCCTGACCATGCCTGCCAGGGAATACTCGATAATCTCGACCAGAGCTCCTGCGTATTCATGTCGCCTTGCCAGATATAAATAACCGGAACAATAGAGAAAGGAGCTGAAAATATAATTGCCCATGAAATCACAGCCACGCCGCCCATTTCCTGCGCTAACTTGCCTCCCTGAGCATAACCAATAGCACACAGCACAGATGCAAGCAGTAAAATGAGTTCACTGCTCTGGATTTTTCCCTGCTGACTCCAGAACAAATATATTAATACCAGTGCACTACCGAGCAGGGCCATAAACCAGAATTCAGCTGAAGGCCGTTGTTTTAGTAATAATGCGCCTGATATGGCTGTAAAAAGAGGCAACACGGACACAACAATCCCACCCTGAGCACCACTTATATTTTGCATAGCAATGGATGTTAACCAGGGAAAGCAGATAACAACACCCAGCGACACAAGACTAAGTTCCAGGGCCTGTTTACGAGTAGGTAATGGAATTTTCAGCACATAAAGTATGATCAGCGCAGGTATTAATGCAAGCAAAGATCGCCCAGGACCTACCAGAACAGGATCAATAGAATTTACAGCAATACGAGTAGCTGGCAGTGTCACACTAAAGCCAACAATCGCTATAAAGCCCAGTAGCAGCCCAGATATTTCATCATTATTTTCACGCTTATTAAAAGTAGCCGTTCTTTGCATTGCATATCTCCTGTTAAGGCGATACATTACTCATATACTTACTGACAATACATGTACAGTTGAGAAGATAGTTGAACGACTGTACTGGTAAAGTCACCGTTACAGTTTACAGACCTGAAGATAAAAGCCCATGCTTATAACGCTTGATAAAACAGTCAATACCCCGCTTACCGAGCAGGTCGTTCAGAGAATTAAAGCGCTTATTGATAATCGCGCCCTGAGAAGCGGTACCTGCATGCCATCCATTCGAGGCTTTAGCTCATCTCATAATATCAGTCGCTTCACTACCGTACAGGCATATGACCAATTAGTTGCTGCGGGTTATTTACAGTCTCGACCCGGTTCTGGTTTTTACGTCACATCTCAGTCTATAGCAACGAGTAGAGCCAAACCGACCGTTAAGTTAGACCAGGCCATGGATGTACTATGGTTATTACGCAATACACTAGGCAACCCTTCCACTGGCAGAATAGACCCGGGATCTGGCTGGTTACCCCATAACTGGATGGACTCATCAGGTATTCAGAAGAGCTTACGAAACCTGGCGCAAAGACCAGCCCGTTATTTAACGGAATACGGCACGCCACAGGGCTACCTGCCACTAAGGCAACAATTACAACAAAGTCTGGCCCGATATCAGATACAGGCGCAAACCAGTCAAATCTTATTAACCATGGGAGCAACACATGCAATAGATCTGGTTGCCCGATATTACATTCGCCCCGGTGACACTGTGCTGGTTGATGACCCTGCCTATTTTATTTTATTTGGTACATTAAAATCATACGGTGCAAGCATTATTGGCGTGCCCTGGAATACGGATGGACCCGATACAGAAAAGCTTGAAAAAATAATTAATCAGTACAAACCAAAACTCTTTTTCACCAACTCAATTTTGCATAACCCCACGGGCGCCAGTATCAGTCAGGCTGTAGCATATAGAGTGCTTCAGTTAATTGAAAAAGCAAATATGCTCATTATTGAAGATGATGTATTTGGTGACTTTCACCCAGGTGAAATAAGCAGGCTTGCCACACTGGATCAGTTAAAACGAGTGATTTATATCAGTAGCTTTTCAAAAACAATTTCTGCATCCATGCGTGTTGGGTTTATAGCAAGTTCAGTAGAAATATCGCAACAACTTACAGACTTAAAATTATTATCTGGTATCACCACATCTGAAATAAATGAAAGAATGGTTCATCAGATGCTCATCAGCGGTCAGTACCGAAAATACCTGAGTGCACTGCATAAAAAATTACAGCGAGCAAAAGAACAGACATTAAATAATTTTGATAACCTGGGGTTAAAACCCTATATAGAACCTGAGGGTGGCTTATTTTTATGGATAAAAATGCCACAGCATATTGATATTATAGAAATGAGCAATCAGGCTGTTAAACAGGGTATGATGCTCGCTCCCGGAAATTTATTTAGCCCTCACCAGGAGCCCTCTCAATGGATGCGTTTTAATGTTGCTTCATGCAATGAAAAACAATACTGGGAACTCATCCATGATTACCTGCATAATAAATTATAATTTTTTGTCATTACATGGCAACAGCACAATGTTAATAAGAAAATGCTTAACAACCATTACGCTATTGACAACACAGGAATAATTAAGATTTATTTATTTTCCCGGACAAAACCTGTCCTATTAAATACATAAAAAGACATTTTTAGGACATTTAAATGACTAAAATATCTCCCGCCATTTAACATCAATATTTCAAACCTTATAATCACCTGAATATTATTAATAGTACAACCCAGGTCAAAGTTTAAAACTATTTTAAAAATCAAATTTATGCTATAAATTATCCTTCTGGTAAGCAATGGATAGAAACATACATGCATTACATTATTAATTTAGAAAAAAACATAATTTATTGCACATTTAGCGATATTCTGGGTGCAGATGAAATCATTGACTTTATCCAGTTAATAAGAAAAGACCCCGACTTCAATAATAACTTAAATACAATTTGTGATATTAGAGAACTTATCATCATCCAGGGGTTTACTTTAATACCTGTACTCGCTAATTTCGTAAAACAGACCTCTAAAGAGAGAGGTAGTTTCAAACTATCCCTGCTTATCAGTAAAGAAAATAAAGATAATGCACATCTTTATAAAGTTTTAACCAGTGATGAACATGTTAAAGAATGCTTTAATATGCAAGATGCTGAAGCATGGGCCACATCAAACCCACTAACAGACGAAGCCATGATAAAAAGATGACTGCCTGCATCTTCATAATATAAAAACATAAACTGATATCAAAAAAACACAGGTCTTAATCTTTACACTAATAACCCATGACGCTGGATACAGAAAAAATAGAGCATTAATCTAAAAACGCTTTAACCTAATTACCTAGCAACAAATACTCTTCTATCCTCATTCACAAATACACCATCACAATCCATAAATGGCATTTCAATTATTCTATTAAATTTACGTCGATCCACTCTTTTATATTTTAATTTTTCTATTATTTTATTTTCCCAGCGATCATATAGCCTGTTTTCATTTTCAGATAACTCAACTAACTTTCGTAAGCCTTGCACAAGTGGAACAGTGGCCGTTACTGACAATATTTTTTTCGCATATGCAGGATCACCCACCGATACTCGAACATCCCCCTTACCAGATGCAATATGCTTTATAGGAGAGCTTAAACCCGTTATAGATATCAAAATCCTGGCGAGCTGATTAATAGTGACTGAATCACCTGAGCAAACATTAAAAACACTGGGAATATTATTAATATTTTTCATCGCTGCGCGTAAGAAATGCACTGCATCATCAACATGAATAAAATCTCGAACCTGCTCACCATCACCGAAAATACAAAGGGGTTTCTGTTGAACGACATTATCAATAAATTCAGAAATAACGCCTGAACTCTCAACACCCTGACTCTGTCGTGGCCCGTAAACATTAAAAAAACGCATTCCTGATGTTGGTATACCATAAACAAGCGAAGCAACATGTGCATGTAATTCTGATGCCCGTTTGTCAGCTCCATATGCTGTAATAGCCCTGACATCTGAGTGTTCCTTCAGCGGAATTTCAGCATTATCACCATATACAGCTGCTGATGATGCATATACAACAGGCGTGCATTTTTCTCTGCTGGCATCAAATACATTAACGGTTCCACTAAGGTTAACCTGATGGCTTCTAAGCCATTGTTCATTTGATACACGTACCTGTTCAGTAGCCGCCAGGTGAAAACAGGCATCTATACCTTGCATGCAATCTCGAACCAGCCCACTATCAATGATATCACCCACCACCACTTCGCACTGAGTCGGTACATTTTCACACCTGCCAGTTGAAAGGTCATCTAAAACACGTACATAATGACCATCATCTAACAGACTTTCCACCAGATGAGAGCCGATAAAACCACAGCCTCCAGTTACTAGAAAATTTGTCATTAAATTACCCTCTTTTAACATTGCTTTTATTTAAATTTCGCAAATACCATGCCATGTCGTTTTACCTTATTTTTATATCAATTCAGGCTCAAACAAGTGATTTTCGAGCATACTGCGTCGCGAATCGCATTTAATTCACGTTTATATTTGCACAATGCAGATAAATCTAACGGCATTAAAATTGCTGTAATTTATACATCTGTAAATTAAGTGAGACAAAATATGAAAATATTGCAACATAAATCAGCGCACAAACAGATATGGTTATTACTGGATAGTAAGCAACCTGGAGGAATTGAATCTCATATTTTTCAATTAGCGCTGGGTCTGCACACACATAATGCATCTGTAAAAGTTATTTTTCTTACTGATTATGGCGATCACCCACTGCGTAATGCATTGCACAAGCACAATATTTCTACAATGAGCCTGGATGGTAAATTTTTCAGCCTCTGGAAAGCAATGTCTGTAGCCAGGCCTTTAGTCATTCACACGCATGGCTACAAAGCCGGTATTTATGGTCGGATACTCGCCCGGCTGTGTAAACTACCGGTTGCCTCTACTTTTCACGCAGGTGAAACCACATCTGGAAAACTGGGTTTTTATTGTTGGCTGGATAAATTAACAGCCAGACTGGCGCACCTGATTTTTGCTGTTAGTCCACAAATTGCAACCAGCTTACCAGGCGATACACAACTAGCTGATAACTTTATTGATATGCGTGATATACAAATTTCAAATGGAAACCAACTGGCCTTTGTTGGCAGGCTAAGTAAAGAAAAAGCCCCCGACCGCTACCTGTTATTAGCCAGCCAGTTTCCCGAACTTAACTTCCATATTTACGGCAATGGCCCACAAAAAAATACATTACAGAATCAGGCACCCGATAATATCTGTTTTCATGGGCAACAAAGTGATATGACGAATATCTGGCCTAAAATTGGCCTACTCATTATACCGTCTCGTTATGAAGGTTTGCCAATGGCCGCACTGGAAGCAATGGCTCGAGGGATACCTGTTTTAGCTTTTTCTGTTGGTGCACTTGATCAGTTAATTGACTCTGACAACAATGGCTGGCTAGTAAAACCAGGTGACAATAAGCAGCTCGCAAACTGCCTGCACTTATGGACAAATATGAGTAATAAACAAAGACACTATTTGAAAAAAAATGCCCGAAAAAAAATAAGCCAGCGATTTTCTGCTGACATCGCTATTCCAGAATTAATCAACCGTTACAACTTAATCACAAATTAATTGCAAATTGAGAAGCAAATATCCTGCTCACTTTATACAAAGGTATTATTAAAAGCTGTTTAGTTAAAATTTTCTTTAAAAATCAACTAGTAATAATAAAAAACCACGACTGGCTTACTCCTTGCAATTACTCTTGAGAAAGACGTTAAACAAGGTAAGTACATGCATCTACCATCTCGAAAACCAAAGACCATCTTATATACTCATTATGGTGATGAGTGGATTCGCGGTAGTGAACGCTGCCTGCTTGATTTACTAAGCCACCTTAACCGTAAACACTTCAAACCTGTCGTCTGGTGCAATAGTACAATCATGGCAAGTGAAGTACGTCGCCTTGATATACCAGTTATTCAGTCAGAGTTTCCATTATTACCAGAACTTCCTCGCCCTTTGTCTTCTGTTAAAAGTTATTACAATCTCGTTATCCAGGGTATCCAACTGGTTGACACTTACAATGTAGATTTAATTCATGTCAACAGCGGCGCTCCAAGCCAGTGGTTAAATTTAGTTGCGCGTGCCCGACAACTGCCTTTATTAACACATTTACATTCATTTTATCCATTACGTGATCGAGTTATGCTTGGCTTACATCATCTGGCAATGGTTGTTGGGGTTAGTCAGTCAGTTATTAACCAGCTATTACAGGATGGCGTACCTTCTGACAGTTGCTGCGTTATTCCTAATGGTATAGACACATTAAGCCTGGATAACCAGCCTCGCTGTAAGCTACGAAGAATGCTAGGGCTTAATAAAAATGACTTTTTAATTATTACTGCCGGTTCGCTTATTTACCGTAAAGGCTTTGATTTAATTATTAATTCAGTTCGTCAGTTAATAAACATGGGTATTCCAGCTCAGCTTATTATAATTGGCGATGGTCCAGAACGTGCAAACCTGTTACAGCAAAGCCAGAAACTCAATATAAAAAATAGAGTTCATTTTTTAGGCGAACAAAGCAATGTAAGTGGCTTGCTACATGGGGGGGCCGACCTGTTTGTATCTGCTGCACGGGAAGAGGCTTTTGGCCTGGTGTTGGCAGAGGCCAGTCTTGCCGGCCTGGCCGTTATTGCACCGGATATTGGTAGCATCCAGGACATTATCATTAATGAAGAAACGGGCAAGCTATTTCCCGCTGAAAATGTTACTGAGCTAACACAAAAAATATTTCAGTTATTTCTCTCGGCAGAGCGACGCTTTGATATGGGTGTGGCTGGTCGTCAGCATATTATCAATCACTTTACTATCCAGCATAACGTGCAGAAATTTGAGCAACTTTATAATCGCATGTTACAAAACCCCACTATGCGTATGCGCTGGTACAGTCACTGGAAACTCTGTCGACCCTTTGTACATATCAGTAAACAACTGTTTAATTTAACACTAAAAAAACTATGCAGGAGAAATAAAAAATGAAAACTAAACGTCATCTGCTCGTTATTGATCCCACCGCTTATGCTGGTGGTTCTAAAGTTGCAACTGAAAATATTCTCAGATTACTTAATACCCAACATATGCATATCACGGTACTCACTGCTGACCCTGACTCCTGGCACTGGCCTGAATTAAAACGGTGTAAATTGTATCAACCCAAATGCTTATCTCAACAGGAACAGGGTATTGCCTATTTTTTACGTCACTTTTTTATTGCATTTAATATTTTACTTATACGTTTACGCTTCGGCAAAATTAATATCGCACTGGGTGCATCGGGCCCCGGTGTTGACCTGGCACTTTATTTAGTTAAACCCATTATGGGCTTCTCTATTGTCCAGCTAGTCCATGGCCCCGTTGCCTGTTCACGTACCATTGGCAAATGTCTCTATGCCGCTAACGAAGTTCACTACCTTGAAAGCTGCAGCAACTCTCTGCTACGAGCACTCTCAAGAGCCAGGCCAGAAACACTACCCTGCTCAACCAGCTCTTTGCAAAAACAGTTACCTGAATATTTTCATACCATGAAAAATGGTCTGTCCGAACATGCATGGCCATGCCGTTGCTACAATAAGCACCCAACTATTTTCTGGGCCGCTTCGTTATTAAAATGGAAAGGCCTGGATACACTGCTTAACGCTCTGAAACGGATAACACCAAAAACTCGCCCTGAAACACATATCTGCTATATCCAGCCCAAAGAAACCACCATGCCCATAAGCCATGCACCTGTAGATATACAGGGTGTTCACTGGTATGAAGCCCCAGAAAACCTGGATCTTCTGCGTGGCTGCTCCAATATATTTGTGTCCACCAGCCATAACGAACCCTTCGGTTTATCCATCCTGGAAGCAATGGCAGCAGGTCATTGCGTGCTTATTCCTGATGATGGTGCTTACTGGGATCGTATTCTAAAAAATGAAATCAACTGTATTAAGTACACAGCAAATGATGCACGTGACCTTGCCAATAAACTGCTCTGGTTAAGCCACCATATGGAACGCATTAATACAATTGGTGAAGCAGCAAATAAAGTCGCCCTTAATTACCGGGCACATATTCTATATGCCGATATAAAAGACACACTGGAAGGAAAAACAACTCAGATAAATATAGCATCGTTATTACAGACAAACCGTGGGACACAACACCATGTTACACCTGCCCGACGCACTTAAACAAACCTTGCTCTATGGCACCAGCATTGCGCTAATGAAAGGCGTTTCACTGCTGATGTTACCCTTTATTGCCCACCATCTTTCAACTGATGATTTCGGGCGATTAGAGGTCATTAGTACACTCGCAGTTATCGGTAGTGTGCTCGTTGGTATGGGACTGGATCAAACCCTGTTTCGTTTTGCTGGCACCTCACATACAGAGGCTGAACGCCGCCAACTGGCAGCCGAAATATTTAGCCTGGCTTTACTTATTGGGGGCATTGCCTGGATTATTGGCTGGCAGGTTGCTGAACTTATTGCGCTTTATGTACCGGGTGAACCCACATCATATGAACTAAAACTGGTTATATCGATGCTGGCACTGGAAGGTTGCATTTCCATTCCGCTCGGCTGGTTACGTATGCGTAACCGTGCTACCCATTTTTTTATACTAACCACAGGTCGTGCATTAATTCAGGCACTGCTTGTCATCGTTTTACTCAATTATGCACGGGGCGTAGCAGGTGTTTTAGAAGCCGCTTTATTAGCGGCTGTCATACAGGCCCTGCTACTTGGCTACTTGCATATTCGTGATACAGGTTTCAGGCTCAGTCGTAACACAGGGTTTCAGGCACTCATTTATAGTTTACCGCTTGTTGGTAGTGGCCTGGTTGCCTTTACTCTGAACGGGCTGGATCGCTGGATTCTAGCTGAACATGTAAGCCTGAATGATGTTGCTCAATTTGGCGTTGCTGCAAAATTTTCTCTGGCAGTCGTTTTACTATTACAACCCTTTGGTATGTGGTGGACACCCAGACGATTTCAGGTATTAAATGGGCCAGACGGACACCAGAAGGTCACCCGTTATATTTCACTAGGTATAACCTTATCTTTAATTATTGCTGTACTGGTCGGGCTTTTATCTCCCCTGTTAATCAACTGGCTAATGCCAGATGCCTACAGCATATCTGGACAGTACGTGATTATTCTGGTGCTGGTGATGTTATTCAGGGAAATAACTGAGCTCATTAATCTGGGTTGCTTTATTGGCAAAACCACCGGCATTCAATTCTTCATTAATACAGCTGGAGCAAGTTTTGGCATGATAACAATGCTCTGGTGGGCACCTGTATACGGGGTCTGGGGTGTTATTTTTGCCCTGTTCTCAGCACAGCTTATACGCCTGATACTCTTTTTTATTATCAGCCAGCACCTGTTATCACTCCCTTACCCTGCTCGCTCACTGATACTGCTTACCAGTATTGGACTCGGCTGGCTAATACTGGGCTTACAGACCATGCCTCCAGGCCAGCAAATATTTATCGTAATACTGGCAACAATGAGCCTGCTTATTACAGCCTGCTGGTTAAAACTGCTGCCTACTCCAGGCACAATGAAACACTATTGTGCTGACAGGTAACTTATGAATATAACTTACCCGCTTCTCTCAGGTCAGCCATTACTGGCAATGGGTACAAGCCTGTTACTCGGTATCATCTGGGCATTTTTTCCCTCCCCTTTATTAATTATAGCGATTAGTGTACTGCCATTTGCCCTGCTTATTACACTCAGGTACCCTTTTTTAATGGTGTTACTGTTTGTAATTTTCTCCTTTTTCCGTATCCATGAAGTATTTCCCCAGCTCTACAACTTAAAAATCCCCCTGTTACTATCCATGGCTTCACTGGCTGCGTTAATCTGGCATATGGCATTAACGGGTAAAATTAAACCTTACTGGCGAAAAGAGCTGAGCCTTATATCCATATTTTTTTCATTAGTAGTGCTCGGTGTTTTAATGGCGAGCAATCGCCCTGTCGCTTTAAATTACTTTATCGATGTTTACTGGAAAATAATGATAATGACCTTTGCTATCGCCTGGTTAACCCAAAGCGCTAAAGACTTTGCTATGGCTTCCCGGTTAATTACATTGTCCGGTTTACTGGTCGGGCTGGTTGCACTTTTTAATCACTTTAATGCCATAGGCCTGGTAGAAGGTTCACGGGTAACCATTGGTCGTGCTATAGGTTCTGTTCTAGGCGACCCAAATGATCTTGCACTGGTACTTATGTTTCCCGTAGCATTTGCTATTAGCCTGTTACTTAATAAAGATTTTGGCCGCAGCACAAAACTACTTGGCCTGATCACCACATGTGTTTTATTTTTTGCTGTCATTGTCACTCAAAGCCGAGGTGGTTTACTCGGTATACTCACTATTTTTGGTGTGTACGCTTATCGGCGCATTCCTTCTAAAATGTTATTTTTTACATTGGGAATTATTGCGGCTATTACCCTTTTTAGCCTTGCCGGTATTTCAGATCGCGCTTCAGGCGGTGTTGCTGAAGCAGGTATAGATGCATCAGCAATGGGCCGTTTATATGCGTGGCAAGCTGCATTTGGTATGGCATTACATAATCCGTTTACCGGTGTTGGCATTAATAACTTTTACTCTAATTACTACTTTTACAGCCCACACTGGGATGGCCTTAACCATGCCGTTCACAGTACCTGGTTTGGTGTTCTGGCAGAAATGGGATTTATGGGTTTAGTCATTTTTATTAGCATTATCACACTGCTAATAAAAACATCCATTAACTCTCTACATCGAATCGAGCAGCAATTAAGCGCTGTTGATCCTGCTATTTATGCAACCTCACAGGCTGTCTTAGCCGGTTTAATGGGAACAGTTGTTTCAGCCACATTTCTGACCCAGGGCTTCACCTGGCCTATTTACATTCTACTTGCCCTGGTGGTAGCCACCGCACAATGGGTTGATTCACACCTGTCATTTAACACATAACAGATCACACAAATAAGCGCATTCACTCACACACAATGCGCACAGTTACTTAAATAAAAACTATTTGCAAAATGCACAGCCAATTGCAAAGAAAACAATGGTTAAATATTTAAAAAATAAAATATTTCTATAAGTCATTGTTTCCTCGGCTTAAAACAAAGATGGCCTGATCCCTGCGAGCTCTATCTCTATTAAAATATAATAGAGATCATAGCCATGAGTAGCCTTAGCTTACAACAAACAAAACAATGGTTAAAAACCAGCAATAGCCCTCTGGCCATTCTTTTATTCAGGCAACTAAAAGCAATACGCTCATTTGAGTTACCCATTCCCCGAATAATGTTAACGCCACTCTACTTCACTTATACCAGCTTACACAATTCACTCTCAGCACTTATGCGAATTATCTGCTGGACACCATTATTAAAAGGTCGTTTAAAAAGTGTCGGTAACAACCTTTATCTCTACGGCGGGCTGCCTTTTATAAGTGGCCCAATCATCATTACCTTAGGTGATAACTGTCGCGTTTCTGGACACACTACATTCAGTGGACGTTGCAGCACTCAACAGGCACCTGAATTACATATTGGCAATAATGTTGATATCGGCTGGATGACAACAATTGCTGTGGGGCAACGAATAGAAATTGGCGATAATGTGCGCATCGCAGGCCGCACACTTCTGGCAGGCTACCCTGGCCACCCAATAAATACAGTAGATCGCGCAGCTGGATTACCTGACACCGATGAACAGGCAGGTGACATTATTCTGGAAAATGATGTCTGGTTAGCAACCAATGTGTCTGTTGTTGCAGGTGTACATATTGGGCATGGCACAATCGTTGCCACTGGCAGTGTCGTTACCCATGATCTCCCCCCTATGGTATTAGCCGGTGGGGTACCTGCAAAAATTATACGCTCACTTTAAAAACCGCACTAAAAAATTAAAGGAAAAAGTGAATAATATGGTACACGATTTAATTGTTTTTGGTGAAGACTGGGGTGCGCTTCCAAGCAGCACTCAACACTTGATCAGCCACCTGGCCAAGCAACGTAGAGTCGTTTGGGTAAACTCTATTGGCCTACGACGTCCGGTATTTAATATAAACGATATAAAACGTATTTTCACAAAAATATTTAACTCACTTTTCAAAAGTGTGAGCCGTGAAAGCAGTCATACCTATTTACCTCATAATAACTTTTATATCGTTAATCCATATACATTACCAGCACCCTCTAGTCGCTTTGCCCGCTGGATTGCGAGTCAACTACTCATATTTCAAATTTTACCTGTTGTAAAAAAAGCCAACCTTACATCCCCCATACTCTGGATATCACTACCAACAGCTGTGGATGTAGCAGGTAAATTAGGCGACTCTGCACTTGTATATTATTGCGGAGATGATTTTTCAGCACTTGCGGGCGTTGATCACAAGACGGTTAGTAAATGTGAAAAGGAACTCGCCAGACGAGCTAATATTATTTTATCCAGCAGTGAAAAACTGGCCCGTAAATTCCCACCTGTTCGTTCTTATTTTCTGCCACACGGTGTAGATTATTCACTCTTTTCACAACCCTCACCACGCGCCACAGACATGCCCGATGATGGTCGCCCTGTTGCCGGATTTTATGGCAGCATTTCTGAATGGTTAGATATTGACATGCTGCAAGAAACCATTAAAAAAATGCCTGACTGGCATTTTATATTTATAGGTAAACCCGTAATAGATATTAAAAAACTAAAAGTTTTTAGCAATGTTTATTTCCTGGGTGAACGCGCCCACTGGCAACTTCCCTCATATAGCCAGCACTGGACTGCCTCCCTGTTACCCTTTGTTAATAATGCTCAAATTCAATCTTGCAACCCACTTAAACTCATGGAATATCTTGCTGCAGGACGGCCTGTTATTAGCACAAATTTCCCCGCAATAGAACCTTATCGAGGTTTGATACAAACAATTAATAACAGTCATGAAATGATTGAAGCATTAAGATCAGGTGAACATCTTAACCACTTACCCCATTTTTCTGAAGCCTTGCGTAATACCGTTTCAAAAAATAGCTGGACAGCTAAAGCACAGCAAGTGAACCAATGGTTAGAAGAATTATGAATAACCTTAACTATCGTATTTTTATTATATTAGCAAGCGGCTGGCGGCATCGTTATGTCATCATAATTCCTATATTAATATTACCATTTGCAGGTTTATTAATTGGTGTATTAAGCTCCAAAAATTACTCATCACATACCAGCATGCTTATTCAGGAAACAGCAAAAATGAACCCCTTCCTTGAAGACCTTGCTGTCTCTTCAATGCTCAAAGAACGTATGGAGGCATTAAATACATTACTACATAGCAGGCATATTTTAAGTATTGTAGCCAGAAAACATAACTTAACTAATGACAATACCTCTCCTGAAAAACACGATGAAATCATTAATGACCTTTCCAGATCATTGTCAGTAAAAATGGCAGGTAAAGATTTAATACGAATTGATTACACATCAAATCAACCTGATAACATGAAAGAAATACTTGAAACCGTTAGCAAAGAGTTTGTTGAACAACTATTAGCGCCTGAACGCTCATCCATGCTGGATTCCAGTATTTTTCTTACTGAACACCTTAAAAATAGAAAACTGGCATTAGATAAAGCTGAAAAGGCATTAGCTAAATTCAAAAATTCACATACTGCCGATTTACCAGAAATGCACATGACTAATATTGCACACCTTACCCAGTTAAAACAGAAACTTTCTGAACGTGAAGCTGAAATGGCTGGAGCCTCAAAACGACTGGGTGGGCTCGATCAGCAATTATCTAAAACCAATCCAGTACTGGGTCGCATAGAAGAACAAATTGTGCTTATTCAGAGTGAACTGGCTTTACTTCGAGCTCGCTACACGGATAAACACAGCAGCATTCAGGGGGCATTAAGAAACCTTCGCCGCTTGCAGGAAGAACGCCAGAATATAATCATTAACACTGACCAGACAACAAACATCGACCAACTATGGGCTATTGCCAACAGCACATCAAAAAAGTCAGACAAAAGCGAGCAAACATTACTCATATCACAGCTTGAAAACTTACAACTCGCCAGCAGTGAAGTTGACGGTTTATCTGAAGAAATTAAAAGTCTTAAAAAAATGATACATAAAATAGAAAAAAATGTTTCAAATAATGGTGAAACAGAAAATGAACATTCAAAACTGGAACGCGACCTTAAAATAAAACGCGGCCTGTTTGATGATTTATTTTTACGCCATGAAAACGCACTGATTACCCGATCACTAAGCATTTTCGAAAGAGACAAACGAATTAAAATAATTGATCAGCCATTTACTCCTACTAACCCTGACAACTTACCTTTATATATATTTTTTATATCCGGTTTATTTGCTGGAATTTTTATTGGTAACAGTCTGGCACTATTACTGG
>JADGFA010000093.1 GCA_016744065.1 Gammaproteobacteria bacterium
GCTATAGCCAGTAGCTTTTCTTTTGTCATTCTATTATCAGCTATATCCAACGGATTTAAAATCTCAGCCAACTCATCCATGCGCTCCTCTGAAAGCTGACCAGAACGCTCAGCATAACGAATGATAGCCTGCTGTTCTTTTATATTTAAATTAAAAGCAGGCTTAATTACTGCCTGTTGAGGAACGCTTTGTAACGCAACTGAATGATTACGATAAACAACGATAGTATCTGCTGCCAGATCACCCAGGCGTTGAAAGCGATTATTCATTAGCATAGAAATAAAACCCAGACCATAAAAAAGCGGTAAAAAATCAACCGTTCGGAGAATATTTCGCAACATCGAAGGAGACCAGCTTATCGGTGTTCCATCACTATTAAGCACCTGTATATTTAAATACTGCTTTCCCGGTGTCATCCCTTTATTAAACACTTCAAACAATACCGGGTAAAACCACTCCATTAAAAAAAAAGTAATCAACATTAAACCCGAGCCAAAATCACCCAGCATTTTAGTTATCAGGCCCAGTAAAATATATATCACGCCACGGATTAATAAATCTATAACCCAGGCAACACTACGCGGCCATACACCTGCGATTCTAAGATGAATATCAACACCTTCCGGTGTTTGAATGGTATTGACTGAATCCAGCAATTTAGCTTCCATTGTTAAAAACATTCTCCTTTACACTACCTTTCAAATTACTACTCCTGCAAAAACAAATATAGTGGATATGACTCTAACATTTAATATCAGCGTAAATAACCTGCAAGCTCTTTTTCATTTTTCTCTAGCGCTTTTATAATCAGATCAGTAATCACCTCTGCACCTCGCTGATTAATATGGGTTGTATCATTTCGGTAAGCATTAAACTTCATACTTGCATCATAACCAATTTTATTATGGTATTTAACGCTACGTGAATGTAAATCTATGAATGACACCTGTGTTTCTTTTGCAACCGCCATTGTCGCTTCTGCCCAGGGGGTCAGACTTGTCTGGATTAAACCATTATTATCAAACTTTCGACGTGTTAACGAACTAACAAGTATTGGCCTGGCACCCGCTTTTTTTGCCTTATTTACATATATTCTAAGAAAATCACGAAAACTGGAAGCCGGATCAGTTTCCCTGTCTGCCCCCTTACCAGGCTGATCATTATGTCCAAACTGAATCAATACATAATCAGGTTTACCAACCAGCGCCTTATCAAGTCGCCCCTCATTATAAAAACTTTTTGAGCTTCTACCTTCCATCGAAAAATTTTCTACTTTTACATCTGAATTAAAGCGCCCTGCAAAAGCCTTTCCCCAGCCTTCATAATCAGTCACTGTAGAGTCACCTACTAAAACTATGTTCAATGCCTGTGTGTGTGTACACGCCATCATCAAGCCACAGACCATGATTAATAAACTCATTTTCATTTTTAACACACCCAACCCTTCTATTTAAATTTCAATGGTTTTTCCCACAGCGCTACCCTTTGCAGGATTTTCTGCTTTACATCTCTGGACAAAGCCTGCCACTGCTTAATTTCTTCCAGTGTTCTGCCACACCCTATGCATATGTCCTGCTTATCCAGGCAGCAATTACGCACACAGGGAGACTCTATTTTTTCAGACATATTACATTCTACCACCCACTAAAGCGCATCTAGATAAAATTACCTATTTTAATCAACTTAATTTTTCTTGATATATATCAAATACACATATTAGTATTTAATAATATTCTGTTGCACATAGTTTACATAGAGGAAAATCAATATGTGCATCAAAATCAAAGAACTAAACGAGTTAGGTACTGTAAAAGCACTCATGTCCATGAGCCTGAACTCAATCATTGAAGATATTTTTGATATAGACCAGAGCGATATTCGGTTAAACCTCAATTTACGCTCAGATCTAAAAATGGACTCAGTTAAAGAAAAATTACTTGCTGATGCAATTGCCGACTACTTTGATGGCTCTCAACCCGACCTTGGAAAGATTCAAACATTGAATAACCTGTATAATATTGTGGTAGAAGAAGAGTTCAACCACATACCTGACGAAGCGTTTTTAATGTAAACCTGAATAGACTTTTTAAAATACCTGTCAAAAAATAATACTTTACTGTCAGGCAATATTTTACACAGGCAAGCCTGCTGCCACCACATCTGTCCTGTGTAAAATTTTCCAGTACATCATCTGCTGGTGTATTAATGCTTCGGCATAGAAGAGTGCAAAATTTTCAAAAAAGCATCGGGCTTCAAAAATGCTTCCCCCCAGGCTTTATCCAGATCACTATTAGGCTTCATAGCAATAATCTGCTCTAATGATTTTCCTTCATCCATTAGTTTTTGCATACGATCCCTTACCGTAACTAGCATTTTACGAAATACCTTTAATGACTTTTTATCACCCAGCGGCCCATGGCCAGGAATAATTTTAGTATTATCATTCGCCTTACTCAATACAAAATCAGCCGCTTTAATCACACCATTAATGCTTCCACCACTTGAAGCATCTATAAAAGGGTATAAACCATTAAAAAAAGTATCGCCCATATGAATCACATTAGCGCCTTTAAAAAAAACAATACTATCTCCATCTGTATGCGCATTACTTTGGTGTATTACTTCAACCTCAAGCCCATTTAAATGGAAACTAACGGTATCGTTAAACGTAATAACCGGTAATGCTACTTCTGGTGCAGCAGGTACCTGTTTGTTAAACGCCTTAATTAAACCGCCCTTACTCATTCGTTCGTGTACATTATCATGTGCAACAATGACTACACCATCACTCCCAAAATTTTCATTACCACCCGTATGGTCGTAATGCCAATGAGTATTAATCATAAAACGAACAGGCTTATTAGAAATTTTGGCTATAGCGGCTTTAATCTTCGGTGTTAAGGGTGCAAATTGATCGTCTATCATAAATACACCATCATCCCCGACAAAAACACCAATATTTCCCCCCATACCCATTAGCATATAAATACCATGGCCCAGCTCAATCGTTTTAATTTC
>JADGFA010000010.1 GCA_016744065.1 Gammaproteobacteria bacterium
TCAACAAGAGGTCATAGTTACAATAATTATTTGTCGCCGAATGCAGCAGAAAAACTAATATTAACCTATTGATGTGTACAGTTTTACTTGACCACTACATAATGACTGAAATTATAAGTATTAGGTAATAATAGAAAAACACCTAAGGTCAAAAAAAGTAAAAACATCTGTTCTAGAGCAACACATTCACCTAAAAAGGTTATTTCCTACTTAAGATCAAAATTTATCAGATAAAAGCCCCCTGTTTTACTAACTTTTTAATACTGTTTTCCTTAACAATGCGTCTAAAACAGTGTCTTTTGTCCATTCACCTCTTTATATTTAAACTGATTTTAATTCAAGCTCTTTCAAATGTGCAATACGTTCTTCGCATATACTTTTTGTGAGTTCCAGTAATTTTGTGGCTTCGCTGGCCCAGTAGTCAAGTTCTTTTAAACTGATGGGGAATTCAGTTTTGCTGCGGTAGCGACCACCTATATAGGCGAAATTAAGTTTTTCGAAACTTTGGCCTAAGGCATCTTCTTTGATGGGATAAATATCATGGATAGCACTGTGATAAATATTCACTCGGTCACGTAACACTTCGAGGTTATGTTCGTGTGGGTTGTAATGGGCAAAAACCATCTCAATAGTGGTGTAACACATCTCTACGGTTTGTTGCAGATGAAATGCAGCCCAATTAAGTTTATTCTTCTCTCGACTATTTTTATAAATATCAAAAGCATCCACCCCTATTTCATACCATTGCCCATAGTCTTCTTCCGCAATTTCCCTGCGTCGCGTTGCCGAGAGTGTTTTGGCATCTGCCAGTGCATAACTACCGGTGCTATAAAGCACTATCCCTTCTCGCTTAATGTCACTGAAAAAATACTGTGCTTCTTCCAGTTTATGATTCACAAACTGGATGTTCTCAACAATCAATTGTACCGGGGTGCGGTAATCACTAAACGCCCCCCGTAGTTCCAGCCGCAAAGGTGAAATATTTTTACTGCCATTGGTAATTGCCAGAATATCGTAATCACTCTTTTTACCCTGCTCCTCGCCACGATGCTCACGCCAGGTGCCACGGGCATAAGAGCCGAAGAGAATAATGATCTCGGCTTTTCCTGTATCGATAATACGCTGGATAATCGCGTCCAGCTCCTGAACTTTGTTTTCAGGCAAATGCTTAAGGGCTTTGTTTAATTTGATCATTGAGAATTTCAGGGCTTGTATAAGTTAATTATTACGGTCAGGACAATATAACTGAGTGCAAACAACCTTTGCAATGTTTATTAGGGATATCCATCAAAAATCCTGTATTTATCAGATCCTAATCCCGTAATCAAACACACAAAGCCAATGACGAGAATTGCTAGATTTAAAAAACACGCTGAAACATGATCATATTGATAAATTATATATTAGAAACCTGTCCCGACAGATATTAATCTAGCCTCACATTATTAAGATCAGGCCATTAATTTATAGCTTTTTATAACTATATTCATTACTTAATGACATTTACTTAGAACTACCCGCCTGCAACTATCATCCTGAGCGATCTTTAGCACCTGGGAAGTTAGGTCCTTTACATTCACTCAGGATGCTGGTTACTCACAGATTAAAGTTATCCGCTATTACAATAACTCATTCTAAAAAGTAGTTTTCATTCGATATATCACTAAAAACTTTAAGTAACTTTAAATTTTAAAAAAACAGCTACGAATACACCTTCAGTATTTTATATATTTATACACATCTACTTTTAAAGCTTCTAGTTTTTCATTTTTATTAATATCTTTTTGTCTTCAAACTTAAAACTTCCTTCCTGAAATACTTTATATTCTTGCGAGCTTACTTTAACTTTAATAGTTTCATTTTTAAAAAACTACTCTTCATTAAATTCATTTATGGCCAATTATTTAATTTAGTTTCAGTTGGCTCTATTCTAAATCTAACCACCGGGCCTGTTGGCTTTATTTTCAGCAAAGCAACCTATAAACTAATTATAATTAATAAAGATACATTAGACGCTTAGGATAAAGCCATTGCTCTGCCCTTACCAATCAATATGCCAATGCCCGCCATCTCTACTGCATTCCCCCCCTGATAACATTCGCACCAGGCGTATTTATTCTGGCTTCGAGTACATTTAATTCTTGAGCCATACCCATGGCGGGGAAATATTTTTTGCTACATTCGACAGATAATCAGGCACTTGAGTACCCCTTACCCTATGAATAATGCTTTCAAACTCAACCACAGTTTGTTGTCCAATTGCCTCAGCCTGACGCCTAATCGTACGAGTCCTACCGATAATTTTAATATCAGCCGATGGAAACTTATTCTGAATAATGCTAATTCAGGTTTATATCCTGTATAAAAGCACCTGTAAAAAGGGATCAATTACCCAGAACGCCACTTATCCGTTATCCATAGCAGTTATATGATCGGCGAAGTAAACCTTATAGTCCTCATCCGATACACCCGTAATATCAAGAAAAGCCTCATCGTCTCCTGGCACTGAAATCAGGTTACCCCCCTGAAACTCAACTGTTTTACCCGCTTCATCAAGTAAGCTAAAATTTTTATCTAATTCAATAAATAACACGCCTTCATCTTCTATGCCGCCTATACTCTGAATCCAGGCTGCCAGTGCTATAGCACCACCCATATTATTAAATATGCCAGATACAGCATGTATTGAAGGGTCTCCACGCTCAAGTTTACTGTGCCCTACATTTTCGCCCTCATGGGTAAGTGTATACATATTTAATGCTCCTGTTTTTTATTAGATTAGACTAGTTTAGCGAAACCCTGCCTCATTTGCATTCACTACATTAATCATTTTCTCTAATAAAAAAGCAAAGCATCTGAAAAAGAAGCCACTGAAGCAGAAGTAGTAATTATTACACCTGAATACACTGTTAGAGCCAGCCAGACCATGTCCATTTCCCTGCCCCTGTCTATAAGCCTTTTGAACGCGATGGATGTGTAATATCGGGTAATTACCTTATAATCACATTTTCACTTAACATAGATAATATACACACCAGTCATTTTCTGCCAATTTTCAGTACAGGACATTGAAACACTAACTAACATATGCAAATTTCATATCTATGCACTCACTGGAATCCTGCATATTTCTAACTTACCCTAAGGATCTGTATTTTATTTTTTCTCTGATCTCAGTTCATAAAAAGAGAGGCATTTCACAAAACCACAGATGCTAAACTGTAAGATTAGCTATACATCTATAACTACCAGGCTGATTTTTCCAATAAAAAAGATCTGTGAGAAATAGCCATCATTAATAAATGAAAAAACTGTCAATTACCACTGACTCCTTAGTAAGGTATATAATTAACATAAACGACTAACTGTGATTTACCTGATAAGCAACAATAATTAATATGAAAACAAACCTGAAAAAAACATACTTAATCATCTGTCTCCTGACTATCCTGGTCATTAATAGCTGCACTTCATCTGAGCAGGAAATACAAGTAACAAACGCCAATATTGCTTTATCCGGGTGGAAAACCGTTTCATTTGACGTAGATGAAAAATTCATCCTAAAAAACAAAGGCCACCTGGATGAGGTTTATGATGAATATGTTGGTATCCTGATTGATGATGGTTTAGACATAAACCAGTCTCACTGGCTAAAACCAACATATGGAAATGAAAATATTATATGGACACTTAACTCAAGCATTGGCTCTCAGAAAATAATCTCATTACAAAAATCTAAAAGCATGTTTGAAGAAAGCGGGTATAAATACCTAAATGGAGGCATTAAATCAGGCAATACTAGTTGGGAATATTCCGGTTATTCGACACCACCAACTTCCTCAGATACATCAACATTTAAATCATACATATTCGTATGCCAGAAAAACAATGGTGTTTCTGTTTTTTACTGGGGCAACAATAATATAGATCAGCCACAAAAAATGAACGAAGTAACTGAAATATTAAAACAACTTTCAGACAACTGTTAACTATTTTTAATAAGTAAACATTTACCAGGGAAAAATAACATGGCCGATTTCGTATATGACAAAAAGAAAAACACATTCACAGGTCATGGTGAGAGCTGGGATGTTCGATCCGGTATTCCGGGGAAATACAGCCCTACCCCTGTAGGCATGTACACTATTCCAAAAGATGCACTTATGGCTGGCAGTATTGGGCATGGCGTACCTCACAACAGCAAATATGCATTAGCACCATATTCATATAGAGACAATAAAGGCTTTGCCTGGTTTTTATGGATTGGTGTCGGAGACCTGGGAATACATCCGGACGGAAATATCCCTGGTACCAAAGGGTGCATAGGCATAACAAATAGCGACACAAAAAAATTGTTTAATAAATTTAAATCATTAAACACCAGGGCAGTTACGCTTCAGGTTAAATGAGTTAATCATTAATAAAAGAAGCTCACTGTTACCTGAAAATGGCTGTCATCCTGAGCGAATGCGAAGAACCTTAAGTAAGCAAATCTCTCTTAATACATAAGCAAATATAAAATATAGAATAAGAAGCAGTTTGGATCTGGCTTAGATTGTGGCGCTTAGCGGGACTAAAACCCAAGCACATTAAACTCTGCTTAACCGGGCGTTAGAACCATGAAAAGTTCATTTTAAATAGACGGCTTATAACATGCTACAATTAACGCTATGACCGCTCATGATACCCAGTCTTTTTTCACGCCAGATGTATTTTTTTGCCAGAAAACTCGTCTACTTTCTAATACATACAATTTAGCACATACCCTGCTTAAACGAAGCACCTCAGATCATCTGTTTATTCCCATTCGTTCTTTACAATATCTTGCCATTATTGAAAAAAACACTTTCTGGTTTGTCGACAGTTTAGCGTATGCAACGCGTGGTAATGAGGGAGGCAGATTAATCAAAATATCCTGGCATCCTTTAATTAGTGCTTGCCAGCGAGAAAGCCTTATTCAACATATGGACTGCCGTGTGATTTTTTATGGTAATGATATTCAGGAGATTCAAAATCGCCTGAATATTGAATTTTATCAGGCTATGTTACTGGTTGATCAGCGTCATCGTGACTCGGTGAAGACAAATTGCACTGTCAGTATTTTACCTTTGAGACAGCCCGATAAATAAATCTGTACTTTTCTCCGTAGTATATTAAGCACTTTCTCTGAAATCGAGATTAATTAAATCACTCACATTCGAGTTTAATTTATTCTTTAAAAAGTCACCGAAATTTTTATGCTGATGAAAATTATCAAGTGCATCCTGATGAGTGAATTGCACTAACCAGCAAAAATTATATTTACTTTTATCCTGAATCGCTTCGCCGGTAAATACGCTACGTACACCTGGTATTTTCGATAAAATAATTTTACCTTCAAGCATAACCTGTCGAATAGACTCAATTGAATAAGAATTAACGTTGTGCACAATAAGATGCTCAACCGTCAACCACGGGTCACAACGTTCCAGCACTTCTGCCGCACGCCCTGCACTTCCCCACTGATGAAGACAGCGTTTCACTTCAGTGCATATTGCTTCTTTCACATCTTTTTTAAGGTCGGTAAAACTCCCCTTCGAGCTTTCTTTGCAACCTTTACGCATCGCTTTAGCGGCTGCATCAGATAACGCGGTATAATAATCTATCTTTGCAACACCATTTAACGTTAACTTGTGGAACTGATCTTCATTAAGACCACTTCCACCGTGAATAACAAGGGGAATATTAACTGCCTGATTGAGTTGTTTAAGGCGCGTATAATCGAGCTTTACTCGACCATCTATACGCCCCTGCACAGTACCAATTGAAACCGCTAAAAAATCCACACCGGTTCTTTCTACATACGCTTTGGCTTCAGAAGGAATAGTAAAAGCGGGTTCACCTGGATGCTGTTCTGCACCTTCGCCTACTTTACCTGCAACGTATCCCAGCTCACCAACAACCGCAACACCGCAGCGATGTGCCATCTCAACAACTTCCTGTGTTTTATTAATATTATCCATAAGGTCCTGGTTGGATGCGTCAAGCATAACACCATTGCATCCAAGGTTAATTGCTTTAACGACAGAGTCAAAACTGCTTCCATGGTCTAATTGAATTGCAACGGGAATAGAGGCACGCTTTGCAGCAGCTTCAATTGCAGGTAATAAAAGTTCAAAATCATAATGTGCGAAGTGCGGCTCAGCCACACTTAAAATAACCGCGGAACGACAGCTTTCAGCAGCATCAATAACGGCTTCTAAAAAATCCAGGCTTACTAAATCAAACGCACCCACCGCATAATTATTTTCATATGCGTGGTAAAGCATATCGCGCATATTAACCAATGGCATAAGCTGTCCTTAAAGTTTTAAACATTACGCTGTTAAGCTTGCAAACAAAGTGGGTAACTGCTCTGGCAATTTTTCAACGTTATCAATAATCGTATAATTATTGGCACCGAAAATACGTTTTACATAATCATCCGCATTCGGATCTAGTGTCAGGCAATAAGTAAGTACGCCCGTACTATAAAGCTCTTCCACTGCTTTTTTCGTATCATGACGTAGATGCTGCGGATCTCGCTCATCAATATCAGCAGGCTCACCGTCAGTCACCATTAACACCAGTTTACGTTTTTCCTGCTGTTTCAGCAGGTGCTGTCCCGCATGACGCAGGGCTGCACCCATGCGTGTAGAGAGCCCTCCTTTCATACCTGCAAGACGGGACTTGGAGTCATCATCGAAATGCTGGTTAAAATCTTTAAATCGATAATACTGCACATCATGGCGACCATCGGAAGCAAAACCATGAATAGCAAATGGATCACCAATACCTTCGATTGCAGTTGCAACTAATGTAGCCGCTTCACGGGTTAGCTGTAAAACCGTTTTTTCTGAACCGTTCATTGGCTCATTGGTAGATTCGGATAAATCCAGTAATAACACCACAGATAAATCCCGCGTTTTTAATACATTGCGCATGGTAATACGAGTATTGGGCTGCTCTCCCATGCGAATAGCAATCATTGCATCAATCGCCGCATTAATATCCACTTCATCACCATCTTCCATGTTACGCACTCGCTGCACACCTTCCGGTGTTAACAAATCAATAATTTGTTTTATACGATGTGCAACTGGACGATACTCATCAACAATCGCCTGAATATCTTCTATATGGCCACGGGGTTGTCTACGTTCATATACGGTTGCCCAGTCTGGACGGTGTAATTGAATCTGATAATCCCATTCCTGATAATGGTGCGGATCTGAAACCGGCTCTTTACCCCACATATCATTGAAACTAAGCTGGCCATCGGTTAAGTCATCTTCGTAAGGCCGCATATTAGTTGAGCAGGTCCAGATTTCCTGTGCATCATCACCGGCTAATTCACAATCAACTTCATTAGCCATTTCGACTACACTAACCTGACGCCTTACCTGGCGTTGACTGGCAGGTACATATTCAAATTCCACATCCATATCGAACTCTTCAAACTCCCACACATACCGATTATCATCACGATAAGGAATATTAATTCGTTCAAGTATTCTTAAACTGGGTACTTCTTTGCGTGAGGAAAATAAATTGAAAACATCCAGACCAAGATGCCAGCAAAAATTATTATTGTCTTTATTTTCTTCAATTTCATTATGAAATTTTTCTGCCAGTGCATTAAGCCCTGCATCATCTGAGCTTACGCTTTTACTCAGTAGCATTTTTGCAAAATTTTCCAGCAATAACATACTCGGATGTTCTACTTTTTCATCTTCAGCCCTGGGCACATTCATTAATGCAAGCCAGAGTTTCTTTAAACCTGGAAATTCATTAGTCGCTTTATATTCAATTCGTGCATCTTCAACCAGGCCAATAAAAAACATCTGCGCCGGGCTTAATCCCTCAGCAGAAATTGAAGACGTGGAGTACGCCATGTGCGCTGCCATGTGTGCAGCCGTGGCTCGATAAAGCTCCAGGCCAGGAACCTCACCACAGTCATCTAATGCATCGGGTAAATGCAAAATACGGTGTTCGATAAAAGGGCGAAAATCTGCAAAGTCAGCGCCAGTTGGGCGCAGGAAAAAATCTCGGCCCCACAGGGCACGTAAGTAAAAATTTAATTTCCGTTGGGTTTTTATAAATAAAATACCACGGCGTTCTTTTTGCAAAACAGCACGACTGTCCGCCGACTCAAGATTAAAATAAGACGTGAGGTTATTAAAATCTCGGCGATATGCCTGTGCGCCAAAATTAGCCCAGCGACGTAAACCACTTAAGGTTAATTTAGACAACAGCTCATCAATATGATTAAGCATAGGCCGAACACCACGTGAAGCCGTAGATGCCAGTTGATGAATAAGTGTTAAGTAACCACGAAAAAGCTCCGCATCACCCAGGTTCCGGGCCGCTGTGGGCATACTAGCAAAGAGTAATGCCACCACTTCACCTGACGTCATAGACGACAGCTTCATAGCAGCGGTTAAACAGTCACTAATAACATCTTCACCACATTCTTTTGCCACAAGAGGCATTTCCTGTAGATAGGAAATCACCACACCTGGACCACGGCCCAGGTTAGATAAGGTTTTGGCTCCGTCCATATACTCCTGCAACCCGGTTGGGGACATGACACGAGAGGCTTCCTGAAAGGTCGCTTCCATAACATCACGAATTTCCGGCGCAACATCTTCGAGTATATCTTGGTAATCTTCGAGTTTCATCGACATATTTTGCTTCTATCACTATTAGAACACTATGAACCCTCCTCTCAGAAAAAGAGGGGATGGGAGAATACCGATAAACATATTATTCAATTAAGCATTGAATTCGATAATGTTTGTTTATATTCCCTCATTCCCCCTTATTTCAAGGAGGAACATCTGTTCAGGTTTAGCCAAAAAATGTTTCAACTGCTGCATTTAATGTATCACGCATATCCGGGTCATCCGTTAAAGGTGTCACCATCGTCATGCTACAGGCATCTAAGGGTGTTACGCCTTTGGCGATAAGCTGGCCTGAATAAACCAGTAAACGTGTAGAAATACCTTCATCTAAACCATGACCTTTCAGATTACGTGCGCGATGTGCAATATGAACCAGTTTTTCGGCAGTTTGCGCATCAACGCCGGATTCTTTCGAAACGATATTTATTTCTGTCTGCTCTTCCGGATAATCAAAATCCATTCCACCAAAGCGTTGTTTGGTCGATTGTTTTAAATCTTTCATCAAACTCTGGTAACCCGGGTTATAAGATATAACCAACTGAAAATCCGGGTGTGCCTGAATAAGTTCACCTTTTTTATCCAACGGTAAACTACGGCGGTGATCCGTTAATGGGTGAATAACAACAGTCGTATCCTGGCGTGCTTCTACAATTTCATCCAGGTAACAAATCGCACCCATACGAGCTGCCGTAGTCAGGGGACCATCCTGCCATTTTGTACCATCTTTATCGAGCAGAAAACGACCGACCAGATCAGAAGCCGTCATATCTTCATTACAGGCAACTGTAATTAATGGCTTACCTAACTTCCATGCCATATGTTCAACAAAGCGTGACTTGCCACAACCGGTTGGCCCTTTAATCATCATGGGCATACGCACATCGTAAGCCGATTCATATAGCGCTATTTCATTACCAACGGGTTCATAGTAGGGTTCATCTTTAATTAAATACTGTTCTTTATCGACAACGATTTCAGTAACTGACATGGACCACTCTCTCTTATTCAAATAACTTTATTTAAAATTTTATTGTCGACGATTTTGCAGTACGGCAAAAAATTAGTAGTTAATATTGCTTACTAAATTAGTAACTATTTTTCATCATCCGTTTCTATTTCTCCGCACCATCCAGCTGCACGGGCATCTTCTATTGCTTTGTTATGTATTCTCTGGTGCTTTTCAAATAATTCTGGCGGCAGGTTACTTACGAGGCAGCCATATTTGTCCCACTCCTTGTTGACTTTATCTAATAACGCATCAACACCAGCAAAATTCCAGCCTTCACAGGTTTCAGATTCTTCGATTAATCCAAACACCCAGGCATCACGAATAATTTTTCCAATGGTGGTCATACCACCATGAACTTCATTTTGAATACCAACATACTTATCAGGACGTGCCATATAAAACTCTTTAATGTTGTTAACTAAGGCCGACCATTATAAATGAAAAAAGCCCCTGACAGAAAGTGTCCGGCAGAGGCTCTTTTTACTACACTTTAACGATTAAAGCCGTGTTTCCTTAAACAGAAACTCCACGGTGAATAACCATTGCAGCACCTGCAGACTGTGCAAAATTGTCAAAACCTAACAAGCGAACATGGTTGTCCGGATGGGCTTTATGACAGGCTTCGATTTCTGCAAGAATAACGTCTACATCCGTTTCACCAAATAAAGGCAGTTTCCACATATACCAGTAGTTGCTCATCGCATGTGCTGGCTCTGTGTGTTCAATACCCGGGTTCCAGCCTTTATCAACGATATATTGAATCTGCGCACGAGTAGATTCTTTACTCAACGTTGGCAGGTAAGAAAAAGTTTCATATTTACGGCTTATAGCAGCATCGCCTAAGCTTGATTCATAATCTTGTACATCACTCATGTGATTTACTCCAAAAAATTAGTTAATTTAAATAAGCACGTATTTTGCCGTGAGACAGGGCCGTTGCCGTTGTTCATTTGCCTGGCATATGTAAATACGTAAACAAATGAGCAACAGTAACTAACACTGTATTATGGCAAAAGATGCCGCTTATTTATGTGCTACGTCGATCTTGTCTACCGTATCAAATTCAAATTTGATCTCTTTCCAGGTTTCCATAGCAATCTTAAGCTCTGGGCTATGTGCAGCCGCTTTAGTAAGGATGTCCTTACCTTCTTTCTCAAGCTCAACGCCTGAGTTACGTGCTTCAACACAAGCTTCAACCGCAACACGGTTAGCAGCAGCGCCTGCAGCATTACCCCATGGGTGACCTAATGTGCCGCCACCGAACTGTAAGCAAGAGTCATCACCAAAAATGCTAACTAATGCAGGCATATGCCATACGTGAATACCACCAGAAGCAACTGGAATAACGCCAGGCATTGAACCCCAGTCCTGATCGAAGAAGATACCGCGAGAGCGATCTTCTTTGATATATGAATCACGCATAATGTCGATCCAGCCCAAAGTCGCATCACGATCGCCTTCCAGTTTACCAACAACGGTACCTGAGTGAAGGTGATCACCACCAGACAGTCGTAATACTTTAGTTAATACGCGGAAGTGAATACCGTGGTGCGGGTTACGATCTAATACAGCGTGCATTGCACGGTGAATGTGTAACAGCATACCGTTATCCTGGCACCATTGAGCCAGTTGAGTATTTGCAGATAAACCGCCTGTCAGGTAATCGTGCATGATGATAGGTGCACCGATTTCTTTTGCATATTCAGCACGCTTCATCATTTCATCTGAAGTAGGCGCTGTAACGTTCAGGTAGTGACCCTTACGCTCACCTGTTTCAGCTTCTGCTTTATGGATAGCTTCCATAACGAAATCAAAACGATGTCTCCAGCGCATGAATGGCTGTGAGTTAACGTTTTCGTCATCTTTAGTGAAATCTAAGCCACCGCGTAAACCTTCGTAACAAGCACGACCGTAGTTCTTAGCAGACAGGCCTAACTTGGGCTTGATAGTACAACCCAGAAGAGGACGACCGTATTTATTCAATAAATCACGTTCAACCTGAATACCCTGTGGTGGCCCATTACAGGTCATAACATAAGCAATTGGGAAACGGATGTCTTCTAAACGAAGTGCACGCAGTGCTTTGAAACCAAATACATTACCCACTAAAGAAGTAAGGATGTTTACAACAGAACCTTCTTCGAATAAATCAATTGGGTAAGCAACGAAAGCGTAAAAACAAGTATCATCACCTGGTACGTCTTCAATTGCGTAGCAACGTCCTTTATAATAATCAAGGTCAGTTAACAGGTCGGTCCAAACTGTCGTCCAGGTACCCGTTGAAGACTCTGCAGCTACTGCCGCAGCTACTTCTTCACGTGGAACGCCGTCCTGTGGAGTGATTTTGAAACAAGCCAGAATATCTGTTTCTTTAACAGAGTATTCTGGTGTCCAATACGTTTCGCGGTATTCTTTAACACCCGCATTGTAAGTCTTTGCCATGTTGTTTTCCTCAACAGTTTCTTTTCGGAAAATTTTAAGAAATACTCAAACTCTTAAAATTAAATATTCTTACCTATCAAACGATCACCACAGATGATGTAAAAAGGCAGGATTGAAATATAGACGTAAATAACTATTTAAAAAAATTAGTTTTTGTTATAAATTACATTTACTTTTGTTTATGACTAAAAATATGCACCTGACATTACAACAACTAAAGCTATTTGAAGCTGTTACACGCTTATCCAGTTACACAGGCGCAGCAAAAGAGCTGTTTCTCACTCAACCTGCTGTTTCTATTCAAATAAAACGCCTTGAAGAACAGGCCGGTTTACCCCTGCTTGAGCAGGTAGGAAAGAAGACATTTCCGACTGCTGCGGGTAAGGAAATGTATGCTGCCAGCGTAGATATCCTTAGCAGGGTTGAGGCTTTAAAAAATTCAATTGAAGAGCTGGAAGGCACAGTAAAAGGTAACCTTCAGGTTTCTGTGGTTACTACTGCAAAGTATTTTTTACCAAAACTATTAGGCTCATTTTTGCAACAATACCCAGAAGTAGAGCCCAAATTAAAATTTACCAATCGCGCACGCATTCTTGACCGGCTAATGAATAACGATGACGATTTTGTGGTTATGGGGCAGGTTCCAGAAGACGAATACCTTGAAGCCTACCCATTTTTAAACAATATCATTGGTATCATTGCCCCGGCCAACCATCCATTAGCAAATAAAAAAAATATCCCTATTGAGGAATTAGTCAATCAACGGTTTATTAATAGAGAAATTGGCTCGGGCACACGCTCCGTTTTTGACCAGCTTTTAAAACAGCACGGCCTTGATATTGAACCTTATATGGAATTAGGCAGCAGCGAAGCACTTAAACAGGCCGTTATGGCCGGGCTAGGCATAGCAGCATTATCCATTCACAGCGTTCAGCTCGAACTCGAGGTTAACAAACTAACAATACTTGACGTAGAAGGCTTTCCTTTAAAACGAAGGTGGTATGCGGTCCACCTGAAAGGTAGAAAGCTTTCATTAGTTGCACGAACATTTCTCGATTATATTCTTGAAGAAAGCCATGACGTGCTGGGAATCGAATACGACTAACCCTGCTTTACTGGCAGCTCCTGCTTCTGACCACTCTCGGCTATTCCCGGCACCTTACAAAACCAGCACGTAGGAATCCCCCTACATTATAAGTAGCACTTTTCTGATATGAAATTAAAAAATATCAGCTACGCTCCCCAGCCAAAAATTAACACGCTTAAATCTCAGGGAAACTTCAGTATGGTAAAGGCGCAGAAAGCACTTTTTAGTTTACTTCTAATATTATCTTTTTCAGTTAAAGCTGAAACGGGTTTTGATATGATGTATTCAATCGGACTCACATCAGGTGGTGATACCCTGATAAAAGCAACTAGCTCCTCAGGAAGCACATCATTAAAAGCAGGGGGATTGATTTACCTGTCTATAGGCAGTGTATATAAATTTGCAGACCCACACTTTCAGATCCAGGGTTCATTTGGCTATCACTTTGATACGTTACATGCAGACAATGGCACAGCCGATTTTGAAAGAGTATTCTTTGAAATAATACCCTTTTATGTTTTTGATGACAAAATCAGACTTGGAGTGGGTATAGTCAATGTATTTGCACCGTCATACTCAGACCCCTTCGATAAAATTGAATTTGATGATGCCATTGGCACAGTTGTAGAAATAGACTGGCGACTGTCAAAAAATGGCTGGTGGGGTATTCGGGCAGTTAACCTGGATTATGATGCAAGCAGCATCAATGGCTTCCCTGCCGTTGGCACGATTGATGGCAACTATCTTGGTTTAATGGTACACGGAGGATTTTAAAATCATAAGCACAAATAAACTTCCTTAATGAGGGGCTTATTTGTGCTTATAGCATAACTTTAAACCCTTCCCTTCTCCCTGCTCTTTTCCCTGATCATATAAAATATATCCTGAGCAGTATAAATAACTTATTTTTTATTCCATCCACTTTTACAAACTAATTATTATCATAATTTTCATATAAATCAGCACCTGAAGCAGAATTATGTCCTATGCTCTACAAACAAGTACAAAATTTACCCCTCATTACTTATGTATTTACGACACAAACGATCACAAACATATCTGACGGTTGCTATAGCGCTTACTATTTGCTCTATTTTACTAAGTGGCTCCAACTGGCAGGGCACAGCCCAACTACATACACTAATGGAGATGCTCGCAACGGTACTCGCCCTGTTCGTTGGTACGCTTGCTCTGGTTCGTTTTTATAGTCGGGGGGGCACTGAGTTTCTAGTACTTGGGGCGGGGTTCATAGGCGTAAGCCTGCTTGATGGCTACCATGCCATTGTAAGCTCTATCTGGTTTAAAGCTTATTTACCCTCCAATTTATCCTCCTTAATACCCTGGAGCTGGCTAGCTTCTCGTTTATTTTTATCAATTATTGTGCTTCTACTTTATTTTATTTTGAAATGGGAATCAGAGGACAAAGCATTACATAAAATTTCACCTAAAGTTGTATATAGCTTTATTCTTTTGACTACCCTGTGCAGCTTTTTATTTTTTGCATTTGTACCACTGCCTAGCGGATACTTTGAAGGGCCATTTTTTTACAGGCCTGAAGAATTCATTCCGGCAATATTCTTCTCCCTGGCTCTAATTGGTTTTTTAAACCTCGGCGACTGGCGCAGCAATGATTTTTCTCACTGGTTAATACTGGCAATTATAGTTAATCTTGTAGCTCAGTTAGTTGTTATGCCCTATTCAAACAGTTTATTCGATACACAATTTGATATTGCCCACTTATTTAAAAAACTAAGCTACCTATGTGTATTATCTGGTTTATGCATTAGTGTATTTGCGGCATTTAAAGATGCAGACTCACAGGCAAAATTCAGGAAAAAAGCACAATTATCACTTGAAGCCAGCGAAGTTCGTAACAGAACAATGATGAACTCATTAGTTGACGGTTTAATTTCAATTAATAGTGAAGGCATCATTGAAAACATAAATAATTCAGCCTGCAGTTTATTTGGTTACTCTAAACTGGAAATACTGGGTAAAAACATTAAAGTATTAATGCCCTCCCCCTACCACGATGAACATGATAACTATTTATCAGAATACAAGAGAACAGGTGAAAAAAAGGTAATTGGCAAACTCCGACATGTATCAGGGCTAAAAAAAGATGGCTCAACTTTTCCAATGGATTTATCCGTTAGTGAAATGACTATTTCTAAAAAAATAAAATACTCTGCCATTATCAGAGATGATACAAAAAGACTAAAAAATGAAAATGAATTAATAAATGCAAAAAATGAAGCTCAAATGGCCGTCAAGACAAAAAGTAATTTTCTTGCGACAATGAGCCATGAAATAAGAACACCCATGAATGGTGTTTTAGGCATGGTTGAGCTATTACAGGACACTCAATTAAATTCCCAGCAAAAAGATATCGTTAAAACCATATCTAATTCAGGCATTGCATTATTAGAGATAATCAATGACATCCTTGAATACTCTAAAATAGAATCTGGCAAATTAAATCTTGAACTATACCCATTCAATCTTGAGCACACTATTTATGATGTCACACGTTTATTACTATTTAAAGCTGAAGAAAAAAACATTGAACTGATATTTTATTTTCACACAGACTGCCCTGAACATGTGATAGGTGATGCTGGGCGAATTCGCCAGATAATGCTTAACCTGATAGGCAATGCCATCAAATTCACTGATACAGGTCAGGTTATAGTCGAAGTAAAATACCAGAACGATAAAGACAATAACATTTACATAGAAGTAACAGACACGGGCATCGGGCTTAGTGATGAGCAACAGGAAACAATATTTGAATCCTTTACTCAGGCAGATAATTCAACCAGCCGAATATATGGTGGAACCGGGCTGGGCCTGGCCATTAGCAAACAACTAATTGAACTTATGAATGGCAGCTTAAATGTAGAAAGCGAACTGGGAAAAGGCTCAAAATTCTGGTTTGAATTAAACTTGCAGGAAAGCTCTCCTCCTGAAAAAATCGAAAAAGTTAATTTAGATAATATAAAAATACTTATAACGGATAATAATCCAATTAATCTAAAAATACTAAAAGGGCAATTAACTAAATTAAATATGCAGGTCGAAGAAACACTCGACCCACATGAAGTTATACCGCTTATGCTTTCTGCACAACAATCTGGCAGTGCGTATCAGGCTGTCATTATCGATAACATGATGCCAACATTAAGCGGCGACAAGCTGGGAAGCAACATTGTTAACCACGACACACTAAAATCAGTTCCTATGGTGCTACTAACATCAGCAACAAGTTTTGGTGATGCAAGCAAATACAATAAAATTGGTTTTTCAGCTTATCTTACCAAGCCCATTTTAAGTGATTTACTTTATAAAACACTAACCCGTGTTTTAGGCATGCACCTTAACAAGGATACAAATGAAAGGCTTTTAACCCGACACTCAATAATTGAAGATGAACTTGAAACCAAGAAAAGCACAACTAACTTGCATGGTAACTTATTATTAGTTGAAGACATGGTCATTAATCAGAAGGTAGCACTGGGTTTAATGGCTGGATTTGACTTAAAAATTGATGTTGCAAACAACGGCGAGGAAGCCCTGGAAAAATATGCACACAATCAATATGACATTATTCTTATGGATTGCCAGATGCCTGTTATGGATGGCTTTAAAGCCACTCAAAAAATAAGAGAAACAGACAAAGACACACCCGTAATCGCAATAACAGCAAATGCCCTGTCTACTGATAAGGATAAATGCATCCAGGCAGGTATGAGTGATTACCTTGCCAAACCATTTAACCGCCAACAACTCACTGATATTTTATCTAAATGGTTACCCTCCTCAGAAAAAAATAAAGAATTAATAAACGGTACTTCAACTGATAATAAAGTTGAATGCACCCCGGACACCTCAATTAATTACAAAATATTATCTAATATGAAGGAAGACATCGGTCCTATATTTAAAGAATTAATTCCAGCATACATTAAACAAACTGATGAAATGATAAACGACATAATGTGTTTATTTGAAAAGGATGATATATCTAAACTTGAACATTTTGCTCACAGCATGAAATCCAGCAGCATGAATGTAGGTGCTGAAGCCATGTCTCAATATTCATCAACACTTGAAAGTATGTGTCGCAATCAGGTTGATAGATCAAAAATAAAAAATGCAATCGATATTACGATTAATGAATACACACGGGCTAAAACAGCTCTGCTAAAATACCAGACTCAAGGTGAATAAAAATGTCCGATAATAAAACACTCATGATTATTGATGACAGCAAAGTTTCTAGAATGATGATTAAAGCCATAATAGTGGACAAAATTCCTGACATAAATATTTTAGAAGCTGGCGACGGCCAGGAAGCATTAGAACTTGCAGAAGGAAAGGATATTAATTACTTCTCTGTGGATTACAATATGCCCAATATGGACGGTATTGAGTTTATTACTCAAATGCGAGAAAAACGACCCGATGCAAAATTCACATTACTCACAGCAAATATTCAGCAGGCAACACACGAAAAAGCAGAACAAATTGGTGCAAAATGCGTAAATAAGCCCATTAATGAGACCTGTATTAACACTATGCTGGAGCACTTTAATGCCTAATGAAATCACACTCACTGAACTTGAGCTGGATATGCTCACAGAAATGTTCAACTTAGGCGTAGGGAAAGCAGCTGCTTCACTTAGCACCATGGTAAAACAGGAAATAGAATTATCCGTCCCTCATATTGAATTTCTATCTGTAGAAGAACTGGCGACCAGGCTAGGTTCAGACACAACGATTTGCAGTGTATCCCTGCAACTGGACGGCCCATTTTCAGCACAGTCCATGCTATTGTTTCCTGAGGATAATAGTCTGGATATTGTTCGTCAGATGCTCGGACAGGATTTACCCGATGAAATAGTTGGCGAACTCCAGCAAGAGGCCCTTTCTGAAATAGGTAATATTGTTTTAAACGCCTGTATAGCCTCCTTTGCCGAAGCCATGAATGGTGAGTTTGAAACAAAGCTGCCCGTATTTGAATTATCCAGGCCAGTAGACCTGTTAAATGTTTCAGAAAAGAAAAATGACACTGCATTATTTATTCGTATTGATCTCACATTAAGTGCCAGCGAAATTACAGGTTATATGGCCTTTTTAATGGGTACTTTATCACTTGAACAGTTAAAAGAAGTGCTTTCCAAAATGTTATCCAATCTATAGCCCCTCTCCGCTAACAGCCCTGCTTAATATGGAAAAAGCAGAACAATCATGATCAGGCCATATTAGAAATGTATTATAAACAAACAAAACTATGATTTACACAGCTGTTAAACTATAATTTCCATGTTTTACATATAGATATAACAGAAGGAATATTTGTGAGCACAGAAAAAGTAAGGGAGATTCTTTCTTCCCACGGTCGTTTAACAGAATCCGTAGATAACCTTAAAAATGACAGCGACCTGTATCAGGCAGGCCTGACCTCTCTCGCCACAGTCGGCTTAATGCTGGCACTTGAAGATGAATTTGATCTTGAATTTCCAGATTCTGTATTGAGCAGAAAAACATTTGGCAGTATTGACTCAATTACAGAAACAATTGAAGATTTACAGGATTAATTAATGAGTATTTAGTCTACTCATAAATCAGGTACAGCATGCAGCTTACCTGGCTATTTCATCACATAGACCAAAGGGAATAATAGTGCCTAATAACACCGCAGAAAATAAAGAATTCACAGAATTACTGAAAAATGTACACGCTATTGGAAAGGAGACCATTGCAAGATATGCCGCAGAAGTCGATGAAAACGCTCGCTTTCCACATGAAAGCTTCGAAGCCATTAAATCACTCAAATTAATGAGCGCCTATGTACCTACCAAATTCGGTGGCATGGGGCTTAATGTTGAACAAATTAGTATCATTTGCGAAGCCCTGGGTCACTATTGTGGCTCTACTGCGATGATTTATGCTATGCACAAAATTCAGGTTGCCTGCATTGTCCACCATTGCATGGAAGTCGATTTCTTCAAAACATATGTCGATAAACTGGTTTCTGAACAGCGCCTTATTGCATCAGCGACCACTGAAATTGGTACCGGTGGTGATTTACTTTCAAGCTTCTGTGCTGTTGAAGAAAATAATGGTGAATTTGAAATCACCAAAAAAGCACCCGTTATCTCTTATGGCGAGGCCGCAGATGACTTAATGCTAACTGCCAGGCGTAATATGGATGCGCCTAAAAGCGATCAGGTCGGCATCTTGCTAAGCAAAGACCAGTACACTCTGGAAGCCATTTCAGGCTGGGATACCCTGGGTTTCAGGGGCACCTGTAGTGCAGGCTTCGTTGTCACTGCGAAAGGCTCAACAGAACAGATTAACCCTGTCCCCTTCACTGATATCCTTAGCCAGACGATGCACCCATATGCTCATATTACCTGGGCCTCATTATGGTCAGGTATTTGTGCTGATGCGGTAAATAATGCCCGTATTTTCGTTAAAAATGCAATGCGAAAGAACCCTAATATGCCGCCTATTTCATCTATCCGGCTGGGTGAGCTTGATTGTGTATTAAGCAGTATGCGTAATAATATTACAGTGGCAATTGAACACTACTCTGGCATGCTTGAAACAGCCGATGCTGATGCTTTTACTAATTTTGGCTTTTCAATCCGTATCAACAATCTGAAAATAAACAGCTCCCAGTTCTTTATTGATATTGTGGGTAAGGCAATGCTAATCTGCGGGATATCCAGCTACCGTAATGACTCTGATCTGAGCCTGTGCCGCCACATAAGAGATGCTTATGGTGCCTCTTTAATGGTCAATAACGACCGAATTATGATGCACAACGCCACTTTATTACTTATGCACAAGGAAGAGCATTAAATTATGTCTATAGCTCCTGAGCCGCAAAATACCCTGGAGCAATAATGCACCAGATATTAGATCTTAATGCTGAGAGTTATCAGCAACATCTGATTCATACACAGGAAAGAGACTGGGCTGAAACGAACTGTTATGTCGATGTATGGATTGAGCTATTAAATGCTTTAGGCCATGAACCTGTTGCAGCCATGCCTTTTTCACTGGGGATAGATTTTGAAGGTGATCAATGGACTTTCTTCAAGTTTCAGCTTTCTGATATTTACCAGCTATACGGTATAGAAGTTCAGGAACTGGCTGTCTGGAAACCGCTTATTCAGCACATTGAAGAGCAGGTCATTATGGGTAGACCCGTTCTAGTTGAGCTGGATTCAATGTATCTACCGGATACAGCGGGCACAGCCTACAAAATGGCTCATGTAAAAACGACTGTTGCCATTAATGACATTGACATTAAAAATAAGCATCTGGGTTATTTTCATGCTCAGGGTTATTACCATCTGCAAGATGAAGATTTTGATCAGGTTTTCAGATTAAATCAGGACGACCCTTCAATTCTTGAACCCTATGTTGAAATTGCCAAATTACGCAATAACCAACCTGCTGACTCATCGTCAATTGTTAAAACCTCATTACATATATTAAAAAAACAATTGCAGATGCTACCACCTGAAAACCCGTTCATTAGCTTCAAAAAACAACTGGAACAAGATCTTGAATGGTTAAAACAGGAAGATCTTGAAATGTTTCATAAATATTCATTTGCGACCTTACGTCAGTTTGGTGCCTGCTTTGAACTTGCCAGCAATTATATGGAATGGTTAATGAAAAACGGTGAACATGATCTGCTACCTGCATCCACCTGTTTTAAACAAATATCAGAAACTGCAAAAATTTATCAGTTTCAGTTAGCTCGTGTTATTAGCCGAGGAAAATCACTGGATTTATCAACAGTCGATACAATGGCTGAATTATGGTCTGACGCGATGCAAAACCTTAAACAAAAATACCTGTAATTAAATAACTGCCTTTAACTACAGTAAACAGGTAAGTTAAATTTTATTCAACACCTGGAGGTGACGAATAAAATTTAATATAAATTGATAATAGAAATTAACACCTCCAATATGACAAAAAAAAATGAACGAAGCGTTAATCCAGCAACAGAACACACCAGACAAAGACCTGTTAGATAAAAACTGGTCTCTTTTTCGCTCAGCGCCTGATCATTATGATAGCCCTGCTGATTTTGACCTGAACACTGAAAATACGACTGAAGCAACTGTACCAGGAACTGTCGCCATGTCAGTTAATGGCACAGCACCACAATGCTGGGCTCCGAATATTGATTATGATGATTACGACTGGTGGTATCACTGCCAGTTTAATTCACCAAAAATAAAATCAGATCAAAAAATTCGCCTTTACTTTGAAGGCCTTGCCACCTTATGTGAGGTCTGGTTAAACGGTGAAAAAATATTAAAATGTAACAATATGTTTCGTGCATACAGCATTGAAATTAACCACCTCCTGACAACATCAAATACACTCACACTGGTTTTTCGCTCTATTACACAAAACCTTAAAGAAAAAAGACCTCGGCCAAAATGGAAAACAAAATTAGTTGAAAACCAGCAAATGCGCTGGATTCGCTCAACCGTTTTAGGCCATGTTTCCGTATGGACGCCTCCCATTAAGGCGGTCGGGCCATGGAAAAACATATACATTGAAACTTCCAGTAGTTTCGATATTGAAGATGTTTTCATTAATACACAGTTAATAAATAACATACCCCAACTAGAACTCTCTGCTACATTAGAAAATCTGAGCCCCGAAATAAAACTCAACAAAGCAGAGATTAAAATCAATCAGGTTTCATACCCTGTAACAATTTCTAAAAACAAAAACACCTATACACTTAGCTGCAAACTGGCACTTAAATCACTACAGGCATGGATGCCACATACTCACGGCAAACCAAACCTCTATACATCAGAAATTATTATTACAACAGACCAGCAACAAATCATTATTGACAGCAGAAAAATAGGTTTTAAATCCAGTGAGTTCAGATTTACTGAAAATGAAAGTGCACTCTTAATCAATAACCAGTTAATTTTCTGCCGAGGAACCTGCTGGACAGTGAGTGATTACCTCTCACTAAATGCAGATTACCATGACCTGAAAAAACATTTAACTCTGTTACGTAATGCCGGTTTAAATATGCTTCGCGTCGGCGGCACAATGGTATATGAAAGCGATGACTTCTATCAGATCTGTGATGAGCTAGGCATTATGGTATGGCAGGACTTTATGTTTGCCAGCATGGATTACCCCGTTGAAGACAATGATTTTCTCAACAATGTTCAGGCCGAAGTTACACACCAGTTAAACCGACTGAATAAACATATATGCATTACTACATATTGTGGGAATACAGATATTGAAGCTCAGGCAGCGATGTATGGTGTCGCCGAAGAAAACTGGAGCAACTCTTTCTTCCAGGACTATATAGCTGAAAGCTGTAAAAACCAACACCCTGGCATACCCTACTTAGCGTCTTCACCTACCGGAGGCACACTACCTTTTCATTTGTCAGAAGGCGTCACCCATTATTGGGGGATTGGTGCCTATATGCACCCAATAGGTGATATGGATAAATATCGCGTGCGTTTTGCTTCTGAAGGTATGGGCCTGCCCCATATACCTGAAGACAAAACCATTGAGGAATGCACAGGCAAAAATACACTTTATCCTTACCACAATGAATGGACATCACGCGTACCAAGAGACCTGGGAGCAGGCTGGGACTTTGATGCTATTCGAGACTTCTACCTTGAAGAAATATTTAAACTTGATGCTGTTAAATTACGCCGCCAGAACGTAGAAAAATATATTGAATTATCACGGGTCGTCACCGGTGAAGTTATTTCACAGGTTTTTCAGCAATGGCGCAGCACAAACAGTCAGTGTAACGGTGGCTTAATCTGGTTTAACAGGGACTTCTGGCCGAGTGCAGGCTTTGGCCTGATTGATAGCAGTAACGCCCCCAAAGCAGCTTATTACCAGTTAAAGCAAAACTGGGCATCACAATCCGTTATTCTTACCAATGAAGGACTTGATGGCGCAGCTGTTAGTATTATTAATGAAATGAACGCAGAATTAAACGGCAGCATTAAGGTTATTTTATTAAAAGATAATCACATTATGGTCGCTCAAGCCTCAGAAAAAATTAAACTAGCTGCAAATAGCAAACAAAAACACAGTGTCGATAAAATACTCGGGCGCTTTTATGATACGGGCTACGCTTATAAATTTGGACAACCCCAGTTTGATATTGTGATTTGTCAGCTAAAGAATGAAGATAAAGAAATAGTCCATGAAACTTTTCTTTTTTTAGAAGATCAAAATATAAAACCCGTTGAGAACATCGAAATATCAGCTATAGCAACAATCATAGATAAGCAGAGTATATCCTTAAAAATTATCAGTGATAATTTTTTACAGTATATGAAAATTTCAGTCAAAAACTATCAACCAGACGATAACTATTTTCATTTAACACCTGATGTTGAAAAAAATATTATATTAAAACAGATAGAGCCAGACGATAAAAAATTCAGGGGGCAGTTAGATGCTATAAACCTGAACCATTCAATTAAGATTAAATTACATGACTGATACAAACGAAGTCCTTTTTACAGCTGACAATAAACACAGACAGGTTGACTCCATATCCAGACAGCACCCCTGCTGGCTAAATAAAGACAGTGCTCCTGTTTTCAGCTGGTTACACCTGCCTGAAAGCCAGAGCATTTCAGAAACGGGGATCGTTATCTGTAATCCTCTTGGTTATGAATACTCACACACACACCGTACCATACGCCATTTAAGTAACAATCTTGCAACAGCCGGTTTTGCCAATATCCGCTTTGATTATCATGGCACAGGAGACTCTTTTTCTGATTTATTTGAAGAAAAACGCATAGAAACATTTTTAGAAAACATAGAGTCCGCAATAAACACATTAAAAGAAAAAACCGGTGTAACTAAAATTTGCCTGATTGGCTTACGACTAGGTGCAACGCTGGCTGCCAGCTTTTGCGAAAAAACATCAGTTGATAAGCTGGTATTGTGGGCCCCCTGCATTAAAGGTAGAGCCTATGTTAGAGAGATGATAGCCCTTGAAAAACTGGCCTCTCACTCTGCTAATAGCGACGATAATAAAGGCATCATTGACAGTGGCGGCTTCATCGTTACTGAAGAAACGGCTGATGAACTTAAAAAAATAAACTTATTAAAACAACAATACCTTGTAAATGACAACATTCTCATTATCGAACGCAATGATCTGAAGAAAAATGAAAAATTACTAAACGCTATTGAAAGCAGTAATATAAATAATATAGAACATCATCCGATGACTGGCTATCTCGAAATGATGGAAGAACCTCAATTTACTGTTATTCCAGATTCAACTATTAACAAAATAATTAGCTGGCTAAATGAAAACACAGAACAGAAAAAAATAATATCTAAATACAATACACATAGTTGCAGCCAGATCACATCTAAGCCCGACTCCAGATTAATAGAAGAAATTTGTTATGAAGCAGAAAACAAATTCATGGGTATTATAAGCTATCCATCAAACTTCAGGGAAAAACCACCAACTAAACCGCTTATTATTCTTACCAATTCAGGATCTGTTCACCATGTAGGCCCAAACAGACTCTATGTTCAACTAGCTCGCTCACTCGCTTTAGAGGGCTACCCTGCATTAAGGTTTGATTTAAGTAATTTAGGCGACAGTGTTTTAGGCAAGCCGGCGAATGAAAACGCCCCTTACTCTGAACATGCCATGAAAGATATTGCCTTAATGATTGAATATGCTAAAAAACAATACGGTTTCAGCCAATTTATAATTTCCGGCCTGTGCTCTGGCGCACACAATGCATTTCATTCATCACTGGATCTGCCCTCTTCTTATAACATTAAAGAAACCATCATCATAAACCCACTTCGATTTTATAGTGATAATTTTGCTAATAAAAAAAGAACGCCCAACTACCAGATTGAAAGAGATGCACAGCAATACAGTGAAAGCCTGTTTAGTCTTGAAAAATGGAAAAAATTATTTTCTGGGAAAGTCGATTTAATTTATTTATTAGATTTTATTTTCAAAAAAATAAAAAAAATGACCATATCAAATCTACGAGCACTCGCTGAACAACTTAACCTTTACAATGGCAGCCGACTGACTAAAGATCTTAAAAAATATGTAGATAAGAATACTAAAATTAGCTTTTTTATTGCATCAAAGGACCCTGGAAAACAACTATTAATGAGTGAATCCAAAATAATTGTTAATTCAATGCTTAAATCAAAACAGCTTAAATTATACGAAGTCCCTGACGCCGACCATACATTCTCTTCTTTAAACTGTAGAAAAGAATTTGTCAGGTTATTTGTAGCGCATATTAAATCAGGCTATTAATTTAATATGCGCTACGCCAGTGCAGGTTGAATGAGTTCCATATAAAGCTAACAGCTAAAATATATACAGAATACATTCTCAGCAGATAAGGTGCTGTTAATTAATAAAAAGTCTTTACTACTACAGCAACACTATTCAGATAACTTAGTGAAGACTAAAATAAACTTATCCGTTTTACCTTTTACTTCATCATTCCAGATACTAACAGATGGGTCATCAGTAGCATTTCTAAGCACATCACTTGATGCTGTAACACTAAAACCAGCAGATTCGAATACATTTCTGGTAAATGCCTCGTCTATACGGTGTAATTTATTTGCCGAGTCTGAGCCTGTCTCTTTAGCCGCAGAATGATCAATAATCATCAATCTACCACCTTCCTTAAGCGCTTTATGTATTTGCGATACATAACTGGGGACATCCGCATTCCATTCATCTTTATTTTGCGATACATATACATCATGAAATGCCAGAGATATAAAAATCAGATCAATATTTTCGGGTAACTTCAGGTCGCGATAACCACTATCAATACGTATTGTATTTGATAAACGCCCCGCTTCTAAGCGTGTTTCCAGTTTATCACTGTGCCCAGCGACAAAACGTTGCCCATTCTGAAGATAAACTTTTCCCGTATCACCAACAAGCGCATTAAATAATTCACTATAATATCCACTACCACCATCCAGATCAGCCACTACCATGCCTGGTTTTACAGCAGCTATAGTTAGCACACTCTCTCCCATGCGCGTTTCATCCTGCTCCCTGTCAGCATCAGGTCGCTCAGGATTATAGAGTGCCTTTTGAACTGGATTAAGTGTGGAAGGATCTACATCATCACTACAGCTAATAGCTAAAATGGCAATGCTAATTAATAAAATAATTTGAGAAAATTTAATCATAAGTAAGTTGCTCCCCGATGTTATTTAAACCACATTCTAAGTCGCCACAGTGTAACCTATTATTCTCAAAAAATATATTTTTAGCTTTAAGCTTAAAAATCAATTATATAGAGGATTAAAGTGAGTTATTTTATTCAAGCATTATTAGCAAGGTCATTTTTAAAAACCTCTAATACCGTTGCGCCTGCTTTTTGCAGCTCAGGCAACAGTAATTTAATTTTTTCCAGTTCATTGCGCCTTGCACATGCTTCCAGCTCAGTCGCTATCCCGCATAACTGAAGGGCACTCACATTTGCCGCCACACCTTTAAGGCCGTGTACAATTTTAGATGACAGATCACAGTCACCCGAATCAACCGCTTCCTTTAACTCATTTATACGTTCAGGTACTTCCTCTATAAAAACCTCAATAACGGTTATAAATAACTCTTTATTATTTAATAATCGTTCTAATGTATCTTCTTTATCCCAAATTACAACTTCATTAGACTCATCATTACCCTCTTCAGAAACAGGAACATTTTGAGTTTCATTTATTTCTAAAGATAAAGCTTCGCCTAATTTTTTTAATAATTTTTTGGGATCAATTGGTTTAGATAAATAATCACTCATACCCGCATCCAGACATTTTTCCCTGTCACCCTGCATTGCATTGGCTGTCATGGCAAAAATAGGTATATCCTGATAATTTTCACCACACTCTCCTTTGCGAATTTCACGGGTTGTTTCATAACCATCCATTTCTGGCATCTGGCAATCCATAAGAATCAGGCTGTACATATCCGTTTCATAAAATGCATTTAAACTTTGTAATGCCTCCAGACCATTATTCGCCACATCAACAGCCAGACCAAAATCAGCTAATATACCCTGTGCCACCAGTTGATTTACATGGTTATCTTCCACTAGTAATATGCGTGTATTTTCTGGCCAGTGATAATTTGTTTTTTCTTTTTCATCATCATGTGTAAATGTTTGCAAGTACTCATGGGTAACCAGAGGCCTGTCATTCTGCAAAGTTGATCCATCAGCAATAACAACGGCCAATGCATTAAACAAATCTGAAGTAGTGGCGGGTTTGGGAAAATAAGCACTGAAACCTATATTTTTAAATCTATTTACATCGTCCTGAAAGCCCATTGAGGTCATCATGACCAGCTTCATGTCACTAAAACGTTTATCTGAAATAAATATTTCACCTAATGCTTCGCCATCCATCTCTGGCATTTGCATATCAAGAAATGCAATATCAAAAACATTCTTTCCATTATTATCTATTTTTTCATTACATATCTGTAAAGCCTGCTTAGCGCTATGTGCCTCAACAACCGTTGCTCCCCAGTGCTCTAACTGCCCCCTCAAAACCTCACAGTTTGTAACATTATCATCCACTATTAATAAACTTAACTTATTTATATCAATTTTTGGAATAACCCGTTTTGACTGGCTGCTTTTTTCTAATTGAATATAAAACGTAAAAGTACTACCTTTACCCTTTACACTCTTGGCGCTAATATCACCTCCCATCAAAATACATAATTTTCTAGCGATAGCCAGGCCCAGGCCTGTTCCTCCATACTTACGGGTTGTTGACGCATCGACCTGACTAAATGAATCAAACAAAGCAGGTAACTTGTCTTCTGGTATTCCTATACCTGTATCGCTTATATTAAACTCTACTGTTAACTGCTCATCACCATTTTCCCGTATTTCCACCTGGACAACTATTTCTCCAGTAGATGTAAATTTAACCGCATTACCAACCAGGTTAGTTAACACCTGCCTTAAACGACTAGGGTCACCTCTTACCATTGACTGCTCTACTTTTGTTACATCCAGAACAAGCTCTAACCCTTTTGACTGTGCAGTGTAAGCCATAGACTCGGCAAACTCACCTAACATACCACGGATATTAAAATCAATAATTTCAAGATCTAATTTATTTGCTTCAATTTTAGAAAAGTCTAAAATATCATTTATTAATGTCAGTAATGCCTGACCACTAGACTGGGCAACTTTCACCCGATGCAACTGATCACTATCAAGCCTTGTATTTAATAATAAGCTCAACATACCAAGCACACCATTCATAGGCGTACGAATTTCATGACTCATACTGGCAAGAAATTCACTTTTGGCTACAACAGCCTGCTCTGCTTTTTTAATTGACTCTATAAGCGCCAGTTCAGTCTGTTTCTGGTTTGTAATATCGGTACGAATAGCAATATAACTTTCAGGCTTACCCTGCTCGTTCATATATGGAACAATGGTCGTGTCAACCCAATAGAAATCACCACTTTTTGCTTTATTACAAATTTCTGAATGAAAAACGTCCCCATTTGTCAATTGATTATACATATCCTTAAAAAATGCTTTATCGTGTTTACCCGACTTAAGTAAACGATGGTTTTGTCCTATAAGCTCATCTCTTGTATAACCAGAAATATTTTCAAATAGATCATTTACAAAAGTAATTGTCCCTTTTACATCTGTAATGGCAACGATGGAATGCTGATCAAGTGCAAATTTTTGTTGATTTAAATCTTTCAGTGCTTTAACTATTTTATCTTTACTTAACTCTAATTTTTTTTCATGCTCACGGCGAACTTTCAACATATAATTAAAAGCATCAGCAAGTTTACCTAATTCATTATTTGATTTAATATCAACGATTTCATCAGTCTGGCCTGATGCAACTTTATTACTCACCTTAACAAGAGCATATATAGGACGAAGGATACTATACGACTTATAATATGCCATTAAAACAATGACTATGAGACTGATAAACACGCTGATTACTTGCATTTTTGCCAGTTCATTAATAGAAGAAAAAGCTTTTTCTGACTCAACTTCACTAACTAAAATCCAGTTAATATTTTTTATTTTAATTGGCTTACGAACACCTATTAGCTTTTTATTATTTTTCCCGATATACTCATGCGGATTAAAATCCTCTTCTTCATTATTTTCAGCTTCAACATTGTGATTAAGCACCATATCCATGCTACCACCATACATAGAGCTTCTTAATTCTCCTTCATTCGTTATTAAGTATTGATGTAAAACACTTACATCAAATTCATCTGAAACTTTTTTCCCTCCTGATAAACCTAATACATCTAATACACCTGATACACCTAATACATCCGATACATCTGATAAATTATCAAATATAACATCAAGTTTTATCTGTATTGCAAAGACACCTGATTTTTCACCTGAACTATTTAATATAGGCGATGTTATAAAAGCGGTTAACAGGTTATTCGAGGGCTGATAACGCTCAATACCTGAAAAAGCATCTTCGCCTGTTTCCAGTGTATATTTTACAGCCTGTGAAAATTTGGTACTGGAATATGTGCCTGTAAATAAATTGCTACCCAGATCAGATTCCTGTTCCACGCTGTACAATATATTCCCATCATTATCAATCAGCACCAGATCATATACATAACTATAACGACGGCTAAATAAAGCCAGATCATTTCTATTTTCTTTTATACGTTTTATCCAGTCGTCACTTTTTATATAATCCGATAAACTTTTTTTACTTTTATAAAAACCGTCAGATAATTCTTCTAATAAAATCAAATTATTTTGAGATTCAGCCTGGCTATTTAAATCTGTAAATCGATAAAAAAACCAGTTTTCAATAAATTTAGCACTCAGGCTGGAGGAGTGCATGAGTTTATCGATTGCAGAGGATTTCAGACTTACCCCCGCCTGTTGATACTCAAGCCACGACACAATAATAACAGGCATAAGACCTATTAATAAATAAGATAGAATCAACCCATTTCTGAGTGAACCATACCTCTTTTTCTTCTGATGAAATTTATTCACTTGTCACCTGGATTAAAAGCAAAACGAATATCTGTAGAAATGTTCATGGATGATGGGTTTATAATACAAGTCATTTCCACACCATTGGCCTGAAAACAAATTGCAATAGATTCCAGTTTTTCAACTGCTCAACCTGAAACCTTATATAGGGCCTGCATATACTAGAGAGGCGTGCCCATTCGACAAAACATAAAGACAAAGCCCTTATCGCTTGTTGAAAAAGACTTCTGGCCCCAACAAACGCACTATATGCATTAAATAGTGCTAACAAACAGCCAAATAAGGGCCCCTTACAACAAACTGATATTTTACGATACTGCTTCATAATACCGCTGCCATTCAGGACGACTTCATCTCTCTCATCTCAATTAGGAAAAAACACTATTGTAAGTCTAGTCGAATATATTTTTTTTCTGTGTGAATCCAAAGAATAAACAATATTAAAACAACGAACTATTTATCAATATTTAAGCAAACAGGCTCAAATTCGAATTGAGAGCTCTTCATCTCCAAAAACCTTGACTTAAGTATTGCACCGAGGCGCACTCTGAGTAGATCAGCTACCAGAGGTTTATGCAGATACTCACTGGCCCCTGCTTTAAATGCCTCACTAATAATACCCACACTATTTAACCCGGATATCACTACCACTGGTATATTATAAGTAGCTGCATGACCAGAAATAAACTTACAACCCTCAATACCATTACCGTCGGGCAGGTTAATATCCATTAAAACCAGGTCAAACTCAGGCGTAACAGATGATTGTTTTCTGTTGTAGTGCATTAATAACATGCCTTGTTCAAGGCTCGATGCAATGGTGACAGAAGCAACTCCAATTTTCCTTAATAAGGCGACAGTTAAACGTTGAAAAGTACTGGAATCATCTATTAAAAGTATCCTGGCATCTGATAAGTATTTCGATATATCCTGAATGGGTAACATGGGATTCTCCTTCCGCTTATAAACGGACAATTTATGCACTCATTAATCGCTTACATACCTTGAAGCAAGAACCAGGCCATACACCCTGCCTTGTGTTTTATCTATAAAGAGACTACATATTAAGTTATAACAACAGATTATTTGCAAAATGCGAAGCATATTAAAAATACACTGTGAGCTATTAAGCTATTAACAGAGCAGAATATTATGCTGAGATTTTATATATTAAAGCATCCCGATTATATGCCTCTACAAAGCCTTATTACTCCCCAATTCAAAAGTGGCATATTCATTGCTGACAATATATAAAACCTGAATTTTTTTTCAACTTAAGGATATTGTATGTTTTTCAATACACCCAGGGTACTGATCATTGATGATGATGCGAGCCTACGACGACAAATAAAATTTCGTCTTGAAAAACATGAGGGTTTAACTGTTGTTGAAGCAAAAAATGGTGAAAGTGGTCTTGTATCTGCTGATGTCGAGAATCCTGATCTCATTATTCTTGACTGGGTGATGCCAGACATACAGGGACCAGAAGTGCTTGATCAACTCAAATTGAAAAGCAATACGCAAAATATACCTATTATTATGCTCACAGGCAAAAATAAAATAGGCAATATTGAAGATGCCTTTAATCTTGGTGCTGATGCTTATCTAACCAAACCATTTTCATTGCAAAAACTGGGGGAAAAGGTACACCAGCTATTAACCTCAAAAAATTAAGCTAGAAAATAAATAAAACTTAAACACCAGGTTTGAAGCAAACTGATTCAAACAAGGAGATTACGATATGAAATTAATTATTACCTCATTACTACTATTCAGCCTTATGACGACAGCAGCCCAGTCTGAAATAAAGTTAAAATTTGGTGTATATACATCCGATAAACCCACAACAATGGTCAAGATGTTCCGTCCTTTGCTCGACACACTCGAAAATAACTTAAGTATAAAACTGAAGCAACCTGTAAGTATCAGCCTCCAGGTGGCTAGAACCTATGATCAGGGGATAGAAGATCTTGTTAAGGGTAATGTTGATTTTGCTCGTATGGGCCCAGCATCTTATATTACCAGCAAAAAATTAAACCCTGATTTAAAATTACTTGCTATGGAAAGTAAAAAGGGTAGAAAAATATTTTATGGCATTATTTGTGTTCAGGAAAACAGTCCCTTCCAGTCAATCAAGGAATTAAAAGGGCATTCCTTTGCATTTGGCAATCAACGCTCTACCATTGGTCGATACCTCTCTCAGCACCTGCTATCAACTGAAGGCGTTCATGCAAACAACCTGAGCAATTATAAATACCTTAAAAGACATGACAGGGTCGGCTATGCTGTGGGTACAGGCCAGTTTGATGCGGGCGCCCTGAAAGAAGGAACATTCAAAAAGCTCGTAAAAAAAGGCGTAAAAATCCGTGAACTTACACGTTTTCCAAATGTAACCAAGCCCTGGATCGCAAGCTCTAAAATGAGCCACGAGAATATGTTGGCACTAAAGGGGGCGCTACTTTCTATAACTGATAAAAATGCTCTGAAACCATTAAAGAAGCAGGGCTTTCTAAGCGCACAGGACAGTGACTATGCTGTCATTCGAAAATCAATGTTAAATAACAATGATTTTTTCAAACCAGATGAGACATTAAGTAATAACAGATAATATTTCATATGCGTAAATCAAAAAAAATATTGCACTCACGATGGCCTCTTTTACTACAGGTAACATTATCATTATCTGTAGTATTAATTTTAGTAAGCCTGTTAACTGCCTACCTGACTTTTCACATCGTGAGTGATTTTGAATTTAACCGTGCAAAAGAAAAAAACATTAGCTCTCTTTCATTATTATCAGCCACAGCAATTGATGCTGTAATCACCGAAGACATACCATTACTCAACACTATAGCAACACAAACATTAAAGCAGTCCCCGCAAATACATAGCCTTATTATAGAAAATGAGCAGGGAAAAAGAATGGTTCAACAAAGCCAGAATGATATTACACCTGATAACATGCTGCGCACTTATAGTCATAGTATTATTTTTGAAAATGAAAATTTTGGTTCCATTATTATGCAAATGGACATAAGGCCTATAAAAAAACAGATTAATAACCAGGTAACCCGTGTACAGATTTTTGTTATATCTATTCTTTTAACGCTAACAGCGCTTATTGTAATATTGATCCACTGGCTAACTATTCGGCCTATTCGCATTATTATTCGTTACCTTAATTCTATATCTGAAAGCCAGCAACAATTACCGTTACGACTCTCTATATCCGCCAGTCGTGAACTGGAACTACTGGCCTCATCAGCCAGCGAACTATCAGAGATGATGTTACAACGTTATCAACGTGAAAAAGAATTATTACAGACACGTGAAGAATTAATCGAAGCACACAATGAGGCCTTAAGTGCGAGTCGAGCAAAATCTGGATTTTTAGCGGCTATGAGCCATGAAATTCGCACACCCATGAATGCCGTACTGGGTATACTTGGATTACTCAGAGACACTGCTCTGGATAAACACCAGAAGCAATTGGTACGCACAGGACGTGACTCAGGTGAATTACTGTTAACCATTATCAATGACATTCTTGATTTCTCAAAAATGGAGGCCGATAAATTACAACTGGAACAAAGTGGCTTTGACCTGCACCGCCTACTGACACATAGCGCTGAATTACTCCGACATCAGGCTGACCGAAAAGGCCTGGCGCTCATTCTACGCCTTGAACCTGTACCCGACCTGCCGCGTTATGTTAAAGGTGACCCGGATAGACTCCGCCAGATATTAATTAACCTGATTAACAATGCAATTAAGTTTACCCCAAATGGCACTATTACAATCAGCGCTTCAGCCACTACACTTAATTATGACAAACTAACCGCTAATGAAGAAACCTTTATTCTTAGTTGTTCCGTACAGGATACGGGGATTGGCATCCCCGAAGACCTTCAGTATTCCCTGTTTGAAGAATTTACAATGGCAGATCAGAGCCATTCAAGAAACCATGAAGGCACTGGCCTCGGACTTGCCATATGTAAACGTCTTGTTACATTAATGGATGGCAATATAGAGTGTTGTAGCGAACTTGGAAAAGGCAGTAATTTTGTTTTTGCTATCGAGCTTAAAACAGCCACTGAGGAAGAATGCAGCGACCGATTTTCCATAGACGAACCACAATTAATTCCCGACAGTAATACGCGTATCCTGCTCGCTGAAGACAATCCGGCTAACCAGATGGTGATTAAAAATATCCTTGAATATGCGGGCCTGCAAGTTGATATAGTCGCTAATGGCCGTGAAGCCGTTGAGGCCATTCGTAGCCTGCCCTATGACATTATACTAATGGATATTTCCATGCCTGAAATGGATGGTATGACGGCTACCCGTGAAATACGCAAACTTCCCGGTGAAAAAGGTAAGCTGGCAATTGTTGCCCTGACCGCCCATGCTTTATCTGGTGATCGAGAACGCTTTATTCAGGCAGGTATGGATGATTACCTGAGCAAACCCATTGATAAAAAAGCAACCCTGCACTGTATTGCTAGCTGGACAAATAAAAAAATTAATAAAAACCCTGAAATGACGGCTCCCATAAATCAAAATGAAGCACCTGCTAGCGATATTAGCAAAGATGAGCAGTACGAATATGTAGATGAACAGGTACTACAACAGCTTATACACGACACTGATGCAGAAATTGTGCCTGAGCTATTAACACTCTACATTGTTGATGCAAAAAAACGCAGTCAATTAATAAAACGGGCCTTTGAAGAAAAAGATATAAGAACCCTGGAATTTGAATCACATACACTGGGTAGTAGTGCAGCAGCACATGGAAATGAAAAGTTACACCGGCAATCACGAGCTATTGAACACCTCTGTCAGGAAGGAAATCATCAGCAAGCTCTACAACAAACTGCTACATTACTTAGTATTGCAGATGAATCTTTTCGCCTACTGACACTTCGTGTTAACAAAGGATTTAATAATGAGTGATAAACCCAGCGTACTTCTCGTTGAAGATGCCGCACCTCAGGCACTGCTTTATCAACAATACCTCAAAGATGAATTAATCGATCTTGAACACGTGGACACAGGTGAAAAAGCAAAACAGTTCATTGCCTCAAACCCGCCTGAACTCATTTTACTTGATCTTAAACTACCTGATATGGATGGACAGGATATATTACACTGGATAAAAAAAGAGAAATTTCCCTGCTCTATAATTATTATCACCGGCAACAGTTCAGTTGATATCGCAGTAGAAGTAATGCAAATAGGAGCAAATGACTTTTTAGAAAAACCTTTCAGCGCTAACCGCTTAAGAACAACAATAAAAAATCAACTTAATCAAACACGACTACGCCACCTGGTCGATGACTACCAGGTAACATTTAAACGTAAAAGCTACCATGGCTTTATCGGTTCCTGCCTGCCCATGCAGGCTGTTTATCGAATTATCGATGCTGCTGCCACCAGTAAAGCAACCGTTTTCATAACCGGCGAAAGCGGAACAGGAAAAGAGGTATGTGCAGAAGCGATTCACAGACAGGGGCCTCGTTCAGATAAAAAATTCATTGCACTAAACTGCGGCGCAATCCCCCATGACCTAATGGAAAGCGAAATATTTGGACATGTCAAAGGTGCATTTACCGGGGCTTCCAGTGAACGAAAAGGCGCTGCAACATTAGCTGATGGCGGCACTTTATTTCTTGATGAAATAGGTGAGATGGATATGGAATTGCAGACAAAGCTATTAAGATTCATTCAATCCAGTAGTTTTCAGAAAGTAGGTGGTAATAAACAGGAAAGTGTCGACATCCGTTTCATCTGCGCCACAAACCGTGATCCTTTAGAAGCGGTAACAACGGGTAAACTTAGAGAAGATTTATATTATCGTTTGCATGTCGTACCACTACACCTACCTCCCTTAAGAGAGCGCGGTAATGATATAATGGAAATCGCCCAACAATTTCTCATTACGTATGCAAAAGAAGAAAACAGATTATTCAGCGGATTTACCAACGAAGCAGAAAGCACCTTAAACAATTATAACTGGCCTGGAAATGTACGTCAGTTACAAAATGTCATTCGAAATATCACTGTATTACACAACGATAAGCGTGTTACGCAGGCCCACCTTCCCCCGCCACTTAATAACTCACAAAACATACCTGAAGCACCACCACAATCTCCGACAACACAGCCCTCAACAGAGCAAGCCGAGATAGAAATGATAGAACAACCCACTATACCTGCGCCGGATCAGGAAAAACAGACAATAAGACCACTAGCAGATGTAGAGCGTGAAACCATAGAACGAGCCATTACTCTCTGTGACGGTAACATTCCTAAAGCAGCAGCTCTGTTAGATGTTAGCCCATCGACCATTTATCGAAAAAAACAGGGCTGGTAACCTGACTTATCTATAAACAACATAATTATTTCAATAATATATATACGAACCCTGATCCATAATAAACCAATAAAATAAAACTCTGACAATAAATTCTAACAGCACTTAAAATCAGACATTGGTCATATTACTCTTGAAATTAGTTATTCTTTTACATACTATTCATACACCATTCCAACATGTCTATCCGTGGAAAAACCGTTAAATTACATGTTCGGAAAACGAATAAGCATACACTTATTCACATCGGTGAAAATATAATTTAACAAAATGATGAAAAAGGATATGTTGCATGAGTGACAATAAAGCTACAGGGCAGTTTCCATTCCCAGGCGCTGCCGTTATATTACTCGCCCTCGGAGTATTCATATATACAGAAAATCCTTTTCAAACAACTCGTCCTGATGTTTCAAATAACTTAACAACAAACACTGAAAGCGTACGCGCCAGATTATGGCAAGATCCATTTGAAGCAGTTCAACTGCATAAAGATATAAATCACAGTAACAATTCAGAAAATATTAATAATGAAAATCACAATCATACAGAATGCTACATTGTTAATAATGAAATCATAAAAAACAAAGACAAGATAAATATTACAGCTATTAAAGAAGACAAAAACACCTCTTTAATTACATCAACCCATGATTTCAATGACTTACACTGCAATATATTACAGAACATTAAATCAGAAACACAAAGTAATAAAAAGCACTATGACTTACATGTAATTGCGGTCATGGTCACTGGTGGCCCTTACGCTGAAGATAAAGAACTTCGCATCAGGAGTCGCTATGCACTCACAACAGGTATCATGAGTACTGGGTACAACCCTGTTGATTCTGAACATATAGGCTATATCGACTTTTCAAAACCGTGCATAAAACCCAACCTGTCAAACGCTTCCTCCAGACACTCCAGCTATTGCGACTGGCCTGCCGTTATACCCTACGAGTACTTTAACCTTTCAAGCACAGGGGAAAACTGGAGTGACTCCCGTTTTTCTAAAAATATTCTAGTACTATGGTTAGATGATGAAATAATATCAAAAAACAAACCATTAGACATGTTATCAAAAATACAAGACTCTCTAACACAGAACATGAACAACAACAAACTGCTAATAACTAACAACAATACAGTTAAAAACAAAGAAAACATATCCTTAAAATTTGATGTTATTGGCCCCGCCAGCTCAACAACACTGGTAAAAATGTACAAAAACTTAAACCAGAAATGCAATAAAATGAATGATAATTGTTCACCTGTAAAAGAGAAATACGGTGACCAGAATAAAATAAGAATATTTTCCCCCAGAGCCACATTAGACAACAAAGCAATAACACGAATAATCAACAAAAGCACATTAAGCGACAATAATGAATATAGCAATCTGAACTTTCCAGGCTTTCATCGCACAATTTCAACAGACTCACTTCTTGTAGACAGCTTACTTTGTGAAATGCTCAGAAGAGGTGTTAATCCATTCCATAAAAAAGAGTATGTTACCAATGAAAATCAAAAAATAAGTCGTATTGGTAACACCGAATGCACAGACTATTCACTATCTAAACTTAACACAAACAATAAAAATGATTATATTGCCCTGATTGGAGAGTGGGACACAACCTACTCAAGAAACTTCGAAAGATTATTCAGGGAAAAAATAATACATCAAATATGCCAAAAAAAGCCCGAAACTAACCAGCAGGCATGTAAAGATGAGTTAAACCATAAAACAAAAAAGAGCAAACTGACAGAAAATTTTGACTGGTTATATAGCTTTAACTATTTACGCGGGCTGGATGGAGAAATTTCAAAAAATAATGGAAATTTTATTTCATCAAAAAATAATTATGAAAAAGATAAAGATAAAAAAACATTAAGAAGATCTGCCGGCGCCAACCAGTTTGATTACTTAAGGAGACTGGCCAAACAGATAAAAAAACTATCTGAGTCAAAAAACAACATAGGAACAGTTAGAGCAATAGGTATAGTTGGTAGCGATACATATGATAAATTATTAATTCTTCAGGCATTAAGAGCCCATTTCCCTGATGTATTATTTTTTACAACTGATCTCGACGCAAGAATGCTCCATCAATCAGAAAACGAATTCACAAGAAACCTTATTGTTGCATCTGCTTTTGGATTAACACCTGATCCGAAAAGCAGTGGTTACATATACCACGGCCTTGCATTTAGAGACAGCTACCAAACATCTCTGTACAATACAGTACAAAAAACAGTCAACAACAATACTAATAAAAGCACATCCTCTTTTGACCTTATTTCACCTGTAAAAATATTTGAAATTGGTAATAAATCCGCTATTGATTACACCCATAACAACAACCCAGATAGTCACAATAAAAATATAAAACCACTGTATATATTTTTATCAGTTAGTCTGATTATACTGCTTCTCTTACAGTCTAATAATGCAGCTAGAATATATATTTTTACTATCTCTATAATCACATACTCAGTTCTATATTGGGCAAGCCTGTATAACTTACCTGGTAATACAGAATTTCACTTCATGCTATCAGGAACCAGTGTGTGGCCTGCTTACATAATAAGAATGACGGCAGCTATAAGCGCCATAGTATCTATTATTTATACAATAATCGCACTAAAAATAAATGCATTTAATATTATCGAAAAAAATAAATTGTCAGATGAGATACGTATTACACCAAAAAAATATTTTATAAAAAAAATAAAAGAAACAGGAAATAATCATATAAAAAAATACTTATCGACTATTCTGTATTATTTTAAATGGCATTTAACCTGTGATTGTTACAATAAAAAAACGATAGAGAATAGAAAACTTAAAAAGCCGTGCTTCATTGCGCATATTCTAATTACCACCTGGGGCTGGAAAGACAGTAAATTTGATAAAATAAACCTGGATAATATATTTTATCAATATATATACCTGTCTAAGCCTCTATCGCGCCTGTCAAGAGTTACAGTAATATCAATTTTATACCTTATAATTTCAATGGGAATATTAAGCTCTTTTCCCAATATGCCAGTAACACCTTTTGTAGGAAAAATCAGTGCCGATGCCAGCTCTACAATATTATTTTCTTTATTAATACCCTATGTTTTTCTGATTTTTTTAGTCTCTGATGTCACTCGGTTAAATTTACGCTTTGTAGAATTACTGTCTAAATATAATGTTATATGGCCTGATAGTATATTAAATGCATATTGTGATAAATATGGGCTTAGTAAAAAAATAGCCATTGAAAAACTAAAACTTGATATTATTGTAAAAAGATCAAAAATTGTTGATAAATTAATATTTTTGCCTTTTATAATTCTCACCCTGATGATACTTTCAAGAAGCAATTACTTTGACAGGTGGGACATGCCACCTCAATTAGCTTTTATTATTTTACTAGGTGCATGTGTTGCACTTAGCAGCGCTATCAGACTTAGACGATCTGCTAGAAAAGCACGCTTTTATGCTTTAAAAAACCTTAATAAAATCTATAAAAATATGATATATACTGAAACCAAACCTAAAAGCGATAAAGATATTCATGGCACCGATTACAGCTTAAAACTACCAGAACGCTTAAAATTAATAATAAGTGACATTGAAAACATTTCAACTGGTCCTTTTGCTCCTATCACTAAACACCCTATAATTTCTGCGGTCGCCTTACCATTTGGTGGAGTTGGTAGCCTTTATATCATTGAATATTTATCTAAAATAAATTTATAATAACAATTAAAAAGACAGTGTCACGCTATCTTTTTTCTTACCTGAACACCCCTTCCCTTGCTGAGCCAACCTTATCCAGTGCACAGCCTCACTCACTTTTTAACTTATCCATCAATAACTCAATTTCATGTACTAGCTCAGGACTATCCCATTCTATTGCTGCGTTAACACCGTATTTTATCTTGCCATCTATTCCTATTAAAAAAGTAGAGGGATAAGTAATCACATTCCATTTTTTTGCAAAATCACCATTATTATCTAACAGCACGGGATACTCGACATTCACTCGATTCATAAATTCAACAATTTTAGATTTATCTTCTGCGTAATTTATTGAAACCAGCTCAAATGGCAAGCCCTTCATTTTATTTTTCAAACGATTTAAAGAAGGTATTTCCTCTACACAGGGTGCACACCAGGTCGCCCAAAAATTAACCAGGGTTACCTGATTTTTAAAATTTTGTTTATGGAAATCACGGCCAGACACATCAGTTAAATTTATAGAAGCAGGCGTTTTATTACCTTTAAACTCTCTAAGATAAATATCAATACCAGAATCCTTTGCTCTATACTCCTTTAAAGGTATCGCAGCTTCAGGTAATTTATGCCTGTCTAAAACACCTATCATCTTTATAACATTACCAGGTAAGGACTTAATTAATTTCAACATTAAATCGGATGGCTCTTCCTTATGAAACAGGCTCATCACATCCGGCATAGATTTAGTATAAACAGGGTTATTATTTTTTCTCAATAATTCAAGTAACAGGTCGAACTGTCCTATTGCACCACTTTTTTTTGCCTGATATATCATAAGAGGAATATTAGTAGAAGACACTACAGGCATATATTCAGGCGCCAACCCCAATGAAGGAATATAGGCGTAAGCATAAGGTGAAAAAAGAATCGCCCCAACCAGGTTCGCTTTAATCTTTATTTTTTCCTGCCATTGATGGGCACCAATCAATGCCGCTAAAGCGCCATAAGAATCCCCCACAACAACAATCTTTTTACCTGTTTTCCGGTGTGCGTACTCAATTACATCCGCAATATAATGGCCATCCAATAACCTTAAAGGCCCTGGCCCTCTAAGCATAAACAAAGAAGAAATTATATCTGCCTGCCAGACCTCTACACCCAAATCAGATAATGACTGGGAAAATAAAGAATGAGACTTACGAAAACCATACTCTGGTGGCAACCAGACAACTAAATATTCACCTTTGGCTGGGAAAGTTTCAACTGTAATCTCTGAATCATCTGTTGCAACAATACTAATTTCATCAGCATATCCAGATTTACCCAAAAAAAGCAAAAAACTAATGGCAATATAAAAACCTGTTAATACAATTTTACTCATAACACCCCACATCAAGAGAACAACCACTCTTATAAAAAACCAGCAAGTTACTTACGCCAGCTAACATCATATTCATGCACTTCATCTACCACTTTAACTGATACAATATCATTACTTACACCCATTTCAAAACGATTCCAATAGGTTGAAGAACGCTGTATTACAATAGCGGCTGATAGCTCACCTTTAATTTCTACATTTTTTTGATACGATTTTAATGATTCGCAATAATAGGCATTACAAATATCAGAACGCAACTCCCTGGTTAATGCACACCCAGTTACTGTTTGATTAATACATGAATTTATAACCGACTCATGAGGTATTTTATTAATATACATTTCTAATAATTCTTCTGGTAAAACGTCAGGATTTTCATCCATATAACGTCGAACAGAAAAAACAGACAGGTAAGCATGCTCTTTACCCGATGCACAACAGCCACCTTTACACATACAGCATAATCGATCACTTATTGCCTTCAGTGCAGGCATGGCATCAAACTTTTTTTCAATATATAAATGCTTATCATAAGCATGGTAATGTTCATCATGCTCAATCTCAGAAGCATTATTATATGTACAGGCTTCTTCAACAATAAAAACCAGATGCGTTATATAACGCTCTCTACGCTCATCAGTAATAACTAACTGTGCCGAATCACCTGAAGGTATTGTTAATAAAAACGTATTATTATCTGATAATTTCAGATTTTCATCAAAAATAGCCTGCTGAATATTAAACGACTCCTGCATTTCTTTATGCTTTATTTCATCAAGGTGTTTTCTTTTTGCAATACTTCTCTCACGCTGCTTAATTATAAGCTTTCGATTAAAATCAAGATGTGACCTGAACATATAATGATTCATGCTCGACTTTTTTTTCATAACCCGCCGGCAATCAGGTGAACGACAAACCGAATAACCAATATCAATATAATTCAATCTGTCAATATGCGGTAATAGTGCATCACAGACTTCACATTTTGATTTATCATTATGGGTGTAAATATCCAGCGACATAAATATTCCATTTTCTATTTATTAACGACTACTTACCCGACCTTTCTATAAGCATGTATAAAAACATTAAATTTTCATAGACCACTATAAATCGAAAATATACTATACATACCTGAGACTAACTTAAAGCCTTTAATGCAGCAATACGTTCCTCTAATGGAGGATGACTCATAAACAGCTTACGTAAACCGTTTGATACACTGGCATTAATACCAAATGCGGCCAGTTGATCAGGCATATGAGCAGGACGATGTATATTCTGCAATCGCTGCAATGCAGCAATCATTTTTTCTGTTCCTGCTAAATGAGCAGCACCCGCATCTGCCCGAAACTCACGGCGCCGAGAAAAATACATAACAATAGAACTCGCCAATATACCAAAAAAAATTTGTGCCACAATACTGGTAATGTAATAAGCGGGCCCATAACCCCTTTGCGTTTTAAACACGACCCTGTCGACCACATGACCAACAACGCGAGAAAAAAAGATAACAAATGTATTAACTATACCCTGAACCAAAGCCAGAGTAACCATATCACCATTAGCAATATGACTAATTTCATGGGCAAGTACGGCCTCTACTTCATTTTGCTGCATATTCGCTAATAAACCTGAACTTACAGCCACCAGAGCCGCATTTTTATTCATGCCTGTAGCAAATGCATTAACATCAGCCGAGTCAAAAATGGCAACTTCTGGCATTTTGATAGCTGATTGTTGGGCCTGCTTTTCCACAGTCTGCAATAGCCAGCTTTGAGTCCTGTCTCCAGGCCGTGTAATCACCACCGCACCCATTAATTTTTTAGCTGACCATCTGGACATTGCTAATGAAATGAATGACCCCGACATACCAATGACGGCAGACATAATTAACAAGGCCTCAAGATTTAAATCAACCCCATTTTCAGCAAGCGTTGACTCCAGCCCTAAAAGACTAAATACCAGACTAATAATCACCATCACAGCAATATTAGTTAACAAAAACAGACCAATACGTAACATTTTATTTCAACAACCTCGTTAACTTATTAAAGCTAAAGCATAAAAACCAGAAACCTCAACAGAAAACTGGCATTCATAACTACATATATGGGTTATTAAGCAATTTTAAAGGTTTAACCTGTCTCTCATGCACTGTATATTTTAATCGAATTTATATTACAATTTGTTAAATATACAATCTCATCATTGCTAAAACGAATAACAATCGTAAATAATATTAATGCAAACGCTATTTATTAATACAATATCACTCTCAACAGTTTAAACTACATCATATGAATACACTTGAAGTCCCACAGGGCAAATTCACACTAAACCGTTACCCTGCTCGAAATGATGACCCTTTACGCGCATGGGATGCAGCCGATGAATATATTTTACTGCATCTTCAGGAACAGAAAATACTGAACAAAACCTCAAAAATCCTTATTTTAAATGATGCATTTGGCGCCCTGAGTATTGCTCTGGAAAAATACCAGCCCTGTACTGTTTCAGATTCTTTCATATCACATCAGGCTATTATTGAAAACTCGAACATTAATAAAATCGCACATCAAAAGATTACATTACAAACACCTTTCCAGCCCTTAAGTGGCACCTATGATCTGGTTATTATAAAGATACCGAAAAACCTGGCAATGCTTGAAGATGAGCTATATAAAATTCGTGACTATTGCAATGATAACACCATCATAATTGCTGCTGCTATGAGTAAATATATACATACATCTAGCGTTAAATTATTTGAGCGCATCCTGGGAACAACGACAACCTCATTGGCAAGAAAAAAAGCCCGACTTGTATTCAGTAAAATAGACGCAAACCTTAAGCCGGGTACTTCTCCCTACCCAACACAATATACATTAGATATAAATAATGAAGCATACAGTAATCACGCCAATCTATTTTCCCGTGAAAAATTAGATCTGGGTAGTCGCTTTATGCTAAAACATATTCCACAGTTAGCAAACCACGGCCACATACTTGATCTGGCCTGCGGTAATGGTATTTTAGGTATTGTGGCTGCACAGCTTAACCCTCTGGCTGATATCAGCTTTGTAGATGAATCCTATATGGCTGTAGAATCAGCCAGAATGAACGCTAAAAAACTTCTGAAAGACTCATCACGCTGCAGCTTTAAAGTAACTGACTGTTTACAGGGCATTGAAAATGAATCCATAGATTTAATTATTAACAACCCTCCCTTCCACCAAAACCATGTAGTCGGTGACTTTATCGCCTGGCAAATGTTTAAAGATGCAAGAAAAAAACTAAAGAAAGGAGGCAAACTAATCATCGTTGGTAATCGCCACCTTGGCTACCATATAAAATTAAAAAAAATATTCGGCAATTGCGAAATGATTGCTAACAACAAAAAATTTGTTATTCTTAAATCTGTAAATTAAATTACAGAATAACGATAAAAACAGGTCTTTAAATATCCCTTTCGAAATGTACTTTTTTCCGCTTATTTTTTTTTGAGACACGCGGGGCACTAATTTTAGTTAAATATCGCTGATGATCTACATTATGCTCATCCCACATATTGCAGTTTGGTGATACGCAAGGAAGCCCACTTTCCAATCCTTTTCGTTTCACATGTATCACTTCATAGTAACGCCTGTTTTCACATACCAGTGTTTCAAATATCAATGCAAATTTCTTATCTGCCAGATATTTACGTAATGCGCTCTGACTAGCACTGGGACAAAAAATATACTCAATCTGCACATCAGGGTGGTTATGCTCGATAGTATTAACTATTTCTACTGTGGTTTCACCGCCAATCCCTGCCAGTATCACCAGGTGAGACTGTTTTTTGTCAAAACATAAATCACCCGCATCAGCAGCAATCAATTCATGGTTTTCTATACAAAAAGGAGCAAGCTTATTCGCCAATTGCTGAATAACATGTGGTAATTGATCTACAAAAATCAGTTTCTCACATAGATTTTCACTCAGTATTTTAATTCCCAGATAACCGTGATCGCAACAACAGTCCCATATATATGAACAGGCATTATTCAGTTGTACCTGCATAACAAGTTCAAACAAACAGTTAAGGCGTGGACCAAGATGACGAGACGGATTCATACTGCAATTATTACATAATTTATTAAACAGAATAAAGACATACTACGACACTTCATTTAACGACAGAGCAGCTTGAAAACAACAACATTTATTAACTATTTACAGATTGAGTTAATTATTTCATACACCAGTTTTTCTGTTTTTTCCTGCTTATCATTTTCTGGATCAAATTCGGCTATCTCAAGACCAATTAATTTATTTCCAAAATTAATATTATTAAATGTAGCCAGTAAATTTTTAGCACTTAGGCCTGTTTCTTCTCTGGTTTCAACACCCGGTGCATCTGCGGGGTCAATTGCATCTAAATCAAGACTGATGGCATAATAATCATAGCATCGAGATATTGTATCAATAAGTTGTTGAAGGACTTTTTGAGTGCCTCCATCTTTATCTATTCTTGTGGTATCAAAAACATTTACTTTCTTTTTGCTTAATAACACCAGCTCTTCTGCTTCATAACTTCTTACACCAAACAGATACAAGTCACGACCATCTATATATTGCTGAGATGGAAAACAGGATTGCAACTCATGCCCTGCTTCACCTAATAAAACTGAAACAGGCATTCCATGCAAATTACCTGAAGGCGATGTATCAAGCGTATGGGCGTCCATATGAGCATCTACCCAGATCAAGGCAAAAGTGGCGTTCGCTGGCAACTGATTCAATACCCCGGCCCAGGTACCTATTGCAACTGAGTGATCACCACCCAGCACTAAAAATAATTTTTCTTTTTCGAACTGTTTCTGTGTAAACTGACTGATAACATGGCTTTGTTTTTTTAAAATATTTAATGCATTTTTATTTTTATCTGAAACTTCAAGCAAAGGCTCCCACTTCAGATCAAAACCTGAAAGCATTGAGGAAAATGCTGAGGCCTGTAATACACCAGGACCTTTAACACAAGTGCCAGATGGGCCTCCTATGCATGAGGCAACACCTAAAGTCGGGATTAATTTTTTATTCATATTAATTTCTAAAACCCCTACTTATTCCGTTTATTCTGAGAACGTAAATAATCCAGCTTCTCTTTAATTTTAATTTCTAATCCACGTTCTACCGGATGATAGATTTCCTGCTCACCTAACTCATCTGGAAAATAAGTTTCACCCGCAGAAAAAGCACCTTCTTCATCATGGGAATACCTGTAATCTTTACCATAGCCCATATCTTTCATTAAGCTCGTCGGCGCATTTCGAATATGCATAGGCACATCCATTGAACCGCTTTCTCTTGCGAGTTGCATAGCTGATTTATAAGCAGTATAAACAGCATTGGATTTTGCAGCACAAGCCAGATAACTGACCGCCTGAGCCAGCGCCAGTTCACCTTCAGGGCTACCCAAACGCTCATAGGTATGCCAGGCATTTAATGATATTTCCAGACCGCGGGGATCAGCATTGCCTATATCCTCTGACGCCATACGTACAATGCGCCGAGCCAGGTAAACTGGATCACATCCGCCATCAAGCATTCTGCACATCCAGTAAAGCGCTGCATCCGGGTTACTTCCACGTACCGACTTATGCATAGCTGAAATTTGCTCATAAAATAAATCACCCCCTTTATCAAAACGACGTAATGTCTGTGAAGTAACTTCATGAACAATACTTTCATTAACCGTTAACTGGCCGTTTTCTTGTGTCGCCAGATCCACTGCTATTTCAAGAAAATTAAGTGCCCGTCGAGCATCTCCGTCTGCCTGAACAGCAATGATCTGTAATATATCATGCGCAACATTGACATTGTGCTCGCCTAGACCTAGCTCTTTATCTTCAAGTGCACGCTTTAATAAGCGTGTCATTTCTTCAGGTTTAATTGATTTTAAAATATAGGTTTTACAACGAGACAATAATGCATTATTTAATTCAAATGATGGATTTTCAGTTGTTGCACCAATAAAACTTACCGTTCCATCTTCGACAAACGGTAAAAAAGCATCCTGCTGTGATTTATTAAAGCGATGCACTTCATCGACAAATAAAATACTTGGCTTTTGATAAACATCATAAAACTGATGTGCTTTATCAATTGCAGCGCGTATATCTTTTACACCAGATAACACCGCCGATACAGATAAAAACTGCGCATTAGAATAATTAGATATTAATCGGGCAAGCGTAGTTTTCCCTGTACCTGGGGGGCCCCAGAAAACCATTGAATGAAGTTTGCCTGTTTCGATGGCAACACGTAGTGGTTTATCTTTCCCAAGGATATGACTTTGCCCCAGATAATCATCCAGATTATCGGGTCTGATTCTATCAGCTAAAGGGCGAAAATCATGCTCAGACATATTTTATTAAAAATCACCGACAACGTCAGTTCCTTCAGGCGCAACAAATTCAAAATAAGAAACTTTAAATTCCGGGTTAACCACCAGTTGCTCAAATTCTATTTCTGTTTGCTGCTCAAAATTATCGATAAAGCGCATGGTTTTAATCGCGCCATTCTGTAAACCGATCTGCATTTCCTTGAAATCACTATCTGCATCTTTAGGAATAAGCTTGATCCAAACCTGATCATGACTTTCAGGCATGACCGCTACAACAAACTCAATATTCAGTTTCTGATTTTTATCCAGCAAATTGACCGGTGATGATGCCAGTACCTGATCATAAGGACGAACGTTAACCTGCTCCAGTTCTGAGTCGTACATCCAGATTTTTCTACCATTGGATATTATATTCTGTGGATAAGGCAATATATAATCCCAACGAAATTTACCTGGGCGCTGCATGCTTAAGCTACCGGCTGATTGCTGTAATAAATAACCGTATTTATCGACTAACTTTTGCTGAAAACGCGCAGAAAGTGTTTGGGTATTATCGAGAAATGTTTCTAACACTATTTGTGTTGGTGTTTCTTCTGCATTTAGTATAAAACTACTCAATAGCAAACAAATTGAAAAAAAGTTTTTTAACATTCTTTTATAAACCTATATTAATTTTTTACAGGCATTTTCGAACTACACCCACAAGCCTGTTATGATTTTGATTAGAATTTGAGTTTAAAGTTCCGGTGGTGGTGGCGCTAAAACCTGGCGCTGACCATTTGATTGCATTGCACTCACAACGCCGGATACTTCCATTTGTTCTACCATTCGAGCAGCCCGGTTATAACCTATTTTTAATCGACGTTGCACATATGAAATTGACGCTTTACCTGATTCAGTAACGATCTGAACGGCTTCATCGTATAACACATCACTTTCTGCATCTGATTCAGTTTGTGAAGGCCCTTCACCAGGCAGCCTGATAACATCACTGTTATCTTCAATTAAATTAGCTATATAATTAGGTTTGGCCTGTTTTCGAACATGTTTGCACACCGCATGCACTTCATGATCATCAACAAAAGCACCGTGAACACGCTCAGGAATGCTGCTACCCGCATTCATAAATAACATATCGCCATGGCCAAGTAGCTGCTCTGCACCCATTTGATCGAGTATGGTTCTTGAGTCAACTTTTGATGAAACCTGAAATGCAATTCGACTGGGAATATTTGATTTAATTAAGCCAGTGATAACATCCACTGAAGGCCGCTGGGTTGCCAGAATTAAATGTATGCCTGATGCTCTTGCTTTTTGTGCCAAACGGGCGATTAACTGCTCTATTGTCTTACCCACAACCATTATCAGATCAGCAAATTCATCGACAACAACAACGATAAAGGGTAACACTTTTAAATCCTGCGCAACCTCATCACCACCCAGTAGTTCATCTTTAACAAACAGGGGGTCTTTAAGTGGTTCCCCTGCCTCTATTGCATCTGTTACCTTACGATTATAACCGGTAATATTTCTAACACCCAGAGCCGCCATTAATTTATAACGACTCTCCATTTCACCCACTGCCCAACGTAACGCATTTGCTGCTTCACTCATATCAGTGACAACGGGTGTTAATAAATGGGGAATATCATCGTATACATTCAGTTCTAACATTTTGGGATCAATTAGAATCAAGCGCACTTCTTCAGGTGTGCTTTTAAATAAAAGACTGATCAGCATAGTATTAATACCAACTGACTTACCTGAGCCCGTAGTACCCGCCACAAGTAAGTGGGGCATTTTACCCAGGTCGGCAACCGTAGGCTGCCCCGAAATGTCTTTACCCAATGCTACAGTTAGAGGTGAATTAGCCTTATCGTACGCCTTGGACATTAAAATTTCACTTAATGAAACAATTTCCTTATGTTCATTTGGTATTTCTAAACCAACATACGTTTTACCAGGAATAACTTCGACAACACGAACCGACTGCACCGATAATGAACGGGCCAGATCTTTGGAAAGTGCGGTAATTTTACTGGCCTTAATACCAGGAGCCAGCTGCATTTCAAAACGGGTAATAACCGGGCCAGGATGAACGGCTGCTACTTCAACTTCAATATTAAAATCTTTAAGCTTAATTTCAACCAGTCGGGATAATGCTTCTAATGACTCCTTTGACAAACCCTTACCCGATCGTATAGCTTCATCAAGTAAACGTAATGGAGGAAGCTCTGTATCAGCACCGGATGTGCCCTCAAATAAAGAGATCTGACTTTCCCTTGAATGCCTTTCACTCACTTCAACTTTATTAATAACAGGCTCTATACGTACAGGTTTCTTACGAGCTTCCTTCTTTATCGTATCCGCCTTAACAGCTTTTTCTCGCGTTTCACGCGCTATTTCACCTTCTTTCTTCTCTTCCCGCTTTTCTATATATGCCAGTATTTTTGACTGGAACCATTCAAAACTTCGCAATAAGGCATCGCCCATTATGTCCATCAAGCTGATCCATGATAAACCGGTAAAAACCGTAATTCCGGCTAAAAAAACGGCCAGTAAAATCAATGTTGAACCTAACACGCCCAGTGCAGCGGCCATGCCATCACCTATCCAGCGACCCAGAATACCGCCACCATCCAGCGGCAGGGTATCCAGTGGTATAACAAAGTGCAGACTGGTTAATGCACAACCTGTAGCCAGGGTCATGAAAAAACCAAGCCAGCGGATACCTAACACATGATAATTAATTTCTCCCTCTTTCGTGCGCTCTCGTAATACCAACCAGCCACTATAGGCGATCATCACCGGAAATAGAAAACTCAGATAACCAAACAGAAAATACAGCACATCAGAAAACCAGGCACCCACAACACCCGCCATATTATTAATACTGGTTGACGGACCGGAATAAGACCAACCAGGGTCCTGAATACTATGGGTTACCAAAGCAGTTAATATGAATAATGAGATTGCCAGCAGTATAAATAAAGCCGCTTCACGTAAACCACGATTGATATGGATAGTGAGGCCTGATTGCTGTTTTTCATTTTTTTTGCGGCGCGCCTGTGCCAATATTTTTAGCCCTTGTTAAATTGATACTGTTAAATTGATATTAATGAGTCGATTAATGGGATATTTTTATCACATCGATTATAACAGCTTGATCTAAACTGTGGTTTATTGTTTTAACGCCTGTTTAATAAGCAAATTATCAATATCACCATGGCGTACATTTATACCGTTTTGCAGGTTTTTATCTAACGACCAGTTATCTTCACATAAGCGCTGCACATATGGCAAAATCACCGCTGATAACGCCTGAGAAGCTGTTCTGGGTACCGCTCCCGGCATATTCGTTACTCCAAAATGAAGTACATTGTGTTTAAAATAAGTTGGATCACTATAGTTTGTCGGCCTGATAGTTTCAATACAGCCTCCCTGATCTACAGAAATATCAATAATAACACTGCCAGGTTGCATGCATTTCACCTGTGATTCAGATACCAGCCTGGGTGCATGTAAACCCGGTAATAATACCGCACCAATGAGTAAATCAGCTTCATTTACTGCTTTAGCAATACTGATCTCAGAGGATAATTCGCCACTTATGTTTTTATGCATACGGGTCAGTGGTGCAAAACGTGACTCATCCTGATCAATCAGCGTAACCCGGGCACCTGTAGCCGCAGCCTGACGAGCAGCAGCGCCTCCTGCGACACCCGCCCCCAGCACCACCACATGCCCCGGCTCCGTTGTCGATAAGCCCCCCAGCATTAACCCCTTACCACCCTGGGGTTGATGTAATAAATGTGTGCCTATCTGCACAGATAATGTACCTGCGATTTCACTCATGGGTTTAAGCAAGGGCAATCGCCCTGCCTTATCTGTAACCGTTTCAAAAGCAATGGCTGTTAATCCAATATCACAAAGGCGATGAGTCAATGACAGATTGGCCGCTAAATGCAGATAACAGAATAGAATATGATTTTTACGTAAATGCTGGAGATCATCTTCAACCGGCTCTTTAACCTTAACGATTAAACAGGCAGACGCATATAACTCAGACGCATTTGATTTAATAAGCACGCCACGGGCGCTGTATTCTTCATCTCTGTATCCGCTAAGCTCTCCGGCGCCTGATTCAATATACACTTCATTACCCTGACGAGTTAATGCTGCACAGGCTTCAGGGGTAAGCGCCACTCGACCTTCCAGGACTTTTCTTTCTTTTGGAATTCCTATCTTCATATGTTAATTATAGCCATAAGTGAAAAGCCTTATATCGATATGCCTAACAAATTATCACTTTAAACAGACTGACCTTCAACCTTGCAGAGCAGGTCAACATATTAAATATTTCTATCGATTTAGCCTTTTACAACCTAAAATGATTGTTTTTGACTTACACTTCAAAAGACCCAGACTTCTTTCTTATGACTAAAGATTCCTTAAGAAAGATTTGCTAGAATACCGACAAATTTATATAACTCACTTTTTCTGGAGATGTTCATGAGCGAGACTAAACATTGCAAACTACTTATTCTGGGCTCCGGCCCTGCTGGCTATTCCGCTGCTGTTTATGCTGCTCGTGCTAATCTTGACCCTGTTATTGTTACCGGTATGGAAATGGGCGGCCAATTAACCACCACCACCGATGTTGATAACTGGCCTGGTGATAACGAAGGTGTTCAGGGGCCTGAATTAATGGAGCGAATGAAAGCCCATGCAGAACGCTTCGGCACTGAAATTATTTTTGATCACATACACACCACCGATCTAAGTGCCCCCCCATTTAAGTTAACAGGCGACTCACACGAATATACCTGTGATGCATTAATTATTGCAACAGGTGCCAGCGCAATGTATTTAGGCATGGACTCGGAAGAAGCATTTAAAGGCAAAGGGGTTTCTGCCTGTGCAACCTGTGACGGTTTCTTCTATAAAGGACAGAATGTTGCAGTTATTGGCGGTGGTAATACGGCTGTTGAAGAAGCCTTATATCTGGCTAATATTGCTGACCACGTAACAATTGTTCACAGACGTGATCAGTTCCGCTCTGAAAAAATTCTCGCGGATCGTTTAAAAGAACGTGCAGAAACAGGCAATGTCACCATTGCATGGGACAGCACACTGGATGAAGTATTAGGCGACAATACTGGCGTTACTGGCATCCGCATCAAGAGCACAAAAGATGACAGCACAAAAGAAATTGATTTAGCCGGCGTATTTATTGCCATTGGCCATAAGCCCAATACCGATATTTTTGCAGGCCAAATGGATATGGACCATGGTTACATTAGCGTAAATGCGGGCACTAAAGGCAATGCAACAGCGACATCTATTCCCGGTATATTTGCAGCGGGTGATGTAGCCGATCAAATTTACAAACAGGCGGTTACTTCTGCGGGCGCAGGTTGCATGGCTGCATTAGACGCAGAGAAGTATCTGGACGAACTGGAAGACTAGTTTATCAAACGCACTGTTAAGATCATGACTAACCCCTGTACAGGCTATTCAGGGGGTTAGTCATATTTGTAAGCACAGGCTTACAAAAGGTAAAACCATGCAACTCAGCATAGCTGAATCACTTAAAGATATTCCTGAAGACCAATGGAATATTCTAGCTGATGACAGCAACCCTTTCATTCAATACGAATTTCTGTATGCTTTTGAAACAGGCCAGTGTCTGGAAAAATTTGGCTGGTTCCCAAGGTATTTTCTAATTCATTCAGATAAGCATGAATTAATTGGCGCAATGCCCGCTTATGAAAAGCACAACTCATACGGTGAGTTTGTTTTCGACTGGGCATGGGCTGATGCCTATCAACGATCCGGACTAAACTATTACCCCAAACTGGTTATTTCAATTCCCTACTCACCCTGCCAGGGCCCAAGACTTTTAGCTAAAAATAATGACCCTGAAATTAAAGACATTCTAGTTAAATTTGCTCTGGATTTTTCTAAAAAAAATAACTATTCGGGTATTCACTGGTTATTTAATTTAGAAAATGATTTTAAAACTTTACAACAGCATACACAATTAACAAGATTTGATTATCAGTTTCACTGGACAAACCATAATTATAAAAATTTCGATGATTTTTTAAGTCAGTTAAAATCAAAAAAAAGAAAAAACATAAAACAGGAACGACGCAAAGTCAGTGATCAGGACATTATCATAAAAACCTTTAACGGCTCTCAGCTCGATGATTCACAATGGGAAAAGATTTATTATTTTTATCAGGTTACTTTTATGAAAAAGTCAGGCTCACCTACACTCAGCCTGGCATTTTTTAAAGCCATTGCTGATAAATTATTAATTATTTTTGCTTACCACCAGAATAAAACAGTGGCGGGCGCCATCTGTATTTTAGGAAAAGACACTTTGTATGGCCGGCACTGGGGCTGCTACGATGAATATGACAGTCTGCATTTTGAAGTTTGCTATTACACCGGCATTGAATATTGCATTAAACACGGCATAAAAACATTTGAACCTGGTGCTCAGGGTGAACATAAAATATCCCGTGGCTTTTTACCGGTTAAAACCTGGTCTGCTCACTGGATTTCACACCCTGAATTTAATCGTATGCTGATTCCTCACCTGCAAAGAGAAAACCAGGCTTTAGAAGAGTATGGTAAAGAACTTATAAACGCATCGCCGTTTAAAAACTAAGGCTGTGAATTAATTCACATCAAATTACCTGAAAAACATGTTAGCCTGTAATCTGTATTTAAGTGTGTGAAGTTTTGCGTATGAAAAAAATCAGTGCCCTCCTTGCCAGCCTGCCTTTAATTACTACAGCCTGCGGCGGCGGTGGTGGCGGATCAGGCACCACATCAACTCCTACCTCTGTTGCATCAATAGACCTGGCACCATTAAAAGGTATCTGGTCGGAAACGGGTATCCAGACCTACACCTCACCCTCAGGGCAGGTAACAGAATTCCAGGCTCCTACTGCGCTGGTAAGCAGTCAGGAAGATATGATTATTCTGACTGGCGAATCTGAGCTTTATATAATTGAAGCGGGTACCAATACAGCATATTATTTTAAAAGCTTTTCCTTCATTACAGAAATAACACCCGAAACCAGTTTAGATAATAGCAAGTTTAAATTTAACTACTACAACCCTAAACGCGAAGCAAATGGAAGTGTTAGCATTTCTGGCGATGGGCATTATGACGTTGCTATGAATTTAAATAGCCTTGCGGGCACCTGGGATGATAGCTACTCAAACATAGACAACTGGTCCTTTATTATCGCGACCGATGGCAGCTTCACTGCAAGTAGAAATGGCGGTTGCACGGCTGAGGGCAATCTGTCTAATATTGATCCATCCAAGAGTGAATTATCTGTCAGCATTACTTTCATAAGCGGTTGCTCAACATTAACGGGAACACACACCGGACTTGCCTGGCCAGATGAAGTCAGCCCCAATACAATTATGAATATGGCTGTTTACAGCGCTCTGGATACCAGTGGAAAAGCCATTGGCTGGAAGCTAAATAAACAGTAGCTGTAGATTAATATGCTTTGAATAGATATTAAATAGCATCTATAAAAGCAACAGACTTACAATGAATTTATTCTTTTTTAGCAAATAGTTTTTTATCATCCGGTAAAAAATTATTTGCTAATGTTGTATATATAGGCGTTTTACAAATTGACTTGGATATGCCCGTGGCAATAAATGCGGTCACCATCAATGGCATAATTAATTCATGCTGATCTGTCATTTCCATTACAATAACAAACGCGGTAATGGGTGCCTGAACAACACCTGCAAAATACCCCACCATGGCAAATAATATTATTGCACCGTAGGGGTAATTAACTAACCACTCAGATATATGAACACCAATACCCGCCCCGGTTGCTAATGATGGGGCAAATATCCCCCCGGGAATGCCACTCAGGTATGACACGACCGTTGCCAGTAACTTTAAATAGCCATAGTCTGCTGTTATTTCACCCGTATTATCCATTATGGCCTTGGCTTCTTCATAACCACTTCCATAGGTTAAATTTCCTGAATAAAAACCAATAACAGCAATACCCAGGCCACATAAACCCGCTACAACATACGGATTTTGATTTCTAAAAGGTGAAACCAGGCGCCCCCCATGAATTAACATCAAGCTGAATACACCACCCAGCAAGCCACAAATAACGCCGCAGACAAGTACGGGAATAACTGCATTTTCTAATTCAATAGTTGCACTGGTACTACCAAAATAGGTGTAATCACCTAAAATAGCGATTGCAACAATTGCCGCAACCATAACACCCGCCAGCATAAGGCCACGGGTACGCACCTCAAATGAACGACTTAATTCTTCTATTGCAAATACAATACCCGCTAAAGGTGTATTAAAAGCAGCCGCAACCCCCGCCGCTCCACCAGCAATAATTAATACACGCTCCATATCATAAATACGAAAACGCACAAAGCGACGTAATGAAAACATAATAGCCGCACCAACATGAACCGTTGGGCCTTCACGACCAATAGATGCACCACTTAATAAACCGAGAATACACAACATGACTTTGCCAAAAGCAATGCGCATCGTTAATAAAACACTGCGCTCTTTCTCATGCCCCAGCTCAAGTGTTGCAACAACCTGGGGAATACCACTGCCCTCTGCTCCGGGAAAATATTTTCGCGTAAGAAAAACAATTAAAATTAAACCCAGTGGTGAGATAACAAAAGGTAAGTAACTGTTTTTTTCAACCAGATGAAAAAAAGTATGATTTGCCCAGTCACTTGATATCGCCATAAACACAGCAACCAGGCCAACCGCTGCACCGCCTGACATAAAAACTAAATTAGCTTTCCAGTCTTTATGTGAAATGAGCCAACGACCCGAATGTTTAATGTGTTTACGCATAAGAATTTTTTGTGTGTTTCAGGTTTATACAACAGAGCACGGATATAAATGCAAACTGGTAAACATATGAATTATATATAAAAACATCAAACAGCACTGGTGCCTGATGACATTATTTAAAACAGACATATTACACTAATATGACAATGACTGTATATTTTGCACTCAATTTCATCATCTATAACTAAGGACTCTTATTTATCCCTTTTAAATATTTTAATAATTTCTCTTATTTTTAGCTCGATATTTTTCTTCAGTTTCATTATTATGTCTAGCATGAAACGCCTTTACATCATTACGCTTACTTTTATCATACTGCTTAGCCAGTTGGGCGTTATTGAGCATACTTATCATAAACACACACCCGATGAGACATGTGAATACTGCTTAAGTGCCCAGCCACTTGATAGTGCAGTTTTAACGGCTGATTTTATATTTCCTTTCACTCACCCTTTTTCTCTAACCAGTCAATCAACTTTAATATTATTTACCCAGCCTCATTTTAATCATTATAGTGCCCGTGCACCTCCACATATTATCTAAATCATATCAGGGAAGCTTCTGATCACACGTAATATATTACGTCAGTAAAAGCTCAGCTATTTTTCTCGAAATTTATCGCCATCAGGTGGAGCAATCCATCATTCGTTTACTGTGGTTGCTTAATTTCATAAAAATATGAACGCATTAACCTCTGCCTGACTCAACCAGGCTGAGGTAAGCCTCCCTGAACAAGTTCGTTTATAAAAACGAATATTTTAATTTTTTTGATTCAGGTAGTAACTTATATGAAATTACAATCTACACTTTTAGGCACATTAGCCATAACAATTGGCATGAACTATTACCCGCTTGCATTCGGACAGACTGGCAACAGTTTAAACCCTGACATTAGCCTTACACTGGATGGCCGTTACACTCATTACAACAACGACAGTGGCTACGAATTGCCCGGATTTATGCTCGGCGGAGAAGCCGGCCGGGAAACTCAGGGCTTTTCTATAGGCCACAATGAACTCAGCATCAGCTCATATATTGATGATATGTTTTATGGCAAACTCAATACCGTTATTGCTGACCACGCAGGTGAAACCGAAGTAGAGTTAGAAGAAGCCTTTATTGAGGCGCCAGGAATAGGCCATGGCTTTACAGTAAAAGGCGGACGTTTTTTTTCTGATATCGGTTATTTAAATAATCAACATGCCCACAGTTGGGATTTTACTGACGCACCATTAATTTATCGTGGTTTATTTGGTAATCAACTCATAGACGATGGAATACAGATTAGCTGGTTAGCCCCAACGGATATATTTTTAAAACTGGGTGCTGAGGTCACAAGAGGTGGACGTTTTCCCGCAGGCGGTGCCACGAATAAAGGAAGAGGCGCCCACACTGTATTTATTAAACTGGGAGGTGATGCTGGGTCAGACCATGCCTGGCAACTTGGTTTTTCTCACTGGGCCGCAGATATAGAAGAGCGCACCTCTGCCAGCCATAGCCATGGACATGCATCTGAGGAAGCAACAGAAACCCCTGCCTTTAGCGGTGATAGCAAAGTGAGTGGCGTTGATTTTATATGGAAATGGGCACCCAATGGTAATAGCAGAGAACAAAACTTTAAAATCCAGGCAGAATACTTTACCCGTGATGAAACCGGTTCAATTGAAATGTTAGGCAGCAGCCCTGCTGAAGCATCTAGCTATGATGGAAAACAGTCTGGCTGGTACTTACAGGGTGTTTACCAGTTTCAACCTCGTTGGCGATTAGCTTATCGGTTTGACCAGCTTGAAGCAGATAATCGTGGTGACGATATGGATGTGCTAACAGAGGCGGGGTTAAATGATGAAGACCATACCCCCGAACGTTCAACTATTATGCTGGACTACTCCCACAGTGAATATAGCCGCCTTCGCCTGCAATATGCAAAAGATGACTCATATGAAGATACTGACAACGTAATCTCCTTTCAATACATTATGACATTAGGCGCTCACGGTGCTCACCGCTTTTAAGGAAAAACGAATGAAAAAATTTATCACACTCTTTTCTATGAGTTTATTATTTTTAATTAGCTCACCAGGTAATGCGTCTTTAAATGTTTTTGCCTGTGAGCCTGAATGGGCTTCTCTGGCTAAGGAATTAGGCGGCGATCATTTAAATATTAACACTGCAACCAATGCCTTTCAGGACCCACACCATATTGAAGCCCGGCCCAGCTTAATAGCAAAAGTGCGGCGTGCAGATTTAATTATCTGTAGTGGTGCTGATCTGGAAATAGGCTGGTTACCCATGTTATTAAGACAGGCTGGTAACAGTAAAGTGCTTCCCGGAAAAACGGGATATTTTGAAACAGCTTTAGAAGTTACACGGCTGGATATTCCAACAGAAATAAGTCGAAATCTGGGGGATATTCATGCCGCGGGTAACCCCCATGTACATCTGGACCCACGAAGATTACAGGTTATTGCTGAATCATTATTAATGCGACTGATAGAAATAAACCCTGAAAACAAAAGTGACTATCAGAAACGTTACCATCATTTTAAACAACGCTGGCAACAGGCTATAAGTAAGTGGCAGGATAAAGCTAAAGTATTAAATAGTGCACGCATTGTTATTCATCACAGGGACTGGGTCTACTTATTTGACTGGCTGGGTATTGAAATTGCCGGGGCACTGGAACCCAGACCCGGACTACCCACGACAGCAGCACATCTATTCTCATTAAAAAAGACTTTAATAGAAAACCCTGCATTAATGATTATACATGCGCCTCATCAAAGTCCGCGTGCTGCAAAACGTCTTTCAGCGATGCTTGATTTACCCGTGATTGAGTTGCCTTACACGGTTGGCAGTACACCACAGACTCAGAACCTGTTTGACTTATTTGATGCTATTTTAGAAACACTCATACAGGAAAAACTGAAAAAAAACATTGATGGGCCAGCATGAACGAAATACTAATGGATTTAGACATTCTCGGCCCAGCGCTACTAACAGGTATATTAGTCACAGCCACCCATGTCCCTCTGGGGCAGCGGGTGTTACAACGTGGCATTATTTTCCTTGACCTGGCAGTAGCGCAAATTGCCGGACTCGGTATTATCATCGCTTATAGCTTTCACCTGCAACCTGGTGGCTGGCAAGTGCAACTCATCGCTATGCTGGCAGCTATATCCGGTGTGATATTACTTAATTTCACCGAACGACACTGGCCAGATATACAGGAAGCCCTTATCGGTTCTTTATTTGTATTAGCCTCCAGTGGCAGCATTTTATTACTCACAGCTAACCCCCATGGGGGGGAGCAACTTAAAGAATTATTAATCGGGCAAATTCTCTGGGTGACATATGATCAGCTTATTTTTGTTTCAATACTTTATGCAATAATTCTTGGGCTCTGGTTTAATTTATCTAAACACGCCTCAGCATTAAAATTTTATTTATTGTTTGCGATCACGATTACCGCATCTGTTCAGCTTATTGGTATTTACCTGGTATTTGCATCATTAATACTGCCCGCATTAGCCATAAGAAATATGTCAAAATATACAATAAGAATGGGGTATATCATCAGCGGATCAGCTTATATTCTTGGCTTAATACTGGCGGCAACATTTGATTTACCAGCGGGTTCTGTCATTGTCTTTAGCCTTGCATTACTGGCGCTATTAACTGGTGCACTCATCGGTAAATATAAAAAACAAAAACTGTAAGCTGTTTTTAAACATCAGCCATCATTCTCTGAATCAGTTTTTTTACCATCTCACTTTCAAACGGTTTATCACAAATGCCTGAAACCCCTGCCTGCTCAACAGCAGCCAGGTTCCCCTGATCACCTTCGGAAGTAACCATTAAAACTGGTATTGAACGTTGGTTACTATTACCCCTGATATGCTCTAATAATGCTTTGCCATCCATCTTTGGCATATTATAATCTGTCACCACAAAATCAAAAAAATGATCATCTAACAAAGGAACCGCATTTGCACCATCATCTGCTTCGGTAATATGCTCTATTCCCAGGCCTTTTAATACACGTTTGATATGGTTTCTGGCCATGGCACTATCATCTACAATAAGCACTTTTAAATCTTCTACATTAAACTCACCCAGATCTAATGTATCCGGATTTAAAATATCCAGCGTATTATATAAACCCCTCTTTAGCTGAGTAGAATTAAAGGGCTTAGGTAAAATTCCCGTAACACCTGCCTGCTTTATTGGATCAATATAATCAAAACCAGTTTCACTGGAAATAAGCATAAATGAGATATCAATAAGATCTTCATCATGACGCATTTTATGAACTAAATCTGTTGCCGTCATATCAGGCAAATGCATTGCGCTAATCACCAGATCAGGATTAAACTGACGCATGGTTTCCAATGCAGAACAACCATCAGCAACAATATCAAAATGGTTAATACCCACTGCTTTCAATTCACGGTGTATAAATCTGGCCTGTGATTTAGAGGGCTCCACCATCAGCACATAAAGCTCTGTCAGCGATTTTTCATACATTTAATTTGCTCAAAATAATTATTATCATTGTCTGAGTGTAGCAGTTCTCTTACACTCCACAGATGATTTCATTACAATGGTTAGACTCCGCATCATCCGCTGCTTTTCCTGCGGTTGAAACAACACTCGATGAACCAGAAGGCTTGTTAGCTGCAGGGGGTGATCTTTCAACCGAACGGCTGGTACGCGCATATAAAGAAGGTATATTTCCCTGGTATAGCGCAGGGGAACCTATCTTATGGTGGTCACCTGATCCACGTTTTGTATTATTTCCTGAACAGATAAAGATAAGCCGCAGCCTGAGTAAAAACATACGCAATAATCATTTTGAAATTCGTATGGATACTGCATTTGAGCAGGTTATTTCACACTGTGGCAAGCAACCTCGAAAAGACCAGCCAGGCACATGGATTACCAATGAAATGCGCCAGGCATATATTGATATGCACCATAAAGGCCATGCTCATTGCGTTGAGTGCTGGAATGGTGATGAACTTGTAGGCGGCTTGTACGGTATGCACACAGGGCAGATATTTTGTGGTGAGTCGATGTTCAGCCGGGAAAGCAATGCTTCAAAAATTGCGCTGGTTTATCTTTGCCAGTTTTTACAGCATCATCACTTTAAAATAATTGACTCTCAGGTATATACCGAGCACCTGGAACGCCTGGGTGCGGTGATGATTTCACGAAATGAATACATTGAAACACTGCATCAACCCCATAAGGTGGATATGCCTGAAAACTGGAGTGAGTTATTTAGTCTTTATTTAAAAGAAAAACATAAATAAATATATTTCACTATTCAGTAGTCAGGCATCAACTAGTTTCTATTTTCGTAAGGCTTTAGCATGATAACTAAGATGCTCACCAATAAAAGTGGCAATGAAATGATAGCTATGATCATATCCTTGCTGTTTTCGTAGTGTAACCTGACCACCCCGCTCTTCATAAGCTGCCTGTAAATCTTCAGGAAATAACTGCTCATCCAGAAACTCATCATCTGTGCCCTGGTCAATCAACAGCGGCATTAAATCGGCCCCGGCTTTTACTAACTCTGTTGCATCATATGTTTCCCAGAGGGCTTTATCATTACCCAGATAAGCAATAAAACAATTCTCTCCCCAGGGTGCTTTAACCGGGTGACAAATAGGTGAAAATGCCGAAACAGATCGATATGCATTTTTTTCTTTCAAAGCACAGATCAATGCACCATGCCCCCCCATTGAATGACCCAGTATAGATTTTACATTGGCTAATACGGGTAAATTTTTTTCAATTAAAGCCGGTAGCTCAGCAGTGACATAATCATACATCTGATAATGCTCTGACCAGGGAGACTGTGTTGCATTTACATAAAAACCAGCACCTATACCCAGATCATAACGCTCAGCCTCATCCGCTACATTATCCCCCCTGGGACTTGTGTCTGGCATAACAAGGGCCAGGCCTAATTCTGCTGCGTAACGTTGCGCACCGGCTTTGGTGCGTACATTATCATCGGTACAGGTAAGGCCGGATAACCAGTAAACAACCGGCACCTTTTCTGTTTCTGCCTGGGGTGGCAAATAAACAGAAAAGGTCATTTTACAATGACAGCTTTCTGACTGATGTTCATAGCGATTTAACCAGCCACCAAATTCCTTAACACTTTCTATTTTTTTCATTTTAATATCTCTAAAAGACAATAACTGAACGGATACTTTCACCGCTGTGCATTAAATCAAAAGCACGGTTGATGTCTTCTAACGGCATACTGTGGGTCACCATTTTATCCAGTTCAATTTCTCCGCTCATATAACGCTCTACATAACCAGGCAACTCAGTACGCCCTTTTACACCACCAAAAGCAGAACCCTTCCAGGTACGCCCTACTACAAGCTGAAAAGGTCGAGTTGAAATTTCCTGCCCTGCACCGGCAACACCGATCACCGTGGAGACACCCCAGCCCATATGCGTACATTCCAGCGCTTCACGCATTACATGTACATTACCTATACATTCAAATGAATAATCGACACCGCCATTGGTCATTTCAACTATTGCCTCTGTTACCGTACCGCTCAGTTCATTCGGATTTACAAAGTCGGTTGCCCCTAATGCTTTAGCAATTTCCCATTTATCAGGATTAATATCTATCGCGATAATACGCTCCGCTTTTGCCATAACCGCACCCTGAATGCAGGATAAACCAATTCCACCCAGACCAAAAATAGCAACGGTAGAACCTGCTTCTACCTTTGCCGTATTAATCACAGCACCAATACCGGTTGTCACACCACAGCCCAGCAGGCAAACTTTTTCTAACGGTGCGGCTTTATTTATTTTTGCTAATGCAATTTCAGGTACAACTGTATATTCCGCAAATGTTGAACACCCCATATAATGGTATATAGGTTTACCGTTCATAGAAAAACGTCGCGTTCCATCAGGCATATAACCGGTCCATACCGTGGATGCTATTGACTGACATAAGTTAGTTTTAGGTGAATGACAATATTCACACTCACCACACTCCGGTATATAGAGTGGTATAACATGGTCCCCAGGCTTTAAGTCTTTAACGCCTGGGCCACATTCGACTACTTCACACCCTCCTTCATGGCCTAAAACAACAGGAAAGACCCCTTCAGGATCATTACCTGAAAGTGTAAAGGCATCTGTATGGCATACTCCAGAAGCAATCACTTTTAATAACACTTCACCTTCTTTTGGACCATCTATATCAATCATTTCAATAGACAGGGGCTTTTTAGCTTCCCATGCAACGGCTGCTTTTATCTTCATTAGAGAGTTCCTGAGTTGTTTTATATATCTTTATATGGCATCACACCGATTAAATCAGGGATGCATAGGATATCTTGTATTTACTGAGAGAGAAGAATAGAATGAATGTTCATTCTATGTCAAGAGACTTATCTTTTTTTTGACAGAATACAAAGATAATTTGCAATTTAGGAATAATACATGCCTTACCTGAAAAAGGTGATACCTGCCCCAGAACCCATTGATTGCCGCATTCTGACTTCAGCAATGAACCTGTTTGTTGATTATGGCTTTCACAATGTTTCAGTGCATAAAATTCAAAAAGATGCCGATGTTAGTATCGGTTCAATCTATAAATATTTCGGCAGCAAAGAAGGCATCGCCAAAGCGCTGTACTATCATTTACTAAATGAAATCGATGAAATGATTGATTGCGTGATACAACAGGAGTCCACAACAATAAATCAATGCAATGAAATTATCAGGCAATTATTTAATTACACTGAAAGCCATCGAAACCTTATTGCTTATGTACTCCACCCAAGGCACGCAGAATTTCTTCCCGAAGAGCCACCTGTTTCTACTTCAGAACCCTTTAAAAAATTACGTAATATAATCGAACAGGGCATGCTTAAAAAACAGATTAAACCAGGTGATCTATGGACAGCTTATTCCATAATATTTGGCAGTACGATATATAAAATTCAATTACGTATTGATAATATAATAGAAGAGCCATTACCTGATTTGCTAAATAATACCTTAGATAATATCTGGACAGGTATGGGTGAAAATATAAACTGACTCTTAAGCTTTTCAAATAAAGCAGCTTAATAATAAGACAATATATTTAATAAATAAAAACACAAAGCAACTGGAAACAAAAGAGAAACAGCCCTGTTAAATACTTAGAGTTTAAAGTAACCGGTATTTATGTGAATATATCATACCCATTAAACCAGAAAGGTTAGGAGATACAATGAGCATAACGTACTTAAACCCTGAAAACTTACACAAAAACCCTGCATTCTCTCAAGTTGTTATAACTGAAAATAATGCAAAAACAATATATATTGGTGGTCAGAATGCAGTAACTTCATCGGGTGATATCGTGGGTAAAAAAGACATAGGGAAACAGGCTACTCAAGTTTTCAAAAACCTGGAAATAGCGCTTGCTGCAGCATCTGCCCATTTTGAAAGCATCATCAAATGGAATGTTTATATTGTGCAAGGCCAATCTCCGCAAGCTGCATTTGAAGCATTCCAACGTGCCTGGGGAAACCACCCAAACCCACCACTTGTCACGGTACTTTTTGTCTCTGGATTAGCCAATCCTGATTTTTTATTAGAAATTGATGCTATTGCAGTCATTGATGAAAACAACGACTAACCCCATACCTTTAGTGCCGAACGTAACAAATCCATTATGAATACACCACCTGCTTATTAGATAAATAGCCTCGCTTCTGACATATGACTCTGTGAATTAAACAAAACCAGTGCACCTTTAGATTCAAACGGTTCGCCCTTAAACCCAAAGGTGCTTCAGAAAGAGCAATACTTTAGATTACCTTCTTCCTGACATTTATCAGCACATTTTCTACTCTGTGAAACGATGGTTTTATTTTATGACTTCTATTATCTCAAAACCACGCTTAACTAAGGTGCTCAAGGCGTATTTTAACCACATCGCCTTCAATAGAATCCAGCGCTTCAATCTGTAATAATGCCTGTGACATATTTTTTTCAATGATTAACGATGTCATCATAATTAAACAGGCACGGGTCTGATTCTCTGCTGGCTCTTTTTGAATAACCGCTTCAATTGAAATATCATTATCCGCGAAAATACGTGTAATATCTGCAAGCACACCTGGACGATCATCTGCCAGCATACGCACATAATAAGAGGTTTCAAATTCATCCGCAGAAACCACTGGTGTATCCTGTAAAGCGGCAGGCTGGAAACCCAACATAGCAACTCTATTTTCAACCGCACTCTCCATCGCTCGTGCCACATCCACAAGATCAGCAACTACAGCAGATGCAGTTGGCTCCGCCCCTGCCCCTGCGCCATAATAAAGCGTCGGCCCAACGGCATCGGCTTTAACTAATACAGCATTCATTACGCCATCTACATTTGCTATTAAGCGTTTTTCGGGAATAAGCGTAGGGTGGACACGCATTTCAATACCTTTATCGGTCTTACGTGCGATACCCAGGTGTTTAATACGATAGCCCAGTTCTTCTGCAAAATTAACATCTTCACGGGTAATTTTGCTAATACCTTCTGTAAAGGTTTTATCGAATTGCAAAGGTATTCCAAATGAAAGCGATGCCAGGATGGTTAATTTATGGGCCGCATCAATACCTTCAACATCAAACGTTGGATCGGCTTCTGCATAACCCAGTGCCTGGGCTTCTTTTAGCACATCATTAAAATCACGACCCTTATCGCGCATTTCTGTCAAAATGAAATTACCGGTACCATTAATGATACCGGCTAACCATTGAATTTTATTGGCTGACAGACCCTCACGAATTGCTTTGATAATGGGGATTCCACCTGCAACGGCAGCTTCATAGGCAACAATCACGCCTTTGGCTTCTGCTGCTTTAAAGATTTCAGCACCGTGCATTGCTATAAGCGCTTTATTGGCTGTAACGACATGTTTACCATTTTCAATGGCCTGAAGCACCAGCTCTTTAGCCGGTGAATAACCACCTATTAACTCAACAACAATATCTACATCCGGGTCATTAACAACACTGGCCGCATCATTTGATAGCTTTACTTTTGAACCATCTAAAATAGTCTGATTATCTATATCTCGTGCGGCTACATGAACAATTTCCAGCTTTCGCCCGACTCGTCGTGTTATCTCTTCACAATTTCTGATTAAAACTGTGGCAGTGCCACCACCTACAGTTCCCAGACCCATTAAACCAATTTTGACGGCTTGCATGTATTTTTACTCCGCTGCCAGATTATGCTGGCTTGTCATGTTTCTCTTAATTTGCAAAGGATGATATAGGGAAATGCTTTTAGATTCCACAACCTGTGGTATATATGTGAGTGGTATAATTGATTAACTCTATAAAAAGGTAAAAAGCTAAAATGAAATTCAGCGAAGATTATGCAATTGGTACTAATGTCATTCGCTCATTCACTGAGAATACAATTGATGTAAATAATCAGTCTTATGGTCACAGCCTGATTGTGGGTAACAATTTGCTAATCACTGACTGGGGCATTAAACATATAGAAGAATTAACACTAAAAAACTGGCAGGAGCTGGTACAACATAAGCCTGAAGTTATTTTAATTGGCACAGGTAAATCACTGGTATTTCCTCATCCCTCCAGTTATGCCCCGGCAATTGAACTGGGGATAGGGGTTGAGTTTATGGATACAACGGCGGCATGTAGAACTTATAACGTACTGGTGTCTGAGGATAGAGTGGTTATAGCAGGAATTATTTTATAAGGCCCACATACGGTTAATGACGAAATATCCCATGCCTCATACCCCAGAAACATACATTGCAGGCCTCTCCTGCATCACCAGATAACGATCAATGACAGGGTGCTGTCTTCACACCTAAGCATCTAAGCATACCTTTAAAAACTGCTCCTGTATTTTTAAGATACCGCCCATCCATGGGCATACCTTTAAAAATTGCTCCTGCATTTTTAAGATACCGCCCATCCATGGGCATAAAAAAGGGAGGCAATGCCTCCCTAATATTACTACGATTATAGTTATTGGTTATTCAATACTAATCATTAAGCAATAAATCTTCTGAAAAGCCATGACTCTCAAGTATTTTACGCAGGTGACGTAATGCATCCATTTGAATCTGACGCACACGCTCGCGTGTTACACCTAATTCACGACCCACTTCTTCCAGTGTTGTTCGCTCATAACCATGCAAGCCAAAACGGCGTACAACAACCTGACGCTGCTTATCATCCAGTTGATTCAACCACATTTCAAGATTTGCCATGACATCTTCATTCTGTAAAATTGAAGATGGCTCAGGATTGGCCTGATCTGGAATAATTTCCAGAAGTGGACGATCATTTTCTTTACCGACAGGTACATCTACGGATGAAACACGATCACGTAAACCCAGCATTTTTTCAACATTTGCTACAGGTCTATCAACCAGTTTCGCAATTTCATCTGCTGTTGGTTCATGCTCTATGGTTTGTTCTAGTTGACGAGATGCTCGCAGATAAACATTAAGTTCTTTGATCACATGTATGGGTAATCGTATTGTGCGAGTTTGATTCATTAATGCACGCTCGATGGTCTGACGTATCCACCAGGTTGCATAAGTTGAGAAACGGAAACCTTTTTCCGGGTCAAACTTTTCTACTGCTCTGATTAAACCTAAATTGCCCTCTTCAATCAGATCAAGTAATGCTAAACCTCGGTTCATATAGCGTCGTGCTATTTTTACCACCAGTCGAAGATTGCATTCAATCATCTTCTTACGCGCTGACCCGACCCCTTTTCGAGACAGACGTGAATAATAAACTTCTTCTTTTGCAGTTAGTAATGATGAGAACTCAATCTCGCGTAGATACAAACGAGTTGCATCCATTTCCTTTCTATTGACACTACCTGTGGTATATTTTTTCTTCTCCGTCGTGCCTTTCGTTCCTGCCTTAACTTTCCCTTCCTTTTTAGGGCTAACTTTTAATTCCAGTTCTTCGTCTTTGACAATATCGTCCAGACACATATCCTTATCATCTTCTTCGATCTTTACTCCTGCTTGATTAATATCTTCTGGTAGTTTTTTTTCACAGATTGCAGCCATGTTTTAGCCCTCCCCACGTGAGCCAGGTTATTATAATTTAGGTCCAAATTGCTATATATAAGTTCCTCGTTATATTAGAAAAGTATAATAAGTCTATTTAAATCACTAACTTATGCTTCCTTTGTAATCCACTTTAAACCATAAAACAAGAGAAATATGATTTTTTTTGCATCTTTTATCTGATTTTGGTCTTTTTTATCTGTTTTTATTTGACAAATACCCCATTTGAATGAATTACTCAAATTTTTTTAAGAGTCTGAAAACTTAGATCCAAGAAACTAAGAGCCTGGAAGATAACGCAACGGATTCACAGGTTTTCCATTTCGGCGAATTTCAAAATGAAGCTGGGGTTTAAGATCGAGCTTACCCATTTTTGCAATAGACTGACCTCGCTTTACCGTATCACCCTCTTTTACCAGTAACGATTGATTATAAGCATAGGCACTTAAAAATGAATGGCTGTGCTTTATAATGACCAGATTGCCATAGTTAATTAATCCATTACCACTGTATACCACTGTGCCCGCTGCTGCTGCTTTAACTGACTGACCCAATTTACCTGTAATACCAATCCCTTTTCTGGACGGCTCATTGGCCTTATAAGTTTTGACAACCCGACCCTTCACTGGCCAGTACCAACGATCGACTTTAACAGGCAGATTTTTTTTACTGGTAGAGGCAATCACTGGTGGCGCATGCTTTATCACATTAACTTGCGGTGAACGCCGCAGAGGACTGGTCACCGGCTTTACCGTTGCTACAGATGTTGATTGCCCCCCCAGTGAGTTCGTTGTTGGACTCAGGCGTAATCTCTGCCCCGGCTTTAATGCATAAGGAGAGCGCAAATGATTCCATCTGGCTAACTGGTGATGACTGTAACCTTCTCGTTGGGCAATGCCATAAAGCGTCTCGTTTTTTTGCACCGTAACATGAGTCGGTTTTTTTCTCTTAACATTAGCTGAAATAACCACAGCTTCCTGTTCAGGTTTTTCAATCACAACCACCTGGCCGGTTTCTGGTTCAGTTAACACCTGGGGTCTGATTTCATCTGATGTTGTACCGTCCTTATCCGCCGGCTGCAAACGCAGACGCTGTCCGGGATAAATCGCATAGGGGGGTGATATATTATTCACCTGGGCTATCTGACGAAAGTCTTTTTCATAACGCCAGGCGATAGAATATAAAGTATCTCCGCGCTTTACAGTATATCCCTGGGGGTCCCAGTGTTTAGGCACTTCACCACAGGCAGATAAAAGCGTCACCAATAAAATAAGTGTAAGCCTGATTTGATAAACCTGACGTCTCAAATTATTTAATCCAGATTTACATGTACTTATGAAATAAAAAACCAATAATTGCTAAAACAATTATTAGCCACCCCAACCATTCGATATATTTACGCACCACAGGTTCCATTTTAGGCCCAGCCCAGGCCATTAACAGCGCAATCATATAAAAATGTGCAGCCCGACCAATTAATGAAACCAGCAAAAAGGGTATAAAAGACATGGAAAGCATGCCCGCAGTTAGCGTAAATATTTTAAAAGGTGCAGGCGTGAATGCCCCAATACCCACTGCAAGTACACCATATTTAACAAATTCTGCACGGGCATCTTCAAGTTGAGGTAACCAGCCCATTTCTGTTATCCAGGGTTCAATAATACTCATGGCACCCCAGCCTAATAAGTAACCTATAGCCGCACCCAAAACGGACATAATAGTCGTAATGGTTGCCAGACGTATCGCCTTATCCGGTGTCGCTATGACCATAGGAATCATTAATAATGCAGTGGGCAAAGGAAATATAAAAGATTCAAAAAGACTAACACCCACCAGATATCGTTCACGATGAGGATGCTCAGCCCAACGCATTGCTCGGTTATATAATCCTGCAAAAATCAACTAATTGCTCCATTTAATAAAGGCACAAATTTAACTGCATCTAATTCTTCTTCGACAAACTGATCAGCCTCACGGGTAATCAATAATAATTTTTGCACCGCTTGCTGCCCCCCAACAGGAATAATCATTATTCCTCCGATATCAAGCTGATCAAGCAAGCCCTGTGGCACCGTTTCTGGCGCAGCCGTAACAATAATAGCTTTATAAGGGGCGTGTTGTGGCCAGCCCCAGGAACCGTCTGAATGCTTAAGTGAAATGTTATGTATGCCAAGCATATGATAACGTTCACGAGCCTGGGTTTGCAGTGCAACAATACGCTCAACAGAGTAAACTTTGGGCACTAGCTGAGATAATATCGCGGCCTGGTAACCTGAACCTGTACCCACTTCCAGCACGGCATCTGGTATACCCCGACTCAGTAATATCTCTGTCATTTTTGCCACAATAAAGGGCTGGGAGATTGTCTGGCCATGACCTATAGGTAATGCAGAATCTTCATATGAGCGTGAGCTCATTGCTTCATCTACAAATAAATGCCTAGGCATAGAGCGCATCACATTCAGCACTTTTTCGTCCTGTATACCCTTGCTGCGTAACCGATCAATTAATCGGTCGCGGGTCCGCTGGGACGTCATGCCTATACCCTGCATGCGGGGATCAGATAAATTCACTCTAAAAACCTGGTTGTATGTGACCCATTGAAAATCAATAGATTTATATATTACTCAATATCAGTGTTATAGCTCAGTAAGCCACTGACTTAAATTTTGCAGGCTATCATACCGTGTTAAATCAATCTGCAAAGGGGTAACTGAAATAAAACCCTGTTTTACTGCATAAAAATCCGTACCCTCACCCGCATCCTGCTCTTCTCCGGGGGGGCCAACCCAATATACTGATTCGCCACGCGGGTTTATTTGCTTAATAACCCCCGATGATTTATGCCGATTACCAAGGCGTGTACTCTGAAAACCTTTTATTTCTTCAACTGGTAAATCTGGCACATTAACATTTAAAATAGTGTCATGGGTCAGGGGCTGCTTTTGCAGTTTAGAGATGAGTTTTTCTATTGCCCAGCAGGCTGTTTCAAAATGCTGTGGATCAAAGCTGCCCATCGATACCGCTATTGCAGGAAAACCCAGAAAACGCCCTTCTGTAGCCGCGGCAACCGTACCAGAATAGAGTACATCATCCCCCATATTAGGGCCATCATTGGGGCCAGAAACAACAATATCCGGCTCAGATTTTAGTATACCCGTAATCGCAAGATGCACACAATCTGTTGGCGTACCATCTACTTTATAGAAACCACTGTCTGTTTTCTGAGCATTAAGCGGCCGAGATAAAGTAAGCGAATTACTCGCCGCACTGCGGTTACGATCCGGCACTACAACAGACAACTCACCTATTCTGGACAAACAGCTAGCCAGTATTTCAAGGCCCGGGGCCAGATAACCATCATCATTACTTAATAAAATTTGCACAGGAATTCACTCAGTAGGTAATATATTTATATTATATAATCTAAGTGCATATTCACAGAGCAATATTAATGAATAACGATGACGAAAATCTTTTTAATGAAGCTATGCAGGGCGTAAACACCCTGACATCCAATAAAGCGAATTTAAAACAGGAACCAGAAGCTATAAAAAAACGTGCGACTGTTTCAGAAAGAAATATATCAGACACCCTGAGTGATGAGTTCATACCTGAGTGCCAGGACTTTCTGGAGTTTAAACGCCCTGGCATACAGAATGCTTACCTTAAACAGATTCGTAACGGGAAAATAGCAGTTGAAGATTATCTGGATCTGCACGGTTACCGTCGCGATGATGCTCGACAGACATTACTAAATTTTTTAGACCATGCACAACAACATGCCTATAAGTTGGTACACATCGTTCATGGCAAAGGCTATCACTCTGATGACAGTCAACCGGTTTTAAAAGCTATGGTAAATAAATGGCTACAAAACATCCCGGAAGTCCTGGCTTTTGTCAGTGCAATACCCAAAGATGGTGGAACCGGTGCAGTTTATGTTTTACTTAAAATATTAAAACCTTAATGATGTATCTCCCTCGAGAATATACACAGGGGATGGAGTGCAAAAAACGCGCGCTTTCTCCGATGGATAAGTACCTGAACAAAGTGATATACAATTAAAAATAATATCTTAAACTTGTATATAAACTGAATGGGTAAGAGCCGAACTCAGAGCCTGAATTTATCTGCTGAGGTGACACCTGGGTTTCAAGCCCATCACCATAACTTAAATACATTCCAAAATCTGAATATAAATTCTCTGTCCAGCTAACTTCACCGACTACATTTACAAAAATAGACTGATCACCTAAATTAATAAAACCGCTGCTATTCAAGGTTATCAACGGCGTAACAATCCATGAAACGGCGGTAATCAAACAATGCTTCCCCAGCAGAAAAACACCTGCTTTCTGATATGGAAACTGGCTAACCAACTGTAGGTATTCATCAGGTTTACCACTGCCCGCCCCATTATAATGGTATTCAACTGACGCTATAATATATTCATTAAGCGCATAATCTGAACCAATAGAGGTGCGCCAATAATTATTTTCTCCATAACTTCCTACATCCATATAGGCTGTTTCAAACCAGAACCCAGAATCACCTATTGCACGCTCCAGGCCTCCACCTAACAACCAGGCATCATCAAGATAAATCATTATCAACTCAATATCATTACCATCAATTGAATTTTTACTTCGAATAAATGCCGCACTATTTTCTCTCTTTGCATTTTCACCAATGATAAACCCTGTATCTAACACTGAGAAATCACCTAAAGCGGCCTGATAACGCACAGCATCAATACCGACCCTGTATTCCTGGTTAAGCGTCTGGATATTAAAAGGTATGAATATATCGGTTGGATTAATAAACCGGGAAGAACCAAAAGAGATAACCTGACGACCAATGGTAAAATCGCCCTGTTCATTACTGTATTGATAATTCAGACGATCAAGATTTTGAAATACCCGTACGTGATTACCATATTGATCAAGCTCCGCATCTAAATCTTTATAACGATAAAGAGTAGAACCGGTTGATAAAGTTGACGCAATGCCATTAGCACCTCCCACCAGGGATGTATTTGAATAATAGACTGGCTGCATTTCATAATGAACTTCTACATTACCAGTGTTTTCTGTAAACCCGCTGGCCATAAGCCGTATCGCATTCTGTGACTGATAACCACCATCAAACTCTTCTGATGTCATCATTGAGGCATTTTCAAATTCTATTTCATCCTGTAAAAGGGCATATGATTTAATATAACCCGCATAAGTAAAATCAAGCGCCTGTATTGATGTCACATTTAATAACATAATCAAAAACAACCAGTAACTAAATTTATAAAACTGATCATTCATAATTTTTTTAAGCACTGCGCCTTTCATCACCAACAATACAGCCGTCATGAAGCTTTATGATTCTGTTTGCTCTTTCCATCACCATTGGATCATGAGTTGAAAACACAAATGTCATGTTTTCTTTTTCATTAAGCTGTTTCATCATATCAAGCAGGGCTGCACCCGTATGGGAATCTAAATTCGCTGTAGGCTCATCTGCTAGAATTAACCTCGGTTGTGATACCATGGCACGGGCAACTGCAACACGTTGCTGCTGCCCACCTGACAACTGCGCCGGCCGACGATTTTCCTTACCCTGCAAACCAACAGCCTGTAAAATTTCTTTAACGCGTTTACTGCGTTCCTGTGCAGGTACATTCTGTAATAACATAATATACTCAATATTTTCTTCCGCTGACAATACGGGTATCAGGTTATATGCCTGAAAAATAAAACCAATGTGATCACGACGAAAGTCTGACAGTTCAGTGCCACTCATCTGGCTAATTTTTTTACTATCCAGAAAAATATCCCCTGAAGTCGGTTCATCTAAACCACCTACAAGCTGCAACAAAGTAGACTTACCTGAACCAGAAGGACCAATAATCGCCGTAAACTCACCTTCTTCAATAATAAGATTTACATCGCTCAATGCCTTTACCAGCGTTTCTTCTTTACCAAATGAACGACATAGTTTTTTTGTTTCTATCACATGGCTCATAAGTATTCCCTATAAAACTTTTTTCATCGCTAACGATGGCTGTAAACGTGCAGCATGTAATGCGGGATAAACACACGATAAAACGGTTATCATTAATATAAAACCAGATATTTTAATAAAGGCCAATATATCAATAACAAGATAAACAGGTTCACTCATGCTAACACCTGAAAACTCAGCACCTGAATAATCTATACCTGCTATTGACTTCCAGTAACTAAGCAAACCACCCAATAACAAACCGGCCATAACACTCAATAATGCAATATATAAACCTTCCAGTAAGATCAACCAGAACAACTGATGCGGCCGCGTGCCTATTGCAAGTAAAATACCAAACTCATGGTGCCTTTCATAAATAGACATAAACATTGAATTAATTAAACCCAGTGCGACTAATAAGGACATAATAATTGAAACGATTAAAGTACTATACTGACTCATATCAAGGATATTACTTAGCTGGGGAATTAACTGTCGCCAGCTTAACGTTTCCAGCTCATTATTATTTAACTCATCCCATAATTTAATACTTTTATCACTTGCCTGATCGACACTATCCAGGCGCAGTACTATTTCATGCACACCCTGAATATTTATTATTTCCTTCCCCTGCTGCAAATTAATCACAGCAATGCCCTTATTCATAAATCGATCATCGAAATGATAAATTCCTGAAACTCGAAATAGTGCCTGCGATAAATCTCCACCATGCGCCTGTGATAGCGTTATCACCAGACGATCGCCCAGATCAACTTCCAGCAAATCGGCAAGGTCATCACCTATAATAATTTCACCTTTTTTATCACTCAGAAAAACACCTTTTAGCATTGCCTGCTTTAACTTGCTAACCTGCATTTCTCTTTTTGCTTCAACTCCATAAACAATCACTGAGGTAACATTTTCTGAGGACGATAACATGGCACCGGTTATTACTCTTGGGGCATAATTTTTTATCTGTTTAATATTTTCAAGCGTCTGATAAAGGTGCGCATTATCTTTTAGGTAAATATCTATATCGTTTGCTTCTCTAAACCCCTGCTTATGTATCTGCGCATCACCTAAAAAAGTTTCTGTACTCGTTTTTATCATTGAAACTGACATACCACGAATAAACGCATCGGTAAATAAAAGCGCAGCCAAACCACTGGCTATTAGAAAAACGGTTAAACCTGTACGCCGCGTATTGCGAAAAATATTACGCAATGCCAGACGATAGTTTAAATGTATCATACGGCCTGTAATGCCTGTAATGGTGAGATACGTGCTGCTCGAATCCCTGGAATAAGGCTCACTAATAAGGTACTACCAATAACAACTAATGCCGGAACACCGATGGTAAACCAGCTTATTTCTCCACGCATAGATTCAAACAACACACCCCCCATATCAACAGGTTGTGGCATAGCAATGCCCTCAACGGTTAACCAGTAATTAACCGGCAAAGAAACGAGCAAACCAGAAAAGCAACTAACCAGGGAGAGAAAAAGCGACTCAAGCATAATTAATTTAAAAATACCCACTGGCTGAGTACCTATTGCTCTTAAAACACCAAACTCTCGCGTCCGTTCCAGTGTTCCCATAAGCACTGTATTCAATACCCCTATTGAAACAATAAAAATAATGATACCCATAGAGACATAATTGCCTTTTTTATCGAGCTGCATACTTTTATAAAATACTTTTTCTACCTGTTGCCAGGAGCTGACCTTTAAATCATCCTGTTGCAATGTGCTTTGTAAGTTTTCACTGAACTTCTGAGCAAGTGAATGGTGGTGCAGGCTAATCACCAGCTCATGCACCTGACCTCCCATGCTAAGAAACTGACGCATTCCATTTAAACTTAAATAAACATTCATACGCTCATAAGACTCAGATGTACCAACAATGGCCACAACCTCAAAGATATCATTAGCAATAGACCCATCAACTCCCTGAGAAATTAACACCAGCTCATCACCTACATTTAAATGCAAATTTTTAGCAAGCGCCTTACCCATCATTGCAGGAAAATAACCATTAACGGTCATTCCATTCGATAAATACACGCCCTGATTTACTTTCTTTTTTAGATAAGTTGTTGCCGATTCTCGTTGAGGGTCAATACCTATCACATTAGCCGGAAACGTTTTGTTTTTACCGTATGCCAGAGAAGGCCCATAAATCCTGGCAGTTACACTAACAACCTGTGGATCTTCTTGGATCAACGCAATTAAAGCGGCTGAATTATTAATGCGTTTAAAAAGCGAGGGTCGGTCAAGATAATTGGACTTATGAATTTGCACATGCCCCGTATGGTCACGCGTAAACAGATCGATCATATTGCTGTAGCTTCCCTCTGTCATTGACAGCATAAGAGACAGCAAAAAATAACCGCCCCCCATACTCAAAACAGTGAGTAAGCTACGCCGTCGATTACGTTGTATATTACGTAATGCTAACTTTAGAATCAGCATTACTGAACACGTTTTTGCAAATTACGAAGGGTAAAAACATTGTTTTTTATTTTGCTATCAAACTCAAGTTCAATATATTCAATTTCAGTTTTATGGCCCTGTTTGTTAAATGGCACCATACTCATCTTTGCTGGCAGATTTTTACCTGAAAAGTCACGAACATCACTAAAATGCATGCTACGTACTTTTTCACCTTTTTCATTGAAATAGCTCTGCTCAACGGGTAGCAAACTCGCTTTCTCAACAATAATTTCTATTCTCGCCCACACAGTTACCGTATCTTTTTTTGGAGTTAAAGTAAGCTGATAGTGGGTTTCTGTCTGTTTCTTCTCCACATGGTATTCTTTTACCAGTGATACCTCACGCACCAGGTCATCATTGGTAAAATCCGACCCCATCCATGACCCCATCATCATGGAGGGTGGCACTTTAATTACTTTATTTATTTTAGGGAAGTAATTCCACATTTCACGACCTTTTTTTAAGGTAGCGACTCCACGATCTTTTTTAGGTGATAGTATTCGAATAAATGTATCATCCATTCCAGCCGTCCAGCTTTGTAATTCAAGGGTACGGTTCCAGTCTGGCGTAACTATATGCATTTTTATGGTTGAGATGGAGCTATCAGAACGATATAACTCATCCATTTTTTTTAACAGGTCAACTGCTTCGGTATCTGCATATGCAACCACATTAAATACAGATACCATTATCACTAGAATATAAGTAACAAAATAATGTCTCATCACTACTCCTACTTATTATTAACACTCTCTACATAAAAACTTAAAACATATCCTTACCTGCTGAACACAAATACTCAGTCATCGCTCAGGTTTAAAAACCACAAATAGTAATTCAATTAACTTACTCTAATTTTATAACATCATCATTTTCTGACATCAGGGCCCCACGCATATCATGAACCACCTTATGTATACTATGGCAACGAGCACAAACCGTTACGGCTATCTTACCCATTAATTTTTGACTGGCTTTAGTATGCCCCTGCTGAATATTCTTCTGTAATTTTTTTAAATTACCTGTAGTTTCCTTACCCAGTATTCGCGCCTCAGGATACTTGTCATTTTTATGACAAAACTGACAGCTATCAGCCAAATTTTTCAATTGCAACTCAAGGTCATTACTTGCTATGAACGATTTCTTGTTATTTCCATCGGCTAATGCAATTAAAATTTGATTAACGACAACAGATAAATCCTGCATATTGTTTTCTATTGTCTGCAATTCTCCATCCACATCTTTAATTCGTAAACTATCGTAATTCGGTGAACGATATATGGCTGTTACCTGCGGCTGATAATTTTCATGACAAACATCACAGGTATCCTCTATTTTATTCAGTGTTATCGCCACCTTATAAAAATCCTTACTCTTCACAAAGTTTCGAATATCTGAAATCAGTTCAGGTTTAATCTCATCCTTCCACTCAGGTACCATTTCTGATATTTTATTATAATGCTTATCAAAATCTGTTAACCACTTCTCCATATGCAGACCATCTTCCTGTTCGGCATATTCTCTCATCGCCTGCATTTCACGACGCAGTTTAAACATAGTATGCAGCCATACCTGGCGCTTATTATCTGGCTTGTACCACTTTGCCAGTGAAGCCGGTGGTTTCTTTAAATTAATTGATACGCCGGGTTCTGCATTTGCAACCGACAGGCTCATATTAAAAACTAAACTACTGAATAAAAATAAATTTAATATTTTCATTTATCTGAGAACTTTGCATAATGCATTTTTGTTAAAAAAATCAAAAGAGCGCAACATAATATGTATAAACAAACACTCTCTGTATAGACACTCTTTTAATAAACAACTGAAACATTATCTTCACCCGCCAGTTTATCCAGACGGTTAATCAATTCATCACTGGGCTGTACCCGCCAGTCATCACTTAGTGATATTTTTGCTCTTACATCGTTACGCGTATAGTTAATCCACACAGGGCAACTACCTTCTCTGAAAGGATTCAGCACCTGGTTAAGCTGCTGCACTATACTATGATCACCATTATTCTCTGTTAAATTGATTTCCAGGCGTTGAGCAAATTTCTGTCGAGCCTCGGTTATATCATAAATAATGTCAGCCGTTATTCTATAACCACCAAAATAATCATCGTAAATCACCTTACCTTCAACGATTATTAGTTTATCTTTATTTAACAGGTAATTATATTGTTCGAATTTTTCTTCAAAAATACGCACTTCAACCCGTGCGGTGCGATCATCAAGTACGGCTGATACAATCTTTCCACCGGTTTTTGTTTTACGTACCCGCATGCCAATCATTAAACCAGCCAGTTTGTAACTTTTTGCATTACGCTGAGACATATAGCCGCCACCCGCACCAGAAGCCAGGTCGCTTTGATCTGCTAATGCACCAAGGGAACAATCGGTAAATCTTCTTAACTCTTTTTCATATCGCTCAATAGGGTGGCCTGTAAGGTACAAACCTAATATATCTTTTTCAAAGGTCAGACGTTTTTCATCCTCCCACTCAGCAACTGTGACTTCATCAATAGGCGCGATGGTATCTTCTTCTGCTGCACTACCAAATAAATCATCCTGGCCGATACTGGCATTTTTCTGATATTGCTCTGCACCTTGCATTGCACTCTGTAATCTTGCCATTAAACTGGCACGATTAGGCCCTAACTCATCCAGTGCTCCCGCTTTGATTAACGCTTCAAGCACCCTTTTATTAACTTTACGACCCTCTACCCGGCGACATAAATCATATAAGTTTTTATAAGAACCATTATTGTTTCGCTCTTCAATAATACCTTCAAGCGCAGCTTCACCTACACCTTTGATTGCTCCCAATCCATATAGAACCTGCTTTTCATCTGGCACAGAAAACTTGATAACAGAATGATTAATATCGGGTGTCAGGACGTCCAGTTCCATTCGGTTGCAGTCTTCTATTAAGATAACCACTTTATCCGTATTATCCATATCAGCAGATAAAACGGCTGCCATAAACTCCGCAGGATAATGTGCTTTCAACCAGGCCGTCTGATATGACAGTAGTGCATAGGCCGCTGAATGTGACTTATTAAAACCATACCCAGCAAATTTCTCTACCAGATCAAAAATTTTCATGGATAGTTCTGATGAAATACCATTTTCCAGCGCACCCGCCTCAAACACCGCGCGCTGCTCAGCCATAACTTCAGCTTTTTTCTTACCCATGGCGCGACGTAACATATCCGCACCACCTAATGTATATCCTGACAGTACCTGAGCAATCTGCATAACCTGCTCCTGATACAGAATAATGCCGTAGGTAGGATCTAATATAGGTTTTAGCGATTCATGTTGGTACTGTGCATCTGGATAGGATATTTCCTCTCGGCCATGTTTACGATTAATAAAATTATCGACCATGCCTGACTGCAATGGCCCAGGACGGAACAGGGCAACCAGTGCAATAATATCTTCAAAACAGTCTGGTTGCAGACGCTTGATAAGATCTTTCATACCACTGGATTCCAACTGGAATACGGCGGTGGTTTCAGATGCTTTTAATAGAGTAAAGGCTTTTTCATCAGACAGGGGTATCTGACTGATATCCAGATCCTGCTGGTCATTATGCCGTGCTTTTATATTGCGAACAGCCCAGTCAATAATCGTCAGTGTACGCAGTCCCAGAAAATCGAATTTAACCAGGCCAATGGCTTCAACATCATCTTTATCAAACTGGGTAACAATACTATGACCACCCTGCTCACAGTAAAGGGGCGTAAAATCAGTTAATACAGAGGGTGAAATAACCACGCCCCCCGCGTGTTTACCCGCATTTCGAACGCAGCCTTCTAATGACAGGCACATTTTGATTAAGTCAGTAACATCGGCTTCATTTTTATAGGCATTGGCCAAATCATCAGATTCATCCAGTGCTTTAGTCAGGGTCATGCCTATTTCAAAGGGAACCATCTTGGCAATACGGTCAACAAAACCATAACCCAGACCCGATACACGACCGACATCTCTAATAACCGCTTTTGCAGCCATTGAACCATAGGTAATAATCTGTGATACCGCATCTCGCCCATAGGTTTCGGCAACATAGCCAATAACCCGATCGCGACCCTCCATACAGAAGTCGACATCGAAATCCGGTAAAGATACCCGCTCCGGATTAAGAAATCGCTCAAACAGTAATTCATACTCCAGCGGATCAAGGTCTGTTATTAACAACGCATAGGCAACCAGAGAACCGGCACCTGAACCCCGCCCCGGACCAACAGGAATGTCATTATCTTTTGACCACTGAATAAAATCAGCGACAATCAGAAAGTAACCAGGAAACCCCATGGAGTTAATAACACCCAACTCTATATCTAAACGCTCATAATAGGGTTTACGCTTTTCCTCCGCATTTTCTGAGTCCACTGGAACAAGCAGCTCCAGGCGTTTTTCCAGCCCTTCTTTAGACACCCGAATAAAATATGACTCAATTGTGTCACCTTCAGGTATAGGGAAATTAGGCAGAAAGCTTTCACCCAGACGTACATCAAGACTACAGCGCTGTGCAATCTCTACCGTGTTCTGTAATGCTTCGGGAATATCTGCAAATAACTCGCACATTTCTTCCTCTGTGCGCAGGTACTGCTGATCACTATATAATTTCTGCCGACGAGGATCATCCAGTGTTCTACCATCATGAATGCAGACCCGCACTTCATGACTATCAAATTCATTCTGCTTCAAAAAGCGCACATCATTGGTGGCGACGACCGGAGTATTTGTGGCCATTGCCAAACTCACCGCAGCATGCAGATATTCTTCTTCATCTTCTCGACCTGTACGTTGTAACTCAAGATAAAACCGGTCTGGAAAAATATGCTGCCAGGCTTTCAACAATTCTTCAGCCTGCATCTGATTTCCAGATAACAACGCCTTACCAACATCACCTTCCCTACCACCGGAAAGTGCAATAATTCCAGCACTGGATTCTCGAAGCCAGTCGACCTCAATCATTGGAATTCCGCCATGCTGGCCCTCAAGATAAGCACGTGAAATAAGCTGGGTTACATTTAGATAACCTTCATTGTTCTGGCATAGCAAAACCATACGCGATGGCTTCTCAGTTTCCACTGCCGGACGCAACCAGACATCTACTCCAATGATGGGTTTTATACCGGCAGACATAGCTGCACGATAAAACTTCACCATAGCAAAAAGATTAGACTGGTCAGTCAGCGCAACAGCGGGAACATTGCTATCAGCCAGGGTTTTCATTAACGGTTTGATGCGAACAACACCATCCACCAGTGAATACTCAGTGTGAAGACGTAAGTGTATAAAACGGGGATTCATTTAATATATAATCTACTTTAATTAAGATCTGTAACTTATTGTTTTAATTGTAATATGGTATATTTTTTAACACTGTATTTATTCAAACCATTATGAAACAGAAAGCGATATCTAACAATCACTAATCACCATTTACCACTATTATTTGTTTTTAGGGGCTTAGAAACGGAGGATTTTCCCACTTTGTCGCTAAAACACCTGAAAAACAGGCCTAAATTAACCACTTTGTAGATTGTTGGGCTTAGAGACTGATCTGATGCGGCTTTACAAAATACGCTCATCATACGGCCAGATTAACAAAACACTGTAAGTCATTGATAAACAATACTTTAACTACTATCTTAAGGAAAACAAAGTTGTAATTATGGAGCATAGCCACCGGGGACAGAGCGTCGTTTTTTGACACTCTGCCCCCTTATTGAAACCACCAGGAATTGAGCGGAGTCGTTCATCGCTCTGCCAACCTGATCGGAATCACTACAGGGGACAGGGCTCAAAAAGCGAGATCTTTCCCCGAGGGAGAAGTGGTTAAACAGGTAAAAATGAGTTCCTGCCAGGGCCTGTCAGCGTCCGAACAGGGCTCTGAAAGACGCTTAAATCAGACAAAGAAAGCAGCTTTTATTTAGTTTTTTTACTTAAGATACAACCGACAAATCCGAATACTAGCCCTCCAACAACCGCCTCACCGGCCCAAAAGTTTTACGATGTTCAGGACAGGGCCCATGCTCTTCAAGCAATGCCATATGCACTTTTGTCGGGTAACCTTTATGTCGGTCAAACTCATATTGAGGGTACTCATTATGCAGCTTCTGCATCTGCTGATCACGCTCTACTTTAGCTAAAATTGATGCCGCTGCTATTGCTTTTACCCGAGCATCACCTTTCACAATTGCCTCAGCTTCACAACTCAAATCGGGCAGTTTATTACCATCAATCAGAGCAAAATCAGGGGGCATCGACAGGCTTTCAACTGCATTTTTCATTGCCAGTAAACTGGCCTGAAGGATATTAATTTCATCAATAATATCGGGTTCAACTGAGGCTACTGACCAGGATCTTGCATACTGTTTAATTTCTAATGCCAACTGTTCTCGTTTTTTAGCTGTGAGTTTTTTAGAATCATTTAGACCCGCTATTGGGTGCTCTTCATCCAGAATCACGGCTGCTGCCACCACCGATCCTACTAATGGCCCCCTGCCCGCTTCATCTACTCCTGCAACTAAACTATAATTTTTAAGGTCGATGTCAATGTCGTCAATCATGATTTTCCGGTACAATCTCTGTGTTTTTCGAACAATGAATAATACAGAGATACTGACCTATTGGGCAGGTCAAACCCGCCTTATTTCCCGTCATTTATCCTGATTAACTTAATACTGACTGAATACCTTATGGAACACTGCTAACCAAACAATGAAAAGAATAATGATCAGTGCTGGAGAAGCCTCCGGTGATATGCATGCTGCAAATATAATAAAAGCGATACAGGCACAAAATAAACCTGTTGAATTCTATGGCATGGGCAGCTCACAACTGCATGAAGCGGGCGCGGAACTTTTAATCGATTGCGCCGATATAGCCGTGGTCGGTCTGGTAGAAGTACTGGTTCATTATCGCAAAATAATGAAAGCATTAAATACATTACGCGACTCACTGCGTGATAACCCGCCTGACCTTCTGGTTCTGGTTGATTACCAGGAGTTTAATTTCAAACTGGCTGAAACAGCTAAAGGGCTGGGTATTAAGGTCCTGTTTTATATTAGCCCACAGGTCTGGGCATGGCGCCAGCATCGCGTACATAAAATTGGCAAAATCATCGATATGATGGCAGTAATACTGCCATTTGAAGAGAAATTTTATAAAGATGCAAATGTACCTGTTCGCTTTGTAGGAAACCCACTGGTGGATAAAACCCAGCCAGATAAAGACAGGGAAACCTGCTTTAATGAATATAATTTAAGCACTGATAAGACCGTTGTAGGCTTATTTCCCGGTAGCCGTCGTGGCGAGATTAAGCGTGTACTCCCTATACAGTTAGCAGCCGCTGAGATACTACTCAGAGATAAACCTGATCTACAGTTTATTTTACCCATTGCCAGCACATTAAATGAAGGCCTGCTCACCCCCTACCTTAAAAACTACAGCCATCTTAATATTAAACTGGTAAAAGACTTACCCTATAATGTTATGCAATGTTGCGATGCCATTATCACTGCCTCAGGAACAGCCACATTAGAAATCGCGCTGATGGGCATTCCAAACTGTATTGTTTATAAAATTGCCACCCTTTCTTATCTTATACTTCGTCAACTTGTAAAAATAGAGCATATTGGCCTGGTGAATATTGTCGCAGAAAAATACATTATAAAAGAATTTTTACAGTTTGATGCTAAACCTCAGGTTATTGCAGATGAAATCAGTTTAATTCTTAATGACAAAGAATATAGAGAAAACATGATTAAAGAACTAAAGGGTGTCCGAAACAAGCTGGGTAAAAGTGGTGGTATTGATAATATGGCTGAGCTAATTATTGAAATGCTGGAATAACTTCACACCATTATCAAATATCTTCAGCAGCCCTGGAAACATTATTAATATTTTAAAGACCTTAGCGCAGGCTTGTAAAAAATAGATAACAACATATAAGCCATTTTCTAAAATGCTCAATTTTTAATTACAGGAATTGCAGTTTATGTCTGAACCGGTTCAATTAAAGCGCACCCTGTCGCTTCCAATGATGGTTCTATATGGCCTGGGCACAACCATCGGTGCAGGCATTTATGCCTTAATAGGTGAAATCGCAAATATCGCCGGTTATTTTGCACCGGTTTCTTTTCTTATTGCATCACTTCTAGCAGGATTTACTGCCATATCATTTGCTGAACTTTCCAGTCGCTTTCCACGGGCAGCAGGAGCAGCACTCTATGTTAAACAGGGATTTTCCTCTGAGCGACTATCAACCGCAGTTGGGCTTCTTGTTATTACAGCAGGCCTGGTATCATCGGCTGCCCTGATTAATGGATTTGTCGGTTACTTACACCAGTTCATTGATATAGACCGAGTTCTGGCAATCATATTAATCACCTTATTACTGGGTAGCATTGCCGCATGGGGTATTGCCGAATCAGTCACAATCGCCAGCCTGATTACGGTTATTGAAATTGCAGGTTTACTATTAGTGGTTGCGGTAAGTAACGAGGCATTATTCACTTTCACTGTCCGTTGGACTGAATTAATCCCATCAACTAACATCACCGACTGGAACCTTATTTACCTTGGCGCAATCCTTTCCTTTTACGCCTTTATAGGCTTTGAAGATATGGTTGACGTTGCTGAAGAAGTTAAAGATGTAAAACGTAATCTGCCCCTCGCCATTTTGTTAACACTGGGTATTACTACGCTTATATATATGCTATTGATTGTTACCGCAGTATTATCGTTATCACCTGCTGAACTTGGCAACAGCGAAGCACCGCTTGCACGAATTTATGAGTATCATACAGGAGAGAAGGCAATCGTTATCAGCGTAATAGGCATGTTCGCTATTATAAATGGAGCACTGATCCAGATGATCATGGCATCACGGGTACTCTATGGATTAAGCTCACGCAAGCAATTACCCGAAATATTAAGCCTCGTGCATCATCGAACACGTACGCCTCTCATTGCGACCGCACTGGCAACTCTTATTGTCCTTATTCTCGCTCTCTTAGGTCGCCTCACCTCACTCGCTGAAATAACCTCAGTAATAATGCTGACTATTTTTTCAATAGTAAACCTTGCACTGTGGCGAGTTAAGCAAAAAGACCCTCAACCCGTTGATATAAAAACATTTCCAGTCTGGATTCCCATCACCGGTTTCTTTGTCAGCTTTGCTTTTGTCCTGCATAAAATAATGAATTTGATTTGAATATAGCAATGATAATTTAGATTGAAAATTTTGCTAACTTGCTCGTTTTTAACAGACAAAATTATTGTTAAGCCGTCGACGAGTTCAATTGCAATCAAGCACAACTGATGCAACGCCCTCTCCATCAGATTTAACCGATAAGATTACTGCCTGAAATATTTATTATGTTGAAAGTGTTTACAGAATACACTCAAAATGAACTGGAAAAATCCGCGCTACCAATTATATAATTTAGCGAATTATTCCACGCTTGGACTGGCTAATAAAATCAGCCATACATTTAACTTCAGGATATTTATCAATTAAATCCGATGCAGCTTCCATTGCCTGCTCTCTTGGCTTTTTGGAACGCACCATTAATTTATAGGCATTCACAATAGCGCGAATAACTTCTTCACTGCAACCGCTGCGCTTTAAACCCACTTTATTAATACCACTTGCCTTGCCATAACTACTGGCAACAATGACATAAGGTGGAACGTCCTGATTAATAATCGACCCCATACTGGTAAAGGACTGATTACCAATTTTTGTAAACTGATGAACAAGCGTAAAACCACCTAATATAGCATGGTCGCCTACTTCAACATGCCCTGCACAGGATGCTGAATTAGCAAAAACAATATGATTACCAATTTGACAGTCATGAGCTATATGCACATAAGCCATAAGCAGATTATGGTTCCCAATACGCGTAACACTACAACCATCAGCAGTACCACGCGAGATAGTTACATTTTCACGAATGGTATTTTCATCACCAATTTCCAGATATGAAGTCTCCCCGGAAAACTTTAAATCCTGAGGCTCTTCACCAACAGATGCAAACTGAAAAATTTTATTATTTTTACCAATTTTTGTTGGCCCATTAATAACCACATGGGGACCAATCCAGGTACCCGAATCGATTTCAACATCTGCACCAATAATACTATACGGCCCAATACTGACATCATCAGCAATATTCGCTTTTTCATCTATGATTGCAGTTTGGTGAACCAGCTGACTCATATTTTTTATTCCGGTTTTGTAGATGCAGCACACATAATAGTGGCACTTGCAGCTAACTCACCATCAACAAGTGCCTTACAGTCAAATTTCCATATTGTACGCTTGCGTTTAATCAACTCAACTTCCAGTGTTAACACATCGCCTGGTACAACCTGTCTTTTAAAACGCGCATTATCAATACCAACAAATAAATACAACGAATCTTCCTGTGAACTTTGGTCCATGGTTTTAAAACCAAGCAAACCAGTTGCCTGTGCCAGCGCTTCCATAATAAGTACACCGGGCATTACCGGGTAATGCGGGAAATGGCCCTGAAAGAAAGGTTCATTAATAGTAATATTTTTTACCGCAGTCAAGGTTTTTCCTACTTCATAATCCAGTACTTTATCAACCAACAAAAAAGGATAGCGATGCGCTAACAATCTTTGTATTTCAGCAATATTCATTGTGTTCAAAGTAACACCTAACCTTTATTTTTTATTAGTTTTTCTAATTCACGAATTCGTTTCGCCATATTATCAAGCTGACGAAAACGCACACTATTTTTACGCCATGACCTGGTATCATCCATTGGCGTAGGCGATGAATACGAGCCCGCCTCCCTTATTGATGACGTCACCATCGTCATAGCAGTAATCGTAACATTATCTGCTATTTCAATATTATCACGTATGCCTACCATACCCGCAATCAAACAATTTTTACCTATTATGGTACTTCCAGCAACACCAACACCACGAGACATAACTGTATGCGCACCGACATGTACGTTATGCGCTATTTGTACATGGTTATCCAGCTTCACTCCCTCTTCGATAACGGTATCATTCAAAGCACCACGATCAACAACCGAACAGGCTCCGATTTCAACTTTATTACCTATTCTAACACCTCCTACCTGAGGTATTTTTAACCATTCTGTTTTATCAAACTCAAAACCAAAACCATCTGAACCAACAACGGATGACGAATGAAGTATACAGTGCTCACCGATACGACAGCCATAATACACAGTAACATTAGGATATAAATGGGTAGATTTACCGATTTGGCTATTTTTCCCGATAACACAACCTGCTTCAATTATCGCATCATCAGAAATTTCAGCACCGGCTTCAATAACCACATTTGCACCAATACAGGCAGAAGTTGAAATTTTTGCGCTTTTATCAATACAGGCAGTGGAATGAACACCCTTTTCAGGCTGCTGCTGGGGGTAAAGCAAATCAACAACTCTTGCGTATGTCGCTCGAGGATTTTCAACTAGCAACGCAGCAACATGTGTATTTTCAAGCATATCTTCCCTGATAATAACCGCACTTGCGGATGTACTGCGCAAACTATCCACGTACCTGGCACTTGAGATAAAACTAATATCACCTTCAGTTGCTTTATCAATAGACGCTACAGAATTGATAACAACATTACCATCTCCGTGAAGCTTAACGTTCAGTTGCTCCGCAAGTTGTTTCAATTTATAAGTCATAGATATTTCTACCCACTATTATTATCTGCTTACTACTTTATTGCTTTAATAAGAAGAGACGTTATATCATCCGTAATATTTACATTCTCTCCAGCGAAAATCGCACCTTCATTCAAAATAAGATCGTATTTTTTATCGACAGCATATTTTTTAATGATTGTATTTACAATTTTACTAAACTCT
>JADGFA010000062.1 GCA_016744065.1 Gammaproteobacteria bacterium
TATTTATCACCTGTTAGCAAGTACTTCTATGAATTAATAGTATGTTTACTTTTTCTACCATAACCCACTGAATATTGATTTTTAGGGAGGTATACTCGAAATATATCTATATTTATATATTAATCAAATAGTTAAGCTTTTATTACAGAACCACGCCCTATATAAGGATTAACCTTTTATCTGCTTGATTAAAAAAACTTTATTGTAATACTTGCCTTTTATTCACATTCGAATGTAAGGTTAGAGTTAGAAAACTAATACGACCGACTAATTTTTTATAGATCTGGTTTTTTCGGCAGCAAACTGGCGTCATTAGCATCAGCGCAATACCCAGCAATACAGCCAATCTTTATATATGAGGAGAGAATTCACATGAGCGATCCAAAGCTGACTATCATTGCAACCAAAGGCACATTAGACTGGGCATACCCTCCATTCATTCTGGCCAGCACCGCTGCTGCTCTAGGTATGACTGTTTCTATTTTTTACACTTTTTATGGCCTGAACCTTCTACTGAAGGATACAAGCACCCTTAAAGTGACACCCACAGGCAACCCCTCCATGCCAATGAAAATGCCAATGGGGCCACAGTGGTTAAGAAAGGTTGATTTCGGCCCTAAAATTCCTAACGTTATGTGGAATATCCCTTTTATGGACAGCATTGCAACTACATTAATGAAAAAAACCATTTCTAACTGTGGTGTTGCAAGCATCGCTGAATTACGTGAATTATGCCAGGAAGCAGAAGTTAAGTTTCTTGCCTGCCAGATGACCGTTGAGCTATTTGGCTATAATACGGATGTCTTTATTGATGGCGTTGATTATGTAGGTGCCGCAACTTATTTTGAAGAGTCTTCAGATGCAACTCAATCGCTGTTTATCTGATTCTTTATAAGTCACAAGCGTTGGTTGTTTTTAACTAACCAGCTCAAAAGCCACTTAGTCTCTTTAGGTAAGAAATTAAGTGGCTTTTTATTTTTCAATCATTACTTTCTATACAACCAATAAACACACTTAACATAACCACCCTTTTCTAAAAACTAATTGCACTATATTCACAGGCAATGGTCATACAAACTCACATATTTTTGTATAATACCCAAATGCACTTCAAAAAAGCACTACGCGCCACAGTTACTATATTACTATTAAACCATTTCACTTACAGTAATGCAGAGCTACCTGTATTAGGCGATCCTACTCAGCAGGAGTTTACACCTCATCGTGAACAGCAAATGGGTAATCAGTTCTACCGCACAATAAAAGCCAGCGTCCCTTTTGTCACTGATCTTGAAGTAAATGATTACATGACTAATCTGGGGCAAAGGTTAATTTCACACAGTAGCCAACCAGATAAAAAAATACGCATTTTTGTTCTCAAAGTTGCAAACATTAATGCCTTTGCTGGCCCAGATGCCAATATGGGATTCCATACTGGCTTAATTATTTCTGCAAAAAATGAAAGTGAACTTGCGGGCGTTATGGCCCATGAAATTTCGCATGTAACACAAAGACATCTTGCACGGGCTATGACTGAATCAAATGTTAACCCTGCGACAATGTTTGCAACTATTCTTGCGGGAATTCTTGTCGCCTCACAAAACCCTGAGGCGGGCGCGGCCATCATTTATGGTGGCTCTGCCGCAATGATGCAATCACAGATAAACTTTACCCGAGCAAATGAACATGAAGCCGATAGAATAGGTATTAGCGTATTAAGAGATGCTGGTATCAACCCAGATGGTATGGCCGGTTTTTTTGAGACACTACTAGAAAAGTCTGAATCTAATAACATCATTGCAAAAATGAAATATCTGCGTACCCACCCTCTAAGCACAACACGTATTGCTGAAGCTAAAAACCGTATTAACCCAAAAGACAGAAACCTGCCTGATGACAGCCTTAACTTTCAGTTTGTACGGGCTCGTATTCTTGTAGAAATGAGCACTTCAATAAAAAAACTGGTTAAACAGCTGGAAAAACTAACAACCGAACAGGTAAATATCACCTCCCAATATACGCTGGGACTCGCTTATACTACGAACGGACAAACAGATAAAGCAATTACACTACTAACAAAATTAAATAAAGAGCACCCCCACCCCTGGATACAACTGGCCCTTTCAGATGCTTACCTCAATGCCAACAATAAAAAGGCAGCCCTTAAAATACTCACCAGCCTTAATACACTACTACCCAACTACCTGCCGGTTTCTATTCGTTATGCACGAAGCCTTATCGATACCCGACAGAGTGAAAAAGCCATCATTGCACTGAACTCTCAGTTACGTACACAAAAACAGCCAATCGTCTACAACACATTAGCAAAAGCTTATTTTTCCAGGGGACAAACATCTTTAGCCCTTGAAGCAACCAGTTATGAATATGAGCTTGAGGGATATTTAAATCTTGCTATACAGCAAATAAATAATTCCTTGCAACAACCAGGATTAAATAAGCTTACTATTCAAAGACTTGAGTCAAGAAAACGTGAACTAAGTCAAAAAATACGAAAACAAAAAAGAGCGCAATATTAGGAAAAACTTATATTAGATATCTGTAACATATTGATGAACATACATTTTTCTTGCTATCGACTGTTTTTTCAGTAAGCTAGCTACTCTAGTCTAAATAATAATTATAATTTAAATTAGCAAAAGATATTGGTAGAAGCTAAATTCTTTAAGAATTCACTATCTGGTCAATAATCTTCAGAAATAATGGAATAATTACAATCTGACTGCTATTTAATAGGCTAGATCTTTTTTTCCATGTTAATAAAACACTGAGGAGTGAATTATGCGGCATACCGCTAAGACCATTTCTACAGCAACAACTGTTGCTGCATTGCTGGGTACTCTAGCTTTCTCATTGCCGGGCATTTCCATTGCGGAAGATGCCTCAGCAATTGCTGAGGGCAAAAAAATTGCCTTCAATAAAAAGAAAGGTAACTGCCTGGCATGCCACGATATAAAAGGTGGCAAACTACCTGGTAATATCGGTCCGGCATTGTCTATCGAAGGGGTAGCAATGAAAGACAGGTTCCCTGATAAGAGCAAGTTACGTGCACAGATTTTTGACTCACGTAGCGCTAATCCCAACACAATTATGCCTCCATTTGGTGCACACGAAATTCTAAGTGACGCTGAACTAGACAAAGTTGTTGAGTATATATACTCATTATAAAATTTTAAGGTAGATACATACAATGAACACTAAACGTAGATCTTTTATTAAGAACTCTGCTGCTGCGGGCGCATTCGGCGTTGCTGTAAGCGCAGGTCTTATTACCCCTCGTGCAGTTATGGCTGCATGGCCTAAAGCTGCTTTTGCCGCGACTGATGTGGATGCAGCCATTACAGGTGCTTTCGGTAGCAGCGCGACAACTGAAAGCGCAGACATCGCTTTAAAAGCACCTGAAATTGCAGAAAACGGTGCTGTTGTACCCATTACAGTAACAAGTAAAATTGCTGGTACAGAATCAATTAGCCTGCTTATTTCTAAAAACCCAACGCCTTTAACTGCCACATTTAAAATGGGTGAAGGTGCTGAAGGCTTTGTTTCAACTCGTGTAAAAATGAGTAAAACATCTGACCTTGTAGTTGTTGTTAAAGCAAACGGCAAACTATATAGCGCTAAAAAAGAAGTTAAAGTAACTATCGGCGGCTGCGGCGGCTAACCCCCTGGCGGGAATATCTGGAGAAATAAATAATGGCTAAATCAATAAAAGTACGCGCTAAGGTTAAAGGTGGCACAACAGTTGTTAAAGCACTGATCAGTCACGCAATGGAAACAGGCCTACGTAAAAACAAAAAAACGGGCAAGAAATTTCCTGCCCACTTTATTCAGGAAGTTACATGTAGCCATAACGGCAAAGATGTACTGACTGCTGACTGGGGAACTGCTATCTCTAAAAACCCATACCTGTCATTTAAATTTAAAGGCGCCAAATCTGGTGATACTTTAAAAATGAGCTGGGTGGACAATAAAGGCGAAAGCGATTCAGTAGAAGCTAAAATTAAATAGATTTTATAGCTACTACATTTTGAATCTAATCCTCAGAACAAACGATAAGGTAAAAATTATGAAAAAAGTTGCAGTTATTGTCTCTGCGCTTTGCATGCTAATTGCCCCTCTTGCTGGTATAGCTGCAAATCCGGATCAGGATCTGAAAAATTTCAGAAAACACTTTACTGAAAAATTTTCATCTGTTCCATTACAGGACTTCACTAACGGTGTTTACTCTGTAGACAAAGCGTCACGTGAACAATGGGAAGCTTTTGAAGACTTCCCTCCTTATGAAATCTTTGTTGATAAAGGTAATGTACTCTTTAACAAAGCATTCAAGAATGGTAAAACCTACGCTAGCTGTTTCCCTAAAGCTAAAAAAGGCATCAAGCAAAACTATCCATTTTTCGATAAGAAACGTGGTGAAGTTGTTACGCTTGAACTCGCTATTAATGAATGCCGTAAAAAGAATGGTGAAAAGCCACTGAAATATAAGAAAGGTAAAATGGCACACCTGTCAGCTTACATTGCTTATAAATCACGTGGCCATAAAGGCAATGTAAAAATCACTAGCACACCTGAGTCAATGGCCTGGTATGACAGAGGTAAAAAACATTTCTACGCTAAACGTGGCCAGTTAAATATGTCATGTGCAGATTGCCATTACTACAATGCCGGCAATAAGATCCGTGCTGATATCCTGAGCCCAGCTCTGGGTCACACTTCTCATTTCCCGGTTTATCGTAACAAGTGGTCTTTGGCGAGCGCATCAGGTGATGGTATGGGTACATTACATCGTCGTTACGGCGGCTGTAACAAGCAGGTACGTGCCAAGCCCTTTAAAGCTCAAAGCAAAGAGTATCGCTCACTTGAATACTTCCACACATTCATGAGCAATGGCCTGACAATGAATGGCCCCGGTATACGTAAGTAACTATTAGCGCTCTCCTGTGTAATACGGTATCAATATAAATACCGAACGACACAGGACAGACTAAACAGTTATTACTCGTATAACTAAAAAAACCTGACTCTTTGAGTCAGGTTTTTTTATAGCTGTAACTATCGTAATTTATATAAAATTTTATATCTACTTTTCATAGGTAATTCGAAAACCCAATGACTTGCTCGACTTTATCATTCACGATGCAACAGCTTGTTGTGTGTTTTTTCAACCAGGTAATCAATAAATAATCTTATATTAGAATTAGGATAGGTACTTTGTTTATATACAGCATATACGTCTCCACTAGAGTTCTCATTAAGAAATGGCTCCCACTCTTTAAGGCAAACGATTAACTGCCCATTTTTCACAAAATCAGACACAACCCAATTAGATAACTGAACAATACCAAGACCACATAAAGCAGCCTCTAATAATGGCGTCCCCCCTTTTGACTTCAAGTTGCCTTGAACTAATACCTTAGCATTTCGACGAGCTTTTTTAAAATACCAATAAGTCCTCTGTCTCTCCTGGTTTAGCAGTAAACAATTATGCGATGACAAGTCATCAGGTTTTTCAATTCTATCATTACTTAATAAATAGCCTGGCGATGCACAAACAAAAGTATGATTCGGAAGCAGCTTACGCGCTTTTAAATTTGAATCTTCTGGTGTTCCTACACGAATAGCTACATCAATATTTTCCCCTGCAAGATCAACTATCTTGTTTTCTAATTCTATTTCAATCTTTATTTTTGGATACTTTTCTAAAAATTCAGGAATAACAGGACAAACACTTAAACGCCCAAAGCTTTCAAATACAGAAACTCTTAAGCTACCTTCTGGCTCTCTATTATCAGCCATCATTAACATGCGTAAAGAGTCACTGCTAGCAACTAACTTAAATGCACCTTCTAAAAATATATGGCCTTTATCAGTTAATAATAACTGCCGTGTACTGCGTTTAAATAGCGCTACATTCAACTCAGACTCAAGACTATCAATACTACGCGTAACTGATGATGGCGCCATATTTAAGACTTTAGCCGCTTTAGAAAAACTGCCCAATTCAGCCACTTTTATAAATATGCGGGTTAATTTCAACATGCCGACCTTTGCGTTTTATGCAAAATAGTTTGATATATTACATAGATTCTATATTTTAAAATTAACAAGTACAATGCATTTTATCAACAACAAAACAAACGAGAACGAAAATGCCTAGAATATTTTTTGACGCCATACCCATGCAATTAATGAACTGCATGATGCAAACAGAGAAATATATCAAAAACTTAAATGTGATTGATGAATCATTTATGGAGGTATTGCGATATCATGTGTCAATAATAAATCAATGCGCCTACTGCACTGATATGCATTTTAAAGAAGCTGTAGCCGCAGGTGAAAGCGAACTGCACATTTATTCTTCCCCTGCCTGGAGAGAAGTCAACTTTTATAATGAATCAGAACAGGCACTATTAGCATGGACTGAATCCGTCACGATGCTAAATGATTCCACTGAACAGAGACAGCAATCATTCGATAACCTTAGCAAACACTTTAACTCGGATGATATTGCAAATTTAACGTTATCTATTATACAAATTAACGCCTGGAATCGCCTGGCCAAACCTTTCGGTTTTGAGGCTGGAACTTATCAGGTTGAACAACACTAACTTATAAGCAATTCAACAGTTTGAATATTAAACACATAACACCTTAATAACCTTACAAATCTGCTCAACACGGAAAAACGAAACAACAAATATTTAATCTTATAGAAACATTTTACAATCCTGCTAAACAACATAGTTATATTGATGGCGTATCACCCATTAAATTTAAAGAAAATTATTTTTTGAGACTAGAAAATATTTAGTAAATTCAGAAAATCCCAATATGCACGAGGGCATTATGTGACTGATTGAGGACATGAATGTGCGTGTTTTAGAAAGGCCGAATTTTACTCTTTTCACCTTCTATTACCTAAAACAAAAAAATGTGACAGATAAAAATACTAAGAAAAATTCAGCAGGCCATAAATCAGATACTGTACGACAAAGATACCATATTAAACCTGATAAAAATAAACCTGCTAAATTATTTTTTATGCTGTATTTTGAATACGACTCACCTTAAGGACGACGAGGAGTCTTATATTCAACTTCTTTTTGAAATGATTCCCAGATAGTATCGTAACCAACATAACCTTTTTCATTCGCTTCTTTCTGACGCGTTGTTAAAAAACGTGATTTGCCTTCAGGCACTTTTGGTCTGGTTGCGGATTGCTCACTCATACATCACCTCATTGTCGTTAAAAACCAGGATAACCGCTGCAGAAATTAGCAGCTAAAAACCACCCTGAAATATTTTTTCATTCTTAGCTCAGTTTATTTTTAATCAGGTATTAATATTAAATAAATACGGACTATAACCTGATAATTGCACTTAGCTACTTTAATATACTGCTAAATTTTAATGACAATCACACCTATTTGCAAGCATGATATGTACTGAAAATATTATTGATATTTATGAGTTAAAAGCCCCATAAACAAACTACTTCAAGACACAGGTAAAAAATTTGGCCCTATTAAAATTAAATATGCTAATACCCCTATCAGTTTTGAAGCAGGTGAACGAATCAAAATTTAATACAGAGTATTTAGTGATTTCGATATCCGCTCGTCGGTTATATTACCCTCCATCATCAATAGCGACTTAAAATTAGAATTAGATTTTTCTGATAATTCTAAACATAAGATACAAACCTCTCTTTTCCTGATAAACAGCTGGCATCTTTAATTAATATAATTTAATAGGGGAGCCCCTATCACTTCTCATAGTTTTTATTAGCACTTATTTCCACAATAACCCATTAAAAAATCCTCAGACTCCACAACCCAGCACATTTCACGTTATAATCACATAACACACTTTAACAATAAGGATACTATCTTGGCTGCAAACAAAGGTCGCGCTTATTTTATGCTCGGTGGCTATCATTTCAATCCTGATGACATTACGCGTTTACTTGGCTTAGAACCCACCTCGGTTAACGGTGCAGGCGCGCACAGTGGCTTCGATAAACCTGTAATTAGCACCTGGGAACTCTCAACAGATAATGTTATTGATAATGTCGATGTTTATGAATTAACCGATACTCTTATTAAGCAACTTGAACCTGTTAAAGAAAAAATTTTAGAGGTGATTAAAAATCAAAACTTATCACCCAGAATGGGTGTGGTTCTAACGTTATCAGTAGACAAAGATGAAACCACCCCCGATGTCGGTTTTGGGGGCAGAACGGTTCGCTTTCTGGCAGAACTGGGTGCGTTTATTAATGTGGAATATAAACTTTCTGAACGAATTTAATATTTTATTTAATCAGCCTGAAGATCATAAAGTTTTCGTTCAGGTATGACACCGCGTACTCCCCCTTTCGGGTTTTCGACATCACCTTTATAACGGGGAATTACGTGAACATGTAAGTGGTGAATTGATTGCCCTGCAGCCTCACCGATATTGATTCCAATATTATAACCATCAGGGTTCCATTTTTCATCAACCATGATTTTGCCTTTGGCAACCAGGGCCCAGAGATCCTCTAGCTCAGCCGTTTTAATATCAAAATAACTGGCGAAATGTCGATGAGGAATAACCAGAAAATGACCATTGCTTGCAGGGTGAAGGTCATAGGCAGCATAGCCGAATTCACTCTCAAGCATCATCTGCCGACCAGGATTTGCATTACAAAATCTACAGGCGTTTTTTGTCATAACAATATTATTAACAGAATCAGGCAAAGGACTCTGTCATTGACCTCGCTTTAACCAACTGTTCTTCACTATGCTTTAAACACAAGGGCTGTAGCGCGTGAGGAAAACACTCGATGATCAGCTCAAAATCATCTGCCGCCTCTTCTGCAAGCACTGGATCTTGAGTTAGCTCTGCCAACACGATGCGTGCGGTAGATTTATTTACACGACATAATACAGCAAGATGAAACGGCTGTTGTTGTTCCATGCATATGGTTAATGCGGCGTCATAAGATCTTATTGCTTCTTGCAGACGTTCGGTATTTTCTTCCGATTCAGCCAGGTTATGCAGCACTACACCACGGCTATTGTGGGTTGCGGCAAGAGCAAGCGCATGATTGTCTGCATCGAAACCTGTTAATGCGTTTTTAAAAGCAACAACTGACTTTTGGAAGGTACGATTACCTTTTAATAATCTCCCATGCTCATAAAAGCTAACACCCAACTGGAACAATGTGGTTGCCCATTCATCAGGTACTTGTTCACGTGTCCATACGAGTAAAGCATCAGTATAAGCATCAATAGATGTTTTCAGTAGCTTTACGTCAGTCTGTTGTCGGCCCAACGCCTGAGTTGCGGTACCAAGATTGAATTTTGCTGTTGCCCACTCAGAAGGTGAACCTTCCTGGGTAAATTCTTCGAGCGCGTTATTGAAAGCTGCAATTGCACTTTCATATAAAGCATCATCCATCCGTTGCTGTCCGAGTGCTGCCAAAATATTACCTAAACTGTTCTGCACTGATGCCCATTCCAGTGGCGACTGATCTCGATCTAATTCAGTTAATACGGATTCCAGTGCAGCCTTTGCAGATTCAAGAAGACGCGTACTAAAATGATGCTGTTCAAAATTACCCCGGGTATGTAAAAAATTATCCTGAATGGCAATACTACTATCAGGTGCATCATCAACCGCACCTTGATCTTTCACTAAATTTTTATAGTGATCAATCGCCTTAACCAGCTCATTATTATCCGGGTAAAAGATGTAATTATTGGAGAATTTCATTCAGGTCCGGGTCTGCATCGACCGCGCCTCCAAGTTCGACTTCTTCATCGGTTGCTTCACGTATGCTCAAAACCTCTAACTTGAAAATAACATCTCGACCACAAAGCGGATTGTTCCCATCAACGGTTAAAGATTTATCATCAAAACGAGTAACAATAAAATTTTTGGGTTCACCTTTTTCGTTTTCCATGGTGATAGTCATACCAACTTCCCGATACTCCTCCGGGACATTGTCAATGTGATCAGTAAATACCAGCGACTCATCTCTCTCGCCGTATAGCTGTTTTGTGTCGATTGGAACATCAATGATATCCCCCACTTTTTTACCATACAGCTCTTTTGTGACCTGTTCAGACAGAACATCATTCACGCCGTGAACATAACCCAGCGGGTAGTCAATAGTAACTAGAATATCACCGGTTTTTTTATCAATGACTTTATAATTTAATTCAACAAATTTTTCTTTTTCAATCGTATCTGACATATATGAACAGCCTGCTTTAAAACAATGTAGCACCAAAAATTTTTACTTTCTCATCTTCATAACCCAGCACCAGCCTACCGAGCCACTCACCTTCCTTCTTTAAATTGCGCTGCTTGTAAAGTACCGTTACGTATTCGCCACGGCGTATCATACCGAGATAATCATAGTCTTCAGAGAGGTTTTTTGTTAATTCACTTCTTGCAAACTGTTTACCCATTTCAATTTCATTTGCTCCCATCATCATCGATGCAGAGAAATGTCGGGTAAATGCGCCATAATTTTCTTCATTAGAGTACTTAACAAGATCGGCCCACATTGGGTGGGCTATCTCAAATAACTCTTCATCTGTTTTTTCGATAATTTTCATATTCTTTCTATGTTGTTTTGGGTATTTAATTTTACACTTAAAAATAACAAAAAAAGACCAACAAATAATATGCTGGTCCTTTTTAGAACCTAAATTAAAGCAAATAGGTTATACATTAACTACAAGTGACCTGTTACTCCTCGTCATCACCAACCAGGTGATAACAAGGTGCTTTTTCCATCGTGTACTCACCCGTTTCAGGGTCACGACGAGAAACCGTCAGTACGTGCCAATTTTCATCATCCAGCTTCATCGCGTCACCACGGTAATAGTAACCCGGCCAGCGCGTTTCTTTGCGGAATAATGTATGCTGAAAAACAGCCTCAGAAGTAAGGAAACGATGCTTCAGTTCCCATGCACGCAGTAGCTCATGAATATCTTCAGCAGCAACTTTTTCCAGATCTTCTCCAAAAATCTTCATCTTTTTAAGACCGATTTTCAGGAGCTTATCATTGGTCATGTAGTTTACACCAAAACCACCACAGTACTCATCCATCATTTTCTGTAGACGATCAAGACCTTGTCGAGGGTTGATATAGTTTGGATTAACCGAACCTGCAACAATTTCGTTACGACCCACTGTATACGTTTCCATTGGCTTGTAGATCGTTTCTTTCAGATCTGCAATTTGCTTCGCAGAAACATTGATACCATCTGCTTTACCATCATCAATATATTGACAGGCCGCTTTAGCCGCTAAACGACCTTCAGTGAAAGAACCTGAAGAGAACGCATGTGGTGTACCACCAACAGCATCACCCGCACCAAACAGGCCTTCAACTGTAGTCATACGGTTGTAACCCCAGAAGTATTCATCAGGTGATACATCCTCAGGACCTGAGCACCAGGCGCCACAGCCGGTTGCGTGTGAACCCATTACATATGGCTCAGACGTTGTCAGCTCAGGATTCTCGTATTTTGGATCTACATCAGTCGCTGCCCAAAGTACTGCCTGACCAACGGTCATGCCTAAGAAGTTATGCCAGCCAATTTCTTCTAGATGAGGATCCTGGAAGGCTTCCATTGTTACCATATGAATAGGACCACGACCCGCATTTACTTCAGAAATAAATGCGTGGTTACGTAAGCATGTTGGAATAGGCTTATGAGATAAATGCTGACCTTCTGTATCCAGGTATTCTTTACCAACCATTTCAGTTAGCCCTGGGAACCACTTGGATTCATACTCTTCACCATTACAGTTTTGAGTATATGTTTTAAGATGCAGGAAGTACGCGCCAACAGGGCCGTAACCATCTTTGAATCGTGCCAGTACGATACGGTTTTCCATCTGAGTCATCTTCGCGCCTGCGTCAATCATAAGACCGTATGCAGAACCTGATGACCAGGGTGCGTACCAGACGCGACCCGCACCTTCACCCACTGAACGTGGTTTAAAGATATTAGAAGCACCACCCGCACCAACAATAACGGTTTTAGCTTTAAAGACGTGATAATTACCAGTACGAACGTTAAAGCCGACAGCACCCGCAACACGGTTCTCTTTAGCATCATCCATTAGTAGGTGAGTAACACAAACACGGTTAAATACCTTGTCAGCAGAATTCTTCGCTGCTTCTGCAACGATAGGCTTGTATGATTCACCGTGAATCATAATCTGCCAGCGACCTTCACGCAGATAAGCACCTGTCTTAGTGTTACGCATAATGGGCAGGCCCCACTCTTCAAACTGGTGTACAGCAGAGTCAACGTGACGCGCCATATCAAAGGCCAGATCCTCACGGACCATGCCCATCAAATCCATACGTGCATAGCGTACGTGATCTTCAGGATTATTCTCACCCCAACGCGTACCCATATAACAGTTAATCGCATAAAGACCCTGAGCTACTGCACCAGAACGGTCAATGTTTGCTTTTTCTGCAATAACAATTTTTTTGTTTTTGCCCCAGTATCGCGCTTCAAATGCAGCACCGGTACCACCAAGGCCCGCGCCTGCAACCAGAACATCGATATTGTCTTCTATAATCGTTTTATAAGCCATTAGTAGTACACTCCAGCTTTCAATGTCAGCTTATTTGACTTGAGGGTGTGAAGACTATCCTTACCATCTTTATCAAGTTGAATATATTTAGGTTCGTTAAACAGCAGATGGCTATCGCGCATCTCCTGACTAGGTGCAGATTCATTACCAAGCTGGGGAATAGCTGTACCCCAGGGCTTGGTTGTGATGGGTGCCAGTAATTCCATATCTTTTTTACCGTTACGGAATTTGATGCGCCAGGCAATAGTGCCTTTTTCTTCATCACGGTGCACGCGAACAGAGTGTCCAAGTGGAGCAAAATCGGCATAACCACGCACATCAATTGCGTGATGAGGGCAGGCTTTCACACAGGAATAACATTCCCAGCACATGTTAGGTTCAATGTTATAAGCACGTCGCAGGGTTTTATCAATATGCATAATATCGGATGGGCAAATATCAACGCACTGACCACAGCCATCGCATCGGGTCATATATACAAAAGTTGGCATAATTTTCCTCTCTTTAAATTCTAGAGTGATTCGTTCAACTGAATTTTAATTAATAATGGTGTGGTCTTTCACGTCTGATACCATGACCCATGTATGATGGGTTCTTACCCATATACTCAGGGATATCAGGAAACCTTTTCTGTACAGCAGGATCTGTCAGATCAAAATCACCAGGTAAATTTTCTCTTGATTCGTCTGCTCTGGTTACTCGCTTCTGATAAGCAGCGGCAGGCTTAAAGAACATATGAGCAAACTTGGACCACATAACTGTGCTGAACAAAAAGGTACTAGACAGGATAAACAGGATACAGAGCAACATATTAAGTGTGCCCCCACCCATGGTCGCTGACCATAATAGAGCAAATGTTGCCATTAACAGCAAGGAAACAATGAACATGTCTGCCTTACGCAGATCGTGCCATTTAACACCCTCGGATACAACGTCAACTCTGATAAAGAACCAGAACCAGTAACCACCAAAGCACAAAGAAGCTGCGCCCAGATGCCATGTTGTCGCTAACCAGCTCGGCGCTACAGCATCAGCTGATGTATAACCGAAAATCAACCATACAGTGCTGGCAACAAATGCAATGAAACCATACATGGTGAACAGATGAGAGAGACGACGACGTGGGTTCTGAAACTCGGAAGAAGTCAGCACCTCACTAGTAACAGTAGCCACCATCATTGATGCCTTATCGCCACCACTTACAGTACGCTTTGCTTCTTTCTCTGCTTTTTTAGCATTTTCAAAGAAGTACTGCGCACTCTTCTTATGGATCATGTCGAGCACGGTCCCGCCTATAACAAGCAGGAACATGGCAACGACATATGCCTGCATTGCAAAACTAGGAATAATCGCCGAAAGTTCGGCGAAGGGATTGCTGGTAATCATTACGTTTAATCCTCAATAATTTTTATTTAATATAAAGCAATGTAAATATTAAATGATAACAGTTTACTTTGCTATTCAGATTGTGGCTGTTTCCATTCAATGTTCTTGTCACCACATAAGCCCAATCTATTAAGAATAATAAAAAGTACTGATAAAATAAGTTATTGCGCTTCACTTTAATATCCATTATATGAAGTATCCATGAACACGAAATAAAAACAAAAACTAATACGCACATAACCTTAGTTGATAACAGTTCTCATTCACAGATAAGACAAATGGGTTATTGTTATGAACCATTTTAAAACCTTTATTTTACATTCCTCTATTTATATGGACGCGTTTAATAAAATATTTAATAGCGTTAAATAGCTTTTATGGTTAATGCGACTGGATTTTTTCATACATTACGTAATGAAGAATCAGGACAAAGCTTATGTACTCGTGAGCAAACCATAACGATGAAAAAATACTAATACTGTTGAGTCGCCTGCACACAGAACCGGATGATAATACTAAAAATCACTACCAGACTACATTACTTGCCGCTTCAACCGTGTCTGAATAGCTGAACGCAAAGGTGAAATTAAATTACTTAAGCTTATTACCAGTGGGATAGCCGCCTTTACCAACCAGGCCGTTAAAGCTCAGGGTTTCGAAGAACTTTACAAAGTGATTTTACTTACTACTCTCGATGATTATTTAAAAATAGATTTTAATAAACACAGCACTCATCGATTCTGACACTTTCACTGCCTCAGCTATTATATTATCGCAACGCACACTGACAACGACAAGCTCGCCAAACCTGTTTATGACCATCGAATAAACATTCAACTGAAAATACAGTAACTCTCTAATTAGTCACGCGTAAATTTAATACAGAATAATATTCACTGCATTACCAATATGTAATACATGCTGTTTTGAACACACAACACTAAACATCGCCAACAACAAAAAACACATCTATTTATTTAGATTACAATAAAAACATTTTATTTTGATCAAAGTAATTTATTCATTTCTATAGGTTTCTATGTATGTTTATTGATATGATTTGTATCACTACTTAATTAATTTTCACCGTATAATTTTGTCAATATAAAAATGATAACCATTTATTATTATAGTTAATATATATATATTAATATGTACAATTGTAAGT
>JADGFA010000063.1 GCA_016744065.1 Gammaproteobacteria bacterium
CTATACGCGCCTATCCTTATATATCTATAAAGTTGGTTTTATGAAAGTTATTGGCCATATAGACACTATTTCTTGTCACGTGACAAGATAAGGGCTATATTCAGAGGCAATACTTGTCACGTGACAATAAGTGAGGCCTGCTATGAGTGAATACCCAGATCAACGCCCAATACTCATGATCGATGATGAGTACGATGCGCTCAGTGCCATAAAGAATAAAAAGATCAGCGCACCTGAACTGGCTCTAGCTATCGCCAAACTCTCCTCGGTTGGTTACAGCAATAGACAAACTAGAGAATTAACCGGGTTGACACATGATTATACGGTTAGCCATTATAAAAAAGCCGGGGGCCTCTCCCCTTCCATACTAGAGCTATGGCACAAGAACTTACATATTATTACGCTCGGTCATGCCCGTGCATTAGCTCGCCTTCCTAAAAACAAACAAGAACATACTTGTCGAGAAATACTGGCCAGACACCTAAGCGTACGACAAGTGGAAAAATTGAATTCAAATACTGAATCCAATGCACCCGACATGCTTGCACACTTACATCGCTTAGCAGAAACTATGAGTGAGCATATTGGTCACCCTGTTGAGATCAGCATAAAACCGGAAGGCACTTCAGGAAAGATCATTGTAGATTGGTTCGGGTTTGATGACTTTGATACCGTCTGTAATCAACTGGGGTTTAACCCAGCTGATCATGTGTAGATAGGATTGATACAACTCTCACACCCAAGTCGATTAATTAAAACACAGATAAAAAGGTTTTTTTCATTTTTAGGCCTAAAAACAAAAACCATATTTCTTTTTATAATCAACATGTTAGGTCTAAAATTAACAAATATCCCGAGTCGGGATTTCACTTCCCATAAACCTCTTGCATGAATTGATTAATCGCTTCAAGAGCAGCACCTTTATCTTCCCAACATTCTTTGCTTAAACTGATCGTCGTTAGTCTTGTTTTGCTAATCTTAGCTTTGATTGCTCCCTTATTCTTACCGACTGCATAAGTCTTAGTCACTTCTTTCTGGAGCTTCTTCTCTTTTTTAGCGGGGGCCTTTGCACTATCGAGCAATCGCTTAAGCACTTTACTTGGTTCGGACTCCTCATGCGTTGACGATAATTTATTGGCCTCAGCAATCATGGATTTTTTAAATCCGACCTGATCTTCATTGCTTTTTAATTCCGTACGCAATCGAACGGCATGGTTAATGGGAATATCTAATTTTGAAGAATACGCATCTAGACATTCCATTGGTATTTGAGTAAAGGCCAATAGCGCATTAATTGATGATGTGCTCTCACCCATTGCATTACAGTAATCAGATGCATTACCGCTGAACATATCACTGATTTGCATGGCGGTACTGAATGCTCTTTCATACGGCGAAGGTGGCTCGCTTTCATCGTTCTCAGCACGCATGATCTGCAATGCTTCTATTTCCGTCATTTCACGAACGATAACCTTCAGTTTAAAATCAACAGAGGTATTCTCAGCAATCCAGGTAGCTGCAAATAAACGCCGGGTTCCAGCAATGATTTCATACTGTGCTTTACGCGTTGGATCACGACGAGCAATAACAGGCTCAAGCTGTCCTATGCCTGGTTTCAAGAAAGACTCAATTAAGTCATTCACTCGCCCTTTTGTTAGCAAGTCATATTCACGGTCATTATATTTAAAGATACGACACTGCTTTGGTGAAACACTACATACCTGCCCCACTTCATCGATAGGTGCATTATCTTTACCTGACTCTGCAATAAAATTACGCCCATGTTGATGTAATCCTGTTTTACGACGGCGTTTAGCTGGTTGCTCATCAAGATTAATATCACTGGTTAAATCGGTTAGTCTTTCACGTGCCATGATTTATTTCCCCTAAGCCATTTCTTCTTCAGTGTCTTTAACTTTGCCTTGCATGCTTGGCCATAGTTTTAAGAACTCTTGTTCAACTTCTTCGCAAACTAAATCCATCGACTTTACGGCAGATCGAAAACTCTTGGTTCTCGCATCTTTCCCATCCACTTCATATAAAGATTTAAATTTATTCGCTGCATTATCAATTGCAGATGATTCATAGATAACGTTCTTCAACATGTATTCATCACCAAAGGCCATTTCTCGTGCTATCTCTAAAATATCATCTTCAGCTCTCGCGTACTTCTCATCGCCTAAACGCTGTTTCTTTTTTGATGCTACGATTTTGACAAAATCATATTCAATCGCTCGACCAAGATCCGCCTCTATCGACTCTAATGTTTCATGCAACATACTGAAGAACTGCAATGATGATGTGAAATCCAACATCCGTGGTGGCATCGGAACTAATAAGCTTGTGGCCGCGACTAGGGCATTTATCGATAACATACCCAGCGCTGGAGGTGGATCCAATATGATAACTTCAAAGTCTTTCTTTAGAGATTCAATCCCCCTAGGTAAATGAGAATAAATAGGGTTATTGTCATGATTTGAAGCAATCAGATACTCTGCACTATATAAAGAAAGATTTGCCGGTATCAAACTCAAATTTTCAATCTGAGTATCACGAATCGCATAATGCATAGTCCGTTGCTGTCCTTCAAAGAACGGCAGCAAGGTATCATCAGGATCAATATCAATATCTGGTGTATAACCAAATAGAGACGTACTAGATGCCTGACTATCCAGGTCTATTAAAAGAACACGATAGCCTTGAATGGCCAACCACTGTGCAAGGTGAACCGAAATGGTTGACTTCCCTACTCCGCCTTTAAAATTCTGAACGGCAAGCACCGATGATTCCTCATCTCGGCCAAGCCTTCTCTCCGATCCAAAATGTTTACGTGCACTGTTTATTTGCTCTAAGGTAAAATCGCGTGCATTATTGCCTTCAGAGCGTTCGGCCTTAATATGGCCCTGCTTCTCTGCTTCTCGAATAGTTTGCGGATGCCGCCCGATTAAACGAGCAGCTTCACTGATCTTGAACAGCTTCTGAAATTGCTTTTCACCTGTTGGTGTAAAGATTTTCTTTTTTAGACCTGTTATCAACTTATCTGAACGATCGACCAAGTCTTCAAGCTGGTCTATTGATACCGACATAGTTTTCTCCTAAACTTTCGACAAATTATTTTCATTATTATTGATATTGAATATAATGCTCTGAAGTAGATGAACAATATTTACTTACAGACGACACTCAACTAAAACGTATTCTGATTCTTATTTTCTTGACAGTCAAGGTACTAATAGGCTATAAATAGACAAATTCTGGATATTTTGGCCTAAATGGTGGGCATAATTTTAAAATCAGCTTACAAGAATAATGATAAAAGACATTTGCCAGTCCATTTTGCGACTCGCACTAGCTGCTTAACTGACTCCATAAAAAGCTCTCTGAACATCTATCAACTGACCCTAGTAATAAATAGGGGAGGGCACAATGTCATCTAAAGTTATGGAACAACTCAAAAGACGAACCGAAGAAGCTCAATTACGTCTTACCGAATTAGAAGACATAAAGTCAGAACTTGAGCCCATTATTGTTGAAGACAATAAAGCCCTTCCTCAAAAAAATAAAAAGGGAATGACCAGTCGCCAGATGGTTGACTCTCTTGAAACAGCCATAACACACCAAGAACAACTTGGCTTATTCGATACCTTTCCTTTATCAAAAACCAATACATGCCCAACACTATTAGCACGCTCTGGTATTTTTCCAGCCATGAGTGTTAATGCTCAACGTAAATATCTTGATGCGGATAATGCCTGGGTCTTTAAAAGTCCATTTGGGGAGGGTCGACGGTTTGGTTCCAACCTTACCGTTTTTGACAAATGTGTTTTGCATGCCTTATATCGTTTACGTGAAAAAAGATTACGCGGTGAACACGGAAACTTGCCTATTAAAGTATCCAAAATATTCAAGGCGGAACATGACGGGAAGATTGATGTAGATATCGTCATTTGCACAATCACGCAGATCATCGATGAATTTGGTAAAAATAACGGCGGTAAAAACTACCGTGATATTCTTGCCTCCCTTAAACGCATCGCAGCTTGCCGAATTGAAATGACCGTTAACAAACATGATCGCTACTTGGGTAAATGCGAACGAGGAAAGACTTTCCAGTTAATTGATATTGAGTGGGCTGCATATGACACACAGGGTATTGTCTTTATCCAGTTTTCACCTTTAGTTACCCAATGGCTAGAACATGAGTTCACTTATCTTGATTGGAGTGTCCACATGTCGCTTGGACGAAATGAAGCCGCATTAGCTTTACATGAATTTCTATCATCCCAGAAAAAGCACTACACTATCAATATGCTGAAACTGGCTTCCAGTATTGGTATTAAAGGATCTAACAAGGTAATCAAACAAAAGCTTCTATCAGGATGTAAACGGCTAAAAGATGTTGGCTGGTTGGAAGATTATGAGTTCATAGGTACTGGTCGTAAGGTGCCTATTCAGCTAATAACGATGCGTTAACTCCGTTCTAACTTTGACCGAGAGACATAAGTGCTTCCGATTTCACACCCATCCCCCTTAAATTACCGTTCTAACCTTGACTCAAGCACATGAATTAACGGTCTAATTGAATGGATATACATACAGTAAACTGCAAAACCGTACCGTTCTATCTTTGCCCGAAAAGATAAATTATAGAATCTAAAGCCGTTCTAACTTTGACCTAATAAAATAAAAACCATATAAAACAAGACCGTAGCTCAAATTATTTAAATGGCTTTGCCAGCCAAGACCTATATATAGAATGGAAATAGAACCGTTCTAAGTTTGACCTAAGAACATGAATAACCTTTAAAAGTTATCCACAATCGAACGTTCTAACTCTAACTTAGTTACGTTTTAATACCTACTAAACGCCGTTCTAACTATAACCGAGTACCGTGTTAACTTTGCTCGAAGACTGTTCTAACTTTGACCGAACTAATATAAAAACACACGTAACTTTTTGATATTTAAACTAATAATCATGTATTGATAAAAGAGTAGTCTTTATATTAGTCTATTAATTAGTCTTATATAGTCAAACACTGTCCGTGTTTCTTAAAAGATTTATTAAAAATAATCTAATAATTAAGATCATAATTTAATACTATTTTAGTCATGTATTAGTATTTAAATAAGACTCTAAAGCGGTATAAACAGCCCGAGTGTCATTACACTGTAGTTGCTTAGCCAAAGCTGCAATTTTATCAACAGATTTGATACTGACATAATAAGGACGGTATTTTCCATCTCCTTTATAAGGAGCAAGAGCAACAAGTAATGAAGCTTGTTCAATAGCCCATTGAATGACCTCATCATTCAACTCATATAAATATTGAAATTTCTCATGCCTGGCACATATGACTTTTAATTCTGAATAAGCTGTATTTGATAACTTTAATGTATAAGAAGCTAAGTTCTTCTGATTTTTTACCATTAACTAATTCCAGTGGATATTAAGCTTTTAATTAATCAGTATTATCAGGTGAAGATTAAATGGATGCATTGAAAATACAGACAGACATCTTTGACTATATATTCAAGATTTAAAATATGATGATTAGGCACAATAGAAGCATGGAGAAAATCTATGCTGACATTAATAAAGAATAAATTTAAAAAAACAAACCCACAAGAAATCCCAGAAACTACATTTCATGTTAGTAAATCAGCTGATGAATTATTATCAAGTCCCAAACGAAAGACAGAATTAAAAAAAATAAAACGATTACTTTCTATTACTGAAGAAATTTGGCAAGAACACTATCTATATTCAATTAAACAATTTGTAGAATATGTACAAGAAATACCTGCATCAGAAGTACATCATCATTCTGAGATAGGTGGATTAATTGATCACACACTAGATGCAATACATACGGGTATTCGTGTTAGACAAGGATATATGTTGCCGCCAAATGAGGAACCGGAAGCTATTCATTCTGCTGCTGATCGATGGACATTTGGTGTATTCACTGCAATCTTATTTCATGATATTGGAAAGATTGTGACTGATTTGGAAATAGTTTACCGGAGTAGAGGAGGGGAGTTTAAGCAATGGCATCCATGGGTAAATAAAATACCAGAAGGATATGAATATACATTCCGATATAAAGATGATCGACAAAAAAGCCTTCATGAAAAAGCAACATTAAGCTTGGTTCCATATATGTTAAGTGATGATGCAACCAAATGGCTTTTCAGTGATTCAATTCTATTAGGTCAATGGCTATCGACGCTCACACATAATACATTTGGAGGAGGCGCTATAGCTGAAATTGTTAGACAAGCTGACTCTGCTAGTGCAGCCAAAAATTTAGGTGCAGCAACAGGAAAGAATACAGCTGATTATACCAAGACCACGCCGCTACATGAAAAGTTAATTGTTTCACTTAGAAAGCTAATCCATGATGGACAGTTAATAATGAATAAACCCGGAGCGGCAGTTTGGACAACAGAGCATTCTGCCTGGGTCGTTTCAAAATCTGCAATGGATGCGGTCAAACTACAACTGACAAATGAAGGTCATACAGGCATCCCTAATAATCCGGTACGATTATTTGAGATACTACGAGAACATGAACTATTAATACCTAATCCAGAGAATAAAAGTGTCTGGACAGCTGAAGTACATGACAATCAAAAGGACTGGACTCAAAAACTAACCTTTTTACGGTTTGATCCGAAGATTTTATGGCCGACTAGGATGCCCGAATTATTTGATGGAACGATTACGCCGATGGATCGAGATGGAATGGTTATTCAAAATGAAGTATTTCAATCAAGTATAAGTTCAGTAAATAAAAAAGATTCAAAATCAATAGATGAAAATGGTGAAGAGCCATCACAAAAAGAAGTTGCCACAGCGATTCAAAATTTCAATCAATTACCACATAAAAATAAATCTGAGAAATCCAATATAGAGAATGTGACTGAAGATGAGGAGGTTAAAAATTTAAATCATAAAAAAGGACCAGTACCCTCACGATATAAAAATTTAACTGAAAATATATTAATGGAAAATTCGCTTATAGAGTGGTTATTGAAAGGGGTTAAAGCAAGAACCATAAAGTTGAATACAAGGGATGCATTAATTCATATATTAGATGAGTACATATTAATCGTTAGTCCTCGAATTTTTCAGCTTTATATTAATAAGCATCCACTGCGAAAAACAAAGCTAGAGAGTACAGGAGAGGGAAAGCCTGCCCTGACTATATTGCAAAGAGAGTTTGAACGACTGGATATGCATGAACGGTGCAATGGTCTAAATCTTACTGAATGTTTAATTGAAGGGCCAAGGAAGCAGTCTCGTATTACAGGCTACTTAATTCAAAAACGTTATTTTCCGTCATTATCAGAGTATCCAGTGAATCCAATTATTAAATTGAAACCGTATAATGGATAAACTAATTCAAAAGCTTGAAACTAGGGGCAAGCATGCCATACAAGCAAAATATGATCAGTTAGATTTTTTTGTTGCTGATACGTTGGGTGTATCACCCAAAAATGACCGGCATTCAATGGAGCATCCATTTTTTTCACTATCAAAGAAAAAATATACCCAGGTGCGAGAGTATAAAAATAATAATACAACCGTGACGATAACGCCTTCAGTAATTGGTTTAGCTACAATCTGGGATAAAGATATATTGCTCTATTGCGCAAGTCAGATCATGGATTCATTAAATCGTGGATTGGAAGTAAGCCGAACTGTGCAGGCATATTCATATTCTATATTAACCAGTACATCTCGAGGTACGGGTGGAAATTCTTATGATCAACTAATTGCAGCATTAGGCCGTTTGGAAGGGACTCGAATTAAGACCGATATCCAAACAGCTAAAATGCGAGAAACAGAAGGGTTTGGTCTGATAGACAGTTGGCGAGTTGTTGAAAAGCAATCAGGAACAGATAGGGCCGTGAAAATAGAAATCACTCTTAGTAAATGGTACTTCAGAGCGTTGGTCAGCAGGGAAGTACTGACGTTTAATAGTGAATACTTTAAATTGACCAGTGGATTGGATAGACGTTTATATGAGTTGGCACGAAAGCATTGTGGACATCAAAAGAATATCTGGCAGATCAGCCTGGAAAAGCTTCATATCAAAAGTGGCAGTACTGGACTTTTAAAGGCCTTTAGAAATCAAATAAAGAAAATATCGGAAAAAAATACCTTACCTGATTATGCTATTCGATATGACCGAGTGACAGATAAAGTCTATTTTACACAGTACTTTCTTAAAATCTCCGATTAGACGAAACCATCGTATATTAAAAACTCTGCTCTAATTCTAGAAAATACGGTTCATTATTAAATAATCAATCTTATTTTATTAAAATAAAGAAAGAGTATATTGATCAACAATCGCTCAATATACCTTTGGCTTTATGTGATGTTTTACTTCTTGGGTCTGTGGATAGACTCGTATATTAAAGACTCAATGTCGGATATTACAAACCAATAGTCGTATATTAAAAACGATTATTCGTATATTAGAATCTTTTTTCATTGTATCAAATTGATTTTATTAGATATTTCTATGATGTAACGTTATGTAACGTATTTAACAATAACTTAACTGCAGAGGACTAAGAGTAGATGTTTTTTTATTGTTAGTAAAATTGAGAATAAAGATCATATAAATAATTCGCTAATATTAGCTTATGGTTATTTAGCGTCAGTTCATAATATATTATTAGGTGTGAATTTTATTGATATTAGATTTATTTTAAATTACATATATCTACTAAGTTTTTTATGTGTCCCATTTTATGTATGCCTACCTCAATTAGTGAAGCAATAGATTTTTGTATTTCTAGGTCTATTCTATTGTCGTAAATATACTGGTTAATAAGTACATCATAAATATCCGAGTGCTCGCCAAAAAGAACGCTCTTATCGAGTACCTGACCATCTAGGTCTTGAGTACCTGAATTTTTAAGGTTACTGTCATCCTTTATAGCTAGCATGATTGCAAAGCGAGAAAGGATATTAGGAGTAATGCCAGTTTTTGATTTTAGATATTGTAATTTATTAGTAGCATTGGTTGAAAGTCTTACTCGATTGGGTAACATTATTTAGTAGCCTCAAGGTTTTTAGATCGCCAGAAATAACCTTCTTTAGCTGACGTGCACTTCTGTTTAGTGTCGAAGTTTAATTTATAAGCATGAGATACACTGTTTGATAATTCATCATAGAACTCTTCATCTACTTCAGTATCTGTCGATAAGATAATGACTTGGTGACTAGCATAGGGAAAGTAGTTTTTTATTAATTTAGTTCGGTGAATGGAATCAAGACGGGCTAAAGGGGTGTCAATAATGATAGGGAGCTTTCTGCCAGATGTTCTGGCTAAAGCTTCCAATATAGATATGGCATAGATTTGTTTTTCACCAGCAGAAAGCTCTTCTTTGTCAATTTCAATATTATTATCATCTATTAGTCTAACTGAGAAGTCGTTAGGGTCAATTTCAGCCCGTAGGCTTATATCTTCTTTTCGGGCAAGTCGATGAAAAGAGTTAATAAATTCATGTTCTAAATCGGCTATTTTATTTTTAGCCATTTCTACAGCAAACTCATTAAGTAATGCTTTAGAGCCAGATACATATTCTAGTATACGATCTTTTTGGTCATCAGTTGTGAACTGTGCAGAAAGCTTATCGAGTTTTCGTACTGTATCCATAGCATCTCTAAGATGGCGTTTTCTTGTTTCTATATGGGTACGTTGTTTAGAAAGTGCATCGGCTCGTTTGCCTTGCTCTTTCTTGATTTTATCCATTATAGGTTTTATTAGTGACTCTTCAGGAGATCTGGCAATGTTTTTACCAGACATGTCAATTAGATGATTAATCTTAGTGAGTTCTTTACCTAGTGAAATTAATTTAGACTTTTGAGTTTTAATTGAGTCATTTATAGTCACCTCAATAATATTAAGTAGGCTGTCTGATATGTCATGAATGATTTTGGTCTTTTGTTTAGGGTCCGAAATCTTCTTGAATTCCTTTTCAATAACATTACTAACTTTATTGAAATTGGATTCATCAAGTATTTTTTTAATATTTTTTTCTAATATTGAAATATGTTGTTGAATTGTTTCAGCAGTGGCATCAACTTTCTTTTGTGTCGATTCATTTATAAGTTGTTTCAAAGTTTTTTGTAAAAATGTTTTGGCTAATGAGAGAGGGTAGCTGCCTTCAGCTAATTCTCTTATATCAGCTTGTAATCTATTTTTATCACTAGCAAGCGTGACTTGTTTTTCAAGTTCTTTTTCTCGTGTGGCTGCCCATGCGCCGCCACGAGTAGTTAGATCATTTTCTAGTCTTTCTAAATTGGTATTAGATTCAGAAACTTGTGTTCTAGCTGTTTCATAATCTTGGACAGATTTTTCGGCTTTATTTTCATGGATTGTTAGTAAGTCTTCTAGTTTGCTGATTTCTTTTTGAGTTTCAAGTTTAGTGCTTTTTTTGTATTCGTTCCGAAGAAGTACAGTTAAGTCGGCATTCAGTGTATCTATTAAATCTAACCCCAATAGTTTTTTTATGGCATCGCCAAGAGCGTAACCACCAGTGTCTTCTGCGAGCTCAGATATCTTTTCGCTATCAAAGAAGAAAAGGTCTGAAACACCAATAGGTATTAGCTCATTTAGAAATCCTTGGCATTGATCATCATTTAATTCGGCTAGTTCTTTTTCATTTTCAATAATCGATAGCTTTTCGATTATTTTTTTACCATTAAGCATCCAGTGACGCTTAATTGTGTAATGATTAATAATGCCCATATTGGCATAGCTAAAAGATAACTTAATACAGGCAGCATTAGATTGTATAACCTTATCGGCAGACCTATGTATTGATTTCTCTAAAAAAGCATCATAGTCTTTTTGAGATGTGCCCAGACCTAATGATTGCCTACCATATAAAGCAAGTCGAACAGCTGTTAATGTTGTTGTCTTACCAGCGCCGTTTAAACCACCATATAAAATAATAGGGCGTTTTTTTCCGTATTTAACTCTAGGGGCTAGATCAAAACTATGCTCGCCCTGAAATACTCTAAAATCAGTTAGTATTAATTGTTCTAATATCATTGTGTTGGAATCCTGCTATATTCTTCTTTTAGCTGATCAAGCTTTTCTTTCCAACTATTGTTTTGAGTTGATTTAATATTTCTGATATTTATTTCTTCAAGTGTTTCCCAGTCTTTATTTAAAACGGTTTCAAGTTTTTGTAAAATACCTTTCCGTTTACCTAAGCCACTAACAGATAGTTCAACTTCTATCATTTTCATAATAAGTTCAGCGGGTATGTTGTGTTTGTTACCAAGAGAGTTAAGTAGTTTTGCATCAGGCTCCGTAAAGGCACCAGCATCATTCTCAATCCACTCTATATCAGTATCATATACTTCAGAGTAAATTCTTGGTAAAGAGTCAGCCCAATCAGGTTCATTGGGGTCACGTAGCCATTGTTGGCGAATGGCCTGTAATTCATCAATAGTGAGAATGCTGAATTCATGATCACTTTCTTTGAGTGATTTTTCAATTTCCAGTAATTTTTTTAACCACTCTTGTCGATACTTCATCCAATAGGGGCCAAAGCTAAGCTTACTGTCTAGGTTCTCTATTTTACCTTTCTTACGTATTGTAATGTCTTTGCCATCATTATCTTTCTCACCAGTTTTTTCTTTTAGACTGAGGTAATTAACTTTTCCGTTACGTCTTTTATGGTTTCTATAAATTGACTTTTTGGCAGGATCAGTAGTTTGATAAAGCATATTTCTAAAGTCTAAAAGGGGTTGCATCCATGTATCACCTGATTCGATTAAGCCATGAAGGGCTTTATCTTCAGTAACAACAGTACATGTCCAACAACCAAATCGTGAATTACCACACGAGGGAGTGCTCTTGTCTATTACTAAAGGGCACTCGCCTTGGTTTGAGCCTTTGTATAGCTCAAACAAAAGTTGATTATCTCCTGGCCATGGACAAGGGGCACTCATGAGATATTGCCATACATCGTCTGCACTCCAATCCACAATCGGCATATATGTATAAGCGTTAGGTAGTGAATCGTGTCTGCTAAAGCTGGATCCTTTTATTTTGTGGTTCTGAATAGTCTGTGAACGACTAGCACTTTCTTGTGAGCGAGAGCCGAGTACAACAACAACTTCACCAAACTGACTTGCTTTACTTTTAATAAATTGACTCACAGGATTAATTTTCATCCGTTCAGTGCACCAGCGGAATGATTGTGTAGGTGCGGGGTAGCCTCTACCTAATAGGCTTGTCCAAAATGTTTTCTCAGTATCAGGTGTAACTTTGTGAGCACTAATGGGTAAATTATTTATTTTAGCCTGATCGTTAATAATGTTGAGTACATGTTCAATCATATCAATAACTACAGGTGTTTCTACTAACGTATCAGAAGACACAACATAGATAGGTTTATGTCTCTCAGAAGGACTGAGCTGTTGTAATGCACTATAAATAAGAGCAAGTATACAAGTAGAGTCTTTGCCTCCGCTAAAGCCAATAATCCAAGGGCGTTTATCGTTAGTGTAAAGGTCTTTAATATTATTAACTAATGTGCTTAATTTTTGATCAGAAATCGATAGTTTTTTAAGCATCGAATTGTGATTTTTATAAATAAAAGATTTTTTTTTATTCATGATTGAATGCTTTCTCTGCTTCTTCTTCAATAAGGTTTAGTGGAATATCTAAATGCTGTTTAATATAGTTTCCAGTTAGCATGACATTGGTTCTGGCCTTGCTAATATGGCCATGAACCAAAGCTCTACCATTCCAGTCTTTATTAGCCCTAGCCCAGTCTATGCTATCTAATTTAATGAGCCTCTTTTTCCAGTTTGTATCGAAATTGATTAAATCATGACCAATTTGTCCCATGGCTTGTAGCATAACAGCATGTGAATGTACGTATTGTTGCCTCAGTTCAGATGAGTTTACTTTTTTATTTAAGGTCGATTGCCAATCTTGCATATTAGACGCAACTTCATTCCAAAAGAGAACGGCTAAATCTTTTTCTTCCTTACTTACTGAATCTTTAGTACCCTTGTGAAGTAGGGCTTTACTAGCATTTTTAATACCACTAAGAGTAAAAAGCTTAATGCTTCGGTTCGATATACTAGATTTCTCCATTTCAGTCAGTCTACTGAATGTATGTACATGTTTTTGAACATGGCGAGCAAGCTCCGAAATGTTATCCCTTAAGTCGTACAAAGTGCTGATGGAGTCACTCGGACGAACAGCATGTTTATTGAGATCAGCAAACATTTGTTGGCTTCTAGATAGGCCTTCATCGATAAAAAAAAGAACAGATATATTGTCATAGGCTAATTCAGGATTTTCCTTTATAGCGCTTTCTATGGCAGCACGGCGGTGCTGACCATCGTTAATTAATATTTGAGCATCCATTGGAATTGATAATGTGCCGATGTTCTGGCCGTGGCCAGTGTCAGACATGGGTTCAAAATTAACCATGGCGTCGACAGAAGCAGTAAGTGATGAAAGTGTGTAGTTGGATGAGTTATTGACTAAATAAGTTGAGATTTCAGGAACTCGACCTTTATTGATAGTTCTCTGGGCTCTTAATTCCGCCGGTACTTCATCTTCATCAAACTTAAACAATTTAGGGATTATTCGCATGGGGCACATCGCAATATAGCAAGGTCGCCCTGCCTGAATGCCCCTTACTGCGGGAAATGTATGAGAAAAACCTGAATCGGACATGGTGTATTTTACGATCATGTTGGAAGTTATGTTAATAATAAATGGAAGTTATATTTAAGTCAATAAAGACTTCCATATATAGGAGATTAGTTTGCTTAGGCTAAGAGATGCGTTATCTGTATTTGATAAATCTTCACCATATGCGGTTTCAACTGATACAGAGCTAAATGATCCAGAGTTAAATGAAATAAAAAAGTATTTTTATATTGAGACTGAAATTGAGACAGCTTTTGTATCAAAACTTTCTCAATTGAAAAGTGATGAAATTTTATTCCTTTGTGGAAGTAGTGGTGACGGTAAGTCGGAATTACTGACACGGCATAATGAATGTTATAAGGAATCAATTGATTTTCATTTAGATGCGACTCATAGCTTTGAGCCACATTCAACAGCAATAGATACACTAAATGAATTGTTTTCTGCTCAAAAAGAAAAAGATCGTCCTCTTGTGGTTGGTATTAATATTGGTATGTTAGGAAACTTTTCAGAAGAGGGTTCAACTAGTCACGAAACTCTTAAAGCTAATATAAAATCTTTTTTGAAAACTAAAAACACCATACAAAATCAGTGCTATTTTATAGATTTTGAATCATTTCCAAAGTTTGACCTAAATACTGACTCGCATACATCAGATTTTATACAACAAATATTATTTAAGCTGACTGATCCAGTAGACAGCAATCCATTTTTTGTTCTCTATGAGCAAGAGAGAAAAGATGGAGATGAAATGCTAAGTGCTAACTTCAGTCT
>JADGFA010000011.1 GCA_016744065.1 Gammaproteobacteria bacterium
CCTGAGCGAAGCCGAAGGATCTAATGTCATGCTCTGTCTGGTTGCTTTATTACGACAGGCTCTCATTTACGTTCATAACAGGTGTGTTGTGATTATTTTCTTTTCAAATAAATAGACTAAATACCAACGGGGAATAATGGCGAGTATCTGTCGTCCTGAGTGAAGCCGAAGGATCTGCTGTTATGCTCTGTCTGGTTGCTTTAGCACCGCAGATTTCTCATTTATGTTTAAGCAATGTAAGGCTCAAAGTGTATAAGAGGTTAGTTTTTTGTATTTTTAAAATAGATATAAAAAAGGGTGCCTCAAAGGGCACCCTTAATAGTAAGCAAATTTAAAAGTGATTACTTATTTGCTTTACGTTCCTGAGCTTCTTTAATAACTTCTTCCGCAACATTCTTTGGGCAAGGGTTGTAGTGTGAGAACTCCATAGAGAACTGACCACGACCTGAAGTCATTGTACGCAGGTCACCGATGTAACCAAACATTTCACTCAGTGGTGCATCTGCTTTAATGCGTACACCCGTTGGGCCAGCTTCCTGTCCCTGAATCATTGCACGACGACGGTTAAGGTCACCAATAACATCACCTACGTGATCTTCTGGTGTGAAAACGTCAACTTTCATGATTGGTTCAATTAACTGTGGGCCTGCTTTTGCAATTGACTGACGGTATGCGCCACGTGCTGCAATTTCAAATGCCACTGCAGAGGAGTCAACCGCGTGGAAAGCGCCATCTATCAGAGTGAATTTCACGTCTAATAGTGGGTATTCAGCTAAAACGCCTTTGCCCATCATGTTCTTGAAGCCTTTTTCAACAGCAGGCCAGAATTCACGAGGTACGTTACCACCTGTTACTTTTGATTCGAACTCAAAACCTGAGTTAGCTTCACCTGGCTCGATGATGTAATCGATCTTACCAAACTGACCAGAACCACCAGACTGTTTCTTATGCGTGTAACTATCTTCAATTTTTTGTGTAATTGTTTCACGGTAGGCAACCTGTGGCTTACCAACTGTAACGTCAACACCGTGAGTACGTTTAAGAATATCGATCTTGATATCCAGGTGAAGCTCACCCATACCACGTAGAATTGTTTCGCCAGACTCTTCATCTGTATTTACATAGAATGAAGGATCTTCCTGAACCATTTTAGATAGAGCAAGCCCCATTTTTTCAGAACCACCTTTATCATTAGGTGAGATTGCAATAGAAATAACGGGATCAGGGAATACCATAGGCTCTAATGTTGCAGGGTTCTTTTCATCAGCCAGTGTGTGACCTGTTTGAACGTTCTTCAAACCAACGAATGCTACAATATCACCCGCCTGACAACTGTTAATTTCTTCAGCTTTGTCAGCGTGCATCATAACCATACGGCCTATACGCTCTTTCTTGCCTGTAAAGGTATTAATCAGCGTATCACCCTTGTTGATTGTGCCTGAATAAACACGTACAAAAGTTAGTGCTCCAAAACGGTCATCCATGATCTTGAATGCCAGTGCACGAACAGGGCGTGTTGGATCAACGATTGCAAATTCACCTGTTTCTTCACCTTCTTCATCAACTTCTGGTTGAGGTGGCACATCAGTTGGGCAGGGCAGGTAATCAACAACCGCGTTAAGCATGGGCTGAACACCCTTGTTCTTGAATGCAGAACCGGTATAAGTTGGGAAAAAGTCCAGAGCGATAGTGCCCTTACGGATACAGCGCTTAAGGTCTTCTTCGGAGGGCTCTTCACCTTCCAGATATTTTTCCATCAGGTCATCGTCCTGCTCAACTGCAGTTTCGATTAGCTTTTCACGCCATTCTTCAACCTGGTCAACCATATCAGCAGGAACGTCTTCTAATGTATAAGCAGATGGGTCACCTGACTCATCCCATACCCATGCTTTACGGGTAATAAGGTCAACGATGCCTTTTAACTGGTCTTCTGCGCCAATTGGCAGAACCATAACCAGAGGAGTCGCCGCAAGAACATCTTCGATCTGCTTAACAACACGGTAGAAGTCAGCGCCAATACGATCCATCTTGTTGATGAAGATAACCCGTGCAACAGCTGACTCATTCGCATAACGCCAGTTAGTTTCAGACTGGGGCTCAACACCACCAGATGCACAGAATACACCCACACCGCCATCAAGAACCTTAAGCGAACGATATACTTCGATTGTGAAGTCAACGTGGCCTGGTGTATCGATAATATTGAACTGATGATCATCCCAGAAACAGGTCGTTGCTGCTGACTGGATGGTAATACCGCGCTCAGCTTCCTGTTCCATGAAGTCAGTAGTTGCAGCACCATCGTGTACTTCACCAATCTTATGGATTTTACCTGTCAGCTTTAAAATACGCTCTGTAGTGGTGGTTTTACCCGCATCTACGTGGGCGAATATGCCGATATTTCTGTAACGAGATAGATCTGTCATGTTCTTACTCTTAAATAAGTTAAATAATATTGTTGTCGACTAATGCTTTTTAATTAATCGAATGTGCTTGCAAAATTAATGTTAATCAATGACTTACGATATATATCTAAAGTCATATAAGATTAAAACACCGGGTTTGGCAAACAACACTAAATCTGTATAAAACGAAGGCGCGGATTATACTAAAAAAGAGGGGTAAAACATAGGTGTATATTAGAGAAAGTTTAAACTATATACAGCTTAGTATTGTCGTTCTGCTGCCAGTATTAAGATCACTGCAGTGAGTAAGATAGAATAGTGCTATGTTATGATTTTTATCACTGGGTAATATGGGTATATTGTTTAGAAAAATTAGCTTTAATTATTTGCTTATCTGTCATGTGCTTTGTCTATACCTGGCATATAGTTTTTAAATATTTAATAAGGATATTGTTTTATTAATTAATATACAGTGTCGTTGCACTTAATCAGGGTGGGAATGTTGTGTAATCTTCATTATGAAAGTAGAAAGGGTGTTTCCTGCCTGTAATTGAAGATATTTTTTCAAATGTATTTTTTGATTTTGAGAGGCCAGGTTGAATTAGTTTGTCCAGTCAATTTCAGTTTGTTCGTGTTTTAGTAAAAAATTATTAATTTGTGAAAATGGTTTGCTTCCGAAAAAACCTCGGTAGGAAGATAAAGGGGAGGGGTGAGGTGAGCGAATAACTAAATGCTTTTTCTCATTTATTATTTTACCTTTTTTTTGAGCATATGCTCCCCAAAGTACAAAAACAACAGGTCTGTTAAGCTCATTAACGGTGGAAATAATTTTATCAGTAAATATCTCCCAGCCTTTTCCCTGGTGTGAATTGGCTTTATGGCTTTCAACAGTTAATACACTGTTCAGTAATAACACACCCTGATCTGCCCAGTGTTGTAAATTCCCATGCTGATTAATAATATTTAGATCTTCTTTAAGTTCTTTATAAATATTAGCCAGTGATTTTGGAATGGGTTTAACATCGGGCATAACTGAAAAGCATAAGCCATGTGCATGCCCCGGTGTTGGGTAGGGGTCCTGTCCTAGTATGACTACTTTTACCTTATCTAGTGGCGTACTGTTTAAAGCATTAAACCAGAGTTCTTGTGGAGGTAAAATTTTTGTTCTTTTATTTATTTCAGTTTGCAGAAAAGTATTAAGGTTTGTTATATAGTCTTTTTTCAGGTCTGCGGCCAGGCTATCTTTCCAGCTTTTATCCAGAGCGGGCATCAGGTTTGTGGAGTTCATAAATAATTACCGATAAATACTGATTTTTTCTATATTATATGCAACAACTGCTTTCGGGCAGATTACTTTAATATAAATATATTTTCAATATGATTACAGGCATTTAACTCCATGGATAAAACACAGCAAAATTTCGCTGTTATGTTTGCAGATATTGCAGGCAGTACACGTTTGTACGAGCGCCTGGGCGATCAGGTTGCAAACCAGATGATTGGAGATGCTATAAACCTCGCAGCGGGTCTAATTAAGAATAATAAAGGGGTTATAGTAAAGCATATTGGTGATGAGGTTATGTGCCGTTTTTCAAGTGCCGATAATGCGGTGCTTTGTGCCTGTGAAATCCATGAAATGATGGCGGTACAGCCTGTGCAAAACGGTGTTGGTCTGGTGTTTCGAATCGGCATTAACTGGGGGCCCGCTATTTTACGTGATGATGGCGATATTTTTGGTGATGCGGTTAATCTGGCGGCAAGAATGGCGGGGGTTGCAAAAGCCAGGCAGATAATTACAACAGAATTTGTTAAGCAGAAGCTTTCTGATAGTCGGTTGTTATCCAAGTGTCGTGAAATAGACTGTACCTATGTTAAAGGTAAGCTGGAAGCCGTATCCATTATAGAAGTTATGTGGGAACCTAATGATGTTACCCGCATGTCGACAATTATCAGTAATAATGTGATGCATATTAGTGATCGGCCATTATGCCTCTATTTTCAACATAAAAAACATGAGTTAAGTCCTACGGCAGGTGCTTATACGTTTGGGCGAGATATTCAGTGTAGCCAGATGGTCGCATCTACACTGGTTTCCAGAGTACATGCAAAAATTGAATGTCGGCGGGGTAAGTTTATATTGATAGATGAAAGTACTAATGGTACTTATTTGCAGGTGCAGGATAACAGCCCCATATTTTTAAAAAGGGAAGAAGTTGTGTTGCAGGGTAAGGGTGTTATTAGTTTTGGTGAAGAGCTTAATATAAGCAGTGATTTTTTATTGCGTTTTCATTTTTAGGGCTGGTTGTTGGCAAGCATGTTTAAAAAATTATACTTCAGTGTTTTTAGCTTGAGTATAAGCAGGGGGCGAAACAGGGATAACAGAATTGTTTAATTTGCTGTTTTGCTGGGATAAGGTCAGATCAATGCTTACCAATACAGTGCTTATTGATATAAAGCTCAATAAATATAAAAGAGGCTGTAATTATTGATGTAAATATCAATTCATAAAATTGACATATATGTCAACATGATCTAATATTTAATTATCTATTGATATAAAGGTCAAGATAATGAGCATGACTACTCAGTTGCTTACACAGATACTGGAATTGGCCAAACGTAAAGGGCTTAAACAAAAAGAGCTGGCAGAGCGTGCAGGGCTTTCAGCGGAGTCTATTTCAAGAGCAAAGAAAGCGGGTGATATGCACCTGTCCAGTTTGCAAAATCTGGCTGGTATAGTTGGTTTAAAGCTGTTTCTAGGGCCTGATGAGCCTGTAATGCAAAAAATTAACAGTGGTTCACTGTTTAAATAAGTAATTTAGATGCAGCGTGATAGACAGGCAGTAGTGTGGACGCGTCAATCGGGTAAACCTGTAAAAATGGGGCGTTTATATCTGACTGAGTCGGATTGTCGCTTTACTTATGAGCTGGATTATCTGTCATTACAGCACCCTGGCCTGGGTTTGTTGTATGCGCCTGAGATCGTTCAGGAAAGTACAATTGTTCGGCCCCGAACTGCTTTTTTTGATTTTCTTCCTCCCATACAGTCTTTATTGCCCCCTAAAGGTGAACATAATTTTCAGCGTAAGCTGGTATTAACCTATCTGGCTAAAAAAGGTATACAGCCTTCAACTGGCCTGGATGCAGACTGGGAAATACTAAAAATGAGCGGGCATGGGGCTATTGGTCATTTAGATGTCTTTGAGAATGATGATAAAGCACTTAAATGGTATTCGACACCGCCAGCAGCAGAATTATTTCAGGTGTCTGAAGACCTGGGTTTCTCATTAAAAGAGATGCTTAGCTGGCTGGATCAGGATGCCAGTGAGTTAATTAATATAATTGGTCCAACTCCCAGTGTAGGGGGGGCGATTCCTAAAATCCTGCTTAGTATTCCAGAAACCGGCTGGGATAATAGAATCGGTTTGCCCAGCCGTGGCTTAGCTCCAAAAATGACCGATGTGGTTGTAAAGTTTGAGCAAAGTACAGCATATCCTGGTATAAGTGAGTTAGAGGCCTTAGCGCTGGATGTGCATCAAAAAGCCGGTTTTAAAATACCAAGGTACTGGTTATCAGATATGCGCGGCATTCCCATGCTTGCAGTCGAGCGCTTTGATCGGGATGCTGCAAACACACCGGTGTTTATGGAAACACTGTATTCAATTTTAGCTACGGGTGATACGGATGTTACACATCATTACAGTTACAGCTATGATGCTATTGGTACCGCCATAGATAAAAGCCCAATGGATATTGTTAGCCAGCGTAAAGAAGGAAAGCACCATTTAATGAAGCGCCTGATATTGTCTTTGTTAACAGGCAATGGTGATTTGCATATGGAAAACCTTTCCGTATTACTTGCTAATAATGAAGCTGAATTTACGCCTGTTTATGATCCAACGCCTATGCGGGCTTATGCCATACATAATATGATATCGGTAATGCCATTTGGCGATTATGGGCAATTACTTAATGAAAGTGATGACCCTGTTAACCTGCAACAGGCTATTCGACGCCTGGCAAAAAATTTAGGCCTGACGCCAACTCAAACAGAGGAAATTATTTACACCAGTTTACAGGCAACAGAAGACTTTACCGATAAAGTATCGGCGTTAAATACGCTACCTGAATTAAATAAAAATAACCTGATAAAAATCGTTAATAAGGTAAGGAAGAAAATAGAGTTTATGCTATAGGCAGGTGGTGTCACAGGCCTGCTTTTAATTAATCCTGTCGTTTTGTATTTCGCTCGGTTTTATTGTTCTAATTACATTAATTTATTTGCATATTATTTGTCCTGAAAAAATGTTCGGTTGGATTTGACCAGTACATAAAGCAGCATTTAAGCCACATGTTGCTGAATTATCCATAATGTGTAGAATAACTCTGCATAATAGAACCATAAAAAGCTCAATTTAATAAGGAAGTTAATTTAATGTCAGCGAATAACTCGCCCGTAATCGCGGGAAAAACATCTGGTATTCCCATAGAAGCAACACCTCAGGCTCAACTGGTTTTCAAAAACCTTGAAAGACAGGCCCCTAAGAACTATTGGGCGCATATGATCGTCAACGGTATAAATGCCCTTTGTTCTGGCCAGATGAGCGTGAATAATGTCTTTATTAAAGAACAGGCATACTCCAAAGGCGCAAAAGGCAGTGAATTTTACGTTGTTTTACCCGGCTGCACAGCTTCGATGAAGAAATTGTCAACAGGTCGATATAAGCTTTTGCATATGACGGCTGATATGAATTATTTTGATGGACAGAAAAAGGCATTAAAACCTGGAACCTATACAGCTATAAAAGACGATCAAGATTGGAGTACAAAATTTATACCTACTGGCAATATCTCACAAAAAGAAGATAGAGTTGTTGCTATAACTGACGGTATTTATAACGAACCAGATGATGCGGCATCTCAATGTGAAGGCTTTATTGTAAATTCACCAGTTTCAGGAGGTGAGTACACTATTTATAAAAATGGCTTTGATATGCATTTCACGCCAGGGACTGGTAGGATTGGTGGTCTAAGCAATCTTAAACAGGCTTTTAACTCTGAAAATAGCCCAGGCCTACATGAATCGGCTTATCTTTTGGCTAAAACTATGCAAGATGCAAAAGATATTGATGGGGTAAGATGGATAGCAGAACGGGGTGGTTCTGGCGTTTTAACTCAGGCAATGCGAATACTTGCGGACAAAGGTGTAACGCTTGAAAAGCATACGGTTTTTCTTAGCAATCCACACACTCAACAACATAAGATCATTGAGCTTGGTAGTAAATTGAATTTAAGAACAGCTAGAAACATCAGCATAAACAACACTATACACCCAAGTGAGTTAGTCGGGGGGGTATTTTTTGGTGTAGGTGGTTATTACACTGCAACGAAAAGACTCCAATTTGAAAATAACTATACGAAATTAAATTTTGTTGGTGATATAGCAAAAGAAACGGTTAACCTGAAGGGCGCAGGCGGTACCGGTATTGCCATTGGTGCAGCCATGGGTATTTCATTAGGCGTTACTTTACCTGCTGTTTTTGCATTTGTCGGCGCAGTAGGTGCTTCCATGGGTGTTAGTTCAAAATTAGCCGAAACGTTTATACCCCGTTTATTTAATAAAATGAAAGGGAAATTCTGATTATGATGAATACACCTTTCAGATTAAGAAGACTAAAAGAATATTGCACACCCAAAGGCCCTGCGTTTAAACAGTCTCAGGCTATTGTTTTTTCTATTGATGGCACAATGATAGGTCTTAAAGCACCTAAACATAAAACGGTATACTCATCCAACGAACAAATAAAACCTAAACGACGTTATCAATTATCTGAGTTTATATTTAGAGATTACCCGAGGGACTTCGTCAAAGATCAAAGCTGGAAAAAAGCAATCATATTTTCTCGCTCATGGAGTTTTTATGGCCCGTGGTTTACAGGGCCTGTAGCCGAGCTACCATTTAGTACAACACTCATTAAAGCAACCAATAAAAAATCAGAATCTTATTTCCATCCCCGCGCATTTGAAACCGCAGTAAGCGACTTTATAAGCCAACAGTACTCACATGATTTTGATCAGAATAATGTTCAGGAATGGTTAGCCCCAATCGACTGGCAACCTTACAGTAACGGTGTGCGATTTAAAGTTACTCCAAATCCGAATGTCATTAACGCCAGCTTCATAAGAGAGTATGCCATGGTAGCTTTAACCGATGATATAATACTGGTGTTTACATTCTGGCTGCGCCAAAGAGTTTCTGGTGTTATCAAAGACAAGGATAAAATGGTTAACCGTCAACCACTTGAGGATCTGGTCGGTGACATTATTGACCATATCAAAATAGATTTTTCACCTGAAGCACAGGCACAAAAAGACAAAGCATTAGAGGGGCTGGAAGACGCTTCACTCTCGCCTGCATTCGCACCATTAAAATGGAGTAATGCTGAACAGCCTATAAATACAAATAAAGAGCCAGACGCCCTGAGCTTTAACACAGATAATTAATTGCTATTTTATATGTTCATCACCCTGTATAAAACTAGTGTCTCATTTATGATGCTAATAACACATATCAAATTATAAACAACCCATTAACATGTACCGTAATCTTTGGAGGGGCAAATCCTCTGGTTGCTGCTGTTTCTTTTATCCATAAGATAACCCCATAGCCAGTGCTTCTTTCGTCATCGCCTAAATCGTGATCAAAGCTAATCCCTTCGACTTGCTCTGTTTTTAAAAGCGCTATTGCTTCATCATCAGGCCAGTAAACATGTATCCAGCCATCTGGTGTTTTACGTAAATCATCAAGATAAACTTTCATATTTTAAGGGTTTTAAATGTGTTTGTAATTCAGGTTGTGCTCTCTAACATATTGTTTTTAAATATGATGTTTATGGGTAGTCTCACTACGTGCAATTTACCTGATAGCCTGCTTTTAATTAACCCTGTTGCTTTGTATTTCGCTCGGTTTAGTTGTTCTAATTACATTAATTTAATTGCATATTATTTGTCTCTGTATTTAATGGTTGATTAATTGGTAGGGTCTTTTCCTGTAAAATACCATTTTAGAGGGTGAGCGGTGGTTTTTTTGTGACAAAATTCATCCAGAATCAGTTGCTTATCATATATCCGTCATGTTTTTTCTGTATAATGAGTGGCTGGTTTCCGTATCAAAATGACTATAAAATTTCATCCGGGTATATACAGTATCCGGTACTCTAAAGGAAGATAATAATGAGCGTTGTTCGTAAGCATAAAGTTTTGTCTCTAATAACTAGCGCCTGTTTCGGAGTGGTTTTTCTGCTGGGGCTTCAGGGTTGTGGCGGTGGTTCCAGTTCACCTTCTGTATCTATTGGAGGTGCGACGGTGACGGAGGGGGACAGTGGTACACAAACCCTGATTTTCACGGTGACCACATCTGCTGCTGCGGGGGCAAATGCCAGTGTCACTTATGCAACAGCGGATGGCACGGCTCTGGCGGGTTCAGATTACACCGCAAAAACAGGTACATTGGTTATTCCATCAGGGTCAAGCAGTGCGACAATTACAGTGGATGTGACAGGTGATACGGCATTTGAATTTGATGAGACATTAATCTTAACCCTGTCTGCTCCATCAGGGCTGGCATTAGGTACTGATTCCAGTGCTACCGGCACAATTACCGATGATGATGATGCAGATACCAGAGGGTATTTTACAGGTTCTGCAGCCGTAAACAGTGCATCGTATACAGACATAACAGGCATTGCTCATAATGGTCGTTTAATGGTGTTTAGTCCAACGGCTAATGTACTTTATGATATTGATATTGATACTGTTACGGGCACAGATTTTACGGGCACAGTTGATGTGTATGCCAATGGAAATATACTCATGGGTAATATAACAGTATCAGGTACAACGAATGAGTCTCAGGTGCAGGGCGCGTTTGGCGGAGGCGGCACAGGTTTTCAGGTAGGTTCATTTGATATTTTATTTGATACGCAGAATAACCGTGGTGCGACACTATCAAGAATAAGTACAAATAATGTAAATCAGCCAGGCAGTTTTTTTGGTTATGCCACAGATACTGGGATAATGAGAGTGAGTACGGTAGGGGGATATGCTGGAGGGGACGATGGTGATCCATCATGTGGTTTTTTGAGTAATTATACTTTACCCGATAGTGCAGTTAATATTTATGACATGGCACATAATATAACGGACAGTCTTAATTGTGCGTTTCTTCCTTCAACAGCTCATACTGGCCTAGCATCTGTAGTGGATACGACATCTACGGATGATACTATTGTTTTTGCATTTGCAAACGGAATAATTTCATTATTCGGAACTGTAAATAAGTAGCTTAATAAAAAACTTAAGGAATGGTAAATGGAATTACCACATAGTATTAACTGGATTTTAATATGGAATCAAACTTATGATTAATCAGCGCTTTTCTCAAATAACTTATTTGTCTATTTCTTTTTTTTCTAAAGCCAGGCAAAAATGTTATGAAGTAAGTCAGGTGCTTGCTTATTCATTAATTCTTTCCCACTTAACATTTATTCCTTATGTGCATGCGGGGCCTGTGGGTGGTCAGATTACGGGTGGAACCGGCAGCATTAGTCAGGCAAATCTAAGTACCATTATTAACCAGACATCAGGCTCGATGGCCATTAACTGGGACAGTTATAATCTTGGTGCTAATGAGCGGGTTCAGTATATTCAACCTGGCTCATCTTCTCTTTCTCTGAATCGTATTCTTAGTAATAATGGTTCACAAATTCATGGCCGTATTGATGCAAATGGTACGGTTATTCTGGTTAACCCAAACGGTGTGTTTTTTGGTGCAAATTCACAGATTAATGTCGGTGGCTTAATTGCATCGGGTCTGGATATTTCCCCTACGGATTTTATGAATGGCAATTATATTTTCAAAGAGGTCCTGGGGACTGATGGTGCGGTCATTAACAGTGGTTTAATAAACGCCTCGCTGGGTGGTAATGTTACGCTTATTGGCAAACAGGTTAAAAATGAGGGAGTTATTAATGCGCACCTGGGCGCGGTTAATATGGCCGTGGGTAGACAGGCGGTTTTAACTTTTGATCAACAGGGTTTAATTGGTGTAAAGGTTACTAAAGAAATTTTGCAGAATGAATTAGGTATTGATCCCGCGCTGATTAATAGCGGTGAGATTAATGCGGAAAGTGGTCGGGTTTTATTAACCGCCAGTGTGAGTCGCGATGTTTTTTCACAGGCAGTTAATACCGGCGATATTGAGCAGGCAACCAGTGTTCTGCTTAATGAAGATGGCAGCTTTAGTTTAGGCGGCGGTGCAGATGTGCTGAATAACGGTGTTATTAATGTGTCGTCTATAGAAAATAATAATGCGGGTGATGTGGTTATTATTGGTGAGAATATAACGCATACGGGAGTTATCAGGGCCGATGTTAATTCCGGAAATGCCGGCAATATTGAACTGCATGCAAAAAATAAAACAGAGCTAAGAGAGGATGCACTTATCTCTGCCCAGGCACGGGCTTCCGGTTCAGGTGGTGATATTAAAGTGCTAGGGGATAAAATTGGTTTATTTGATAACGCCCAGATCAATGCCAGTGGCGCAAATGCGGGGGGGCGTGTTTTAGTTGGGGGTGACAGGCAGGGCCTGAACAACCAGGTGCGTAATGCAGATTTTTTATTTTTAGGTGAACAGACACGTATTTTTGCCGATGCACAGGTTGATGGAAATGGCGGAAAAATCATTGCCTATGCAAATGATACGGGGCGATTTTATGGGGGGCTTTATGCCAGAGGTGGAGAGTTAGGGGGCGATGGCGGCTTCATTGAAACATCGGGTAAAAAAAGTTTTTCAATATTGAATGCACCGGATGTTTCAGCCAGTGCTGGGCAGGGTGGTTTGTGGTTGATAGACCCTTATAACATTACCATAACAGGTGCGGATCTCAATCTGGATACATCAGGCTCAAACCCGACTATTTATTCACCGGATGGTTTGGTTGCCGGTGCTACTGTTAATGTAGATACCATTCGAGCTGGTTTGCTTAATGGCTCTGTTGAAATACTAACCTCCGCAGGGCCAGCCGTATCTGGAGAGGACGGAGATATAATTTTTGCGGCTAGCCTTGATTATAATGAAAGAGGTGATTTTAATTCTAGTGGTAGTAATACTTTAACGCTAAATGCAGATGGTAACATAACTTTCACTATTGCGGGACAAATTCAAGATACTAGTAATTCTGGTGATTCATTAAATGTTATCTTATATGCTAACGATGAAATATCACTTGCTGCTGGTGTTAATATTGATACTCAGGGCGGCAACTTTATCGTAGGTGGTGCAGGTGGTAATACACCAACAAGCTTTACTTCAACAGGTGCAACCATTGATACATCGGGACGCGCCAACGTATCTGATGGCGGTAATATAAATATAACGACCACAGGCACAATTGTAACAGGTTCATTAACGTCTAATGGCGGTTCTAGCAGCAGTAATAATACGGGCAGAAATGCAGGTTCAATTACCCTGGAGGCAACCAGTACCATAATTATAAATGGGGCTATTACAGCGGATGGTACAAATGGTGATAATTCAGGATCGGGTGGTGGTAATAATGAGCAATACCCAGGTGGAAATGCTGGGGCAATTAGTATTACATCGACTCTGTCATCTATTTCTATTGATAGCACAATAAGCTCAGTGGGTGGCAGTGCTGATGGAGATGGAGGTGAGAATGTAAACGGGGGTAATGCGGGTAGTATTTTATTAAGTAGTCAGGCTGGTGCAGGCAATATTATATTGGGGGGTGATGTTATCTCTTCTGGCGGAGCTGCTTTTGGTACTGGAACACAGGGAGCGGCTGGTACCATAACATTTGCAGGAAATACAATACTGGACTCTCCAGCCTCGGGTATAAGAGTTGATACAGACGGTCTTGATAATGGCTCATCTGGTGCAAATATTTCTTTTTCAGGCAGCATTGATCAGGGCTTATCAAATCAAACCTTAACGCTTGATGCTGGTACGGCTGATATAAGTGTTACGGGTTCTATTGGTAATGCTACGGAATTACAGACGTTTACTATTGAAGAAGCTAACCTGGTTGATATAGGAGCGATAACAACGCGTGACGGTGGCGTGTCTATATCGGCTAATACAATGACCTTGAGGGGAAATATAGACACAATTGCCGCTGGTGCGATTGCGGGTAATCTTACTTTAAATGGTAATGTCGCATTGGGTAGTAGTTTAATACTTAATACAAATGCCACGTCTACGGATGGAGTTATATCTATAACCGGCGATATCAATGCTGATCTGGCAACCAATAATCGTGCTTTAATAATTAATGCTGGTGAGGAGAATGTAACATTAAATAATGTTGGTAATTCACAGGCTTTGCAGGGACTTTCCATATTCGCTGCAACAACTAATTTGAACAATGCCATTAACACACGAGAGGGGGGGGTGAGTGTTTCTTCTTCTTCTATTATTAATTTAGGTGGAAATATTAATACTGCTAGAAACACAGCGTTAAATAATGCAGGTTTAGTTAATTTAGTGGGTGAAATAATATTAACAAATAATATTGCTATTGATACGGATGCAAGTGGTTTGGATGGTACTGTTTTCCTTAATGGAACGGTTGATGCGGATGCAAATATAAATAACAGGACACTATCGATTACAGCGGGTAGTGGCAGTGTTTTTTTTGCTCAGGACGCAGGTGTTAATCAGGCTTTACAGAGTTTAATTATAAACAGTGCAAACTCTGTTTTTTTGAAGGAAGTTAGAACTCGTTCTGGCGGTATCAATGTAAATGCCAATGCGGTAACACTGGGTGGCAATATACTAACCAATACGCAGAATGATGCGGGTGACGTTACGCTTTTTTCTAATACAGACATTATTACTTTAACGAGTAGTGTGTTAATTGATTCTGTTGGTTCAAATACAGATGGTTTCATTAACTTAACCGGTAATATTGATGCTGATGCTGCTATTAATGACAGGGTATTAACCTTAGCTACTGATACAGAAGATATTACAATTGATGGTGACATAGGGGTTAATGACGCGTTATTGGGATTTAATATTCTTGATGCGAATGATGTTTCAATTGATGGGGTAAATACTCAAAGTGGGGGGGTGCAGATTGATGCAGATACAGTTGCACTGGGTGGAAATATTAATACCACCAGAAATATTGCGGCGGCAGCAGGTGTTGTTGATATTGCTGGTTCAGATTCAAACCCGGGAAGTACCAGTGTCACACTGGATAGTAATGTAACGATTACTACAAATACGCCAGTTAATTCAGAAGTTGATGCAGCCGTTTCTATTGCGGGTGATATTAATAATAATAATTCAGGCACGGCTTTTGATCTTAATATTAATGCGGGGTTTGCCGATTTAACTTTGGCTAATGTGGGTGCCGCCCAGGCGATTAAGAGCTTTACGGTTGCCAGTTCTAATACAACAACAGTTGGTGCAATAGAAACGGGTGGTGTTGTTGATATTAGTGCATCTAGTATAGCGGATAATGCGATTCAGTTGCTTGGCGATATCAGTACCAACAATAACGGTGTTGTAACTGCAGGTGATGTTACTTTTACAGGTGCTGTTGAGCTGGGTAATTCTCTCAGTATTAATACGAATGCAACAAACAGTGGTGCAGTTACATTTGAAAATATTATTAATGCCGATGTTGCTGCATCTGGAAGAGCTTTAGTTATTAATGCAGGTACAGCAGATATTGATTTTCAGGATACGCTTGGTGTAAGCAGAAATATTCAGGGGTTAACAATTAGCAGTGCGGGTGATGTTCAGTTAGCGCAGACATTAACTCGGCAGGGTGGAGTTGATATTACAGCCAGCTCAATGACATTAAATGGCGATATTGATACCGGTGCCCAGGTAACAGCGGGTAATGTGGTTTTAAATGTAGGGGCTGGTACGGTTGCATTAGCTACTGATGTTTCAATAGATACTGCTTCCACAAATGATGCGGCAATTAATATTACAGGTAATGTAACGGCTATAACTGCTGGAGCAGGTGCTGAGTCCTTAACATTAAATGCAGGTACTGATAACACGGCGGACATTACTATTATTGGTGATGTCGGTTCTGCATTAGCATTGCGAGAATTTACTATAAATAATGCGGATAATGTTTCAATTGACGGGGTTAATACGCGGGATGGTGGTGTAACGATTACTACGGCGACGACTGTTGGCCTGGGGGGGGATATTGATACTACATTTGGTACAGATGCAGGTCTTGTCAATATTACTGCACCGATTAATTTAGAGGCTAATACAAGTATTACAACGAATCATGCGTCTGGCGTAGATGCAAGTATAGTATTAAATGAAGTGGATGGTAATAGTGTTTTTCTGCTTGATGCGGGTAGTGCAGATATAACCTTTAGTAATGATTTAGGGGGCACAACTGCAATTGCAGGTTTAACTGTAATAAGCGCGGCCACAACCAATGTGAGTGCTAATATAAATACCCGAGGTAATGGGGTTAATATTATTTCAGGTGATATTAATCTGGGTGGTGATATTTCAACAGTTGAAGGTGGAACAGCAGGTTCTGTTTTCTTAAATGGTTCAGTTAATTTATTGACATCATCTAATATAAATACAAATGCATCTTCTGATGGAAGCATCACTTTTGTTGGTAATGTGAATGGTGCTAACGATTTAATTATTGATGCGGGAGCCGCTATTGTCGATTTTCAGAGTGCAATTGGGAATACAGTTGCACTGGAATCATTAAGTGTTATAAATTCAGGCGTGCTTAATTTAAATTCAGTGTTAACACGCAGTGGTGGAATTAATGCGGCAAGTTCTGGCACCATTAATTTATTTAATAATTTAAGTACAACGGCAGAAGCCAGTAATGCTGGAAGTATTATGCTGGCTGGAAATGTGCTTTTGAATAATGATGTTTTTTTAAATACAAATAAAGCTGTAGATGCCTCAGTTACAATAACAGGTACAGTGGATTCGTCTGGAGGAGCCAGAAATTTTATTATTTCTTCAGGTAATGCCGATGTTGATTTGCAGTCGGCTTTAGGCAGTTCAAGTGCGCTGGGTTCTTTAGATATTAATAGCAGTGGTAGCCTGGGTACATTAAATCTTAATTCAGTAACTACCGCAGCGGGTAATATTCGTGTTGCGGCAAATCTTATTAATTTACAGGGTAACTTAGATACGACAGATGGCGTTGTTCTAGATGTTGCAACGGGAAACATTACAATAGATGGTGAAGTTAATCTGGCAGGTGCAACGACATTAAATACAGATGCAGCAACCTCGCTTACAGATGGTTTAATTACCTTTACTAACCGGGTTTCAGGCGCTCAAAATCTTGATGTGATTTCTGGTCAGGCAAATGTACAGTTTTTTGATACTGTAGGGCAGAACAGTGCAGATGCTTTTATTGGTGTTAATCGTTTCTTTGTTAACAATGGTGTTACGAATGCGGGTATTGCTTCCCTGAATACGGTTGTAACAGGGGGTGGTGGAATAAATGTAACGGCCAGTAATATTAATTTACAGGGTGATTTAAGCAGTGATAATACGGCTACAGCAGGTGATATTAATTTAAATGGTGATGTCAGGGTTGCAAATGATATAAGGATAGATTCCGGCTCGGGAACCAGTGCATCGATAGTGATTAATGGTGATGTGCTTGCGGATTCGGCTATTCAAAATCGTCTGATTACATTTAGTGCGGGTGATCAAAATTTAACTGTAAATGGTTCATTAGGAACCAACTCAAATAGTTTAGGTGGGGTTATTGTAGAAGATGCGGCTACTGCATCGTTTGATATTATTATGACTCAGACACAGGGTGTTGATGTCACCGCCAGTAACATTGAGCTGGGGGGGAACATCAATACAGATCGAGGTGTATCTGGAAGTGCAGGTGCTGTTAATTTAGATGGTAATGTGACGCTGGTCTCTAATGTTGTTATTGATACTAATGCATCAGGCACGGATGCTGATCTGGTTGTAACAGGAACAATTGACGCAGATAGTACAGCAAATAACCGAGTCTTTTTTGCTTCTGTCGGTAACGGGAATATTGATATACAGGGCGATGTAGGTACGGGATTTAATGGTGTTGTAAGCCGATTTGTCGCTTTGTCAAATAGTGGAATAGTAAATGTTGCGAATATTATTTCAGGTAGTTCAGGTATTGGTCTGGAGGGTGGAACAATAAATCTGGCCGGAAATTTAAGTTCTAATGGTAATACAAATGCAGGAAGCATAGTCGTACAAAGTACAGGTAACTTAAATTTATTAAACAATATTAATTTTAATTCAAATGCGGCAGGTATAGATCAGCTTATTAGTATTGGAGCCAGCACCATAGAGGGTAACAATAATGCGTTATCGCTTAATTCTGGTAATAACTCAACGTCTATTTCAACCGCAGTTACCAATGTTTCACAATTTGATATTTTACAATCGCAGTCATCTATCCTGAATGGGGTAAATGTTAATGGTGCGGGTTCTTTAAATATCAATGCCAATAATGGGGTTTCATTAACAGGTGATTATACAACGGGCACTGGGCAAATTATAATTAACGCTGATGTGGATGCCGATAAGTCGGGTTTAATCAGTCTTAATAATAATTCCAGTTTTACTACAGTTGATAATATTATTTCTTTTACCGCAGCAACATTAACGCCGGGTACAGGTGTATTAATAAACAGTGGTATTGCCGGGCAGGTTTTATTTAATTCCACAGGTGATATTTCCCTGGGTAACTCGGTATCGGGTATGAATATAACCAATAACCTGGTAAATGCGATTGTCGCCAGTAATGTGCAGCTCACTGCTGCTGATGCATTGCATGTTGATGGTGCAAATGTAAGTAAAGCGCTTTCGTTTGTAACGACTAATGGAGATATTAATTTTACTGGTGCAGCCTCAAATTTTGACTCATTGCTAATTAATACATTAAATGATGTTCTGTTAGGTGCCGATGTTATTTCAGCTAATTCGGTTGATGTTTCAGCGGCTAATATTGTGTCTAATGGGGCTGGCAGTTTTACTTCAACAAATGCGGGTATTGCTTTAACAGGTAATTTAACGGGAACGGATACACTTAATCTAAATGCTTTGAATGGTAATGTGGATTTACAGGCTACTACAATTACTAATTTAGATAGTTTAACGATAGATGCTGATAATATTCAGTTTGCAGCTGCAACACCCGTTGTGACTTTAAATGATATTAACCTTACAGTAAGAACAACAGGTGTCCAGTACGAACAGCTAGTTGATTTAACCAGCACCAATGGCAGTATTTCATTTAATACCAGTAGTGCCGATCTGGTTTTTAATGCATCAACCACTTTAACTGCGCAAAATGCAATTACTCTATCGGCCGATAATGGTGATGTGGGTTTATCGGCTGTTTCAGTTGGTGCAGGGAGTATTAATGTTAATGCACTAAATGGCGCTATTACAGATAATAACTCTGATCAAAATAATCTTACGGCATCTTCAGTTGTTTTACGTGCTGATAGTGGCATTGGTACTGCAACTGATGCCATTGAAACGGTAACGGGACAGTTAGATGTCATTAATAATGGTGCCGCTTCTGGTACCGTTGATATAGCCAATACAGGTGATGTGCTGATAACGAATCTGGTTAATAATGGAAATATTGGTTTTACAAATACCAGTGATGTAACAATTGATCATATTGATGCAGGTTTTACCACAGGTTTATTTCAGATGGATATATCAGACGGGGCTGTGTTTGGTATAGATAGAGGTTCTATTGATTTTTTAACGGTTCCGGATATTACAGCAGATAGTGCATTTATAACGGTTAATGGTGAATTCGGTACCTTTGAAAGACCTATTGTTCTTAAATTAAACAGTGAGTTTTTCCTTGCGTCAACAGTCAGTAGTACCTTTTTTCTTGGTGGGCCACCACCGGTTAATAATGATACCTCGGCGCTACAGATTAGCGTGTTTGATTCCATTAACAGTGTATCGGGCCAGCAGTTAATCGAGGTTGAGTCAATTGCCGATATTGATCCGGCAATATTTACAGAATTACGTAATTATAATGAAGAAGATGTGGCCATTAGATTGCCCCGAGATCAGGTGTTTGAGGATGAGCTGGATACATATGATCGTTTATAAAAGTTGACTGGTGATGTGTTAATGCTGATGATTCATAGTGCTTTTTAATTTTCTTGAATTAATCACATTGTAAAAATACTGTATTCTTAAAGGTATAAGATGACGGTATTTGAAATGTAAAAAATTAATAAATATTTCATGATGGAAGTATTCAATTTTCATCTCTAGTTGTTTTGTATAACAACCTGCCTCCTGTTTTATTTAAAGCTGATTGCAATGCGATTTTATCCTCTTCTGGTTATCAGCTTTATTATTTAAAATGAAATTGTTTTTATGCCAAATGATAATATTGATTTAAGAAGTTTTGTATTAGATGTTAGTGAGAATGAAGTTAGTAGAATGCTTTCTACTTTTTCTTTACGCTATGCTCCTGGTAATAATGCGCCAGTTATTGCTGAAGCTATGTCACAACCTGATTTAAAACCTGTAATTGAAAGTAAAATTAAAAAAATAGAAAACCCTCATTAACGATACGTTTAATTAGTTTTTATTATCAGGTGCTTTATTGTTGCCTGTTTTTCGTTTTAGTCCGCTTTGTTTTTTCTATTTTTACACATGAATTTTTCAATCTAAACATGTATAATTCGAGAATTCGTGTAAATGATGTGGTGGTTTGTTATCCAGGTTGATTTACGGGGAACAGGGGGGGAATAATTGTCATCTCCAGTTAAATGATCATCTGGAATGAATTACACAGAATGACCTAATGCATCAGGGCCGAACTTGCAAAATAAAATAATATTATCTTTATCTATCCTGTTTATGGTTTTTTGTTTGCCTGCTGCTTCATGGGCAGGATTTCTTGAAATGCCTGAAATTACGGAAATGCCTGAGCTTGAGCGAAAATCGATGCTTAAAGATCTTGATATTCCCAGTGTGCGTGACCGTGACCCAGACCCTGAGTCTGGCCCTCGTTTAAATGTTGCCAGATTCAAGCTTCAGGGTATCGTCGAATACCCTGATCTGGGTATTACAAAAAGTGACATTGATCAGCTCATAGAAGATATTCGTTTTGAGCTTATGCAGGAATACAAAGTTGAAAAATCAGGCTTTACCAAAACAGAGCTGGAGGAAGTCTCTAATTTACTGGTAGATATTGAAGAAGAGACGATGGAGCGACATGTTTCGGATCTTGAGGTTCAAAAGCTGGTTTGGCTGATACGTGAACAACGATCTAATCGTGGTATTACCCTGGGTACGATAGAGACCGTTGCAGATAGAATTACTCAGTTTTATCGTGAGCGGGGGTTTATTTTAGCAAAAGCCTATATACCCAGGCAGGAAGTGCGCGATGGGATTGTTACATTAACATTGCTACTGGGTAATCTGGGTGAGGTTGAAGTCTTTGATAATGATCTATACAACAGCAAAATTATCTCTTCTGTTTTTGATAGTGATCTGGCGTTACCGGTTACCAGTGATGTGGTAGAAGAAAATATATATTTAATTAATGATTATCCAGGGCTTTCCGTAACGGGCTTCTTTGAGCCAGGTGCCCAGGTTGGAGATACGAAGCTTAATCTTAATGTGAAATCTGAAGAGCGTTATTATGCCAATCTTCGTTATGATAATCACGGGTCTGATGATACGGGGGATCAACGTATATACGGCGAAGTACTGTTTAATAACCTGATTGGAACAGGTGATTTACTGCATATCGGAGCATTAACATCATTTTCGCCTGATAATACAACCTACTGGCAGTTACGCTACTCTTCGATGCTGTTTAGTCCGCGATGGGCCTTTGATCTAGGGATAACACAAAACCAGTTTGTATTAGCGCAAAATGAGTCTGAGTTATTATCACAATTTGAATTAAGTGGTAAAACAGAGCAAACCGATGTTTCTTTAATATATAAAATTAAACGTAGCCGGGTTGAAAATTATAATGTCCAGCTTTCCTGGGAAAATATTGTTTCCGATTTACAGTTAGGCAATATAAGAGATCCAAGTGGCCTGTTAGATGATGAAATTATTAATAATACCTTAACGTTTAATTTTGATCTGCTTCAGGAGGAGAGCCGAATTTTGCATCAGGGCTTTGTTAATTATACTTCTGGTGAATTCATTGAGGGTGTTGATCCTGGTCAGGATGAGAGGTTTGGTATTTTAACGTCTGAATATACTTTACTGTCGTTTCTTCATGTTCCGTATTTTGATGTTGATACCCGGTTAATTTTTCGTTCATCTCTGCAACTAACTGAATCTGCTTTGTCCTCAATTAGTCAGTATTCGCTGGGGGGGCCAACGGCTGCGCGTGGTTATCCAGTTAATCAGTTTTCTGCCGACAATGCTGCATATATAGGTGTAGACTGGGTTTTTACCTGGCCATCATGGCTGAATTTCAGTGTGTCTGAGTCTTATAGCCTGAAAAACTTTTCCCAGCCTTTCCTTTTTCTTGATGCGTCCTATGGAATAAAAAAATCTATTGTGGTCGGTGAGGAAGATAGCGAGGCAACCCTGACAGACATTGGTTTAGGGTTTCGTATATTTTACCTCAATGATTTACAGGGAAATTTGCAGTTTGCATTTCCTTTAAGTAGTAAATTAACCGATATTGAGCTTGATGAACCAGATGACAGTGTAAGAATTGTCTTTGATTTTCAATATAGCTTCAGGTAGCTTGTAGGAATTTGGTGTATATTGCAGATTTATGCACTAACTATATGAATTATTTCACAAAAATTAAATTTCAAACCCGTTGATTAGTGCCGAATTATGATCTATTATCAATAACACTTTCGATCAACTTTAAATTAAACAGAAGGGAACTTATATAATGGCTATTTATCTTCAATACGATGGTATTAAAGGAAATGTAACTGCAGAAGGTTACAAAGATCACATTGCAGTACTGGGTGTTCAGTTCGGCGTTGGTCGTGGCATTTCAATGGAAGCAGGTAATCTGTCTAACCGTGAATCCACTCGTCCAAGCCTGAGCGAAATCACTATCTCTAAAGTTGCTGATAACTCAGTAACGGCTATCTTCAAAGAGGCAGTTACGGGTAATGCAGGTAAAACGGTTAAGGTTAAATTCGTACGTACCGGTGCTGATAAAGTGCAGGAATATATGGATTTTGAATTATCAGATGTTTTGGTAAGTGGCTACTCAATCTCTGCTGATGCGGAAGGTGAGCCAGTTGAATCTATTACACTTAGTTACTCAAAAATCATGATTAATTATAGTGATTTTGATAAGACTAATAAGTCAGGTAATCCACAGCGTGTGGGTTATGATTTGGAAACTGCTAAGCCTTTATAAGCTGCATGCTTCAAAAATAAGCAATGGTATTGTTTTTCAATTCAGCTGCTTATGACAATGATTGTTATTCCAGGTTAGATTTAGCCTGGAATAACAGCATAAATTCTAATAATAATGTGGTTCTTTTTACCCATGGAAGAGGCTTTTCTTATGGTCTCGCTACGAGGGTTTGTATTTTATGAGTGACCTGACTCAAGATTCGCGATTAATTTCAATATCATCTCCTTTACCTAAAGATGAATTACTTCTGACTTCATTTGAGGGTACAGAATATATTTCTGACCTGTTCGAATTTCAAATTGAAGTACTTTCAAGTAATCATAGCATCAAGCCAGATCAGCTAATTGGTAAAACAGTTGATATTACTATTCAAAATGACCAGAAAAGAACGTTTAATGGCTACATTAGTCGTTTTACCTATGGCGAAGTAAAGTCAGATAATCTTCGTTCATACTATTTAACGATGGTTCCCTGGTTATGGTTTTTATCCAACACAAATAATCATCGTATTTTTCAGGAAATGACGACAAAAGATATTATTTCCCAGGTGTTTATGGATCTTGGTTTTAATGATTTTGATTATAAAGCCACGGGTAACCCTGCTTTACGTGAGTATTGTGTTCAGCACAATGAAAGCGACTTAAATTTTATAAGCCGATTGTTTGAAGAAGATGGTATTTCATATTTCTTTGAACAAAAGAGTGGCAAACATATTATGCAAATAGTTGATGCTGCAAATGCACATCAGCTATGTCCTGAAACGGACCTAACCTATTCAAAGGGTAATCAACCAAATACACAGCTAACTCGTTGGGAACATGTATACGAGTTTAAAAAAGGTAAGTGGAGTCTGGATGATTATGATTTTAAAACACCCCCAAAAGATCAATTCCAGACAACAGCATCAACCAGTAAATTCGCTAATGTAAGTCAGTATGAGCATTACGAATACACGCCTTATCATGACTTTGCTGGTTTAAAGGACTTATCAAAAAAACGTATTGAAGCAGAAGAAACATCGCTAGATATTATAGAAGCATCGAGTGATTGCAGCAGCTTTTATGCTGGTGGTAAGTTTAAACTTTCCAAGCATGCAGTGAAAGAAGAGCTGGGCATTTATGTTATTACAGCAATAAGGCACCGTGCTTTTGATAATAGTTATCTTGCTGGAAAGGAAAGCCAGTCTGAGTATGGTAATGATTTAACCTGTATTCCAGAAAAAGTACATTTTCGCCCCCAACTTGTTCATTTAAAGCCTGTCATGCGTGGTCCTCAGTCTGCGGTTGTTGTTGGCCCTGCGGGTGAAGAAATTTATGTTGATGAATTAGGCAGAATTAAGGTTCAGTTTCACTGGGATCGTATTGGTAAAAACAATGAAACCAGTACCTGTTATATTCGTGTAGTGCAACCCTGGTCTGGTGCCGGTTGGGGTACATCGTTTATCCCCCGTATTGGTATGGAAGTTATTATTAACTTTCTGGATGGAGACCCAGACAGGCCAATTGTTACCGGATCTGTTTATAATGGCGATAATGCCCCACCATTTACCTCAAAAACTCAGAGTGGTATACGTACACGCTCCAGTAAAGGGGGAACAGCCAGTAACTGTAATGAACTTCGGTTTGATGATCTAAAAGACTCTGAGCAGATTTTTGTCCATGCTGAGAAAAACATGGATACAGAGGTTGAGAATAATGAAACCTTAACAGTTGATGTAGATCGAACTAAAAAGATTGGTAATAATGAATCTTATACGATAGGTAAAGATCGTGAAAAAACGATTGGTGAAAATCAGACTGAAACCATAGGTAAGGATAAAGAAACAACTGTCGGCACCAACTATACCGAGAGTATTGGTAAAGATAAAACAATTACAGTTGGCAATGATCACAATGAAAGTATTGACAGTAATATGTCTATTACCGTTGGTAAAAATCTTTCAGAGAGTATTGGTAAAAACTACAGTGGTGAGGTAGGTAAGTCATTAACCTTGACCGCAGGTGATGAAATTGTACTTAAAACAGGTTCTGCATCAATTATCATGAAAAAAAATGGAGATATTACTATTAAGGGTAAGAATATTAAACTTAATGGCTCCGGTAAGATTGATGTTAAAGCCAGTGGTGCTGTTGCTATTAAAGGCAGTGCGGTTTCTACTAATTAATGTGAGTGATTGTGAAAGAAAAAGAATTAACTCAAGAGAGCCTGGAAGCCCCCGTTAATTTGCAGGATAAGCAAATTGCTAAAGGTGAAATTATTATAGGCACCTTAATGGGACTAGATCACCAGGGTAAGCCGTTAGTTGATTTTTCAGGAAACCTGAAAAACGAAGCGATTGCAGCAATATCGACTGTATCTGTAAATTTACAAAATTCAGGTCGTCAGGTAGCGTTACTATTTGAAAATAATAACATTGAAAAACCTGTTATTATTGGCCTGATACATAATCCTTTACAGGATATTCTGGATAATTTTGAATTAGCGAATATTGATAATAGTGTACCAGAGAGTGCTGATTCAGAAATAAGTGACAGTGTTGATAAAGCAATGACTACAAAAGTAGATGGTATGCTTATGGATGGTGAGCGCGTTATTTTTGAAGCCAGAAAAGAAATAGTGCTTAAGTGCGGTGAATCGAGTATAACGTTGACGAAAGCAGGTAAAATATTAATTAAAGGGAAATATCTTCTTAATCGCTCTTCTGGTGTTAACCGAATTATGGGTGGTTCGGTTCAAATTAATTAATTGCTCTTAAATCTAACAGGCTAATAAGTTACTAATTGATATAAATAAATGAGCACTTCTCTTACTACTGGTGAGTTGGCATATCTGGATATATATGAGCAGTATGTTGATGAGGCCTCTTTTCTCTGGTTAATGCACACTATAGCAGTCGATCAACCTCACTACAGTGTTGTTGAACTCAACAGGCTAGAAAAAAGAATAGAAACACAATTAAATGGCTTAATGGGTAATTTTGATATTGCCTGGAAAGTTTGTGAAGATTTTTTTGAAAATGCGGGTTCTGGTGAAATATTTACAGCTGCTGTTCTTGCTTTTCGAAGTCATGATCAAAGTAAAATTCAAAATGTTGTAGAAATGGGTATGTCGTCTGATGAGTGTTATCAGGGGTTATTGTATGCATTAGTATGGTTGCCAGGAAGCCTGGTGCATGACTGGATAAAACGTTTTTTTACCAGTAAAGATCTTAATCATAAGCGTTTAGCTATCCAGGTGTGTAACCTCAGACATGAAAACCCGGCAGATTATCTGGTTAATATATTTCAGCGTGAAGATTGCCTTGAAGATTTAAGATTATATACGGCTGCATTAAAAATTTCCGGTGACCTTAAACGTCTCGATTTGATGGAATATATAAATAAAGCGATTCAGCATGATGATGATGTTATTAAGTTTTGGGCCATTCGTTCAGCTATATTAGTCGGTGATAAATCCCAGGTTAAAAAATTAGAACCTTACATAACCTTACCTTCTGATTTGCAGTTTGAAGCAATTAATATTGCATTCAGAGTTTTACCTGTAAATGAAGCAAGATTATGGGTTGGAAAACTGGTAGATGATCCAGAACAAGTTCGCACGTTAATAATTATTACAGGAGTAATGGGAGATCCATTTGCCATAGACTGGCTAATACAGAAAATGCAAACTACAGAGTTTGCTCGAGTCTCTGCTGAAGCCTTCTGTTTGATTACAGGTACCGATTTAGTGAAAATGAATATGACGGTAAAAGCACCTGTAGATAGTGATGTGTCTCCAACCGAAGACTCGGGAGATGAGAATGTTAAAATGCATGATGATGAAAACTTACCGTGGCCAGATGTTGTGAAGCTAAATAATTACTGGAATTCTGTTAAAAGTAATTATACTGCAGGTACACGCTATCTGCTCGGTAGTCATATTGGCTTAATGTTTTTAAAAAATAATTTAGATAAAGTGTGTCAACGGCAACGTCATGCTATTGCTTATGAAATCGCATTAATTGATAGAAGTGAAAAACTATTTAATACTCGTGGCAAAGTGAGTTAAATGTTAGAAATAAAAAATCATACCGCTTTAACGGCAGAAATAATCCCGGGTCTGGATAAAAACGGTTTTGATTATGCCGCGTTAATTATTAAGGGCAACTTTGTACTTAATCCATCTAATATGAATCTGGTATTGTCAGATCAACCGGCAAAGTTAATTAAAGCCGACAAGTATTATGACGAAGCAGATAATTCCAGTGTTCAATATGAAGCAGATACCTGCATACTTAAGCAGGGAACTGATATTGTGCTAAATGGGCATGCATATGTCCCAGGTAATCAAATGCAACGAGCGGTTGATGTTGGTTTACAAATTAATGATCGTAATATTTCTTATCGTGTTTTTGGTGACAGGCAATGGGAAAAAAACGGACTTAGCTGGAATATAACACAGGCCGAAAGATTTGATCGGTTACCTTTGATCTATGAAAATGCATTTGGTGGTATTGACACATCAACTTTGGAAGATGATGTTGTACAGTATTCAGACTTTAACCCGACAGGAAAGGGTTTTGTTGGTAATAAAAAAACACCTGTAGAAGGTCTGTTTTTACCTAATATTGAAAACCCACAAAAGTTAATCTCGCAATATACAGACAGGCCTTTACCATCTGGCTTCGGTTTTATTTCACGTACCTGGCAGCCCAGGGTTAAATTGGCAGGTACATATGATGAAAACTGGCAAACTAATCGTTCACCCTTATTACCATTAGATTTTGATGAGAAATATTTTAATGCAGCGCATCCAGATTTAATCACCCCTGGTCATTTGTCAGGTGGTGAAAAAATACTATTAAGAAATTTAAGTAAACTGGGTGATATCGGTTTTATTATTCCTGAATGGACTGCACCTGTTAAAGTCACTGTTAAAGGACGTAGTAAATCTATTCAACCTTTACTAGATACAGTTATTATTGAACCGGATATTAATAATGTTTCTTTAACATGGCGTGTGACTATGCCGTGTTATAAACAGTTTCTTTATATTAATTCAATTTCAATTGGCAGGAAACGTAAAGCATGATATCTAAAAAGTCATCTGTTGTCGTTACTGCCATAGGTGCTCTTACACCATTGGGAGCTGGTGTAGATGCGACCTGTGCTGCAATCGAAGCAGGTATCAGTCGTGTTACTGAACATGCTTTTTATCAATGTATACCAGATGATCCGGAGTGGGATGAAGATTTAACCTGTCTGTCTGCAACTGTACCGATAATTGATCCATTTACCGATGGCCTGGAGCGTTTTTTAGAGCTCGCTATACCTGCATTAACAGAAGTGTTTGAAGCTGCCAATCTAAAACGGGCAGATTTAGCACAGACAGCACTTTGTCTAGCTCTTCCACAAATAGATGAAGCAACCTTTAATATAGGGCTGGCAGCTAATTTTATGCCTGAACTGTGTAAGCGTACTGGTTTAACCGCTTTTCAAAGTACTCATATTAATCATACAGGGCATACAGGTGTTTTTGCCCATATTAATGAGGCTATTGATAAGCTGGAGTCCGCTTCTTCTGAGTACTGTATTGTAGGCGGTGTTGATTCATATTTACTGGAGAATCGTCTTAAATTTATGGATAAAAACTGGCGTATACGAAGTGATAAGGCTGTTGATGGGTTCATCCCTGGTGAAGCCTCAATTATGCTTATGTTAGAGACTGAAGCCCACGCAAAAGCCAGAGGTGCTGAGATACTGGCGAAAATAACCGCACTGGCTGAAGGTCAGGAAGAGAGTGTGATTGGCTCTGAAAAAACGAGCAGTGGTAGTGGTTTAACCGATGCAATAAAGGGTATATTAGAAAATACGGATCAGGATGGTCATTTTCACTCTGTATACTGTAGTTTGAATGGTGAAAGCTACTATGCGCATGAATGGGGTCTTCAGCTAGCAAGATTGAGTCAGGTATTTGAAAAATTAACTAATCTTGTACATCCTGCGGAATATGTAGGTGATATAGGGGCTGCAACAGGTGCATTGCTTATTGCCTGTGCAACTAATGAACTAAAACAAAGCTCAGATGATAATAACAGGGCTTTGTTATGGTCATCAGCAGATAATAATCAAAGAATGGCGATATGCCTCGAACAGGTTTGATATAAAAGGATAGAGATTATGGCGGCAAGTACTAATGTAAATAATAGAACGGTTGTTCATAAATCCAGTAGTGGTATAGCTACCAATTTCCCTGATGTCTGTAAAACCCCCACACCCGGTGGGCCAGTTCCAATTCCTTATCCCAATATTGCCATGTCCAGTGATACCACAAGTGGCAGTACTAGCGTAAAGATAGATGGGAACCCTATTATGCTGAATAATTCAAACTTTAAAACAAGTACAGGCGACGAAGCTGGATCAATAGGCGGAGTGGCTTCTGGTTGCATAAAGGGCATCGCTGAATTTGTTAATTACTCATTTGACGTTAAGGTAGACGGTAAAAATGTTCCGAGATTAGGGGATATGATGATACAGAATAAGAAAAACACACCTCCAATGCCTGAGGTTCAACCTCCCGTTATTGTTGTACCAACAGTTGATAAAGAAGAAGTTGAGAATAAAGTTACTTCTGTAAAAGTCATATAAAGGGAGATTGAGTCATGACTATAAAGCAATGGGTTAATTTACCAAAAAAACCGATATTTAAAGACAGTGATATAGATAGTGTAGACCGTTGTGGTGAATTAACAGTTGAGGTGGAAGTTGATAAAGCTAAAAAGGCAATTTCCTATAAAGCAAGAATCACTGCGGTGGGATCGGATAATGTAACGTATAACGCTGCTGAGCTGGCACGCAACAAAAAATTTAAAATGGACAAGGGTATTTTAGGTATAGTTGATGAAAAAACAATTAAAATTGAGGGAATAAGGCTACCACCAGCAGGTGGAAATAAATATAAAATTGAAGTTCAGGATGCAGCGGGTAATATTGTTTCAACACCTGTTGAAGTAAAAACCATAAGAAAGCTCTATTACCAGAAAATTTCAATGCAAACCGGAACAGATACTGTTCCTTCTTACTCATTAACTTCACTGGAAACAGATAGTTTAAAGCATCATATTGAAATAGTAAGCAAAGGAACTGAAGCAAAAATACCTTACTATAAAACAGTGATGCTACAAAGTAATGGCAATAACTTAAATGCATTTGGTGCATCAGTGGCAGGTGCATTTAATATTGATAATGAATTAAAAAAGCTGGGTATGGCAATCGTATACTCTGAGTACCTGGCTAAAAAAGGCCAGCGAGATTTTGTTGGTGTGGTTGGTTTAGGGACAACTGGAGGAACATTTCAGGCACAGTTAACGAGAACACATTTGATCGTAACAGGTGATCGATATTTATGGCATGCCCTGGATGATACAGAAGATCAGAATAAAGAATACTTTATTGATGGCGTTGTTAAATATACTGACCCTGCGGATGCCAGCCAGAACTTAACTTACTTTATTACTAGGGCCGATGTAGATATTGATGGAGCAGCAGCTTTTACTCATGGTGGTCATCATAAAATAAAAATATCTATACCGACTGGAACCAGTCTTGAAACTATGGCACAAAAAACAACCGGTATAATTGAAGCAACTTTAGAGGTAAATGTAGCTGCAGGCTGGATAAATGGGTTTAGCTGGGAGTACTCTGGTGCAAAACTGATAACCTGTGCCAGAAGAACAACCTGGACAGATATGCCGATACAGACGCAGGATTATACATGGATACATGAAATTGGGCATCGTTTTGGAATGGTTGCCTACGGTGATAAAAATCACACAGGTAACACTCGATTTACACATAAACCATTTTTACCAGATGCTCCAAGTACATTATATGGTGAAAACCGTGGTGTTAATGATAAAGGCCATTCAGGGCCTCATTGTGAAAAAGGGGCTACATATAACTCGTCGACTCGGGTCTGGTCTGGTGCGCCTGGTTGCGTTATGTTCGGTGCAAATGGTATTGGCAGCAATCATGCACCGAAAGATTATTGCAGTGAGTGTAAACCAATAGTACGTAAGCTTGATTTATCAGATTAAATTCATGTCTTTAAAGCGTAATAAACTAATCAGTTATATGGCTTTGTTGCTGATGACATTACATGTGAGTGCCAGTGAAAAAATGAGTGAAAATAAAATATTATATAGTATACCTACAGACTGTGATTTTTTGGCTGTTGGAAATAATGACTCGATTGAGTATGACTGTAGTCCAAAATTAACAGATCGATTTTTTAGTGAATTTAAAGGTATTTTAATAAATACACCGAAAGAAATTATATGGCCTGATAATACATCTATAGATGACTACCAGTCGTTTCCAAACGGGAACAATAACAGTCCACTTAAGTTTATGTTGGCCGGGTTAGCGAACGTGCCTGATTCAACAGTTAAAAATAATGCAGAGATAGCGTTTGAAATAGTGGTTGTAGCGGTTAATCAGAAAACAGCAGAATCCTATAGTGGAAAGATGATTGAGATGAGTGATGTTAACGCTATTCCTGAATTAGTTCCCGATGTTAATAATGGAGCAGCACCTGATATCACACGTAAACATTATTTTAATATTGATCTTATTGAGAATTTAGGTGTTCCTGTTTCAGATGCGATTTATACCGTTTATGCTACTCTGGGTGAATATAAATCGAATATTATGACTGTAAATACGAAAATCAAGAAATAAATTTAAGCTATAAAAAACCTGTATATTTAATGTTATATAAGTAGATGTATCGTGAAAGATAAACATTCTTTAAAAATAGATTTAATACAAAAAACCACTCACTTTAATGAGTTAAAAATAAGAGGTGAGTTTACGGTATCGAATAAAGAGGAGAATATAGAATTCGAAGGCGCTCAAATTCTTAAACATATTGTTTTAGTCGTTACACGGTCTGGAAACTACCAGTCAGTGTCACCATTTTCTAATACAGTTATATTTAAAGATGATGTTAGAGAAGAATCGGGGGCTATTTCAGGTGTTTTTAATATTTTGCTTAGTGAGCAAATAGATTTTGATGGAGATGGTGAGTATTTCATCATGTGTTCATTAGGTGTTCATTTATCTAATATCTTAAAAATAGATATCTAAATTAATTGATATAAATTTTTAGTCATTTAAGAGATGTAATTACTTCATATAAAAATTAGTGGTGTAGGTGTTGTATTTAATTTAAAAGGATAGAGATATGGCAGCAAGTACGAATGTCAACAACAGAACCGTTGTTCATAAAACCAGTAGTGGTATAGCTACTAATTTCCCCGATGTCTGTAAAACGCCCACGCCTGGTGGGCCAGTTCCAATTCCATACCCTAATATTGCTATGTCCAGTGATACCACAAGTGGCAGTAGCAGTGTGAAAATAGATGGAAACCCTATTATGCTTAACAATTCAAATTTTAAAACAAGCACGGGAGATGAAGCGGGATCAATAGGTGGCGTTGCTTCTGGTTGTATAAAAGGTATAGCTGAATTCGTTAATTACTCATTTGATGTAAAAGTGGATGGTAAAAATGTACCCAGATTAGGGGATATGATGATACAGAATAAAAAAAATACACCTCCTATGCCTGAAGTTCAACCACCGGTTATTGTTGTGCCAACAGTTGATAAAGAAGAAGTTGAAAATAAGGTTACTTCTGTCAAAGTCATATAAAGGGAGGCTGGGTCATGACTATAAAACAATGGATTAATTTACCCAAAAAACCCATATTTAAAGACAGTGATATAGATAGTGTGGACCGTTGTGGCGCTTTAACAGTTGAGGTCGAAGTAGATAAAGCCGATATTGCTATTTCCTATAAAGCAAAAATTTCCCCTGTAGGGTCTGATAATGTTACTTATAATGCCGCTGAGTTGTTACGCAATAGTAAATTTAAAATGGATAAAGGTATTCTGGGTATAGTTGATGAAAAAACAATTAAAATTGAAGGAATAAAGTTACCACCAGCAGGTGGAAATAAATATAAGATTGAGGTTCAGGATGCGGCGGGTAATGTGGTTTCAACATCTGTTGAAGTAGAAACAATAAGAAAGCTTTATTATCAGAAAATTTCGATGCAGACAGGATCTAATACTGTACCATCATATTCATTATCTTCACTAGAATCAGATAGTTTACAGCATCATATTGAAATTGTGAGTAAAGGTAGTGAAGCTAAAATTCCATATTTAAAAACAGTGATGATGCAAGATAGTGGGCATAACTTAACTCCTTTTGGTGCTTCCGTATCAAATGCATTTAACATAGATAATGAATTAAAAAAAATGGGGGTTGCAGTCGTTTATTCAGATTATTTGGCAGATAAGGGTAATGACACTTTTACTGGGATTATAGCCCTCATTGTGAAAAAGGAGCTACTTTTAGTAATCAAACCAATACCTGGTCAGGTTCACCTGGATGTGTAATGTTTGGAGCAAATAGTATTGGATCAAATCACGCTCCAAATAGTTACTGTGCTGAATGTAAGCCAATCGTTAGAAAGCTTGATCTATCAGAATAACAAAGCTATATATGTTTTTTAAATTATTAATATTATTTTTGTTTTCTTTAACTCTTTATGCGAGTGAAAAAATGAATCAAGACACAAGTCTATATGAGTTACCTGTAAACTGTGATTTCTCTAAAGTTGGTAATAACCATACTATGGAAACAGGGTGTAGCCCTGTACTTAAAGATCCTTTTTTTAGTGAATTTATTGGGTTAGTAATAAATACTCCAAAAATATTTTTATGGCCTAAGAATGATTCTATAGAAAATTACCAATCATTTCCAAATGGAGGTAATGAGAGCCCATTAAAATTTTCAATTTCAGGATTGGCAAAAATTCCGGACTCTGTTCTAAACTATGATGGTGATATATCTTATGAAATTGTAGTTACTGCTGTAAATCAAAAAACAGCAGAAGTGTACAGTGCAAAGATGATCAAAAATGGAATGTCAGGGACTAAACCAGGTTCAACTTTAAGCAATACAAATGACTTACCACATGATTTTATCAGGAAACATTATTTTAATATAGATCTCGTGAGTAATGCTGGATTACCTATATCAGAAGCAATATATACCGTTTACGCTATGATTGGTAAATATAAATCTAATGTTATTACTGTAACTACAAAATTTAAAGATAATTAATTATGAATAAAGAATATGGTATTAAAATTAATGTATCTGAGACTGTTACTAACTTTGATGATATAGTCATTAACGGTGAATTTACTATTGATAATAAAGATATTAGTACACAAGCTAATAATGAAGTATTTTTTAAACACATTATATTAATTGTAACGAGATCGGCTAATTATCATGCAATAGCACCATTTTCTAATATGGTTTTTTTTCCAGATGATGTAAAAATCAACTCAAATATAGTTACAGGTGCATTTTTCTTATCACTTAAAGACAATATTCCATTTAGTGGTAATGGCGATTACTATGTTTTATGTTCATTAGGCGTTTCATTATCTAATGCTTTAAAAGTTTCTGTCGTATCATAATGTGAGGTTCCTTTTGTACTCTGTTTTATAGCTAAAAATAGTAAATAGGGGGCGATTAATGTTTTTCACAGGTGTTTTTACTGTTGCTCATTTTACGCTTCATTCCAGCGACTCGTATCCTGAAAGGGTTAAATGTGTTTACATGATTTGACAGGAAGAGTAGGAGTTCGATGTAAAAGAAATAAGTAACTTGGTATGAAGAGTATGGGCGTACGGGAGATCATTGCTTTACATTATATCGCTGATATCATGTGAGTGATAATTTATTAGCATGAAATTTTACAGTCAGTACAGTTTAAGTATATGTTTAATTATTTGCTCCTGTGGTTCAGATAATCAGGAACAAAACGCTATATTTGAAGGTGAAAATAATAAAATGCAAAATAGTTATAAAATTCCAGATAATTGTGATTTTAGTAAAATCGATCATGCGTTTTCTTCAAATTCATGTTCACCAAAAATTATAAAACCTGTGTTTGAAGGGGTAATTATTAATATGCCTAAAAAAATATTTTCTGGAAGTGATATGACGGCATTTTTGGCATGTAGTTTTTCATTTTCAAATAAAAGAGATTTAGGGTTTTTTGGAAACGTTCGAAATGAAATAGTTTTTACGGTAGTTGATGCGGAGCACCATACTCCACAGTCTGGGAAAGTGCCTGGAATTCAAAACCCTATTCCTGTTCCTTCGCCAGTACATAACAATAAATATAACAAAGAGAATAATAAGGAAAATCTGCCTCTTCAATATTTGAGGGGGTATGTTAATCTGGATGTTTTTCAGGTGATTAATGCATCTAAAAAACCAGGAGTGTACCTGGCGTATGCAACCATATCAACTTATAAATCAAATATTATACAGTTTGAAATTTTAGAAAAAAATAGTAATGAGTAATATGCATTCTATACCAATGGTTGTGGGATTAAATATAAAGTTGTTAATGACAAAAATAATAATATAATTATTTCGGGTGAGTTTAGAATACGTGAAAATGAAAATTATGGTTTGAACGATAAGTTGCACTCAGCTATTATTATGGTTGTTACAACGCCTACTTCTTTTTATTCATTTAATCCTTTTGATGATGTTGATGTAAAAAATGGATTCATAAGTAGTGGTTTTAATGTTAATTTCTCTGAAGTAGTTTCTGGAATGAAGGATGTTCGCTTTAATGTTTTGATAACATTAGGTGATTATATGTCTAATATTGAAAAAATAACTATAAACTGATAAATGAAAGCGTGGTTTAATGCGCTCATGAAAGAGGCTAATACACATATGTGCCGTATTTATAACTGTTTTTATAAGTAGCCAGGTAAGTGTAAAAATAAACGTAAATTTAGTTTAAGCTTTAAAGTGGGCCAGTAGGATATGTGAGATACCAGAGCATATTAGTTTCTGCTGAAGTCGCTCTACGTGAATTGAATTTTTATACACGGACTCGGCTTTATTCATGATTTTAAACTTTATTATTTAATTAGATTGTTTAGGTAGGACGGGGTCAAATAGATCACCAAACAGGCTGTGTAGAACTAGTTTTCTTTCAGCTTTTTTGCTTTTCTTGATGTCCTTCCAGGGTACAACATAAAGGATTTTAGGCAGTTCTTTATTGCCTTTAATTGTTGTAGTTCTAAGTTCTATTTTATCTTCAGAGTAAGATGTTAATGATATAAATAACAATAGAATAAAAAGTATGGCTTTGATTTTAGTCATTTTTAAGCGTACCCTCTAAATGTGTTATCCATTCCTCTGTGGTAAGGTCCTTCTCTTTTAATAATGACAAATAGGTCTTGTAGTGTTTTATTGCGAGCTTTATTTCCTGTAGATAAATATCATATAAAAGAGCTAAATTGTATTGAGCATTAGCGTACTTTGGTTTTGATTTTATAGCTAATAAATAATCTTTTTTGGCTTCATGTATTTTTCCATTCATAACAAAAAGCTGTGCTCTTAAATTTAATGCTTGTGCCTGTTTTGGATTTAGTTTTAATGCTTTGTTAACGTGCTTAAGGGCCTTTTTGTATTCCTTCTTTTTGAAATGTATTAAAGCAAGATTTGTATACCCGCCTGCTAATTCAGGTTTGTTTCGAACAAATTCACTAAATATGCTCTGCGCTTTAGACAGGTTATTGTTATATAAAGCGGTAATACCAGAGCGGTATTTTTCACGCTCTGATTTTGATACAGACTTATTTTTAACGCTTTCATCTATCAGGTCTGATTCAGGTGCTTTTAGTTGTTCTTGTGCACAGGAAAACAGGCTGATTAAGGATGTAAGTACCAGTATTTTAAATGATATATGCTTATATTTTAAAGATAAAACTAACTTCATAAGTTTAATCCTTTGTTTTTCTTGGGCTAACTAAATAATTTTTAATGCAGTACATTTATATAGCTATCCACTTTAGGTTTTCTGTTGTATCGAGTAGGGAACAGACCTGTTAATTGTTCATGGCTTTTCTTTATCCATTTGTTATAATGGCCATCTTTAATTCTGTTCAGATTTATTTCAAAAAATTCTATTGATTTGTCTTCAAATGGAAAAGCCTGGTCTTCAAGCAGGATTTCATATTGATCTAGTTCTTCTGAATTTAGTTTTCCTGGTCTGTCAGATTCAAGCAATGATATGCTGAAGTCTTTGTATATCAGAGCTATTGAATGAGTCGCTTCTGTTGCAGCTTCATATATTTTATATTTTGATGCGTTACCATAATATTTTACAGAATTTTTCATAGCAAACTTTTTCTTTTTCAAACTGCGTTTCAGAGGTAATGTTAGTTTAATTTTATCAAAACGTGCTTTTTCACTACGAGCGAGTCCAAGGTATGCGAATGACGCAATGTATTTTGTTCTATCTGTTTTAGCATTATTCAATGCTTTTTTATCTGCCTTAATGATGCTTTTATACCCGTTATTCAGCTTTTTGGTTGAACCTTTTTTCGCATAAAGCTCGGTTAATTTATTCATAGACTCAAGGTATTGAGGGTAGGGTTTCTTGAATTTTCTTGCATACTCTTCATATGATCTAATAGCATCATTGAATTTATTTTTTTCTTCATATAGCTCTGCAGCTTGCCATAATGCCGCGGATTTTAATGCTATATCATTTCCCATAGATGATATCTTTTCAAATTCTACAGCTGCTTTAATCCCCTGGTTTGAACTCAGGTAGGCAACTGATAGTTTTTTAGATACATCAGTTTGTAATTTATTTGCAGGATATAATTTTTTGAAGCGCTTTATATCACTTATTGCACTTTCCCACTGCTTGTGTTGCATGTTTAGTGCTATTGCATCATACAGGCCTGTAGCAGCAATAGTGGAGCTGGCCGCAAGCATAGATATTCTTGAGAAGTGTTTTATTGCCTGAGGCGTGTTTTTTTCACTTTGTGCAAGCTCCCCCTGCTTGTAAATAGAGAGTGCGAGCTTGTCTGTATATTTTTTCTTTTGTTTTGAAGGTATGTTGTTTAGTTTTATTAGTTCTTTATATATTGATTCAGATTCAGCGTATTCTTTTAATTTAAAATATGATTCAGCTTTAAGCGTATTTATATATGTATTTTTTTTATTCTTATTGTTATTAATTAATATATCAGCTAATTCGATAGTGGTTTTGTATTCTGTTGCTTTATAAGCAAGTTCGGCTGCATGTTGTATGATTTGATGCGTTTTTTTATCGGCAGGATATTTCTGTGCATATTTTAGTGCATAATTAATGTGTTTTTTAAGGTAAGCTTTATTTTTTATGTTTTTGGTTAATAGCTTATCGCTAATTATGATTGATGCATAAGCTGCTTTTTTATGAATAATTAATTCATTGTCATAAGCTGCCAGTTCATAATACTTAAGTGATTCACTGTATCTTTTCTTTTGTGCTAGTAATTCAGCATATAAAAAGTATATGTTATCTTTTTGAGCATAAGCACTGTAATGTTTTAAATATCGTTTATACCAGAGCTCAGTTCTTTTATAGTCATTGTTTTTTTCTGTTGTTTGGTATTTGTTATGATAATAGCCTGTCATTAATACAACATATTCTTTTAATGATCGTCTTATAGCCCTGTTGATACTTGATTTTTCATTTTGATTTTTCCAATACATGCTTGAGGGGTTGTATTGTATATAAAAGCTTTCTATAGCACCGTAAACTTTATTGGTAAAACCACTGTTTTTCCATATTTCTATTATTTTAAGGTGAGAATAAGGGATGTTATTTGATTCTGGATACAGCTTTATAAATTGCTGATGTGTATTAACTGCATCAGAATAGCGTTCCTGTTTTAAATATATTTCTCCAACCATTGAGTATGTATGGTATGTATATATAAAATCAGGTTGGTTTTTGAAATATTCGTCTAAAGGTTCAGAGCCGCCTAAATATGAAAAGGCAAGGCCTACAGCCCTGAAATATTCATTAAACTGTTCTTTTTCTGATTTATTGAGTTTTTCAAACTCATCAAATTCATGTTCTAATACAGCCTGAAGAAAATCATCCACTGCATCAGTATAATATTGTTGTTTAAATCTGGACCACCCACGTTTAAATAATGATTTTTCATAAAAAATACTATTTTCTTTAGCAGTGATAACCTCAGTATATGAAAATTCAGCAGTGCTATAGTCCTGGTATGCGAATGCATCTTCAGCAATTCTAAATTGTGCTTCAGCATAAAATGAGCTTTTAGGGTATGTATCAACGAGTCTAGTTAATGCGTCAACGGATTCCTGATGATTACCTCGTTGGTTATGTGCTTTTGCTATTTGATAGAGCAGGGTGTCATTGTTTTTAGATTTTGGATAGTCTCTAAGTGATGTGTTTAATAAATTTATAGTTTTATCCAGACGTGAATTATAGAGTTTATCGTCAAATGCATCTTTTTCACTCGGAGTTAAATTCTCCTGTTTCTGTAAAAGTTTATCACTGTAACTAAATTCTAATTCTGCAAGTCTACTTAATGCTTCTAGTCTTGAGTTGTCATCTTCACCTGCATTTTCAAGGTACTGAGTATAAGCAGATCTTATTTCTTTCTCAGTTTTTGGCTTTATAAAAACTTTATTTTTTGATTTTTTGTCCGATAAAACATCTATATCCGCCAGGCTGGATGGTGCATCATCTGAATTACATGCAGTAACTAATAATATACTTAAAATAAAAAAACTGTGTTTAATGATGAGGTTAATAGACATGTTTTATTCATCTGCTGCTTGAGCGCTATCATATAAGCGAGCAAGACCATACCGGGATTGATTAAGGTAACTTTTTAAATATTCTTTTCTCTTGACGGATAAATCATCAATAATCTTTTTATATATAGAATTATATTTTGATATTAATTTAGATATTTTTTTCTTAATTTTAGAGTTACCTGTTAAATTGTTAAATTCATTGAGTCTCTGAAAGTTTTTAATGAAAGATTTTGGATATCGACTTCCGTAATCAAAGCTATTGTTTTGAAGTATAAAGCTAGATATGTCTTCGTTATATTCTAATTTTGAAAAATCAGTATTTTTTAATGATATATTATTGAGGTGATTTATGCGTTTTTGATAATAGTTCATCGCTTCAGTATAGGTGGCTGTAACAGTAATTTCCTGTTGTAATTTTTCATAGACATAAGGAACGAGCAGATAAGATTCATCTACAGATAAGTCAAAGGTTTTTTTATCTTTAAGAATGGTAAGTGCATTTAAACCGCCAATAAAATCACCCTGGCTGGTAGCCGTTAACCCAATGCCTAATAAAGCCCTGTTAGTATATCTACTATTTAATCCTATATTTCTGAATGCATTGCGTGCATCACGATAGTACTCTCGTTGTAATAAGGCATAACCTAATACCAGGTATAGTCGGTTGGTTAATTCATCTTTATTCGTCTTATTGTATTGTAAAATTAAGTTCTGGATTTTAGTCTGGGCATCGGTCCACCAACCCTGTCTAATATTGGCAATAGCAGTATTAAGTTGCGCATAACCGTAATATTGAGAAGTATCCTTAATTTTACTGTAATTATTAACGGCTTTACGGTGTTGTTTTAAATGTTGAAGGGCAGAACCATTAAGTAGATATGCGTAGGATGCATCTTCTTCTGAGAGTTCTGAGAATATCCCCGTTAATAACTTATTAACCTGTTGCCACTCATTTCTCTGGGAATGATATTTAGCAAATATAAACTGTATTGTTGCTAAAAGTGACTGGTCACCTTCATCTTTAATGTCATGAAACAATGTATTAGCAAGATTCCATTCATTTTTATTGAGTAAAAGCTCTATAAATATAAAGATAGCTTTTGTGTCCAGATTATTTCTGATCGTATCTATATTAGTGTAAATTAATTGAATAGCTGCTACTGACTGGTTTGAATTATGGAGTCTATTTACTGCAGCTAGTAATAGATCAATATCAGTAATGCTTTGTCGGCTTTTTTCTGTGTAGCTTGATGAATCTTGATAAAACTCGGTAGAAAGGCGTTTAAAGTCATTTTCTATTAAGTTAATTTTATTGTTTATTTTTATCTGGTCAGCATGGGCTGACTGGAAACTAATCAGGAATAGAAATAGGAGTAGTGTGTCTAAAGCATATTTAACCCCGTTGCTCATTGCATTAAATCCATTTCCCAATATTGCTTCTATTTTAAATAAAATCAATAACTTAGTTTTTGTATGATTGTTTTTCAGGTGGGAAATATACCATTAGAGACGTTTTCTGGCAAATTTGTTTGGAGCTTAAATAGAAGCCTGTTAAATACTCTGTTTGGCGTATTTTAAGAGGCCTCTATTTGTTGTGCGCCTGTACCGTTAAGAGGCTGAAGAAGGGCGGTGTTGTTTATTATGCGCCCAGCATTCCTCCATTGATAACCCTGCGTATTGACTGAGCTACCATAGGGTCTCTGGAGCTAAAACTTATTTTACTGTTTTTAAGATATTTAATACCGTGACTTTTTATATAAGCAACAGCGGTATGGGTATTATCAAAATCTTTTTGTATGCCCGTACCACTGCTATCTAACATGCTATATAAATTTGTACATATACCACTATTTAAACAAAGCGCAGCCAAAGCAGGTGATTCTTCACAAATACCACCAAACCACTGATTAAAGCGTGCAGGGTTTCGATGGATGAGTTTTTCGGCGCTTATTTTGCTGCCTCCACTATTGCGAAAGCTTGTGTTTTGATCCCAGTAGGTTTTTGCCTGTTTTAGAATGTCTTTAGTGCCCGATACATCGGCGAATAACTGCACTACGTCAATAATGGCGAATATTCCGGCTCTGACTATGGAGACAATAACGCCTATACCCGAGGTCATTAGTTGGATCGCGCCATCAAATACACCCGCAGCAGTACTTTTAAGCCCTTGCCAGATATCACTGGTCATTTCTGAATAAATAGAGTCAATCATCATTTTGGCATGCCCAGCCTTAATTTTAGCTCTTTTAAGAAGGCCACGTGCTTTCCACTTAATAATTGCTGCTTTAGTTGTTTTATATATTCCTTCAAGTGTTTTAACTGCAGCACCGCCTAGTGGAACGGCAATTTTGAAAATTTCTTTAATAATTAAACTAATGCCATATTCTATTGCGGATCTGGTTGCCTGTACGGCTCCCATTTTTAACAAACTTTTTAATGACTCCCATAGATCCATAAAAACTTTTCTGAGTTTAGTTTTCCAGGTATTTAAAACAGGCTGATCAGCACTAATATTTTTGGTTCCTTTATCATTTTGAGTTGCTGCAGCAGAGGCTACAGCCTTTGTAGCAACTTTATTACGTACACTGTCAATACCATTATGCATGGTATTTGAAGATGATCTCTTCGTTGTAGCATCAAAAACAGACCCTCTTTTTTCAGCAAACGTTGAGACATTGCTATAGTTAGTATTGAATTTATTGATACCTGGTGTTGCATGTACACTGGCACCAGGTACACCATCCGGGGCTCTGCCTCCCAGGCCATTGATATAACCATGAGTATGTTTTGTAATGCCAGTCGCACCAGCAACACTCAATGCAGATGAGAAGAGTTGTTTAGCAATGGCTTCAGGGCTATTACTCAGGTTTGTATTGCCTAATAAATATAGAACCCCTAGTCTCTGATGGTCGTTTTCATTCTCTTCTCCCATTGCATTACCTGAAAGTGAAGCTGACTTACCCATCTCAGTCGCTTCCTGCTTAATGAAACTGTCTAAATCTGTAATAGCGCCTTTTTTATTACGGCTACTATTCATCCAGCTAAGGCCCTTTGTTTTCTTCCAGGCCTCAAATGCCTGCATAAGCGGTTGATAGTTTGTAGGTGTTCGATTTTCAAGATAAGTTTTGAGGTATGAATCGACGGTTTTTAACTGTTTACTGCGTCCAGAAATATTAGTAGCAACAAAAGTGCGTTCTTTCCAGCTTTTATAGGTAAGCAGAATACGTAGCTTAGGTGGTGGGGCTTTTGGCTGCTTTTTAGAGCTGCTGACTGGACTCGTTGACGATATACGTTGGGCAAAAATATTGGTTGCGCCACAAATACTACAAACAGCGCCCTTTTCTGTATTTTTGATAACACCGTTACAGTTGGGGATAACGCACTTCATTAATAACTCCTAATTTACTTATTATCACAGATTGACAGACAGTTATAAAACATAGCAATCTAGTTAGTGAATTTAGACTAGTTTTAAGCTAAAGAGAAGCCAAATAATGAATGAAGTCTGATTTTTTAAAAGGTTATCTTAGGCGCATTGTTATGGAAAAAGCTTAGAGAGTACCTAACTGTTAATTTATATTAATTAGTTTTCAAAAATTGAATTAAAGTACTTTATACCTACAGCAAGTATTATTGCAAACATAAAAAATATAGCCACCATTAGCCCATACTTAAGGGGGGATATGTTTTTCGATGTTATTAAACAGGAGTTACCAGGGTTTTTAGGGCTATAGTAGACAGTTATCTCTCTGGCATTCTGGTATTTGTTTATTAATTCCTGAGCATGTTTTTCATCGGAAAAAACATTGGGGATTAAGGGGTAGAACTGGGAGCCCTTATAATTAATGTTGTTAACAGAGTAGCTGTATTCCATGTTGATTTTATATTCTGTAAATTTTTTGTTTGTAGACATGGGGGAAATAGTGTCATTATGAACTTTTTCAAGTTCAATATATTCTATTGTTCCTTTTGATTCATGCCAGCTACGACTGTCAAAAAATAACCATAATGTGAAAGCAATGATTATGAGTACAATTGATAATGTTATATATAGTGACATGGCTGAATTATTATCTGACAATTGTCCAGTTTCCCTTGATCCTGGCAAAGTACAGGCCTATATCAAAATACATGTCTTCAGATTCTATAATGATTGCATCCTCATTGTTTTTTCTGGTCATGTTTATTAGCTGGCCACTGCCACAAATATTAAATTTTATTTCATCGGGGTCAATTTCATCAATCTTTAGATTTTCCTGTTTTTGTAACCATTCATAACTTTTAACCGCAACTTCTTTAAGCCTGTCTACAGTTTTTCCTTCGGAAAGAGCGTCGTCCTGTATTTTGTATAACTGTAAATCAACGGCCTGTTTAGTGTTGTTTAGAACTGAGTTAGCCAGTTTATTTGCAAGCTGGATCATTTGTGCTTTATCTTGAGAATTAATTGAATTAATAGTTTCTGCATCATCCCACAATTTTGTAAAGATTTTATTATTAATATTAAATTTAATACTTTTTGTAAATGGGTATTTAACTTCAGGGTCAGAAGTATGTTCAATTGTTGCTAATATTTTTAAAGGTGTAGGTATCTCTTGCTTGTCATCATGTAGAAAAATTGATGCACTTAATTTTGGTGAATAACCTGTTGATTCTTCATGTGGATAAATGCTGTAAGAAATAGTGTTTTCTCCATTTCTTAACCATAAATTAACGGGTTCAGTTGTAACTAAACCATCAGTATCGAGGTTTTTTATAAATGGAACCCCATTTATTGAAATGTCTGATATGGCATCTGTCATTTCAACTTTTATATATTGTTTTGAAATAGTTATTTCCTGGCTCATAGTATTCTCATGTGTAAATATGGTAAGTAGTAAAAATATTTTTAAGATATATACGTGTTTCATGATATTTAGACTCTTTTATTTAGGTAAGAGTTTTTTGTTCTCACTCTTGTATATTTCAACCTGTTTCCAGGGTTCCCATTTTTTAACTTTTGTTTTAGATCTTACCTTAAAGTACCTGATAGTCACTTTTGCTGTTCCAATAAAAGGCGTTAGCAAAATATTTGTCTGTAAATATAGCCCTGTTTTATCGAGTGATAAAATGTCCTCACCTGTTACCTTGGACTCTCCAGAAACTGACATAGCAACAGATACAACATAATCACTTCCTGCTCTGGCAAGTAGTTCTAATGCGACTCCTCCCTCCGTTGAAAACTTAGCCTCTCCTGTTATATCTTTACTACCATCAGAATAAAATTTACCTGCAGGCTTACCCAGTAGCGATGCCTTGCAGTTAGCCGCAGCAGATAGTTGTATATCAAGTAAGTGTTCAGTCGCTAGTTTAGCTAAATTTGGAGGTATACCAGCTGCAGTTAAAGCAAGTGTCCCCATACTTAATATTATTTTAATTTCTATTCCAAGAATTGGATTAAGGCCAAAATCACTTGAAATATTATAATACGCACGCCAGTCTTTATCTTCTTTCCATCCCCAGTTTGCTGAGAAGGAGCCTGTAGGAGCTGTGATTTTTGGTGCCAGCTCAACTGGACTCATACTAAAAAAACTCTTGCCCCAGTGTTCCCAGCCTTCATTTACTTTATCGGCCCAAACTTTAAAGATTGATAAATCACCCTGGAGGGTATAGTACTGACTAGGAAAACACTCTATTTGTACCGTTTTACCAGCTTTATCACAACCATGCCCCTGTATACTGGTAGTCGTTGCTGAAGCATCAATAGGCCACTTATCCAGCTTTTCTTTATTTTCCCCTTTGAGTAGTATTTTGCTACTTTCCTTATTTACAAGTTCATTTGTTTCATCTGTTATATAAAAACAGGAGCTGCTTTTATTGTTTTGAAGATTAACACTGCAATCTATTTCGTCTTTACCTGCAAACTCTTCCTTTAGAGTAACTTTTACACCCATAAGTTCATATTCTTCCATGCGGGTTTTGTCTGGAGTCGGAACGACCTGAAGTATGCCTTTTTTGTTTTGGCTTCTTCCATGAGAGCATTTTACATTCAGGCTGTTAATTGTGCAGTTGCACTCTTCTGACTGGTTAAGTCCACTACCGGCAATGGGCTCGGGACCTTTACTGGCATCTTTATCACTGTGCTTTTCCCCAGCATCTGGAGTAGAGTCGCTAGAAGGGGGGGCTGAATACCTGTCAACAACAACGACAATTGCGCCTGATGCCAGGCTGCTTGTTACTGATGTTAATAGCTTACTCTCTGACCCCGTTTGTGGTAAGTCGAGTTCTTTGCATACATTTTTTAACTGCTCTGTGCTTGGTGATAGTTCCTTTATATATTTCTCAGCTTCTACTTTACTCGTAAATTTTTTTACTTCTCTAGGATTGCTGATTAATAAACTGGCTGCTGGAGCAAAGGTATGCTTGTTGTTATTTTTATCTTTAACCGTTCTTTTTTCAGGTGCATCCTCAGACGGAGAAGGGATGTCTATTTTAAAGGCTTTAATTTGTCCTTTATTAAATAGTTTGGCTACGGCACTAACTAACTGGCTATTATTATAAACTGGCTTAGCGTTTAATGTTGTTGACGCGTATATTTTTAACCAGAAATCAGTTGGAACGACCAGATTATATATAAACTGTGTCGCCTGAATATGGCTATGAAACTGCTCTGCTTTTATTGTTGCCGGTGCAGGTTTGTCTTTGTTGATATGGATTTTATAATACTGGCCAAAATGGTCTTTTACAAGCTGACTATTTACTAACATGGCTTCCTTGATTCAAATTATGATTAACTCTCGTTTATATACTAACTAAAAAAAGTTGTAACTTCATTAGGTTAGGTTTAATTCTTTTAACTATTTATAGGTGCTTTTGTTTGGGGTTACTGATTGATTGCTGTGACAGGGGACTCAGGACTAATGCGCTCGTTTCAATGTAATGATTCACTTTACAAATACCTCTTAACTTATTGATATAATTCTTATTTCTATAACAATTTATTTTGGGGCTATCATACCCTCCAAACCGATGTTCGGGGATATGATCGTCTTTTAAAGCCCAGTATAATTAACTGATTGCGTATCCAAACTTACCTTCGTCATCTACCGTTACATGAATTTTGTTAATTTCTTCAGTATTAGCGATACGAGTCAGGCACTCTGATGCCATTTCAGGTAGCATTGTACGAGTAAGGATATTTTCTATGTTTCTTGCACCTGTATCCACTTCCTGGCTTCTCGCAACAATATGTAACATCAGGTCTTCATCATATGTGAATTCAGCACCATAATGGTTTTTGATGCGTTTTTCGATTCTATTCATATTAATTTTACAAATTTTCAATAAATCCTCATCGCTCAACGGGTAATAGGGTATTACTGTTGTTCTACCAAGAAATGCCGGTTTGAAATACTGTAATAATTGAGGACGGAAGTTATCCAGTAGTACTTCCGGTTCTGGTAGCTCTTCACCTGCAGCGCACATGGCACGTATATGTTCTTCACCCGCATTAGAAGTCATAATTATAACGGTATTACGGAAATCAATATCACGGCCTTCACCGTCTTTAATGGTACCTTTATCGAGCAGGTTATAAAAAATATCCTGAACACCTGGATGCGCCTTTTCCATTTCATCCAGTAAAATGACACTGTATGGTTTTCTGCGTACGGCTTCTGTTAATACCCCGCCTTCACCAAAACCAACATACCCTGGAGGAGAGCCTAATAGCATAGAGACTTTGTGCTCTTCCTTAAATTCAGACATGTTGATAGTTGTAATGTTTTGTTCACCACCATAAAGTAAATCAGCCAGGGCGAGAGCGGTTTCTGTTTTACCCACTCCGCTTGAACCAACTAGAAAGAATACGCCAATTGGTTTACGTGGATCGGTTAAACCGGCACGTGATGTTCGAATAGCCTGAGCAATTGCATCAAGACCATGTTTTTGTCCAATAACACGTTGTCCGAGTACATTAGTAAGGTCAAGTATATTATTAATTTCATCTGATACCATTTTACCAACGGGTATACCAGTCCAGTTGGCTACGACTTCAGCGATTGCCTGGCTATCGACATTTACCTGAATAAGAGGGTTTTCACCCTGTAATTCAGTTAGCTCATCCATTTTCTTATGTAGGTCAGTTTTTATCGCTTCACGTTCTGTATCATCCAGTTTTTGTGGAGCATCTTCTTTTTTAGCGTTGTCTTCAGACAGGTTCTGTGCGTGAAAATCATCTTCAATTTTTCCCTGGAGCTCATGAATTTGATCGACTATTTCACTTTCTTTTTCCCATTGTGCGGTCTGGATTTCTAACTCATTTTCAAGTTGGGCCTTTTCATCTCTTATTTCTGCTATGCGTTCATCACAGTTTCCCAGAGTGGCATTTTCACGTTCTAAAGAAATAACATTAGTTTCGTGCTGGGTTATCTGTCTGCGAGTATCCTCAATTGCTGCAGGTGTTGTACTCTGGCTTAATGAAACTCTGGCACAGGCGGTATCTAATAAGCTGACTGATTTATCGGGCAGCTGGCGTGCTGTGATATAACGACTGGATAGTTTTACCGAATCAATAATTGCTTCATCCATAATGCGTACACCGTGATGATTAGCAAGCATGACAGAAATAGAGCGCATCATATTTATAGCTTTTGTTTCATCAGGTTCTTCTATTTTAACGACCTGGAAGCGGCGAGTAAGAGCGGGGTCCCGTTCAAAATATTTTTTATATTCTGCCCAGGTTGTTGCAGCAATGGTGCGTAATTCACCACGAGCAAGGGCAGGCTTTAATAAGTTGGCCGCATCTCCCTGGCCTTCTTTACCGCCTGCACCAATTAAGGTATGTGCTTCATCAATAAACATAATAATGGGGTCTGGTGAAGCTTTGACTTCAGCTATAACTGATTTTAGCCTGTTTTCAAATTCACCTTTTACACTGGCCCCAGCCTGTAATAAACCCAGGTCAAGGCTTCGAACAGATACACCTTTTAAAATGTCGGGTACATCACCAGATGCAATTCGTAATGCAAAACCTTCAACTACAGCGGTTTTACCTACACCCGCTTCACCGGTAAGAATAGGGTTGTTCTGTCTGCGTCGCGTTAAGATATCAATGATTTGCCTGACTTCTTCATCTCGGCCAAGTACGGCATCAATTTTTCCGCTTTTAGCATCATCAGTAAGGTTAATGGTGAATTTATCGAGTGACGGTGTGTTCGTGGGACCAACTGGTGTATTACCATCAGAAGATGAGGTGTCACCAACCCCCGCTGAAACAGACTCAGTTGTACTACCAACAATACTGGGTAAAACAGCACGCAATGATTCAGGTGCAATTTTCTTTAGTTCCCCAGAGGTAATAGGTGTTGCTCGACGCAGGTTTTCATCTAACATTAAAGCAGCAAGAATATGTGCTGATGTTGCCTGTGGGTGAGCATATTCTACTGATGCTAACATCCAGGCATTTTTAGCTAAATCGACAACGCTAGGGGAAAGTGCTGGTGCACGTGTATTACCTGACTTAACTCTGTCCAGTTCTTTATTTATATCCTCAACCAGTTTTCCTGGATTAATTTCAAATTTTTCTAATAAAGCCGTAATATCACTATCGGGTAATTCCAGTAGTTTTAATAACCAGTGTTCAATTTCAATATTATAATGAGTGCGTGCCATACAGATACCTGCAGCACCTTCTAATGCGGTACGGCATGAATCATTTAGTTTTCCTACTAATGATTTTAGGTCGATTGTAATCATGCGGGTTTCCTTTTCTTGTTTTTCTAATTTTAAAATTAGTTCAATATATTAATTAGTGTTTATTCTTTAATTATACCCAGTTATTTAGAACCTTTCGTTAGCCTAATCTGCCTGCTGAAACAGAAATATCGAGTGTTTTATTTCTATCTTCAGGTGTGATAGGCCTATTGGATAACCAGGTGTTCCAGCCAATAATAGCTGGTTCTTTTTTTCCTAGTCTGATTTTATCGGGTATATCTTTTCGTTTAATACGAATTATGAATTCGTAATCATTTTCCATTCCTACATACATTCTCACCAGCTCATTAAGTGCTTTCAGAGCATAAGTGCCGGGGGCAAAAGCAGCTAATTGCTGTTTGTTTAAAGGCCCCAGTATTATGTGTATTTTCCCCTGGGCAAACCAGCCTTTTTTACCCAGCATAGCTGAACGACCCAGGCAGACATTTCTACCGTCTGGATTAAAGTTATCGGGTAATTTTGTGCGAACATCATTAATCAAGTCCTGCCACTGGCCAACAAACTGGTCGATTTCAACAGGTATTTTAAAGTGAGAGCGTAAAATCTGTTTTAAACCGGTTGACGTTCGTACCTGTTGAGTAAGCAGTCCACTATAAAAAATTAGTGATTCATCTTTGGTGTATAAACGATTATTTAAACCTGAAGTACCCAATCCAATTAATGATAACAGAGCTTTAGTTTGTGGTTCATGTTGATTTTTAGATGCATAGTGTAAACGGTTTCGTTCATAGTGCAGGGGCAGGTTGTACTTTACTGAGGCCTGAAAAAAAAGAGATAGAGTTCTATGGTTAAATAAATCGAAGAATCTTTCCATTGATTCGTCTTTTTGTTTTTGTCGTTTCAGGATTAGTTCGGTGTAATGAAATGGTAAAACGCCCATTGAGCCTGTTAAACCCATCAGGTTTACTATCATTTCCCATTGAGCCAGACCAGAGTGTTTATTTACCCGCTGAACATTATCAATTTCAGATGATGAAAAGGCGAGTGACTGACTCGTCTTAAATCTTATTGATTCACTGGATGGAGGTGTAAAGCGTGCTACCGGATTACAGGAAATATTTGATTGTGAGTTTTCTTTTTCAAACACAGCAGAACGTTCCAACAGGCGTATAGCCTGTAGAAATTGAAAATCGTAAGGTGCTTCAGTTACTTTTCGAGTTACAGAAGTATTTTTTCGCCAGCCCTTGGTGGACATTTTTTAAGGTAACCTTCTTTACTTTTTAATTTAACAAGAACACGGGTAAATGAATTTAATGAGCAATATAATGCAAAGAAATGTTCAAGTATCGTGGCAAATAAATAACTACTACTACCGGTAAGTTGCGAGTCATCCAGTTCTATTTCTACTTCTATGCCTCTGCATAAAGCGGTTCGGCCATCTATAGTAAGAGGCGCGCTAATTGCTTTTGTATTTACACTCATAATTGATTCAATCTGAGCGCGATTAATAGAGGATTCTTTAAAGTCATATAATCGTAAAATTTCTTTTAAAGCGTTAGTTGCATCATCTCTGCCTGTAATAGATAAATGATTAAGGCTTAAATGAGATATTAAACGCCAGCGAGCATTATTACGCATAGACGGGCGTACTGTGTTGCCTGGTTGTGTTACACAGCGAATATGCTTACAGGGAGGTGCACTATCAATACATTGTAAACGTGGTTGGTCTGCAGAAAAAGGCAGTTTAGCAGGCTGGTCACGATTACTGCATGTTGTTTGCAGGCTTAAGGTACGGTCATCCGGATTATTAGGGTTGAAATAAAGATCAACCAGACTCAAAAATACATCACTTCCATCATCTCTTAAGTGAGTACCCATTTTTGCGCTTCGGCGTTGTGCAAACCAGTAGGCATGATTTTCCTGATCATGACTTTCATGATTAGTGCCATATAGTGGTAGATAGGTTTCTTTATCTCCTGCCGAGGTTGATGCAGTTACATTATTTACTGAGTAAATTTCGTATCCAGTGGGTCTTCTTGCATCGGGAATAATTTGATATTCAGTTGTTGTATGATCCAGTTTTATAGGGTCTGTTCTATGCTCAAATAAATTAACTGCCGGGGAGCAGGCCATTTGAAATGTTTCAGCAGAAATATTATGTTCAAGTTCAACATCAGATTTACCCAGATAAATATAAAATTCTAGAGTATCTAATGCATCATCAGGTATTTTTTTGGCAAAACCTTCAAACTCAATAAACATAAACTTTTCAGGAAAAGTAAAATATTCAGTTAACAAGCGATAACCCATAAATGAGGTGTCAGGGTAGGGTAACAGACCTTCATCAACTTTAAATCCAACGGGTTTAATAATACTGGCAGGTAAGCGTACAGGCTTTGAGTCTGTTTCAGATGTGACCATGATAACAGCCTGGCAATCATTAAGGAGCAGTTCGTATAACGGATTTATATGCTGTGGTTGTCCCTTGAGATAAAAGCGAATATTGTCCGGCTTGTTTTCAGCAAATGTAATATCTTCATTAAATGTTTTTAAGGACAGTTTTAAAACACCAGCTGAACCTTTTAAACCGTCTGAGCCAGGTGTTGTAAATGGGCGCCCTATTAAATTGGCTTCAGTTATTTTAAAGGGATGTAATTGAGTCTCATAAATTGCTGAGAAGCGGCATGTTTCACCACCAAATTGTTCTGTTTCCAGTAGCGTGTTTTTGGGCAGGTGATATGATGCTTCCAGTTTTTCTTCATCGGGTACAAACTGAATGATACTCATTGATGGAATAGGGCGTTGATAATGAGGAAACAGTACTTCCAGTAAAGCATCGCTTAATTCAGGGAAATCATCATCCAGTTTATGCTGGATTCGAGCATTTAAATAAGCAAAACCTTCAATTAAACGGGATACATGGGGGTCTTCAATTGTTTCTGCATTTATACCTAAACGGCCAGCAATCTTTGGGTGTTCACCTGCAAATTCGGCTCCCATCTGGCGAATATAAGCCAGTTCTTTTTCATAGTAGGGAAGCAATTCATCAGCCATGATTGGTTTCCTCTACACTTACAGTACGGGTTACGGGCTCAAGAATAGAATCGAAAACCACCATCTCTGGAGATGGGTCTGCATATAATGTTGCATCGATTCTAAATCTTAAGGTGCGGTCTAGTGAATCAGAGTTATCCATATATCTTACTTTAACCGATTTAAATCTGGGTTCATACTCAATAAGAATGCTTTCCAGATGTTGTATAAATTCTTCGCGTTTTTCTTTATCTGAAATATTAACGGTTGCCAGATCAGGAAGTCCATAGTTTAACAATGAGCTTTGTATTTCGCTTAATTCATTGTCAGGCTCTACCATCCTGAAACGGGTATTAAGTAAGTTTTCAAGATCACGGCGTACGCTATTGCGAAGCTCTTTTAGTTTCTGATGTTGATCCGGGTCAACTTCCACATTATTGTTTGGATCATTATCAATTAAACGATCTAATATGGATGGACGCAGTTTCTTTTTCTTATCTACTCTTGCCATTTTTATATCTATTTATGCAGCTGAAGTTTGTTAGTTAATGGCGCAGGGCGTTGTACTGTATTTCGACCTGGATTAACAGAGTAAATAATTGCTTTGTTTATAATCACCAGGTAAGTAATAACGTTTTTTATCATAATGATGTATCAGGCCGATTGGGCCAGTTCAGTAACCAGTTCCAGTTCTGAGACCATATGGTCTAATTGATAATGTGGTCGAAGGTGAATGACACATACAAATTCACCGGGTTTTTCAGGGTGTTCTTTTACCTGTACGGCAGCTTCTCTTAATGGATAACGAGCCTGTTCTTCCCATTCTAAATCCTCACGACCTGTTGTGTATTTAAACAACCAGTTGCGTAAGAAATCTTCACATTCTTCAGCCGTGGTAAATGAGCCCACTTTGTCACGTATCATTACTTTAATGTAATGTGCAATTCGTGCACCACATAAAACATGTTGTAACATAGCGGATAGTCGCGCGTTAACTTCACCCTCACGATTCGACTGTCTTTTAGGTTTATGAGCAGACTGATTGCCATAGAAAGCAGCAAATGGTGTATCGTAACACTGGCAAAGAGGAATAAAACCAAGGTCACTAAGTTCACGTTCTTTTATATCGGTAATAATGACGTCAGTTACTGGTTTTGTTGCTATGTTTTCTGCATCGGTTTCATAGCTATCACAGAACAGGTTGGTTAGTAATCCTCCGCCAATCTGATTACGTGGAACACCTCTAATATGTCCAAACCAGCCTACATTTGCAAATTCACGAATCATAATTGCGGCAAAGCCATATGCGGCATTTCCCCAGCAATAATTTTCTCTTTCATGACTGGCAACCTGTTCATAAAAAAACATGCCTTTAAAGCTGCCGGGGGTTTTACGGTAGGGTAATCGCATCAAAATATGTGGCATGACCAGACCAATAAACTGAGAATCAATTTTACCTCTAAATGCACGCCATTTAATATATTCTTTTTGTGCAAAAATACTGTGTAAGTTTAAGGGGTTACCCAATGTTGAGTAATCATCAAGACCAAATAATTCAGGAGAAGCGCCTGTAATAAAGGGTGCAAAAGAAGCGGCAGCAACCTGAGATATTCCTTCCAGTGTTGCCAGGTCATCGTATTTGTGCTCCTGTGACGGTTTATGACTAACTTCATAATCACCTATTAATACGCCATAAGGTTCACCACCAGGAGTTCCGTATTCTTCATTGTATATTTTCTGAAATAACTGGCTTTGATCAAACTCCAGTGCACGGGATATATCCCGTGATAGCTCTGGCCATGTAGCATCAAATAATTTTATTTTTATACTTTTTATTCCATCAGCCTGAACGGCTAGATACCAGAGTCCACGCCAGGATGACTCTAATTTCTGAAAATGTCTGTGGTGGATTATTACATTTACCTGATCATTGATCATATAATCAATATCAGAAATTGAGCGTTGTATTGCGTCAATAATATCTTCAGGTTTTCTAAGACTTTTAATCGGGGTAAATTCTGTTAACCAATAGGCAAGTGCTTTTAAATAATCAACTTCATCTAAAAATTGTTGAACACTGGTGATGTAAGCCGATTTTGAGCAAAGGCTATCTAAATTAATTTCAGATTCTGTCAGCTTATCCCTGGACATTCATTTACCGATTTGAATTGTATTTTAGCTAGTGAAGAAGCAGAAACCGTATCTATTAAAGATACGGTTTCTGGCAACACGCAGTGTTAAAGATTTAACCGGCTTTAGGTATGCTTGCAACCATACGCATAGAAGCACTCAGTTCTTCCATCTGTAACCATGGACGCATATAAGCAACAGCGCTATATGCACCTGGTTGTCCAGGAACTTCTTTAACTTCTATGCTTGCTTCTGCCAGTGGGAACCGTGCTTTCATTTCAGCACTTGCACCTGGGCTGGCATTAACATAGCTGGATATCCAGCGATTTAACCATTCCTCAGCATCACTGGCTTCCATAAATGAACCAATCTTGTCGCGTGCCATTACTTTCAGGAAGTGTGCAATGCGGGAAGTAGCCATTATATAAGGAAGGCGAGCAGAGATTTCTGCATTCGCTGTTGCAGAAGGATCATCAAACTTTTTAGCTTTCTGTGTTGTTTGCGCACCAAAGAAAACAGCATAGTCTGTATTTTTATAATGACATAAAGGCAGGAAGCCCAGTTTACTTAATTCAGCTTCACGTCGATCAGTAATACCAATTTCTGTTGGGCATTTTGCATCAACATCACCATCATCACTAACAAATGCATGGCTTGGCAGACCTTCAACTTTACCACCACCTTCAGCGCCACGTATACTCGTGCACCAGCCATATTCAGCATATGACTGTGTAAGTGTTGTGCCCATTGCATATGCTGCATTCATCCAGCAATACTCATCATGCTCACTCTCTAGCTGGCGACCATCTGAATCGAGTTTTGCTTCTTCAAAATTAAATGCTTCAACAGGTTTTGTTGCAGAACCATAAGGCAGGCGAGCCAGTACACGAGGCATTGTCAGGGTAACAAAACGTGAGTCTTCGCTATCGCGGAAACTACGCCACTTAGTGTATTCGGCAGAGTCAAAAATCTTTTCAAGATCACGCGGTTTTGATAATTCGGTAAAACTGTCAAAGCCAAACATTTTAGGATCGGCTGCAGAGATGAATGGGCAAAAACCGGCGGCGGCTACATTAGACATACTTGAAAGCATATCCAGGTCATCTGGGTGTCCTGAAAATTCAAAATCACCAATTAATGCAGCATAAGGTTCACCACCGGCAGTACCAAATTCACTTTCATAAATTTTCTTGAATATCTGGCTTTGATCAAATTCAACCGCTTTTTCAAGATCTTTGGAGAGTTCTTTTTTGCTGATATTCATTACACGAATTTTTAAATCCGTGCTGGTTTCTGAGTTCATTACCAGATGATTAAGGCCGCGCCATGAGCCTTCCAGTTTTTGAAATTTTTCATTTTGCATAATTGCTGATAACTGTTTGGACATAACGTTATCAATTGCAGCAATAGCATTGTTAATAGTTACTGTTAGGTTTTTATCCCATTTAACAGTTCCATCCATTGCTTCTTTGGTGAGTGCTTTTAAAAGGCCTTCGGTTTCATCACGAGAGGTTTGTTTGGTTGCAGAAATTGCCTGCTCAAGAAAACTGACCTGTTCTTCGGCTTCAGCTTCGGCTGTCTGCGATTCTGTTTCTGTATCGCTCATTATTCGTCACCTTTTTTATCGTCATCTGAGCCCAGCTCACCCTGTAAAGAGGCAAGTGAATCCGCATTGCTTAATACTTCTTCCAGTAAGTTTTCAAGATCTTCTGAACGGTCTGCTTTTGTAAGCAGGTCGCGTAATTTATTACGTGTTTCCATTAGCTTTTTAAGTGGATCTACTTTATTTACAATATTTTGTGGTTCAAAGTCTTCCATGCTTTTAAAGCCGAGTTCTACAGACATTTCGCTGCCATCACCCTCAAGTGTGTTTTCAACTTTCATGTTCGCCTGAGGTGATACATTATTCATAACTTCATTGAAATTATCACGATCAACCTGTGAAAACTTACGATCTTTTAATGCTTTTTTATTTTCGGTGTTATCGCCGGAGTAATCACCCATTACACCCATTACAAAAGGGATCTCTTTATTTTGTACGGCACCATTGGTTTCTACATCATAAGTGATGTGAACACGGGGCTTCCTTACTCGTTTTAATTTGTCATGAATACTTTCAGACATGATTTAATCCTCTTTATTTTTAATTAATATATCGTCTTCATTCGTCTTCAGTTTTAACGCCTGTTAAAGAACCATAAAAGTCTCTTGCAGAAGAGTCCGGTATAAGCTCCCTCATCAGGTCATCCAGTGGCATATCGCCCCATTTTACCGCTCGCTCAAGTATATACGAAATTGGAGAATGTGGTTCTGTTTTACGGAAAAATTCAGAAATTTCTATCAATTTTTTAAATGCATCTGCTCTGGACTTTACCGGGCCTGATGCTTGTGCTGTCTGTCCTGTTGATTCACCTGAATCTGTGGATTCTCCATCAGACCCCTCAGAAGCTCCTTCATCGTTATCATCTGATGGTATTTTGTACTTACCAATATGATTAATGGCTCCCCGGGACTCTTCAAGTATATTAATGATGTTGCTAACAGGAGGGGCATCATTTATGCCGCAGTATTCATCCAGCATGCTACCAATTTCTCTGAACGTATCAATAGCTACGCTTACATCATCACGGATATTAACAAAAAACTCTTCACTGGACTCAGATACAGCACGCTCTACATCTTCGTTACTAAAACCTAATTTGGAGGCTTTATCAGATTTGGCTTCTTCATCTATTATTTTTTCTATGTCCAGAGCCTGCTGGTACTTCCATAAACTAAAAGGACCGGGCTCATTGCCCTGTGTTATTTCTACATTACGAATGGGGGCAATTAATACGCCTTCAGCGCCTTCGCCATTTAATCCGGTAAGAGAGGCTACTCGTGTTTCGACACCATCTTCATCCGGTAAGGGGTAGAGAGTATCCCAGTACTGATCAATTAAGCCATGTATTAATCTGAAGCCATCCCTTAAACCCTGAAATCCATAACGCCGAATCAGCGCTTCTGTGTACCAGCTTGCAACTTCCAGGTCTTTAGCTTTATTTTGCAAAATATCAGGAGCCTGATCGAGAATTTTTCGCCACTGTTCATCTGCTTCACTATTGTCGCCATCAAACATATTGCTACGTTCTGCAGCCCGGGCCGCATTACGAGCATCTTTAATAGAGTAATAAGCAGATGTAGGAGAGGAATCATCGCGAATGTCATCGCCAACCGGGTTATCTTCTGATATAGGTTGTAACAGGTTATCCAGTTGTATTATTTCTTCTGACGCCATTTATTGTTATTCCTTCATACGTTATATTTTGCATCTATTAGCAAAGACTAATATAGAGCCTTCGCTGGCGTTTAATCTATGTATTTATAAGGTATTGAATTGCTTATGTAAAGCTAACAGCGTAATTTATAGCTTTAAGTTAAAATATTTCTTAAGAATTGTCGTCAATTGCTTGGAACATCAACTATCTATAGGTAATATTTAGACTCGGGTCTGGTTTTAGATTTTTGAAAGACTACAATAGTCAGTACGTTAAACGGGATACTTTAAAATAATTCATAATTGTTTTGGAAATATTCAGAGCCATAATTTAAAATACAAAATTGAGATTGTCAGGATGATATATTAAATGCCATTAATCGTAACCATTACTAACGCTCCAGATTCGGTCAATCTGACTGAATCAACTAAAACCTTTGATGAGCAGGGTGGCTCACTTGGTCGAGGTAAGGATAATGTCTGGGTGTTAGATGATCCAGAACGATTTCTATCATCGTGTCACTGCCAGTTTAGTTGTGAGAGTGGTCAGTTTTATATTACAGATGTAAGTACTAATGGCACATTTTTAAATGGTTCAGTTAATCCAATGGGCAAGGGAACTAAACTGCCACTTAATGATGGTGATGGTTTTGAGCTGGGTGATTATTCATTCTCCGTAAATATATCTGCTGGTACACAGCAGGCTTTTGGTGTTTCTGCAGATCCTTTTGGTAATGCAAATGCAGAACCAAATACGGCTATGGATGATATATTTTCAGCACCAGCATCAGATAGTGGATTTGGCCAGAGTGATGCAAATCCATTTGGTGGAGGTCATGTTTCCACTGCGGATTCAATATTTAGTACAAATGCCGAAGAAACAGATCCTTTAGCCGCCTTAGATAAGGCACAGGGTGGAAGTTTAGATGCTGGAACGGATGATTTTCAGGGAGGATTTGATAATATCTCTGGTTCACCAGATCCATTTCAACCTGCACCGTCCAGTGATCCATTTGCTGGGTCTAGTCATTCAGATCAGTCCAGTGCTTTAAATCAGCAGGTCTCGTGGCCTGATGCGGCGCCAGAGCATTTATCAATGGATAACGGAATACCCGATGACTGGGATGATGATGACCTGATGTCATCAACACCACCTGCTTCACCCCCCGCACAAACTGTTGCGCCTCAGGTTAAGCCGTCCTTACCATTAACAGAACCGCCTGTTGTTCCCAGTCCACCACAGCGACAACCTGCACCGGCTGCGCCAGCTCCCCAGCCTGCTGCTGAACCTCCTGCACAACATCAACTTACCGGTAAATTTGACACGCCCGCGAATGAAGTCTTATTAGCGCAACATAAGGCGCAACAAAAACTTCAGTCTGAGTTTGAAATGCTTAAACAGCAGATGAAAGCACAGAAAAATGGTGAGCCCAGTAAAGTGACTGTTGATACCAGCCTAATTAAGGCTATGGGATTGCAACAATTAAATATGGATGATGATGAAGTCACAAAAGTTAATCAGGTTGTTGGTGAAGTCGTAAGAGAGATGGTAGGTGGCCTGATGCAGGTACTGGGATCTAGAAGCTCTATAAAAAATGAATTTCGTATGAATGTTACAACTATTCAACCAATAGAAAATAACCCACTTAAATTTTCAGCCAATATAGATGATGCGCTTGAAAATATGTTTATTAAACAGGGTAATGCATATAAAAAACCAGTAGAAGCCGTAAAAGAAAGTTTTGATAGTATTGCGGAGCATCAGGTTGCCATTCTGGCAGGTATTCGAGCTGCTTTTAAAGGGGTTATTGAACGCTTTGATCCTGCTCTGCTTGAGCAGCGATTTGCAAAACAGAAAAAGGCAGGCATTATACCGGCTAGCCAGAAAGCAAAAAACTGGGATGCTTATCTTGAGTATTATAATGAACTGGCAGGCGATATAGATAATTCATTCCAGTATCTTTTTGGCGATGAGTTTGTACAGGCTTATGAAGAGCAACTACAAAAATTGACAATCGCAAGAAAGTCACAGATTAATAAAAAGGAACCATAGGGCTTTTATGAAACACTATCAATTATTTAAAGTTATTATAATAACTTTGTTATTTGGGGCTTTAACAGCATGCCAGTCATTAAATGGTGCTGTTGGGGGATACTTCGGTCTGGATACAGATTTAGAAATTACTTTTGAAGTTGATGCAGATATTAACCCAGATGAGCTTGGTAAGCCTTCACCATTGTTTATACGTATGTATGAGCTTAAATCTAAAAAAATGATGAAAAAATCTGACTTTATTGAAATATACGAGCGTGATAAAGAAGTTCTGGGTGCTGATATGATTGCCGCACATAAATTAAAGCATTTCAAACCAGGTGAAAGTCGAGCAGAGCATTTTGTATTATCGCCAAAAACACATTATGTTGCGCTTTATGGAGAGTTTCTTGAATTTAAAAATGCAGAGTATAAGTTAATCATTCCTGTTGTTGCCAATAATGTATTCAGAAACTCTGTTGTTGTTCGAGTGTCAGGAAATAAGCTTATCTTTAATGAAGAAATAGCTGAAGAAATAGATGATGGTAGTGGTTTAAAAGAAAATGCGAGTAAAACTAAGGATGGTGCAGAAAAAGCACAGGGTACAGCTGATAAGACAAAAGAATCAGCAGATAAAATGAAGAAACTTTTTTAAATAACACGGTATGTTTGCATAGATAAGTATGATGCAGATTATTAATTAATAAAACTGGCGAATAAAAAATGTCATTAGATAGTAAAGTTGTCTGGTCGGAAGGTATGTTTTTAAACCCTCAACATTTCCAGCAACAGGAGCGTTATTTTGAACGCCTGGTGGAAGGGAAGTGTTCTGCATATGGAGCATATGGATGGGGAATACATGAGTTTGAAATTGATCAACAATTACTTACTCTGGGTAAAGTCTCAGTTATCAAGGGCAAGGGTGTTTTCCCCGATGGAACCCCCTTTAGTTTTCCTGATGTAGATGAGCCACCACCGGTATTTGAAGTTCCTGAAAATACTCATAATAGCGTTTTATATGTTTGTGTCCCGGTTAAACGACCGGGTGCAGTAGATGTAATAGCAGAAGAGAATACTCAGGGACTGGCACGATACTTCAGCTTTGAGCAGGAAACTCGTGATGTTTCTAATGAATCTGGTGATAATATTTCTATGCATGTTGGCAAATTACGCTTTCGCCTCATGCTGGAAACAGATGACTTGAGTGGTTATGCCTGTATTGGTCTAATTCGTATTGCAGAATCCAGAGAAGATAAAAACATACTTTTAGATGACAGTTATATTGCTACTTGCCTTGATTGTAAAAAATCACCGAAATTAGCTGGATTTTTAACAGAATTAATTGGTTTACTACATCATCGGGGGGAAGCAATAGCCGGTCGTCTTGCTGATGCCAATCGCGGTGGTACAGCTGAAATTGCTGATTATATGATGTTGCAATTAATTAATCGTCTTGAACCGATGTCAAACCACCTGTCAAAAATGAATGGTTTGCACCCTGTAAATTTATTTGCTGAATCTGTGCAAATGGTTGGAGAACTCTCAACGTTTGTAAGCAAAAATAAGCGTACACCTACATTTCCAATGTACTTGCATGATGACCTACAAACGACATTTACACCGGTCATAAATGAATTAAGAAATTGCCTTAGCATGGTTTATGAGCAAACAGCTGTTTCGCTTAATCTGGTTGAGAAAAAATATGGTATACGTGTTGCTGAAATTGCAGATCGATCACTGATTGGTTCTGCCATGTTTATAATCTCAGCAAGAGCAGATGTTCCAGAAGATGCTTTACGTGCACATTTGCCAGCACAGATTAAAATTGGTCCAGTGGAACGTATTCGGCAGTTAGTGAATGCGGCTATGCCTGGTATTGCGATTAAACCTCTTCCTGTTGCTCCAAGACAGATTCCTTTTCATGCGGGTTATACTTATTTTCAACTAGATCAGCAGAGTGACTTCTGGAATGAATTAAAACATTCAGGTGGTTTTGCATTACATATTGGTGGTGACTTCCCAGGGTTAGAGTTAGAATTCTGGGCGGTTCGTCAATAGATAACCTTTTATGGCTTAGGTCTTATATTTACCGTTGTTAAATATAAGTTAAAAATTTAAGAATTAATTCATGGAGCTAACAATGTCATCAGGTGATTCTGACAAGACAGTATTCAGACAGCCATCAGTGGATGGTGATCGTACCGTAATCAAGCCTATGCCTGGTGGACGAGGTGGAGCGCAACAACCTCCACCTCCGCCGCCAGTGCAACCACCGGTTCAACAACAGCCCGTGCAAGCTCCGCCGATTCAACAACAACCGGCTCCAGCTTATCAGCAACAGCAGGCACAACCTCAAGCTGCCGGTGGCTCAGCTAATGCTTATTTCAGTACCCGTAATGGTCTTAATCCTTTAGTTAATGCGGCATCAACTTTAATAGCCGTGTTCGAAAAAACACGTTCGTCGGTTTCCCATCCAGATGTAGGTGGGTTACACCAGCGAATGGTAAGTGAAATAAAAAACTTTGAAAGCACAGCCAAGCAAACAGGCATTAAACCTGAGGTTGTTCTATCAGCACGATATGCCTTATGTGTTGCACTTGATGAAGCCGTTTTAAATACACCCTGGGGTAGTGAAAGCGCCTGGCCCCAAAGAACGTTACTAAGTGTTTTTCATAATGAAACATCAGGTGGTGAGAAATTTTTTCTTATACTTGATCGTATGAAAGAACAGCCAGCAGAAAACTTATATATTCTTGAGTTGATGTATATATTGTTAAGCCTGGGGTTTGAAGGTAAATATCGGGTTATTCATCGTGGTCGTGACATGATTGAACAGATGAGAGATGACCTTTTTACTATAGTTCGTCGTCAAAAAGGTGAGTATGAACGTTCATTATCACCTAGCTGGCATGGCCTGGGTAAAACACGCAATTCACTGGCTGATTATATTCCTATGTGGGTTGTCGGTAGTATTGTAGGTGCAATTCTGTTTTTAAGTTATTCGGGATTCAGGGTCTGGCTTTATGAGTCATCGTCACCGGTGGTTCAGCAACTGGATGAAATCACTGATATGCGTACAGTCGCACGTAAAACACCAGAAAAAAAATAAATTAGATAGAGTAAACATGGTAAGTAAATACATAGACGTGTTTACTTATTACATTAAATTAAAATAATAATAGTTAAATAATTTATGAAAAAAATTGCTGAGTTTTTTAAAAATAAAATTGTCATTTCTCTTATAGGCTTAATTGCGCTTTCTATTATTATCTGGTTTGTTGGGCCAATGATTAAGTTTGGTGAAGATAATTCTGCGCCATTAGGAAGCGTGGTCGCTCGCCTGGTTGCTATTATTGTTTTAGTTATTTTGTGGGGATTAAATAATTTACGCGTCCAGATGATGGACAGAAAACAAAATGATGAACTGGTCGGTGATTTAGAGCACAATCAGGATGCGTTGGTACTTGATGGTTCATCAGATCAGACATCTGAAGAAATGCATCAGATGAATCAACGTTTTTCAGATGCATTATCTACATTAAAAAAATTAAAGTTTAGTGGAAAGGGCAGTAAAAAAGCACTTTATGAGTTGCCCTGGTATATTATTATTGGTCCGCCAGGTTCAGGTAAAACAACGGCGCTGGTTCATTCCAGTCTTGATTTTCCATTGGCAGAACAGTTCGGAAAAGGTGCATTACAGGGCATTGGTGGAACACGTAACTGTGACTGGTGGTTTACTAATGAAGCTGTACTTATTGATACAGCCGGTCGTTATACCACTCAGGATAGTCATAAAGTTGTTGATAGTAGTGCCTGGGAAGGTTTTTTACAGCTACTTAAAAAGAATCGTCGTCGACGCCCAATCAATGGTGCGATTATTGCTATCAGTATTCATGATCTGCTTTTGCAAACAGAAGAAGAGCGTATACAGCATGCAAAAATAATTAGAACACGTATTGATGAGTTAATGGAAAAACTTGAAATTCGTTTTCCAATTTATTTAATGTTTACCAAGGCGGATCTCGCATCCGGTTTTACAGAATACTTTGAAGATTTAAGTAAAGAGGAAAGAGAGCAGGTCTGGGGTATCTCTTTACCTAATGCGCCTAAGCCATCTCAAAGTCCTGACTTTGATTACCTTGATGTTGAATATGGTAAATTACTGGAGAGGCTTTATTCCAGAGAGCTATCGCGTATACATTCAGAGCGTGATGTGAAACGCCGTGCTGCAATTCAGGGCTTCCCTCAGCAAATGGAAAACCTTAAAACTGTTATTGACAGTTTTGTTAAACAGACATTTGTAAAAAATAGATTCCAGTTTCAACCCTACTTACGCGGTATATATTTTACCAGTGGTACGCAGGATGGAACACCTATTGATCGAATGATGTCATCAGTTTCTTCAAATTTTGGTTTTGGTCGTGAAAATGTACAGCTTCAACAGTCGCAAGGGAAAAGTTTTTTCCTGGGCAATTTGTTTCGTGAAATCATTTTTCCTGAATCTGAACTAGTTGGTTCAAATCGTAAGTATGAAGTATTGATTAAGTGGGCTCAACGGGTTGCTTATGCATCTATTGCTATATCGGCTATTGCCTTACTAACAGTCTGGACCGGAAGTATTACTCGACATAATATGTTTATGTCTGAAGTTGAATCATATATTGCTGAATTTAATGCTGAAAATAAGCGACTGAGTTTATGGAATAAAGATTTAAGAGTCGTTTTGCCCACGTTAAATGCACTAGCAAAAGCCAGTATAGTTTATAGCCAGGAAGAACATCCATGGTTATCTGGTATGGGGCTTTATGATGGGAATGTGGATAGTTCTGCTAATGAGGCTTATGAAGCACAATTGAAAGAACTGTTTTTACCCAGAATTATTAATTATCTTGAAAAGCAAATTCAAAAAGGTCATCAGGGCGGTGATTTATACAGTAGTTTTAGAACATATTTAATGTTTAATAAAATTGACTATATAGATAAGCAATTAATTTCAGACTGGTTTATAACTGACTGGACTCAAAACATGCAAGGTGAGGCTTCAAAGCGTAAAGAGCTTGAGCTGCATTTGAAAGCATTATTAAACCTTGAATTAAAACCGTCGGAACTTAATAGCCGGGTGGTTAAACAAACTCGAAATACACTATTGCGTGTGCCTGTTCATAAACGTATTTATAGCCGTATTAGAACCAAGCCTGAATTCAATCAAAAAATTGATATGTTAAATATGTTTGGTGAGGCAGTTCGGGATTCATATGAGATTACACCATCTACTGAGAGAGTATTACTAGTTCCCTATATGTTTACAAAAGAAGGTTATGAGAATATAGATTTATCAACAGATTCGCCTGTTATTGCCGATATTGTAAATGAACGTTGGGTTTTGTCAGATGATGAAAATGCCAGGGTTGACTTTGTTAAAGATGATTTAAAAGAAATTAGTGAAAGAGTAAAGAGCCTGTACATGGCTGACTATATATCTCACTGGAAAAAAGTTTTCAATGCCTTAAAAATAGCTAAATTTACCAGTGTTAAACAGGCCGGAGAGGTACTGGCCAGTTTTACCGATCCAGTTTATTCACCACTGCTTTCAATTTTACAGATAAGTGCAAATAACACCCAGTTATCATCACAGCTTTTACAGAACATGGATGATGATCATGGTGAAAGTAAAGCCGGTTCTGTTACCGGGTTTATGGCTAATAAATTTAAAGGCACCAAAGTTGATCAGCAATTTAGGGATATGAATGTACTATTAAGAGAAGGTGGTAAAAAACCAGCGCCTATTACCTCAATTGTGCAAAAAATCCAGCAATTACAGGATTTTCTGGGTGAAATTTCAGTTGCACCTGATCCAAATAAAAAGGCTTATCAGATTGCTAAAGCGCGATATTTAAGTGGCGCTGGCAATGCAATTACGTCTTTGCGTAGTTTTTCCAAGAAAACGCCTGACCCTGTGAAGCGTTGGTTGATATCCCTTTCTGATGAGACATGGAAAATTATACTTTCATCAGCGCATCAATACGTAAATAATGAGTGGAAAAATCAGGTTTATAGTTCGTATTCACAAGCTCTGGCAGGGCGTTATCCGCTTAAACGTTCATCAAGCGATGAACTGGCTTTATTTGATTTCAGTGAGTTTTTTAAGCCTAAAGGTACAATAGATAAGTTTTATGTTGATTTGATAAAACCCTTTATTGATACCCGTAAAGGCTGGACTAATCGTATTGTTGATAACCATTCATTAGGCTTAAGTGCGGCCACATTGAAGCAGATACGTCGGGCACAAACAATTAAGAATGTATTTTTTAGAAAAAACCCTGAAATACCCAGTGTCTCGTTCCAGTTAAAACCTTATCGTATGGAAAAAAGAGATGCTCGTTTCTTACTGGAGGTAGGCAATCAACGTATAACCTATAATCATGGGCCCAAGTTCTGGAAAGATCTAAACTGGTCTGGTGAAGATGAAAATAAACGAGTACGGGTTGTTTTTGATGATGTTGATGATGATCGTCATGAAAAATCTTTCGATGGTCCCTGGGCCTGGTTTAAATTACAGGACAGATCAACAATAAAGAAAACAAGAAAATCTAATGTTTATCTTGTGACATACACAGTAACTGAACTGGTTGATAATAAAGCAAGAGGTAAAAACAAAATAACAAAAATTAAGCACAGCATAAAATACCTGATAAAAGCCAAAAGCGTAAATAACCCTTTTAGTCAGAACTTATTAGGTGCTTTTAAATGTCCAAACACTATTTAATAATTGATTTAGAGAAATTTGAATATGAATTTTAATTCGCAAACAGGGCTCTATGGCAAATTGCCTGCATATGGTGATTTTATTTTTCGTAATTTAAATTCATCGTTTATTACACCCTGGGATGAATGGTTACAGTATTTTATTTCAGGGTCGCAGGAGCAGATGGGGAATGACTGGTTAGATATATATTTAACCAGCCCAATCTGGCGCTTTGTTTTATCTTCAGGTGTTATCGATAATAACATGTGGGCTGGTTTAATGATGCCGAGTGTAGACAGGGTAGGACGTTATTTTCCGATTAGCCTGGTAAAGCCTCTTGATCCGAAGACAAATGCAGTAAAATTCATGTTGGATCAGACCCAGTGGTTTGATGCCTTAGAAGCACAGTGTTTATCAGCACTGGATGGCAGTATTGATGCAGATGCAGTAATAGCAGCGGCGAACAATATTGTATTATCAACATCTGAAAATTACCAGCCTACCTATAATTTAGGTGAAATGGGCCCCATGCTATTTGGTTTAAATTCTACGGATGAACAGATGAAAATGGCATTGCCCTATATGCTCAATGCATCATTAACTTCAGGTTTATCCAGTTTCAGTTTATGGCAGACATCGGGGTCACAATTAATAAGTCCTTTAATCTTTAGTTGCCAGGGGCTACCACCTATAGGAGGTATTGCCTCAATGCTAGATGGTCAGTGGCAACAACGCGACTGGAAAATACCCTATAATATTCAACAGGGAGGCCTCTAAGTGAGGTTTACAATTTTATCTGGATGCTAGATTTATGAGTGATACAACGATCAGACGCCCCATTCGTTGGAATTCAGTGCAGAGCACTGATGTGGGTATGGTCAGAGAAGTTAATGAAGATTCAATTATTTCCTTGCCTGAAGTTCAGCTCTGGGCTGTGGCTGATGGTATGGGAGGTTATGAAGCGGGTAATGTTGCCAGTAATATGATCGTAGAATCCCTTGGTGGGATAACGAACAAGTCATCATTAAATGAGTTTATTGACAGTGTTGAAGATAGTCTAATTGATGTTAACCATCGCATACTTGAATATGCGGATATTATGCTTGATGGTCGAACTCTGGGCAGTACAATTGTTACATTAGCGATTAAGGGACACGTGGGTATCTGCCTGTGGGCAGGGGATTCACGTTTATACCGCTTTCGTAATAATGATTTTATACAGTTATCGCGAGATCATAGCCAGGTTGAAGAGCTTGTACAGCAAGGCTTTTTAACACCTGAAGAAGCTGAAATTCACCCTGATTCAAATGTAATAACACGAGCAATCGGTGCAAGCCCGGAAGTTTATATTGATATCAATGTTTTTAGTGTTCAATTAGGTGATACTTTTTTGCTTTGTAGTGATGGCCTTTATAATATGGTCTCCAAAGATGAAATGGCAGAAATATTAAACAGTCTGCCCTTACAGGAAGCGGTTGATACTTTAATTCAAAAAGCGCTGGATAATGGTGCCAATGATAATGTATCTGTAATTCTGGTAAAAGGCTCACCAGATGCAACATATTCAACTCAAGTAAATTTGCAGGAATAGTGTGATTAAAAATGAGTGATAAAGACTCAGACAAAACAATAATTAAAAGTTCTGCATCCAGAGTACCAGGCACAGAAGATAAAACGCGTATTGCTCCTGCTGTAAAAAAAACCGCAGGTCAAAATCTAAGTGAAGATAGAACACGTATAGCGCCCTCAAAAAAAACAGCTATTGAAACTCAGGGAGATGATAAAACACGCATTGCAAATCCTGGCACACAAACAAAAGCCCAGATTGATATTGCGGGTGATAAAACCAGACTTGCACCAGATAAAAATAAAAATTTATCAGCAGATGTAACACAGTTTAAACCTGATGTATCCATACCTGATGATAAAACACGTGTTACATCGGCTAATAGTTCTAACGAAATCCCGGGTAGTCTCGATCCAACATTATCCACTGGTCAGTTTTTAGCCTCATCAGTTGAAGTAGGTGAGCATGGAATATTAAAAGAACGGTTTGTGCTTGAGAGTGTCTTAGGTGCAGGTGGTATGGGTATAGTTTATAAGGCTAAGGATCTGCTTAAGGTTGAAGCTCAGGATAGAGATCCTTATGTTGCAATAAAAGTATTAAGTGAAGAGTTTAAATCACACCCTGAAGCATTTATTTCTTTACAAAGAGAATCAAGAAAATCACAGCGTATTGCGCACCCGAATATAGTGAATGTTTTTGATTTTGATAGAGACCGCGATACCGTATTTATGACCATGGAGTTTATGGATGGTCAGCCTCTTGATCAATTGATCAGGCAATACAAATCAACTGGATTACCGACCGACGATGCCTGGACTATTATAAAAGGTATGTCATCTGCACTGGCTTACGCTCATGCAGAGAAAATCATTCATTCTGATTTTAAACCCGGCAATGTTTTTATTACCAAAAGAGGCGTTGCCAAGGTGTTTGATTTTGGTATTGCACGCGCAGTTTCCAAAGTTGAACACCTTGATGATAATCCAGAAGATAAAACAGTATTTGATGCAGGTAATTTAGGGGCTTTAACACCTGCTTATGCAAGCCTTGAAATGCTCAATGGCGAAGAGCCGGATATTCGTGATGATATTTATGCACTTGGTTGTGTCGCCTATGAATTATTTACAGGGGGGCATCCGTACAACAAAGTACCTGCTGATGAAGCAGAGAGGCAAAAATTAAAACCGAAACGAATAAACAATATCAAGAAATATCAGTGGCGTGCCATTGAAAAAGCCATTTCATTTCATCGTAAAGACAGAATAGAAACTGTTGAGAAATTTCTTGAAGCGATATCGCCAAAACTGAAGGCCCCCAATCGATTGGCAACAGTATTTGCTTTGTTGTTATCGGTTGCTATAACGGGTTACTTTCTATTTATTCAGGAAAAGCCTATAGATCCGTACTCTGAATTTGATATACGAAATGAACTTGAATTAAAGATAAGAATTGATTTTTATAAAGAAGATTTAGAAAACCTGTTAACGAAGCCCGTGTTTACTGATCCCTGGGAAGACTCAATCTGGAAAGATGTTAAGGATTTGCTGGTATTAACAAAGGGAGAAGATGACTGGGTTATAGATAAGCAGGCATTGGTTTATAACTTATATCTATCAGAAATATCTGCTGTTATAAAGGCTTATAAATACAGTAGAGCCAGGCATTTAATTAAAAATGCCAGACGCTATGTAGAAGATCATGATGAGCTTGATTTAAAAATAGAACAGATTGCATCTGCTATTGAAAAAAATAAAAGCAGGCAGGAGCAACAAGCAAAACAGGACCAGGCCAATATGTTGGCACAACGAAAAAAACAACAGGTAAAAAAGAAGACACGGACGGTAAAGCAAAAAAATGTACAGTTATTTGATGTTGCTTTAAGTAATGTAAATAATCAGCTTAAATGTCAGGGCCGCTTAAATATGCGTAACTTTGAAACGGCTATTGATAAGTTAAGAAGCCTTGATCGGGGACGATATAATGGGTTGAAAAACAATCTCATTAAATCGCTGGCGAGTTGCATTACTCAAACAGGTAAAGCTTTTCCTGAAAGAGCACGTGAGGCTAAAAAACATAGTTTGCGGATCTTTAAATCCAGCAGAGTGCTAACGGCGATACAGATTATGTCACGTGATCCCTGTGATAAATCATTAGCCGGTCTAGGTGCTCGTGGTAAGCGCGCAATTTGTAAAGATAAAATAAAAAATTCAGGAAGCGGGCCTGTGTTGGTTGTTATTCCCGGTAATAAAAAATTTAAAACATTTGCAATTGGTAAATATGAAGTATCTATTAAAGAGCTTAATCAGTTTTGTAAAAAATCATCTAGCTGTAAAGCACTGACGGGGCGAGATAGTAAGTTGCCTGCATCGGGACTAAGCTTTAAAGTAGTTAAATCATACCTTAAATGGTTAAGTAAACAATCGGGTCGAAAATACCGTTTACCAACTAAAACAGAATGGGTGTATGCCGCAAAATCCAGACGAAAAAAACTTGATGCAAATAGAAACTGCAAATTAAGTACCCGTGGTATTAGTAAAGGTGGGAAACTGGTGTTTGTTAATATAGGAAAACAGAATAGCTGGGGACTGGTTAATTATGTTGGCAATGTACAGGAGTGGGTTTATGATAAGGGCCGTAAACTGGTTGCCATAGGTGGCTCATTTGAACAGACTATGGAAAATTGTGATATTACAACAACACATTCTCATAAAGGTCTGGCGGACAGCGAAACCGGATTTAGAGTATTAAGGGAGTTGAGGTAAAGTTTATGAGTGATATAAGCTATTCAGCAAAACTGAGAGACCTTTCTAAAGATTATTATCAGAACCATATTCGTCTGGATGAATACCGTTCCAGTCGTAAACTTATTATTGATAAGATAGATGAAGAATTTAATGGGCGCAAAATTGAGGCTGCGGCCTTTGATCCAGCGGCAGGGGACATTGATGATACATCAGATGATTCCTCTGTTTTTATGAAGACCATCGCATTCTTTAAAAATAGTGATGTTGACGAGTAATTTTTAAACTTTATTACTGTATTATATGTATTGGTTAATAGTTATTTCTTTACAATATAAGTATCAAATAATACCATTTAGATCAAATTCATGAATCTGGATGTTTTATATACAAATAGATACATTTAATTATTGCTGATATCAGGCTCTAAAGCTCAAATATCAATTTTTATGGATATTATTAATTTATAGTTTGCCGATTTTATAGAATTCTATAGAATGACAAAAAATTTGATTCAAAGGGGATTTTCATGGGTTTTGTAGGTTTTTTTCAAGACGGTGGTACATTTATGTATATCATCCTGGTGGTATTGGCTATTGGCCTGGCCATCGCAATTGAGAGATTTCTTTATATTGCTAAAACACAGGGTAGAACAAAGAAAGTATGGGAGCAGTTAGTTCCTATGCTTAAAGCGGAAGATTATGCCCGTGCAATGAAGTTAACAGAGACGGTGAAAACACCATTGGCAACCATGTTAAATTATGGGTTTGCCCGTAAAAGTACAAATTCACCTCGAGATAGTATCGAGTCAGCGATGGAAGAAGGCATGATGGAAGTTATGCCTGAACTTGAGCAGAGAACTCATTATCTTGCGACCTATGCAAATATAGCCACTTTACTCGGTCTTTTGGGTACTATTATTGGCTTGATTGATGCGTTTACAGCGGTTGCTTCTGCTGATCCTGCTGAAAAGGCAGATCTTCTATCTGCAAGTATATCGGTTGCCATGAATACCACCGCGTTCGGTCTGGTTGCGGCTATACCGCTTATTTTAATACATTCATATCTAGTTACTAAAACAGCTCGCCTGGTAGATAACATTGAAATGGCAGCCGTTAAGTGCTTAAACCTGATTGCTAAAGATTAGCTCAGAGCTAATTTTGAAGTATATAGATACAGTATATAGAGATATGGAATGAAACTGGTCAGGCGTAAACATAAACCCGAAGATGTAGAATTAAACATCACGGCTTTTCTTAATTTAATGGTTATTTTAATACCTTTTCTTTTGATTACAGCCGTATTTTCACGTGTAACAGTACTTGAGCTTAACTTACCTTCTAAGAGTGGAATAGCCAAACAGGAAGAAAAAATTAAGTTACAGCTGGAGCTTATTATACGTAAAGATGGTTTTGAAATTAGAGATGCTAACCTTGGTCGCATTAAGTATTTTCCTCGTACAACTGAGAATACAGACTGGAAAGCATTCACTGATATTCTGGTCGAAATTAAATCCAGATTTCCTGATGAGCAAAGTATTTCTTTATTACTTGAACCTAAAATAAATTATAAAACGTTAATAAGCGTTATGGACAGGGTACGTTATGCGGACGTTGTACAGGTTTTTGAAGTTGTTACCGTAGAGTTGTTTCCAAATATTTCAATTGGTGATGCACCTGAATTGATACAGGCAACTAAACCAGATGCACCTTCGGCTGGAACAGAGGTGACCTCGAAATGATGAATAAATCAAAACGAGCGAAGAGAATGGAACGCCACCATGCTCGACGAAAGCAGCCGGCTTTAAACCTTGTTTCATTAATGGATATATTTACAATACTGGTATTTTTCCTATTAGTAAGCTCATCTAATGTGCACCAGTTACCAAAGAAAAAAGATATAAATTTACCCACTTCTACGGCGACAAAAGCGCCTAAAGAAACACTTATTATTTCCGTGACGCAAAGAAGCATTCTGGTACAGGGTAGAGAAGTCGCTATAATTAACAATATAATGAAAGAGACTTCGCCGCTGATAGCCGGCCTTGGAAAAGAGTTAATATTTCAGTCATCTAAATCACGAGTAGTAAAAAGCCCTGATGGTAAAATTAAAGGTAAAGCCGTTACGATTATGGGAGATGAAAATATTCCTTATGAACTGTTAAGGAAAATACTGGCAACTTGCCGAGATGCTAATTATACCAAAATAGCGTTTGCTGCCATGCAGAAAGCCGCATCTGGAGAAAGTAGCTAGTGTCTGCTATTTATTATGATCAACTAGCGTTAAGCTGGCACCCGGAAGGTAGTAGTGATTCGCAATATAAGCTGATAACGGCTGTAACAATTATTATGGCTTTAATCTTTGCTGTCGTAATGTCATCAGTAGATGTGCCAGAGCCTGATCGTGAAGCTAAAGTAGCTGTACCAGAGCGTATTGCAAACTTTATACTTGAGAAAAAAGAAAAACCCAAGCCCAAGGTGGTTAAGCCGAAGCCGAAACCCAAGCCAAAACCTAAAATCAAACCAAAGCCTAAAGTTAAGAAACTGCCTAAAAAACAGGAAAAGAAAAAGCCATTAACTAAAACACAAAAGAAAGCACGTGAAAAAGCAGCTGATACGGGTTTGCTCGCACTGGGAAATGAACTTGCCGATCTAATGGATACATCTGATGTTAGTGCGATGGTTGGTGGTAAGGTTAAGTCGAGTTCTGCATCTGCCGCAAAAGCAACTAAACATAATAAAGCGTTGTTAATGGCGGATGCCAGTAAGGGTAGTGGTGGTGTAAATTCAAGTGAATATACAACTCGTGTTGGTAAAACGAAATTATCCAATCGTGAAGTAACGCAGGTTAAGCAATCATTATTATCATCAGGTGCGATTGCTAAAGGTCGTAATCGCGATGCTGAACGTAAGAGTAAATCTCGATCTGGTGGAGTAAGGGCAGAAGAAGATATTACTATTGTATTTGATCAGAATAAAAGTAAGCTATATTCCATATATAGTCGCGCTCGGCGTAAGAACCCAGGGCTGAAAGGAAAAATTGTACTCTCAATTACCATCTCTCCGGCTGGCAGTGTTACAAAAGTAAAAATTATCTCAAGTGAATTAAAAGATCCCAAGCTTGAAAGACGTCTATTGGCTCGCATTAAGCTATTTAAGTTTGGTGCAAAGAAAGTAGAGCCTGTTACCGTTACTTACCCTATTGAGTTCCTGCCCTCCTAAGTTATTTTTTATCCCATGTAATGGGTTAAAATATGAATGGTTTAGAAAAACATTCATATTTTAACCGTTTTCCAGTGCTTATCTGTTTGTGTTAAACTCCCGCGCCATGCGAACTGCCGATTTTGATTTTCATTTACCTGAAGAGCTAATAGCTCAATACCCTCTTAAGGAAAGAACAGCCAGTCGGTTGCTACGCCTGCGTGGAGACAAGATATCAGATTTACATTTTTCTGATTTACCCGGTTTGCTGACAGCAGATGATCTGTTGGTTTTTAATAACACCAAAGTCATACCTGCCCGTTTACATGGTGTGAAGGAAACAGGAGGTAAAGTTGAGGTACTGGTGGAGCGTGTTCTTGATGAGCATCACCTGTTAGCTCATATAAAAGCGAGTAAAGCGCCTAAACCAGGTGTCCATTTGACTCTGGAAGAAAGCATTGATGCGACGATGCTTGAGCGTGTGGGTGATTTATTTAAGCTGCATTTTAAAGATATTGTGAAAACTGATAATACAACTGTATTTGATTTGCTCGAGCAGTATGGACATATGCCTTTACCACCTTATATCGAAAGAGCGGATGATGAGCTGGATCAACAGCGTTATCAGACTGTTTATGCTAAACATGCGGGCGCTGTGGCGGCACCTACGGCTGGTTTGCATTTTGATAAGGTGTTGCTTGAGCAACTGGTTACTAAGGGTGTTCAATCAGCATTCGTTACTCTGCATGTTGGTGCGGGAACTTTTCAGCCTGTTAGAGTTGATAATATTAAAGATCATCATATGCATGCAGAATATATTGATGTTGACAGCTCTGTTATTGAGCAGATAAAACAGACTAAAGCAAAGGGTGGTCGTGTCATTGCTGTAGGCACCACGGCTGTTAGAAGCCTTGAGTCGGCTGCAATGAAGGGGCAACTGGCAGCATTTCATGGTGATAGTCAGATCTTTATTTATCCTGGCTGTGAATTTAAAGTAGTCGATGCAATCATCACTAATTTTCATTTACCCCAGTCCACACTTTTAATGCTGGTAAGTGCATTTTCAGGCCATAAAACGATGATGAGTGCTTATCAACATGCAGTGGAACAAAAGTATCGTTTTTTTAGTTATGGTGATGCAATGTTCCTTGAGAAGCCGTAAGAAGTTATAAGCCTGAAGCTCAAATATAAAGCACTTCCCACGGGAAAACGGCTTTGATTTATGATTATCTACGAGTAATCATATCGATACTAACAAGTTAAATTACATTAAGAAGTTTATATATGTCATTGATGCAATTCAAATTATTAAAAGGTGATACGGGACCAAGGCGTGGTCAGATTACATTTCCTCGTGGCACGATTGAAACACCGGCATTTATGCCCGTGGGTACATATGGCACCGTTAAGGCAATGACACCTGAAGAACTCAAAGAACTGGGTGCTGAAATTATTCTGGGCAATACATTCCACCTGATGTTGCGCCCAGGTACGGACATCATTAAAAAGCATGGGGATTTGCATGATTTTATGCATTGGGATAAACCCATTCTGACTGATTCCGGCGGGTTTCAGGTGTTTAGCCTGGCCAAATTGCGTAAAATAACTGAAGAAGGTGTTACCTTTAACTCTCCAGTTGATGGTAAAAAAGTCACACTAACTCCAGAAAGTTCAATGCAGGTACAGCGCGAGTTGGGTTCAGATATCGTGATGATATTTGACGAATGTACGCCTTATCCAGCGACCGAAAAAGAAGCCAGAGATTCAATGGAGTTATCATTACGCTGGGCTGAGCGCAGTAAAAAGGCACATGAGGGAAATGATTCGGCCCTGTTCGCTATTGTTCAGGGTGGTATGCATGAGAATTTACGCACTGAATCAGCAAAAAAGTTGATTGATATTAGTTTTGATGGGTATGCCATTGGAGGCCTGTCCGTTGGTGAGCCCAAAGAAGAACGAAATAAGGTATTAGATGTTACCACCCCATTATTGCCTCAGGATCATCCCCGTTATTTAATGGGTGTAGGTACTCCAGAGGATATTATTGAATCCGTACGCCGTGGAATTGATATGTTTGATTGTGTAATGCCGACACGCAATGCACGAACAGGTTTTTTATATACATCAACGGGTATTGTCAAAATACGTAATGCAAAATATAAGGATGATATTCGTCCAGTAGATGAAAAATGCAGCTGTTATACCTGTCGAAACTACAGTCGTGCTTATTTACGTCACCTGGATAAATGTAAAGAAATTCTCAGTTCACGATTAAATACCATTCATAATCTGCATTACTACCAGCAATTAATGAAAGATATACGATTAGCCATTGAAGAAGACCGATTTGAACCCTATGTAAAGGACTTCTATGCGGCGCGGCAAGGCAACGGAGCAGAATAAAAGGTTGGAGCACACCCTGAAATAGTAAAGGGCATGATCTAATGAGGTTTTGAACTTCTTAGCGTTGAATATAGTGGATCTGTGGTGTTGCTTAAATTATTTTAATAAAGCCGTTACCTGAAATGGTACGTCGCAGGTATATAAAATCCTGGCTGACGTAAAGCCGGCAAAATGGCATAATACCGCGCAAATTATTATTACACATTTTATAACCCTTGAAGGGTGGAGAATTATATGAGTTTTTTTATATCAGATGCATTGGCTGAAGGTGGCGTTGCAGCGGCACAGGGCGATCCTATTACGGCCTTACTTTTTCCAATCGGTTTACTGGTACTGTTTTATTTCTTCCTGATTCGTCCCCAGAGTAAGCGCGCTAAAGAACAAAAAACAATGGTCGCAGCATTAGGTAAAGGTGATGAAGTTTTAACTCAGGGCGGTATTCTGGGTAAAATTACGAAAGTATCTGATAGCTTTGTGACTTTAGAAGTGAGTGAAAATGTAACCATCACAGTACAGAAAGCGTCAGTTGGTTCACTTATGCCCAAAGGCACAATAAAAGAACAAAAATAACTAAAAATAAAATATTGTCATTCCAGTGACAGTGACAGTGACAGTGAGAATAACTGTACTGGAATGATGACAGTTTAACTATAATCACTAAAGTTTAATACATCGGGCAATAAGAATGATTAACCAGTATCCTTTATGGAAATACCTGCTACTTGTTGTAGTACTAATAGTAGGTGGGGTTTTTGCGATACCAAACCTCTATGATACAGATCCATCCATACTTGTTTCACTTCGTAATAAACAGGTCGATGAAACAACAAAAAATAAAGTAGATGATTTATTAAAGCAGTCATCTGTACAGATGAAATCCAGTGAAATAAAAAATGGTAAATTATTAATCAGGTTCGAATCGGTTGAAACTCAGTTTACAGCACAGACGACAATAAAGAATTTTGACTTCATTAAACGAAATAGTGAATACACCGTTGCTTTAAATCTTGCACCTGCAACACCTGACTGGTTGCAGTCACTTGGCGCCTTACCCATGTATCTGGGGCTTGATTTACGTGGTGGTGTTCATTTTCTATTAGAAGTGGATATGGTTTCTGTTATTAAAAATATGGAATCTGATATCTCTTCTGAAATACGTAATTACTTACGTGAAGAAAAAATTCGCTATCGGGGTGTGAAAGCGATAGATGGCAGTATTAATATTCAGTTTCGCGATGCTGCTGGTCTTGAGCAGGGGGAATCAAAACTTAAATCTCAGTTCCGTGATTTAGAATATGTGATTAACGAAGATGAATTAAAAATATTTGCCAAAATCACGGAAAAAACACTTAGAGCAGAGCGCAAATCTGCCATTCAGCAAAACGTAACGACCCTGCGTAATCGAGTAAATGAACTGGGTGTTGCAGAACCGGTAATACAACAACAGGGAGAGAACCGCATTGTTGTGCAATTGCCTGGTGTTCAGGATACCGCCCGTGCAAAAGATATTTTAGGCGCAACAGCTACATTGGAGTTTCGTTTAACCGAAGGTACAAGATTAGACTGGACGGAAGCGGCCAATGGTGGCTCAATACCGTTCAATTCAAAGCTTTACTATGAACGTAATGGTGACCCTGTATTATTAAAACGTCGTGTTATTGTAACGGGGGATCAAATAAACAGTGCATCATCAACCATTGATACGCAATCAGGTTCACCAGCAGTAAGTATCAGGCTGGATGGTAAAGGCGCTAAAAAAATGGGGGAAACAACAGCCAAAAATATAAAAAAACCAATGGCTGTTGTCTATATTGAAAATAAGATAATTAGCAAAATGGTGGATGGCAAAAAAGTTGTAACCAGAACCCATAAAGAAGAAGTTATAAACATTGCAACGATTCAGGGGCAATTTAGTAAACAGTTTCAAATTACAGGTCTTGAGTCTTTTGAAGCACGAGACCTGGCTTTATTATTGAGAGCAGGTGCATTAAAAGCGCCTGTTGAAATTGTAGAAGAACGTACAGTTGGCCCAAGCCTGGGTAAAGATAATATCGAGCAGGGTTTTAACTCGGTAATGATTGGTTTCTGTCTGGTACTGGTATTTATGGTTCTGTACTATCGTTCATTTGGCTTAATCGCGAATGTTGCATTAACTGCTAATCTGGTTCTAATTACGGCGATATTATCATTAATGCAAGCAACACTAACGTTACCCGGTATAGCTGGTATTGTATTAACGGTTGGTATGGCGGTTGATGCAAACGTATTAATCTTCGAGCGTATTCGTGAAGAGCTGCGTTTGGGTAATTCGGTACAGGCGAGTATCCATTCGGGTTATGAAAAAGCCTTTAGTACTATTGCTGATGCAAATGTAACCACTCTCATTGCAGCAATTGTCTTATTCAGTTTAGGTACGGGGCCCGTTAAAGGCTTTGCGATAACCCTGTCAATTGGCATTTTAACTTCTATGCTTACTTCAATTATGGGTACTCGCGCACTGGTTAATCTGTTCTTTGGTGGACGTAACCTGAAAACACTTTCTATATAGGAAATCAAAATGCATATTTTATCAGGCAAAACAAAAATAGATTTCCTGGGCAAACGTAATATTGCACTTGGGTTTTCACTGGTTTTAATTCTGCTGTCTATTGTTAGCTTATCTATGCGTGGCCTTAATCTAGGCATAGATTTTACCGGTGGATATTTAATTGAAGTTGGCTACTCTCATTCAGTTGAGCTTGAACCTGTGCGTAAAGCACTTGCTAAAAGTAAATATTCGGATGCTTTAATTCAGCACTTTGGAACTTCCAAAGATGTGCTAGTACGTATAGCTCCAAGAGATGGAGTAAACAGTGCCCGTATTTCAGATGATGTACTTGAAATTTTAAAAATGACTTCTGCTGATGAAGTGGAAATGCGACGCATTGAGTTCGTAGGCCCGCAGGTGGGTGATGAGCTTAGAGAGCAGGGTGGCCTGGCCATGTTGATCGCATTGTTCTGCATAATGGTTTATGTTGGAATTCGTTTCCAGATGAAATCTGCTTTTGCTGCAATTCTGGCGCTTGTACATGATGTAATAATAACCATTGGTGTATTTTCAATTGTTCAAATGCCATTTGATTTAACCGTATTAGCGGCAATACTTGCGGTCATTGGTTACTCATTAAATGATACTGTTGTCGTACTCGATAGAATACGCGAAACCTTTCGTACACAAAGAAAAGGTTCTGCTGTAGAAATATTAAACAAATCAATTAATGACACATTGTCACGTACCGTGATGACATCTTTAACAACCTTACTGGTTCTAGTTGCTTTATTTATGCTGGGTGGTGAAGTCATACATGGTTTTGCATTTGCATTAATAGTGGGTGTGTTTGTTGGTACCTATTCATCAATTTATGTTGCGAGTAACAGCCTTGTTCTAATGAAAGTTGAAAAACATGACTTTCTTGAACATGCAAAAGAAAACGAAGAAATTGACGACAGGCCATAGCGGCATACTTGAATAATACTAAGGGGGCTTGAATGCCTCTCTTGTTTTTATATCATTACCTGACTTCAGAGAATCCCTATGAGTTTTAAAATATATCTTTCCGGTGAAATTCACAGTGACTGGCGTGAGAAAATAAGCAATGGAATTAAAGATAATGCACTGGATGTAGAAATTAGTTCACCAGTTACTAATCATGAAGCCAGTGATAACTGTGGAGAAAAGACCCTGGGTCCGGAAGCAGAGCCATTTTGGAAGGATCATAAAGCAGCAAAAATTAATGCCATTCGTATTCGTAAATGCATTGAAGATGCAGACGTTGTTGTCGTACGCTTCGGTAATCAATACAAACAATGGAATGCCGCTTTTGATGCGGGTTATGCGGCTGCTCTGGGGAAAATGATTATTACCCTGCATGATGAAGAGCTTACCCATGCATTAAAAGAAGTTGATGCCGTTGCTCAGGCTGTATGTTCATCACCTGAACAGGTAGTAAAGATACTCGCGTATACGTTGAATTAATGATGAAGTTCACATAAACAGATTTAGCTGGTGATTCTAATTAAACTTATTAATAAAATAAGGTTCATAGTGTATGAGTAAAATAAGGATTTAAAATGAACTATCAGTCTGATGCAGGTATTGTATCTGGAATTTCACCTATTAAATTTAATCATTCAATCTTCCTCAGGCGATTAAAATCTGCTTTCTTAATTGTTCTTTTATTATTAGCCATTAATATTGTATTTATTTCATCTGTATTTGCTGCAGGCGGTAAAGTTGAAGCACTACAGATGCCGGCATGGATAAAACGTAATACTGAGCTATTAGCTATAACCCCTGGAATGGAATTGCAAAGTGGTGATAAGCTAATAACCGGTTCAAATGCCCGTTTACTACTAAAAATGGATGAAGGTAGCCTGATTAAACTGGGTGAAAATGCAGAAATTGATTTAGATACGTTAATACCTGCAAAAGAAGAGCAGGGGCTTTTTAAAGCGGCTTTAAATGTTATTAAAGGTGCTTTTCGATTCACAACCAGTGCCCTTGCTAAAACACGTAGACGCCAGGTTGATGTGAGAATTGGTAGTATCACGGCAGGTATACGAGGCACAGATATCTGGGGTAGTGCTAAAATAGATAAAGACATTTTGTGTTTAATAGAAGGTAAAATCTCCGCAAAAAGGCAGGGAGAGGCAGAGTTTGCAATGGAAGATCCATTGTCATTTTATATTGTACCTAAAAACGCACCTGCACTACCTGTTGCACCCGTTGCCGAAGAAAAACTGGCTCAATGGGCTGATGAGACAGAGTTACAGTCTGGTTCAGGCGTGCTAAGCATTGATGGGCAATGGGCTGTTAACTTAATGTCAGTAACAAGAGAAGCGTCCGCCAGGCCAGTAATGGCATCGTTAACAGCAGCAGGCTATGCAGCAAAAATTGTAACGGCTGTTGTTAATGGTAAAAACTGGTATCGTTTGCGTATTAGTGGCTTTAAAAGCAGGGCAGATGCCATAGCATTTGCCCGTATAATTGACGGCACTAACAGCATCACGGGTGCCTGGATTGTTAAGTTCTGATTACCGGAATAAAAAGTTATTCCGATCAATTTTTCCTATGTTCCTGATAATAATCCTGACTTTTTATAATGCTTTCAATAATATTGCCTGGTGTATGAGGGGCTGTAAGAATTGACTGTAAATTTCCTTCAGGATTAACCAGCATTAATGCAGAGCTATGATCCATTAAATAATCATCATTAGTAATCTGTCCGCTCGTTCCAGGTGCTTTTCTGAAAACCGCATTTAATTCTTTACTTAATTGAGAAACCGCATCAACAGATCCGGTTAATCCAATAAAGTCTTTATTGAAATAAGCCACATAAGAGTTAAGTGTATCAGGCGTATCTCGTGCAGGGTCTATAGATAGAAAGACGATGTCAGGAGGCTGAATTTGTTGCTCCTGCATAAACTCACTGACCTGATTCATTACGCTCATAGTTGTAGGACATATATCAGGGCAATGGGTATAGCCTACAAAAATCAGGCTCCAGTGATTTAAAAAACTGTCTTTGGTTATTTGTCTGGACTGTTGATCTATTAATGAAAAATCACTGATTACTTTAGCTTCAGGATAAATAGCACCCTGAATAGACGCAGGTTTAAGGTGAGTCTGTGAACTACCTGTTGTTTGTTGACCTAGCCATATACCTGCACTTGCAGCAATAAGCGCGAAAATGATTAATATAACAATCTGATTTTTTTTCATCTAAGTATCATTATTAGAACATTGGAAAATGACTATATCAGGTGTTTGAAGTTTCATCAATCCATTGATTTTAATCAAAAATTAATTATTAATATTTCGCTAGTATGAACAGATGGATTTATCTACAGACATTGAAAAACCACCATTGCTGCCTAAATTACTTACGCTTCCATTTAAGTTGTTCCCATCGACTGTTCACTCTAATATATTAGTCTCATTTTTAAATCTGATATTAAAGAATCAGGTACTGGATGGAGACCTGGACTTTCTGAATAACAGAAGGCTCCGTATTAATGTTAGAGATTTAAATATTAGCTATAATATAAGCTTGAAGAAAAATCGTTTGATCTCAATCTCAGGAAACAATGAAAGCGATATAAAAATACAGGCAAACATATATGATTTTTTACAATTGGCGGCTCGACAGCAAGACCCTGATACCCTTGTTTTTCAACGCAGGCTAATCATGCAGGGTAATACTGAGCTTGGACTCGAGCTTAAAAACTTCCTCGATGGGCTAGATCTGGAGTCTCAGGGAAGTTTTGTAAAAATTGAATCTTTTTTACTTAAAGGTTTACCTGTTTATAAACGATTATTTAGTTAGTATTTTTTATAAAAAATACGTAACAAAAAACTAAAACTGTAGTTTAGAATTCGACAAAATTAGATTAAAAAATATAATTTTAAAAACACCTAATCTTTACTCAGAGCATCAAAATATCTTAATCTGTATAATAATCTCGTCGCATCCTTATCATCTTCAAAACCACTACGATCATGCAATACATTATTACTAATTAACCCCCATCCAGATTCTAGTGTTGCTCTAAATATAGCGGGATCAGCTGAATTTAACAGGTTATCAAGTGCCTGAACAGCAGCGTGTGTTATCTGATTGTTTTTCCAGATAACATTATGCGCCCTTGCGGTATAACGCATATGTAAATTATTATCACCCCAGGTGGAGAAAACAGGCCCTTTTCTATCTGGGCGAATTATTTTACCCTCTTTAATATTAGCAGGAATTGTCATAGCATCAGGTGCCATCAATGCTATTATAAAGTCAGGGTTCATATCACGTAATCGGATATAGGCAATTTCATGATCCAGAACTGCATTTGCACCACCTGATTTAGCGGTCTTACACAATGCAGATTTAATGCGTAAATTTGTTTATTGAGCTTATTGTAATAACCATCAGTATGCCAGTGAATGGCTTTGTTAGAGTAGGGAATATAGCGTTCTCGACCTTCAATGTTCGATACCTGTAAAGAGGTTATACCATCGTCATCTGCACCCATGTTGTTATCGAGGTGTGTTAAGGAAAATTGCGTTGCCAGAGAAGACGCCAGTCTTTTGTCTGGGTTTTTTCCAGCCTTGCTTACATATATAGCCATATTAGTTTTATTGTAAAGATCAATAATAGCCTGTCGTTCATTAGTTGTTATATTTAACGGGTTATTAATTTCCACAATGAGCTGTTCAATCTTTGTTGGGTAATTATCCAGTTTTTCATATCGCCAGTCTTCATATGCCTGGTGATTATTTAAATTGAAAGGATTAATGTTTTTTTTCATTAACTTAATTGACATAATATTTCCTCTGTTGTTTCTTGCCAGTCTATACCATTAGTGCCATGCCAATAGCCATTACAGTATCCTCCTGCGGGCATTAACTTCTGTAATGCTCGATTAGCTTCAGATGCAGAATATGCTTTATGCAAGGTTTTATGGAATAGCTCGATTATTTTTTCTGTATGTTTTGAGGGAGGGCTTATGCGAAGAACATCAACATTCAAATTGATTAATTCATGAAGATCCATTATTAAGTTACTGGTTTTAGCTGATTGTGTCTGTATACCATTTAAAACAAGAAACTTCTGTTCTTCCTGGGTTGAAAGTAATAAACCATCTGGATCGTCAAGACAGCGAAGCTGGCAGTTATCCTTAGGCAGGTTATGAGAGCGTGCTGTAAAACAACGTGCCGAGTAAGCCAGTGGCAAGCGTCCATAAACCAATACTTCTGTTTCAACGCCTTTCGGTTTTTCAGACTGCATGTCTGATAGCGCTTCTTTTGATAGTTCTATAGGTAAAACCCAGCGTTTTAAGCCCAGTTTTGCTAACATTTTTAAGCTGCTCGGGTTATAAATATTAACCGATGGCCCGGTAATAAAGGGTTTGTTTTTTAGCAACTGTACGGCTGACATATCATTTGCTTCAATAGAAAAATCAGTATTTGAACAAAGTGTTTTAACAGCTGCCAGTTCTGAATTAGCTTCAATTAATGCCATGCTTGAAAGCACAACTTCTTTACCAGACTGTTTGAGTTGCTCCGCTATTTCAAGCCAGTCATCACGGCGTAGTAATTTTCTTTTAGAGCAAACTGTTTCACCTAAATATACAATATCAATTTTAGTTTTTGATATTGTTTTATAGAAGTCATACATGGTATCCCTGTCCCAGAAATACTGAACAGGCCCGAGAGATAATTTAGGTGGAGTTAGATTCACTTTATTGCCACGGCCTGTGATAAGCACCTAATGTTGTAGAACGACCTTCAGAAACAGAATGTAGAGTTTGTAACCATTGTTGTTTAACAGAATAAGCATCGATATTATGCTCGCATGAATCCAGCGCTTCTCGCCATACCTGTGTAACCTGTTTAACATAAGCGGGGCTACGCTGTCTTCCTTCTATTTTAATTGCAGCTATACCCATTTTTTGCAGCTCAGGCAATAACTCAATAGTATTTAAACTGATTGGTTCTTCAATGGCATAGTATGTATTATTTGATACTTCAAAACGCCCTTTACATAAAGTAGGGTAAGCAGCTGGTTCATTGCTTTGGTAACTATCTATAAGAATATTATTCAAACGAGTCTGTAAGCCGTCTGGTGTTTCCTGCCACTTAACGGCACTTGCAGGAGAACATGCACCAAATGTATTGGGTGATTGACCCGTCGCATAAGATGATAACAGGCAGCGCCCTTCAACCATTACACATAAACTACCAAAACCAAACACTTCAAGCGGGACAGGGCTGATTTGGGCTAGTTGCTCTACTTGCTTAAGTGATAAAACACGGGGTAACACAACCCGTTGTATATTAAAATTTTCATAATAAAACTGAATAGCTTCGCTATTTTTTGCAGATCCCTGAACAGAAAGATGTAAGCGCAACTCTGGATAATTGTTAGAAGCATAATCAAGTACACCTATATCCGCAGCAATTAAAGCATCAATTTTTAATTTTGCAGCTAAATCTACCGCATTTTTCCAGCGATTCCAGCCATTAGCCTGTGGGTAGGTATTAATAGCCAGAAACACTTTGCAACCCTGTTTATGAGCATATTCAATACCCTGGTATGAGCGTTTTTCATTAAAATTAAGGCCGGCAAAATGCCGTGCATTGGTATCATCTTTAAAACCGATATAAACAGCATCGGCACCCTTATCTACTGCAATTTTTAAAGCAGGTAAATTTCCAGCAGGGCAAACAAGATCCATTTTTGTGCTGTTAACGTTATTCATATAAAGCATATTGAGTTTTATTTAAGTCAGTAGATGATTTTTTTATTTTTCGATTATGTAATTCCTGTGTGATGCTATTTATAACTTTCCATTTTTTAGAGCACCATTCTGGAGCTAGTAAAACATTACTTGACGCCGTTCCAGTTACTCTATGGTAAATAATATCATCAGGTGTCATTTCAATTAGATTAGAAGCGGCAAAAACATAATCATTCTGGCTTAGTGGTATATAGGTTTTTCTTAACCAGTCCCTGGCTAGCTGTGTACCCTTTACAACATGTAAGGGGTGTAATTTTAAACCTGCAACACCTTCATCTAGAACCCGAGATAATGAAGTTATATTGTGTTGGTGGTTTTCCCCGGGTAATCCAAGTATTAAATGAGTGCAAACATTGAGTTGACGCAGATGTGATCGATAAATAGCCTGGCGATATTCAGAAAAGCCATGTCCACGATTTACTTTTTTAAGAGTATCATCAAAAGATGACTGCAAGCCCAGTTCAAGCCAGATTTCATAACCTTTATTTTGATAATCGGCTAATAAATTAAGTACTTTATCGGGTACACAATCTGGTCGAGTACCTATAGATAAACCAATAATATCAGGCTCAGATAATGCGTTATCATAAAGTTTTTTTAATGAATCAATATCACTGTAGGTATTTGTATAGGCTTGAAAATAGGCCAGGTACTTTTTGGCGCCAGTTCTTTTTATAATAACCCTACGACCGGCTTCTATCTGATTTGCTATAGAATCAGGATTACGTGCATTTGGGTTAAATGACGTAATATTACAGAAAGTACAACCGCCAACACCTTTTGTACCATCACGATTAGGGCAGCTAAGGTTTGCATTCAAGGAAATTTTATGCACTTTTTCGCCGTATTTATGTAATAAATTCTGGCCGAGTGTATTTACATAATCAGATAGTCGCATATAAGGTTTATTGTTAATAGCTACAAACCCGAACGATTGTAGTTTGTATGAAACGCACTGAGCATTGATTCTAATCAAGTTTTTACAGCTTGTGTTTTTAAGCTATGAAATTACAGC
>JADGFA010000064.1 GCA_016744065.1 Gammaproteobacteria bacterium
GATTAATACAGAACACACAAAAGTCTCTTGTTTTGATATCCACGTATTCGAAAAGAATCCCAGGATATTTAAAAACCCGCGTTATGACGATATTAAAGAGTCAATAAAAAACCGTGGTGTTCGTCAGGCACTTAATATTTTCAAACACCCAAAGACGGGCAGTTGGATTTTGTCCCAGGGGGGACAAACGCGGTTAGAAATTTGTCGGGAATTATATGAAGACACTCAAGATGATAAGTATCTCTACCCACCGGTCATTATTGGTGAAACTGAATCAGACTTAGATTTATGCATTGATCATTTGATTGAGAATGATCTTAGAGCACGTAATTCTTTTTATGAGCGTTCAATATATGTACATTACATTGCGGGTCTTTTATCTGCAGAAAAGGGAAGTGAGCTTACTCAAGATGAAATTTCTGATGAAATGAAGTCACGGGGTCTTCCGATTAGAAGACAATCGATTACATCTATGCGCTGGGTTGCGGATGTTATTGCGCCCAATGTCACTAATACTATTTTCTTGGAAAATTTGACTCGTAAATCAACAGACCAGCTCCGGTCGCTTCGTAAAACATTATCTGTAGATAGCGCTGAAGAGAGTATTGATCATCAGCTTATTGCCTTTATAAATGATCAAGAAGGTAATGTTTCACCTAAGTCGTTTCAAGATCAATTTAAGGCCAGTCAGCAAAATACTCAAATATCAGATCAAGTTAAGAATGAAGCAAAAATTAAAACCGAGGTGTTTGGGCTGGCGCGTGATTTTGGGGAGAGCACAGTAGGCATTGGGCATCTGGTTAAATTGACAGATTTAAGGTCAGGTTATGTCATGGTCTGGCCAGCAAAATTCAATAGTAAAGCGGAAGAATCAATCTGGTGGTTGCTTGTGTCTCTTTCAAAAGCATTTGATTCAACCATGTCCCCAGATGAGTTCGAAGAAACTCTTGGATTAATGGGGTTAACGACTGAGCTCCAGCATATTGAAGGTCCAATTAACCTTAAGTCGGTACTTAAAGATTTAGGATGGAAAACAGCATTTTCACCGATAGATGCGCTCGATATTCCTGGACAGTTTATCGCGACTCAGGAAATCACAGACAAAGAGTTTGAAACAATAATCAAGCTGATCACGATCATTAGAAAACTTGATTGCCATAATTATCAATTAACACAAGTGGGGTAAATCACATGGAATCACCAAGTATTAAATTTAAGAAAGAACTGAGCCGTACATTTTCACGAATGTTGACACTATCTTCGACAGCCAGCCGACAGGGTGAGCTGAATATATCCAATGGGATTGGATTTACGTCAGAACAGGTGATGCAGATAGAATCGCTCTCATCGGATCAACTGGACTCGGTGGCAGAAAAGTACATCCATTTCGCAAAGGTGTTTGAGTTTATCTCTATCGATAATGTGCTGCTGGCTAATATTCTAAATTTAGTCTCAAGTGATGCTGATGATGCAAAGTTAATTGATGAAATGCTCACACGAGGTGCATGTGGAAATATGATGCGAGAGTTCTTTAAGTTCAGATCAACCCAGGTGGCGAATCGTCGAATCTTACTTAATATCACCCCCATTAATGGTCGTATCACACATCTAACCTTAGAGGATGAAGAGGCTATTTATAAATCATGGATGGCTAATATTGATATTGAGGATGTTCGATTTCGAATGATCGCCGTAAATGAGGAGACAGGGATTTCACTTGCGCATATATATCGTTCAGTGAAAGAACTGGATAGGAATAAGATCAATTCAAGCGTAAAGCATTGCGCTTAAGGGGGGAATCAGAGATGACTGAAAAATTAAATAAAACTCGTTTTTCTGCTAAAAATAATAATGACAAAGTAGAAGAGGGTGATGAGTCCAATATTGGCAGTTTACGAAGTGCTGGGATTAAAATTGAAATTCATACAAAACATGCGAGCCGTGTTTGGAAGGGTAGAAAAAAATCGGAAGAAAAAGAGTCTATTATTGGTATTCCTCGATTTGCAGAAATAATGCGCTCAATGGAAGGCGCTATTCGAGAGGATGATCCATATGCCGATTATTGGTTTCATGAAGTGGAGAAAAAGATTGCTGATGTAAAGAGTCATATTGAAGAAACCAAAAGGGAAGTTGATGAGTTCATCAGTGAGAAGGTGCCGCCGGGTATGTCGGTATCCGACAATATGTCTCAGGAGCCACTCATTATCGATTTACGTATTCGATCAAAATTAGCATTTCAGTTGGTCTACTGTTTGATGGATTTTGATAAATTAGCATCCAAGATTTTATTAGGTAATCATATAGCGATAATTGATAATGGAACGAAAGAGAAGCTAACAAGCCATGCAGAACGACTAATGAGGGGTGCAATGAGTTTAGCTTATAAGTGGAGATACTCTGGTGTGACTCGAGATGATATGGTGGCTAATAATGCAAAGGCTAGAAAAGTAATTGAAACGATGGGTGAGTGCCCAGATGAATATCTAACGGGAGAACTAAGATCATCTTTAGCACCTGAATTACCGAATAATCGTAAAAAGACACTTAAACCTAAAGTGAATGAAGTACCGGAGACCACGAAAAAAGAGGTTGCTTAAGATAAATTGGACTATTCAGAAAGGCGCATTTATTGCGCCTTTTTTCGTTATTAACTTGGCACATTCATAGAAATATTGCATGGCACATGCTGGTAGAAAAAGGGAGAAAAAATGCCGATTCCTTTAAATATAAATTTATATATACCCTTTAAGGATAAGAAGGGCGAAGCCCTGACGGAAAAACGATTGGTTACATACGTTTCTCAGCTAGATGCAAAGATAAATAGTTTAATTGAAGATTATAAATATGAGCTCGGAGAGTTTGTTTCTATTGCACCTGTCGTTAGGCCTTCAGGCGGAGTAAAAAAATTATATTGGCGATTTAAAACTGGTAAGCAAAAAAGAGGGTATGTGAGATTAGTCGATCAGGATATGATGAAATATTTAGATACCATACAAGTTTACTATCGTGATCAGTGCATAAGATTAGAAGCTAATATGCAACACTTAAATTGTGAGATGAAGATTATCGCAACAACATTGAATTCTCTTGTGGTCTACAGAGAGGAGGTGACTGATCTGGATAAGGCCTTACCTGTTCGTGAAAGGATTAAGCTGTAGGTTAAAAAAGGGCATTAAGCATTAGGTGTTACTTATATATATTGATTGGAATCAAATGGCTCCAAATGATAAATTACATAGATAACTAGAAACTTACGATATTAGGGATTTTACATGGAATATGATCACGGGATCAGAGTGACGCCTTTAGTACATGAGATGACGCCACTGGAGTCAGCCATACAAAACTATTCAAATACAGCCAAGTCATACCATAAGAAAAATAATGCATTAGCGGCCATAAAGGGTGAATCGAGTAAAGAAAGAATAGCTCGTGAAGCTAATATGAAGAAAGAATTTTCACACTTAGAGTCTGAACGAAGATTGGCTGAAGTCATTGTTGATGTCCAGTCTCAAGTAGAAGAGTATAAGGCTCGTAATAGAAAGCGCCCTGGTGAAACGATTGCAGATGCGAGAAGTCGGGGTAATCGAATGAAAAATGAAAAACATCATCCGACGGAAACGCTGGCCAAATATATGCGTGCTGATGGTCGGCCTAAGCCTAGCCCTAAACATACACCTCATCATATTGTTCCTGGTAAAGGCAGAACAAAGGCTGTATATCGTGCCCGAATTCGTCTCCATACACTGGGTGTAGGAATTAATGATCCAGATAATGGCGTTTGGTTAGTTCGGCTTAAAAAGGATAAAGGGCATTGGAGCATGCCTGATTCAAACAGTCATTTAGAAATACACACTAAAAATTATGAAGGATGGGTGGAAAGGCATATTAACCTTGCCCAAAATGAGAGTCTGGCACGAAGCAAGCTAACGTATTTGCGTCTCTTATTACAAAATGGAGAACAGCCTAAAAATGTTACTATGCCACCTGATGAAAGCTGGAAAGGGCTATAACCAATTATGAAGACATATTTAATTCAAAACGATGGGTATAATTATCAAGAATTTAATCTGGAGATAGATGATATTCTTGATTTTGTTCCTGATGTAGGAACATATGACATCATGGACATATATGACTTCAGTTTAAATAATTTATCGTTTAAATCATGGTGGAAGGAAATTGAGTCTGGATTTACTGCAATTGATGGTGATAAAAAAGCAACGATACCCGATGTGTCACGATGGATTGGAGCTACGTTAATACTCTCACCTAAAGCATATTTATCACTGAAAGATTTATTGCATTCGCATGGTGAGCTATTACCCATTAAATGCAATGATGAAGTCTTTTATATTTTTAATTGCTTAGATCTTGCCAAAGCAAATGAGTCATTAAGCAAACAGAAGCTCTTTAAAGGCGATGTTGTTGGTATAGAGAAACTCATTTTTGATGATGAAAATATAGAAGGAAAGTGTGTGTTTAAAACTAAATATACAAATTGCCTTGATATATTTTGTAATCAAGAATTTAAAGATGCTGTTCTAAAATATGATTTAAACGGGATTGTCTTTAATGAAAACTTAGCAAGTGAATTTTAAAGTAATTTGACATTGTTTATAAACAATTTATTATTACAGTTATATATCAAAGAGCTTAGCTCCTAAATTATCGACCTCGGCAACTATGCCAATCTCAAAAACGCTCATTTAACAAAATAGCATACTAATATAGTTCGTAAAAATGGTTTCCAAAAGATTATTAAGGTGATTTTTTGGAAGCCATTTGGCTCCCTAATCAACATCAGAGGCCTACCTGATATTTAAAAATGATGATAAAAAAGTAGGTGCCATTTGTTTGGATAACCAAGCCAGTTAAATGGGCGGCGATCCGTGAAGCCCAGAATAGGATCAGCCAGGTAATTGCCTGGAAACAATACAGGAACGTGTTATGAACAAAGACTTGTGAACTTAACTTATAATTTACAAAAAACCCGCAACAGCGGGTTTTTTTTGGTCATTAAAAAATGGTCAGCCAGTTTGTCGGGATTACTACTGACGAATATGAATTTGTAATGTAATTTTCATTTATTTGATAACGAGGATAAATGAATGAAACGATTAATTATTAATTGTCTGGTAATGATGATTATGGCGACAGGTGTCGAAGCACAAACAAATAATGGTAAGCAAGAAACAAAAGATGCTATTCAACTATCTCGTTATACCCAGTTAAGAAATATCCCACCCGTTGATCAAATGAACCCCCTTCGAGTGGTTGTAAAAACTGAAATACCTCAGAACATAAAAACAATTGGTAATACAGTTAAATTTTTACTGATTCGGTCTGGGTATAAATTAGCCGATGAATCTGTTTTAAGTCATGAGACTAAGGCGCTTTTATCACTGAGCCTGCCTCAGATACATAGAAAATTAGGCCCCATGACACTGGACACGCTTTTATCAACGTTAGCAGGGGAGTCCTTCTCTTTGTTGGTTGATCCTGTACATAGAAAAATAGGTTATGAGCTTACTAGAAATTTGGAGAGAATATAAATGTCATCAGATAACGCGGCAAAAAATATTTCATCTGAAAAACCACCTGAAATGGACTCTGTTAACAGTGACAGTTTAAATGATGCTGAAGGTGCTTTTAGAGAAGCACAAGAAAATGAGGTTATAGCGGACAATGTCTTGCAGCTTGAAGCAGCAAAGGTTGATGAACTTCTTGAAGAAGAGCCAATACAGGTGAATAGAAACACTAAACGTATAGGTGGTAATAAACCAAGTGTATTGGCATTGGTCGTTTCATTTGTTGCTATTGGGCTTGCCGGGTATTCCGTAGTCGATCAAAAAATGGTTAGCAATGATGTGAATGCTAAGTTGGAAAATATAAGTATAGAAGTAGAAAAAATACCTGAGATTATTTCTATCCAGGAAGAGCTTGTCGAGTTAAAGGAAAAAATTGAGTCCAGTACGGAATTACAAGAATTAATAAATCGAACTAATCGTGACTTGGTTGTGGCACAAAATAAAATTGAAAATGTTGCAATTGAACTGAATGCTAACAATGTTACACAATCCATGCATTCAGAAGAAATCGTTGCTATTCAGGGGCATTTAAAAAAACTCAGTAAAGAAATGAAAGGGCTTACTAAACGTCCAAAAATAACTAAGGCTGTGAAAAAAAGAAACCGTGTGATTGTTAAGGCACCTGTCATTGGTGGCGCATCTCTTGCCACTATTGATATCTGGGGCGGGGTGGTGTTCGCCATTTTGAAAGATGTTAGTGGCAATTTAGTACCTATCGCCAGAGGTGATTATTATAAAGACTGGCAGCTTGTTTCAATTGGTGTACGAAAAGTAACGTTTAAAAAGGGAAAAATTAAAAAGAGCCTGAAGCAAAAAGTTTAAATCTATATTTGTGTTGATGGTAAACAAATAAAATAATTTAAGGTATGAGATATATGAAACACATTTATTTAACGGTTATAGTAATTACAGTCTTAGGGCAGGGATGTGCTACTACACAAAATAGTCTTGAAGATCTGGGTAGCCAAATACCTGTGAAAAAACACACTTTAAGTCCGTATGATCAATATGAAAAAAAACAAGTCTTTCGGCGTGGACATTATATTAAGTCTAAATATGACTATTACATTACAGATCTGAGTATTAATTTGGATAAAAAAGTAGCGTTGATAGGATGTAATAAATCATTGTTAGTGACGGACTTATCAAAATCCTATGTAGACAATAAAAAAGTTCTCGTTAAATCCATTGCTATGGCGTGTAAGGGATAATTATGAATTATAAAATATTACTCAGTACGTTATTGGCATCATTATTATTAACTGGAACTTTGTCGGCGAAGCAGGATAGTAATCATATTCAAACGGACCTGCAGCAAAGCAAAGAAAATAGTTCGAATGATAAGCTGACAAAAGAAGATAGATCATTAGCTAAACAATGGATGTTAGAAGAAGATGACTGGATTAAATTTAAAGAAATCATGTCAGGACCTAGAGGCACCTGGTCTCCAGGTCTGGATCCATTAACCGCATTAGGGGTGTCAGAGACGGACCCTATTAAACGTAGAAAGTATGCCGAGATATGGATAAAAATGGAAGTCAGAAGGACTGAATTAGAACTGGAATTTGAACGAGAGCGGATGGCAGCAAGCGCACGACTCTTTCCAACGGCCATCGCCATTGATAATCGACAATGGATAAAAGACTATAATGCTAAGCGGTTTACTCGGGTTAAAAGATTGTTGTTCTTTACCGATACTAATTGCATTGATGAATGTAAAGACCTATTCAGGCAGGTTAGAGGTTCTGTTGATAATAGAACCCGCCTTGATATCTATTTAACCAATACAACGTCTAAACAAGAAATATCACTATGGGCAAAGAAAATGGGGATTTCTCAAGAAGAAGTTAAAAATAAAATTATTACGCTTAACTTAGATGATGGTGTATCTAAGAATGCAGGGATTGATATTCAACATCTCCCAAAAGTATTGATGATGAGACAGGATGGATCGATTAATCCTTATAAATAAGTAATGTTATTTAGAATAGTATTTCTATGGGGATTTGTTTTTTTTGTTAATGCAGATCCAATACCTTTGGCTTTTGTTGATGTGGCTAAAGAAGCAAACATTCCAGTAAAACTATTTTATGCAACGATCCTAACGGAATCGAGAGCACCCATTAAACAGAATGGTCGTATAAAAGAACTGCCTTGGCCATGGACATTAAATGTCAGTGGCCAGGCGAAACGTTTCAGAACACGTAAAGCCGCATATGATTATTTGAAAGCGGTTCTAGCCCAAGGCGTAAAACAAGTGGGTATTGGTTATGGCCAGCATGAGTGGCGTTGGCATAAACATCGATATAAAACGCTATGGGATTCTCTAGATCCATATAAGAATTTAAAAGTAACAGCTGAAATTTTACGTGAAATATTTGATGGGGATAGACCCCATTGTCGGCGTTCCTGGATTAACACAGTCGGTTGCTATCACCGTTTACGGGGTAAACCGAAAGATCGAATTATTGCGATAAAATATACAATTAGGGTATTAGAACAATGGAAAAATATTTAAGAAATACAGTTATCACTTTGTTGATGACATGTTCAATGATCATTCAAGCTCAGACACAGCCACCGAAAAAAAACTATCAATTAAAGCTTAATGTTATTGCCGATCGTGGTGGGGAATCCACGGCGAAGTACATCAATACAAAGCAAGTGAATGTTAAGAATATTGATTATCGTAATATGGAAATTAAGGGCTCAATGTTAAAAAACATGCTCCCTATCCGAACACCTGAAATGTCAGCGGGAAAGATGAATAATAAACATTTGAGACGTGATTATCCGGGTATGAGCTTTCCTGTTTTTGTGATGGGGAACGATAAATTGTCAAGAGCCTGGTTAAATAGCAATGTTAAATACTTAAAAAAGAATAAAGCGGTGGGATTGCTGGTACGTGTAGACACCATGAAAGAATTTGATGACATTAAAGCGGATGCTGATGGACTGCCAATTATTCCAACTTATGGTACGCAGATGGCGCAGCAGTTAAACATCAATAAGTATCCTTTTTACGTTGATCAAAAAGGCCTTCATCAATGAGTTATCCAATGGAGGTTTTTCTAAGGCCACCAACTGAAGTCTGGAGCGGGTATACCGCATTAGGTGCAGCAACACTAGCCTATATGGCACCGTCAACGTTAATGATGACACCCTCTGTTGGTTATACTTCGGCAATCTTGTTTACGCTTCTAGGTGTCTATCGTCTTAATCAAGCAAGACGGGTAATTAAATATCAGCGAAATCTTAAAAAACTCCCTCGGTATGCGTTAAATTCAAAACAGATTCCAACCTATCGAAATCAATTGTTTCTAGGTAAAGGATTTAAGTGGGGGCAACAACACACGCAACGTATTACGGATACCTTAACGCCTGCTGCACAAAAGTACCTTACGCCTGGTAAATGTTATATGGTGATGAGAGATATCGAGCTTAATTTAGAAGGTACGGCTTTTAATTGGTTAAGACGAATATCTTCCAGTGATACCTGGTCAAATCCAATACGACCACTACCGCCTATTGGAGGAAACCCTGCCTTACATGGCATTGAATTAGCTGAGAAAGAAATCCTATTACCGAATAAAGAGCGGTTTGGCCATACCCTAGTTTTAGGCACGACACGCGTTGGGAAAACACGATTAGCAGAAATTTTAATTGAACAAGATATTATGCGCGGTGATGGCCCTGTCATTGTTTTTGATCCTAAATCGGATGCTGGATTATTAACCCGAATGTATATGGCGGCAAAACGAGATGGGCGGGAAGATGACTTTTATTGTTTTCATCTTGGGTTTCCGGAGATTTCAGCCCGCTATAATGCAATCGGTAATTTTAGCCGGATCACTGAAGTGGCTGGCCGTGTTACCGGGCCAATGACAAGTGAAGGGAGTGGTGCGGCTTTTAAAGAATTTGCCTGGCGATTCGTGAATATTGTTGCTCGTGCATTGGTGAGTTTAGGAATAAGACCTGACTATACCAATATCCTACGTTACGTCATCGACATAGAACCCTTGTTCTTAGAGTACTGTAATTGGTGGTTACCCAAAAATTCTCCTATTGGTTGGCAAGAAGAAGTGAATAGCCTGGAAATAAAAATAACCAATAAAAATAAAGGTAATCGATTCAATAAAGACCAAAATCCACGAGCAGAAGCACTAAGACAATATATATCAACGTTAAAAATATATGACCCAGTTGGTGAAGGGCTTATATCAGCACTGCGTTATGACAAAACCTATTTTGATAAATTGGTTGCCAGTTTGTTGCCACTGTTAGAAAAATTGACAACGGGTAAAGTAGGGGAGTTAGTTGCGCCTAATTATTTTGATGTTAATGATGATCGTCCCATTTTTGATTGGAAACAAATCATTCGTAAAAAAGGGATTGTCTATGTTGGACTTGATGCGCTAACGAATACGGAAGTATCGGCAGCGGTGGGAAATTCCATGTTTTCAGATTTGGTAAGTGTAAATGGTGATTTATATAAACACGGTTATGAGCATGGCATGTTAAATGGTCGAGCTAATGTTTTGCCGAAGACCTATCTTCATGCAGATGAATTTAATGAGCTCATGGGCGATGAGTTTTTACCCATGGTAAATAAATCAGGCGGTGCTGGAATGCAGATAACAGCATATACACAGTCCAGAAGTGACATTGAAGCAAAGTTAGGAAATGCGGCCAAAGCAAAGCAGGTAGAAGATAATTTTAATAATTTAATCATGATGCGTGTGAAAGAGAAATCAACAGCAGAATTATTAACTGCTCAATTACCTGAAGTTGAAGTGACGCAGAAAATGATGGTGTCGGGTGCGAGTGACTCATCTGATACAACCAATCATATCGACTTTACGTCATCGACTCAGGACAGAATTTCAAATATTAAAACACCGATGCTGGATCCGAGTCATATTACCTCATTACCCAAAGGGCAGGCATTTTGTTTATTAGATGGAGGGCATTTATATAAATTGAGAATTCCACTACCCGTCGAAACTGGGGATGACATGCCCGAAAACTTGCAAGCATTAACCAAAGTCATGCAACGTGATTATCATACCAGTGAGAATTGGTGGACTGAGACAGTCTCATCGTGAGTACAGTTTCAACATCAGATCATCCGGCGCAGCAGAAAAAGGGATTTATTGCCTTTATCTTCAAGATTATTGGTGTTTTATTTCTTTCAATGATTATATCAATACTTCTGGAGTGGGCAGGTATGACATGGTGGTGGCCCGAGAAGGGAGAGCAACATGCCTTTGAAATGATGCAAAAAGAGATTAGTTATCTAGGTGGTGACTCAGCTGATGCACATAATGATAAAGCGATATCGACTGTAAGTGGATATATTCATAGTACGATAAATACTATATTTATAGATTCAGGTATTATTGAATCTATTGGTTCGATTAGACGATTTGAATCAGATGACAATAAATTAACGCGTATGATTAAATCAACGTTAAGTGCTTATTACGAATATTTGATGGCGGCGGTTTTTATTATTATCATGTTTATGGTCAGGCTATCCATACTCTTTTTATCCATACCGGCATTTCTTTTGTTTGGTGCGGTAGGGATGACTGATGGATTAGTGCAGCGGGACTTGAGACGTTGGTGTGGTGGGCATGAATCGAGTTATGTATATCATTGGGCGAAGAAGCTAGCATTACCGACTTTAGTTATAACCTGGTTTGTTTATTTAACAATCCCTAACTCAATACACCCTAATTTTGTTATTACACCATTTGCAGTCTTATTTGGGCTGGTATTGATGGTTATGTCATCTCGATTTAAGAAGTATTTATGATTATCAGTAAATATTAAATGTAGTTACATTTCCAAAAAATATATTGTCTAAACCAATTGACTACAAACTTTTTCAAATAACATGGATGGTATTAATAAACAGCAAGCATTCATTGAAAATTCAAATCTTCTTTTAAGTCTTACGAAAATCTGGATATAGCTTCAATACTACATGCAAAGGGTGAACAAGGTGTGGCAGATGACTACATCGAAGAATTTAAACCTGAAATGAGAGAAATAACTGAGTTATTGTGGCAGTATCACTAGAAGCTACTAACAAGCACATAATTCGGATAATTAGCTATACTTCTCTTAGTGAATTTCCAGTTATATAAATCGTTATGTAGCAAAATCACAAAACACCTACAAGGAAAACAATAATGTCATTTTTTGATATGTTTAAAAAAGTAAATACGAAAACACTAGCAAAGAAGATGCGTGAAAATCCAAACAATGACCCCATGAAAGATGCGTTAAACAATTTGATTTCGGAGACTGATCTATCAAATACGCTGAGCGATCAACAATCTTCGATGGTGAAAGGAGAGAAATATTTTATGGAGGGTATAAGTTTAGCTCAAGAAAATAAAAAAGAATTGGCTATAGAATCTTTTACAAAATCTATAGATTGTAATGATGGGGCTTCTGGACCATATTTAAATAGAGGTGCTGTATATCATCAATTAGGCAAGTATGAGAAGGCCGTAAAAGACTACAAAAAAGCAATTGAGTTAGAAACAGTTGAAAGCACAGGTTCACTTGATATTGCAAAACGTAATTTAGAACTGGTTTATGAACTGATTGAAGAACAATAAATTTTATTCAATTCGTTATTCCCAAAATGATTCGACGGATTTTTTAGATATTCAGGGTGGTGTTGATTTTTCTTCAATGATTATATCAATACTTCAGTAGTGGGTGGATTTGACATGGTGGTGGCCGAAACAGGCAGAGCAGTATGCTTTTGTAATGATGTAAAAGAGATTTTTTAAGCCAAATTAGTTAATTATATTTTGAGCCAATAATATCAACTCATGTTTGATAGGTATAGCTGGAGAAGTTAATAATTCTTTCACCTTGGCTTTAGCTTTATCAGTTTCTCCCATGTACTGGTATAACAATTCAATTTCAATTAATAGGCACTTATGATAATCGATATAATCACCATATCTATCATATGCATCCCTAACTAATAAATATGCAACTTGGTACTGCTGACTATCCTGAGCAATTCGAGCTAATAGCAATACATTATTTGGATCAGCTAATACAAATTCATTAGAGACTCCTTGGCACTGTTCTACAAATAGTAAAGCTCTAGCGTATTTTCCCTGCTGTAGTAGTAAGTTAATAACTAGTCTGCCTAGGCATAATAGTGTTATTGAGCCTCCCCACTGCCTAACTCTTTTAAATAACTCTTCATAAATAACAACGCTGGCAGACTGTAGTTCATAATCACTCAGCATTAGTGCTATTGCATCGCTATCTTTTCTACTACACACAAATCGGTAAAGTTTCTCATAATACTCATCTTCTGTTTTCTTAAACTCCTTAGCCTGTTGTTTATGCGCGAATTCCCTGCGACTACCAGGTTGATAACCAGAATACTTACACAATTTACGCTCATCCTGCTGATATTCAATTTCATCAGCAAGTTCATCCTGGATCTCTTTCTTACGGTCTTTAAACCAGATGTAGCCAAATATATAACCTGCAATACCACCACTAACATGTGCAACAAAATCTACACCTTCAACATCGCTATAAAACATTGACCACATATCTTCACCAATATAATACACAGCTAATATCCATGCAGGGATATAGAAGTTCTTATAAAAAACTATGAGCCATATAAAAACCTTAATACGAGCCATTGGCATCAAATAAGCTGATATGCCAATCATGCCCATAACAACACCAGATAAGCCAAGACCTGGCACTGGTTTATCACCAGCAATCAAGATTGATAGAGCATAGGATAAACTTGTTACTAGTGATAATGCGACCAAAAAACCTACATACTTTAACTTGTTATCAATTAATATTTCAATTGCAGGTGCAAAGGCAATAAAGAAGATTAGATTAAAGATAACATGCCCCCAATCAGCATGTGCAATTACAGAAGTAATCATGGGTATTGGGTTCAATTCATTAGGAAAATGCATCAACATTCCATCTATATTTATTGGCGCATCTTTTTTAAATTGCTCTAAATGGTTATGTAAAAAATTAATAGTCGACTGAAATTGCTCTGAAGAGTATTCATTCTCATTATTATCGCGCATCGCCTGTTCTATTAAATCAAAACCACCATGATCTTCACTCTGATGAAGATAATTTATTATATTAATACATAATTCTTCATTAGTAATTAACACGTCAAGCGTGTCTTCTGATGTGGTAGGTGTATAAATAGATACACAAAAAACATCTAAATGCTTATTTATTTCATAGTTGTTCTCGGCTTGAAGGAAGTAAGTAACTAAACAAATAACTATAACTAGATAGGTGATATAT
>JADGFA010000065.1 GCA_016744065.1 Gammaproteobacteria bacterium
TATGAAAAGTGTCACATTCTATTCATGTCTTTGATTGTTAGAATATACTAATATATTGTTTTTTTAAATTAGTAAGATAACATTGATAATGTCTTAATTTTCGAATTTATTTGTTAAATGCATGGTAATATAAATTAACAATCAAATATTGATCTGGAGCCAGAGATGTCAGAGGTAGAATTCAATAAGCAGCTAACGGATGAAATAAAAATATCCCCCGAAGCAATGGACCAGCTTGCTACAATAATCTCACAGGAAGCAGATGCATCTGGTATACGTATTTATGTTTCAGGTGGTGGTTGTGGTGGGATGACCTATGGTATGACATTAGTTGAGCAACCTACTGAATTTGATACATTTCTAGAAACTGAAAAACTTAAATTATATGTCGATAGTATTGCATTAGGGTATTTAACAGGTGTTGAAATTGATTATAAATCTGAAGGTTTGAATCAGAGTTTTGTTTTTAAAAATGTATTTGCACAAACAGGTGGTTCTGGAGCTTGTGGTGGGTGTGGTGGAGCACAGTAAGATATAGTTAATAACATACGACTATATTGATGAGGTTAAATGGTAATACTCGGAGGATTGTTGCCTCTGGATATCTTTGATATCAGAGGCAACAATCCTGTCATACTGAGTAATGGCGATAAAATTTACTTATTAACACTACCGGCATTAAAACCAGCTGGTGCCTGGCCATAATCACCCTCATCAAAAAAGAAACCTGACATGTGTTTTTCAATTAATTGTATGCTGCGAACATCAGCTGTATTAAGCCCATTTTCATTTATTATTGCGGTTAAACGTTCAAGCCATTTTTTCCAGCCGGCTTTGGAAACATTATTATAAATTCTTTGTCCCAGCGCTCCAGGGTGAGGGACCTTATCAAGAGCCTCAGCCTCAGCTTTTAAAACGACACAATATACCATTCTCATAATTCTCTACCTTTGCTTTTACTTTTCATATTTATTAATAATAAATATCCAGCACCACAATAGCTGCAGTGTATTTTTTATCTGAAGTGTTTCTTTAATCATCGCCTTTGAGTCATCACATCGAATGTAATATATCACAGGTAAGGCAGTGCTAAATGTTATTACAGCCCCCATTATTTCTATAAATTTACTCAATGAGTGATATCAAATTATTTCTATCAGAATATTGATTATAAATCATTTTGAGAGACTTAACTAAGGAAACTGGTTAAGCTTAATACAGTGTATTGTTACTTGTTAAAATATATTACAGTGATAGTCATTACCTGATCGTTCTTTAATACTTAATGGCTTATACCTAAGGTTTTTAGATTATAAGCTACCAACATAAAGTTAAATAAAGGGGGTGAAATATCACTATTTAACTTTTTAATTAATATAACACTCAATGAATAAAATGAACATGCATAAGACAGAAGGTATTATTTATGTACGGCACTATCTTATTCAGCAGGAGAATAAATGGGAATTTCAGTTTATATAGCAGTGAGTCTTGATGGCTATATTGCACAAATATAGACTGGTTAACAGGCGATAACTACATAATATAGACGGTGGCCGTATTATTCGGTCTTTTTTAACTGCAGGTTTAATAGGTCATTTAATTATATCTAAAATTCCAGTTCTTATTGGGAGGGAATTACCATTATTTGGTGAATTGACTGATGATATTGAGTTTAAGTATATTGAAACAAAAACTTATAAAAGTGGTCTGGTATAAACTAAATATCAATGTAAAAAACCTCAGTAGAGCATTCTATCTAATATGATCTTGATAAATATATCTATGAATTTATTCAGTATGCACTAATTTCAGGCATTTATCTGTATAGGCCTGAAACCTGTAGAGCAAAGGTATAAATCGATTAGATATAGCCTTGCCTTTTATCGCTCTGGTGTCTATTTAAGCGCCAGATGGAGGGCATTATAATTCTTTGATTATTTAGCAAGAATCGGGTCGAGATTATTTAAATAAGATATTAAAATACTGCTTATATTAATCTGATATCAGAATTATGAAAAGATGGATGAGCCATGCTTGAACAAGAAAAAACTAACTATAAGCGGATTGAAAAAGCGATTAAATATATAAAACAAAATTTTAAAAAGCAACCTTCATTAAATGAAATAGCAAAATTTGTTAATTTAAGTCCGTATCATTTCCAAAGAATATTTACAGATTTTGCAGGTGTTAGTCCTAAAAAATTTATACAGTACCTTAGCATTGAATATACAAAAAAATTATTAAAAAAAGAGCAGTTAACACTTTTTAATGCGGCATATGAAGTCGGTTTATCAGGTACGGGTCGATTGCATGATTTGTTCATAAGTATCGAAGGCATGACTCCAGGAGAGTATAAGAGCGGAGGGGAAAACTTATGTATTAACTATTGTTTTGTTTCCAGTCATTTTGGTAAATTAATTATAGCGTCTACAGAAAAAGGCGTCTGCTACCTCCATTTTGAAAATAGTAAATCGCAGGCATTAAAAAATTTAAAAAAGCATTATCCAAATGCGAAGTATTGCGCTCTTTCTGATAAGTTTCAAAAAGATGCTTTAACTGTTTTTAAGCAAAGTGGAGATGAATTTAATCAAATTAAATTACATTTAAAAGGTACGCCTTTTCAGATAAAAGTGTGGGAGAGTTTATTGAAAATACCTATGGGGACATTATCAACTTATAGTTCTATTGCCCAGGATATTGAGAGTGCTAAAGCATATAGAGCTGTCGGTACAGCAATAGGTAATAACCCTGTTGCATTTCTTATTCCATGCCACCGGGTTATACGAGCAAATGGTGATACAGGTGATTATATGTGGGGGAGTATTAGAAAGTCGGCTATTATTGCATGGGAAGCATCAGTAATAGTTGATTAAAAAGCGATACAATACAATTACACACTCGCTTCAATGGGGAGGTGTCCTTCCCTGTTCAATAATCTTTTCCCGAAAAACATTTCGCCTTTTGAAGAGCGTTTTTTCCTGTCATTAAAAAAGCAAACTTTGTTTTACACTCAGTTTTTAGACAAGGTCAACAGCTAGTTAACTCTGCTTACTCAAGCGACCTGATGGGTTCTTATTTTAACTCCGTGCTAAATGTTTATGGTTTTTGCATCTTGCACTTCTGGAGGAATTATCCTTCTTGTTTGAGTGCATGAAATAGAAAAAGCACTCCACTCTAAGGGTGCATCCCGTCCCTTTGTACGAATATTTTTAGTTAGTAGCAATATTATAATGTATAGTTCGCAGGTATACATGGATCTAAAAATAATAATGTATATGGGCATTCATAAATGATGAAGATTGTATTTGTAGCTGCTGTAGTAGGGCAGTTACTGTTGACAAAAATGGCTACTGCTTCCGACTGGACTCCTGAACTCGAGCTACCAAGGGTCAGACAACCCATGGAAACGTTACGCATCAGTATTCCAGAAGATGTTTCTATAGATATGCTGCAAACTCTGGCGTTGGAATTAGATAATATTGACGTGACTGCAATGGTTACCCGTGAAGGTAATTATGCTGTGTTTACGCCTGTTCAACCGCTTGAATGGGGGAAGCATGAATTACGCCTGGTCGAATATGCTGAAGATGGCAGTATTTTCGAAAAAGGATTCTGGGTTTTTGAAGTGCGAACACAATCGGGCATTCGTGAAGCAGATTTCACTGCCAATTTAAGTCTGGTGGCAACGAGAAGTGTAGCTGATAAAAATTTGGGTGAACCAGAACCCGACAGCCTGACAGGACAAGGTGGTGCCGCACTACAAGGGAGAATAGCGGGTGAAGAGTGGGAAGTGACTGGCAATATGGATCTTATATACAATAGTCAACGTGAGTTAACATCCAATAATCAGGCGTTGGATATGGGTGAATATCTAATTACTGGGCAGCATCAATCAACACAACTAAAGCTGGGTCACCATAGTATTGCGCAAACAAGCCTGGCAATGGAGAGTTTTCAGCGTAGGGGTGCTTCAGCAAGTAAGAGCTTCAGTTCTATGAATAGTGCGGTAACAGGTTTTATTCTGCGAGCAGAAGAAATAAACGGTTTTGAGCATGGATTGGGTATAAGTGATTCGGAGAATGCAGTTTATGGTATTGTTCTGGAAAACCAGCCAATAAGCAATGATCCAGAATTACTTTATGTTTCGGCAACTTACTTATCAGGTGAAAGCAATACTGTCGGTGCATCCGTAGGGGCATTACAGGCTGATCAGAAAGGTGAAACCTGGTCGTTCGTTGCTGATTCAACAATGCTTGATCAACAATTAAGGTTTCGCGCTGAAATGGCCTCCTCAAACACGGATATAATCACATCTGACACAGCAGATATTGATCTTATTGACGCTAAAGGTGATGCGATTGCCTTTCTTACGACGTATACGCCACAATCAATAAGCGTTGATAGCACATTTTTCTGGAATACCGGCATAGAATTAAGTGAGGTTGATACACAGTTTAATTCAATAGCTAACCCTAATTTACCGAATGATAAAAACCTTCAACGCCTGTTCTTTAATGCGAACTGGTCAGGTATCAGTACACAATTATCAGCAGCAAAAGAAACGGATAATGTTGATAGTGATGAGACACGACCTGAGATTGAAACAAAACATAATCAGTTACTTTTAAATTACAGCCTGAGTGAAATGCCACAACCAGGTAGTTTTTTTGATATAGCCGGTTTACCGTCGCTTAGTCTTCAACTGGGTAATACAACACAGAAACAAATAAAAATGGCATCAACAAATACCGTTTTTATTACTGAAGACCTGAACATTGAAAATAATTTGTATCGATTAGGTGCTGATGTTAATAAAAGCACATGGAGTTGGGGGCTGGCCTATTCAGAAAGTGATCAGAAAGATAACATTGATGTTACTAGAAGCTCTATCACAACAGGTGCAGACATTCATGCAAGCTATCAGTTGAATCAACGCTTTATCATTGCCCCTTCAATAATTACAAATAATACTGAATTTTCTTCTGACAATAGCAATTTTGAAACCGATATAATCAGTGTTATAGCCCAGCTTTATTTAACTGATACTTTGAGTGGGCAAATTAATTTAAACCAGTCGAGCTCAGTAAGCGACTCACTTATAAGCTTGCAGGATATTGAAACCTCTACATTAAGCTTTCAATTTAGCTGGAACTGGATACAACCTAAAAACAATAAACCTGGGTTTGATATTAGCATTAATGGTACCTATCAGGATACACGAGATAAAATAACACCGGCTAATGATTTAGTCGCTTACCAGGTGTATTTAAATTTAACGATGTCGCTACCGGCTAGCTTGAGGTAAAGGAAATAATGATGAAAATAATTTTAATTAGCATTTTTTTAATACTGAGTAGTTTTTCTGCGTATGGTAATACCTTGAGTGTGGCTACCTCACCAACGTCAGTTTCCCACTCAGTGAGTTCAAATTCTGTCATTAATCTTCTTTGGGGTGTTGTCGGGTCACCCGGTATACATACCTCGACAGTGGGTACATTTAGAGCATCACCTGGTAATAAGGGTGCATCACTAGGTTCAACAATTAATACTGTTATTACACTCAATACAGCATTACCGAACTGTACAAAAATAACGGATTCAGTATTTAATTGTATTTCTTCTCCAGAGTTAATTACGATTCCAGTAGATGTATTAACCTTTGCTGAAACCAATGGCCTGACAACTATTTATTACAATCGCACATTCTCCGACGGGTTTGCTGCGACAGGTGAGTTACAGATAAATCTAAATTTTTCTGCATCTCCACCGGGAACTCTGCCACCTGTACCTGGTATATCACCAATAAACCCGGAAAGAACCCTGAGTATCACGCGTGAAACACTGCGTTTTAATGATAACTCAACAGTAAAATTTATTAAATCTGATACCCATATAACGGCTGTGGCAGAATTGAAATTTACCGGTACAGGTTTGCTGGATGCTTTCTGGGAATATGCAACACCTTCAAGTACAACAGGTCGAGCCATTTTTATACGCATGAATTCGGTTCGGCGTTATCTTGGCGCAGGTGGACGCGTTATATTACAAAGCCCATCCTTGCCAACGGATATTACGGGGCAGTATCTGGTGCGCTTACAAATTCTTAAAACAGCCAGCAACCCAAACGGTGTTGAGTTTACTAATAAGTTACCTGATGGTTTGCCTACGTTGCGTTACACGGTTGGGCAAAAGGGTACGAGTGGCGCTGTATATAGCTTGCCTCCGATAAAAACCCAGTTCCCTCTAAATAATGCCTTTCTGAAAGCCGATACACGCTTTAACTGGCAGTCCATTAAAAATGCTAAAGCCTATCAGTTAGAACTCTATTTACCTGAAAAATTTAAACGCCCAAACATTAACCCAAGCACTAATATCAATGCTAAGCCAATAAATGACGCTGTGATTGAAAATAAAAAGCCGTCTACTGGCCTGCTTATTCCTGCAACAAAAACCTCGTTAGCACTAAGCGCATTATCAAGAGAGGCATTAAAACGTGGGCAAACCTATTATTGGCGAATAATCGCAATTGATGCCGATGGGCAGGTGCTTACCACCAGTGCATTAAAAGAAATACGAACACCTTAGTTGATATGTCTAAAACAAACTTATGTGATACATAGAACACAGCTATATGTTAAATGATATGAACAAGAATGATCAGGAACAACAATCCATCGACCTGTTACAGCAGATAACAAAAGGCGAACAGAGTGCGCTTGAAGCTTTTTATCGGTTATATGAGTCACGTGTATACCGATATGCCTTAAGTAAATTGAACGATTCCTTTGAAGCAGCCGACACACTCAATGAAGTGATGATGGAAGTATGGAAATACGCACAACGCTTTGAAGGACGCTCAAAAGTCTCTACCTGGTTATTAGGTATTACACACCATAAGGTATATGACCGATTACGCAAACGGAAAAAAACAAATCTTGAAGATGACATTGATGATTTTTCAAATCAGTTAATTGATGAAAGTAATACACATATGGAGCAAGTCATCGCAGGAGCTGATGATGCCAATATGATTCAGAACTGCATGAGCAGGTTATCAAGTCGTCATCGTGAAGTAATTCACCTGGCTTTTTATGAAGATATGCATTATCAGGAAATAGCGGAAGTATCCAGCTGCCCTGAAGGAACGGTAAAAACGCGTGTTTTTCATGCCAAGCAAGCATTGAAAAAGTGCCTTGCAAAACTAATGGCTGCAATGGAGTCGTTAACATGAATAAACAATATTATAGAGAGAATTTGCCCATGTATATAAATGGTAGTTTATCTGCAGACGAGTGCGCTGATTTTGAACAGCAGCTATTACAGGATGAAGAACTAAAAAAAGAAGCTGATTTTCTAAGTGCGCTAAGATGTTACGTTAAGGATGAAAAAGTCACTTCGCCTGGTGAAATGGGTTTGTTTAAACTTAAGCGCCAGATTAAAGAGGAATCGAAAAATAACGTAACAGACAATCAACCAAAGAACGGGTGGCGTACCTTTGCCATTGCTGCCTCACTGGTTCTTGTTGTGCAGCTGGGTGTAATGATTGGCATGACACAACAGCAAGATCTATTCGTGCCTTTATCGGGAAGTGATTATGCTGAGAATATTGTTCAGGTACAGTTTACTAGTAATGCACGTGAAAATGATATTAGACAACTTCTAATAAGTATTGATGGCTCGATTATACAGGGGCCATCAAAAAATGGGATCTATAGAATTGAGTTAAAGAAAGTTAACGAAGAAATACTCAAGCAGTTACAGCAAGCAAATATTATTGATTTTGTAGCAGAAGAATAGGCTACCGGTTATGCGAATCTTAAGCCGTTATATAATTTTGATATTTTGTCTGTTAATCCCGTTCGAGACGATAGCGGAAAAACCATTTTTACTAGCATCTTCTAGCAGTAGAGGTGCGGCACTATCATCGCCTGTAAACGCGAGTAATGCTAAACCACGAGCCGTTATTACCGGCTTCGGTTCCACTGGCTGTGTTTCCCACGGTGCATTGCTAACAGTTTTAGGCCGTAATTTTGGTAGCCTGAAAGGTTTATCTCTTGTGACAGGGTCATCCCATATCCCGCTAAAAATAACAGTATGGCAAAATTCAAAAATTATAGCCTATCTGCCAACAGGCGGAATAATGAAAACGGGTACGCAATATCCGGTTGGAATTAGAGATATTCAAACGGGTGTCTGGTTAAGTAATATTAATAAAACCATATTAACCTGTCAGCCAACACCCGCCGGTTCTCGGTTTACAAGCCCTGCTGCACCCACGACATTAGATGCTAAAATAGCTTCTCCACCTGATCCAATTGCTTCCTCTCATCCTGATAATAATGTAGAAGAAACTGTGTCTGGCGTTGGTAGGGGCACAAGTGGGCCTGAAGATTTCAACGGGGGTGTAAATGTAACCGAAGGCAGCGCTTTGATTACGCAAACAGTTTTACCTGTTAGTTCAGGCTTATTAATGAATCGCCAACTGCCATCAAAACCACCTGAAATTTCTGTTGCTTCACCTGTCGATGCATCGGGTAATGCAGTAGCTGAACCTGATGAGCTTCTTGTGATAAGTAGCAATATGGATGAAGCAAGGCAATTAGCGCAGCAACTAGGTGGTTACGGGCTGTCTGCTAAAAAGCGTAAAGCGTTAAAAAACCTGGGACTGGTTATAACAACTTATCGTGTCCCTGCCGATGTCGACTTACAACAAACTGCGGTAAATATCCGTCAGGCATATCCTGCAATGTGGGCAGATATCAATCATCGCTACACCTTGCAGAGCAGTAGTCGCACGACACAGGCAGCTAAAAATCTGATTAACTGGAAGAGTGCTGATGCACAATGTGGTAAAGGTTTACGCATAGGATTAATTGACACAGCTATCAACACAGAACACCCGGCACTTAAGTCACAAAGCATTATCTCACACTCTGTATTAACACACGGTATCAGCAGGGCAAAAAAATCACACGGTACTGCTATCGCAACTATCTTAATCGGTAGTCACAATTCGGAAACATTATCAGGTCTATTGCCTGCAGCCAAACTATATTCAGCATCTGTATTCAGGCAAAGAGACAAACACAATATAGATACCACCGCAGAATGGATAGTCAGTGGCATTGACTGGTTATTATCACAGAATGTGCAAGTTATTAATATGAGTGTTGGTGGCCCACGTAATTTACTGGTTGATGTTGCTATACAACGCACAATCCAGTCAGGTGTTCCGGTAATCGCAGCAGCAGGTAATGGCGGTTCGACTGCTACTGCTGTATACCCAGCAGCACAGCCTGGTGTAATTGCAGTAACCGCAGTTGATAGCGATCTGGAACTATACAGTGAAGCTAATGAAGGAACATACATCGACTACGCCGCACCAGGTGTTGATATCTGGGCAGGCAATGAAAAAGGCACAGGTAAGTTTGTATCAGGTACCTCATTTTCCGTACCTTATGTAACAGCTGCTATCGTGAGCATTATAGATAATGCTGGGCCAAAAGAAGCCTATATTCAACTACAGAACAAAGCTAAAGATTTAGGTGATAAAGGTAAGGATAAACAGTTTGGTTGGGGGATTGTGCAAGTAAAAGATGCTTGCCAATAACGTTTGAATACTATTGATTGTCATATTTATCGTGTCAATCTTCGTGCTCATTCTTTTTACGAAAAGGCATAGATTAAGGTGATAAGGGCGTATTCACCTGCATAACAGGTATGGCTTGAATCAAGAGTGGTGTTATTAATAAAAAATTTTGTGATTATTTGAAGTAATGGCGAATAAAATTGAACCGTGAAGCCATACGTGACGACAAATGTTTATAGGACTAACAAAGTCAAAGAAACTAAGATTACACCAGGATGCTTTATGTTTGCTATTACTAATAATAAAAATTCACTTAAAATCTTTCAATACGTAGGGTTCATATTCTCACTTACTGTTGTGCACTTATCCGTAAATGCATCAAGTAACACACATGTTGATGAATCTATATCAGCCAGATCAGTAAAAATGATTACAGAGCAGCAAGCCATTAATACTGTTTTTAACCGCATTGAAAAAAATGACAATCGTATTGTCGTGCGTAATCGAAACCATACTGCCACATTTGACATGTATGGCGTAAATTTTTTACCGACACTGGGGCCTGTCTGGCATTGGCAAATTAATCAGTCATTAAAACAAAATGTTACGAATAAAGTGATAGCACCAGTACTGTCACACAATAAAGTTGACTATGCACATGAAGGCTTCATCGAGCGTTATTTGTTAAAGAAAAACACAATCGAACAACGTTTCATAATAGAAGAACCATATCAAGATAAACACGATTTAATTATCGAGGGCGTGATTAAAAGTCCAGGAAAATTTATAACAACTACTGACGGTTGGTTATGGCAGAACCAACAAGGTGTAGTTAGTCTGGGGCAGGTAACAGTGTTTGATGCTAAAGGAAATATACTGCCAGCTACTATGCATACAGAAGAAAATTTTAGTCGTATTACAGTTGCGGCTAGCACATTAAAAACAGCACATTATCCCGTTACCATTGATCCAGAAATTGGTAGTAATGACTTTCGGATTACAGAGGGTGCATTTGACACCCTCGACTCTAGTGTTAGCTATAACTCAATTAATAACCAGTATCTTGTCATAAGAGTAGGCTCTTTTGATGATGGTGTCCTTGCAACAGACGAGTATGAGATTTATGGTCAGTTAATTGATGCAGCTAATGGCGCAAAAATCGGTAATGTAATTCGTTTATCTTTTATTGGAACTGATGGTATAGGTGAATTGAGCGCCTATTCTGCCGATATAACTTACAACGAAACTAACAATGAATTTTTTATTGTCTGGTCTGCAAACGAATTAGTAGCAGGGCTGGCCGTAAATGATGAAGTTGAAATTTACGGGCAACGTGTAAATGCAGCAACGGGTACAAGAATAGGGGATAGTATTCGCCTCTCTGACATGGGTCCAGATGGTGATTTTACATATGCTGCCTTTTTTCCCTCAGTTGTTTTTAACAAAAAAAATAATGAATACTTTGTAGTATGGGCCGGAGATGATAATAGTGGCTTACTTGCAAATGGTGAGGCTGAGATTTTTGGTCAACGCGTTAATGCTGCAGGTGAGGAAATGGGAGGAGACGTTCGTTACTCAGATATGGGGCCTGATGGCGACATAGATTTTGAAGCAAGGGATCCAGATGTTAGTTACAGTGAAGAAAGAAACGAATACCTGATAGTGTGGGTAGGTGACGACAATACCCCCCCTTTAGTTGATGATGAATTTGAAGTGTTCGGTCAGCGTGTAAATGCAGAAACCGGTGCAGAAATAGGTGAAGATATTCAGCTCTCTGATATGGGTGTTCCTGGACAAACGATATTTCTAGTGTCAAATCCAGCTGTGGCTTATAACATTATTGATAATGAGTTCTTTGTAGTATGGGAAGGCGATGATGCCACAGGCTTTTTAACAGGTGAATTTGAAATTTATGGGCAACGTGTCGATGCTACAACAGGTTTCAAAATCGGTGATGATATTCGATTGTCTGATATGGGTGCAAATGGTTTGTCTGGTTTTGATGCAGGCAGTCCAAGCATTAATTACAATATTAATAATAATGAGTATTTGGTCGTGTGGCATGGTGACGATGATACGAGTACTTTGGTAAATAATGAGTTTGAAATTTATAGCCAAAGGGTAAATTCTAGCAATGGAAATGAAATTGGGCTAGATACACGCTTGTCAGACATGGGGACTGATGGTGACATAAATTTTTTTGCAGCCTATCCCGTTAGTAGCTTTAATGCCAACAGTAATCAGTATTTTGTAATATGGCGAGGGGATGACAATGTCTTTCCCTCTGTAGATGACGACATACAACTTTTTGGCCAAATATTGTCAGGGCCAGCTACGGTATTTTTTGCGAATGCATCACAGCAAATAACTGAAGATATTGGTAGTGCTGTAATTGAGGTGCAGCGAATAGGTGATACTAGTAATACAATTACAGTGCAGTTTGAGACGGTTGATGGAACAGCAACAGCACCATCAGATTACACAGCAGCCAATGGAATATTGACTTTTAACCCTGGTGAAATTAGTAAAACATTCACTGTTTTAATCGTTGGTGATAAAGATGGAGATAGATCTATTAATCTAAAATTAAACAATGTCTCGATTGAAGGTGATATTGATTCAAATCGTTCAACATCATTATTGGTAATAACGGATGATGATAAATCATCGTCTAAAGGCGGTGGTGGCGCATTTAATTTATTAACATTGTTTATGCTGGTATTAATAGTCATGGGGCGGCAGTATATAAGGAGGTAAATATACCGCGCTAAAGATTTAGGTGACGAAGGTAAGGATAAACAGTTTGCTTTAGGCATAGTTCAAACATCGAAAGATACCTGTCTGAAACTGGTTCGTGATGTGCTGTAAATGAGTTATTGGTAGAGTTTAAAGGCTAGAAGGCAATTGTTTTGGAATGTATCAAACTGATTGCAACTGGTTATTAATATAAATTTTTGTAGAAAGGTTATTAATATGAAAAAAAATAAAAATAGATGTTCTTTCAATTCAATTTTCATTTGTAGTTTAATTGTTAGTGTCGCTTCAATACCTAATGCTAATGCAGCAGACCAAACACCTGAAGGTCACCAGGATAAAATAGGTAGATGCACTACTCAGAGGACTGATTGTTTGAATGGGGCGAAAGGGAAATGTAATGAAGGTGGGATTTCTGAAATGCTAGGAGTTTCTCCGTGTGTTAAGAAAGAAAAAAAAACATGCAGAGAAAATTATTCGTCTTGCATGGGTTCTTATAGAGCGGTTGACGGCTCTAATAAACCGATATTTACTGGGCAAGATGCATATATCAACCCTGTTTCTGGAAGCAATAATGGCTCGCCTCGAATACCTGCAAAATCTATTGCACCTATGAATAAATCATTAGCTAACCCATTAGTTGTGCCTACGAAAAAAACCATTGCAAAGCCAATGATTTCTCGGTCACAAACGAGATCCATGAGTACGCCGATTATGCAACCTAAACAGCGAGTAGAGCCGCCTGCAAAACGTAAAGTAGTAACGACATCGTCATCTACCATACCAAAAAATAAAAAAACAATAAAACCAACTGCTCGCACTACGTCTAAAGGTACAAAGCAGAAATCAAACCAGCCGTCTATACGAAAAACTAATAGTACACCAGAAATTAATAGCGGAAAATTAAAGTTTGCACCTGCTACATCAAATAATTTTGACGAAGCGGATTCAATATTTGGTAAGCGAACGAGTGTGCCTAATTCTCAGGCAAGATAAGGAGTTGAGTGTCTACAACAATATTAAATGTAAAGCATAAAACACTTAATGCATATTCAGGAATTTTATGAAAATTAAAACAATCGCTAAAAAACAATTAGGTTTTTCCTTTTTATCTTTATCTTGTTGTCTAGTAATGCTTAATGCAGAGGTTTCCGCTGCATCGCCTAATGCAAAAAATAATTCTGCTACGATTAATTATGAACGTTTATCATCTGATAAAAAGTCGGCTTCACCAGCTAAGAAGGTAAGCAATATGCCACATTCAACCTACAAGTGCACCACTAGCTATCCTAAATGTTTCGTAGGGTGTTTGGTAATTTAAACATTTTCTGGGTCGATTGTTAATCCATTTT